>JAYQUJ010000008.1:0-110272 GCA_038147895.1 Pseudomonas sp.
GCTTTTGTGGGGACTGCTTCGCGAGCAGAGCTCGCTCCTACAGGTATTCCACGCAACAAAAAGCCCCGCAGTGCGGGGCTTTTTTACGGGCTGAAGAATCGATCTAGCGAGCTAGCGCCAGGCTAGGCGGAGGAGGGCCGAGGGCGCGGAGTTTACGAGCTGTAAATGAGCACCCGAGGCCCTTCTCCAACAACGCCTGGCCGACGCGCAGCAGATCGAAACCCAATCAGAGGCGCAGGCCGCCGTCGAGCTCGAGAATGCGACCGGTGTAGTAGTCGTTTTCCATAATGTAGGCCACGGAGTGAGCGATTTCGGCAGGCTTGCCCATGCGGCGCAGCGGGATGCCGGCAGTCATCTTTTCCAGGGCTTCCGGCTTCATACTGCCGGTCATCTCGGTCTCGATGAAGCCAGGAGCGACGCCGGCAACGCGGATGCCATAACGCGCCAGTTCCTTGGCCCAAACCACGGTGTCGGCAGCAACACCGGCCTTGGCCGCAGAGTAGTTTGCCTGGCCGATGTTGCCGGCACGGGAGATGGAGGAGATGTTGATGATGGCGCCGGTATTTTTCAGCTCGATCATCTTCGCCGCGACTTCACGGGTGCAGAGGAACACGCCGGTCAGGTTGACGTCGATCACCGATTGCCACTGGGCCAGGCTCATCTTGCTCAGTTCGCCGTCCTTGACCTTGATGGTCAGGCCGTCACGCAGGATGCCGGCGTTGTTGACCAGGCCGTTGATGGCGCCGAAGTCTTCGGCCACCTGGGCGACCATGTGGGTCACCTGATCTTCGTTGGCCACGTTGCACAGGTAGGCACGGGCATCGCCACCGGCGGCCTTGCAGGCAGCCACGGCTTCGTCGAGTTTTTCCTGGTTGAGGTCGACCAGCGCCAGCTTGGCGCCCTTGGCGGCCAGGTATTCGCCCATGGCGCGGCCCAGGCCCTGGCAGCCGCCGGTGATGATGATGACTTTATCTTTGAGTTCCATAACACTACCCCTCAAGGTCTACGGGTGGCCTCGCGGGCGCTTAGGCTGACTGTGCAGGGCGCCTGTTCGTCTATTTCGACGAATTCTGAGCGAGGAGTCATAAATTGAGCGAAACAGCCGCAAAGCATGCCCGAGAATTGCTGCTCAAGGAATACCACGGGGTGCTTTCCACTCACTCCAAAGTGGTACAAGGCTTCCCTTTCGGATCGGTGGTGCCTTATTGCCTCGATGAGCAGGGTTGGCCGTTGATCCTGATCAGTCGCATCGCCCAGCACACCCACAACCTGCAGAAAGACAACAAGTGTTCGTTGCTGGTCGGTGAGCGCGGCGCCGAGGATGTCCAGGCCGCTGGGCGCCTGACCATTCTGGCCGAGGCCGAGCAGATCACCGAAACCGGGGCTATCGAAACGGCAGCCGCGCGTTATTACCGTTATTTCCCCGAGGCGCGCGATTACCATCGCACCCACGACTTCGACTTCTGGCGGCTCAATCCGGTACGTAGTCGCTATATCGGTGGTTTCGGCGCCATTCACTGGTTGAACGAGGTCACCCTGGCCAACCCGCATGCCGGTGAAGCCGAGCGCAGCATGGTCGAACACATGAACGACGACCACGCCAGTGCGATTGCCCATTACGTCGAACTGAACGGTCTGCCGCAGCACGAGCCGGCGCAACTGGCTGGGATCGACAGCGAAGGCTTTCACCTGCGCATCGGCAAAGCCCTGTATTGGCTGGCTTTCCCAACATCCTGTAATAATCCGGGCGCGGTGCGCCAGGCCCTGGTACTGCTGGCTCGCAGCGATGTATGGCCGACCGTTGGGCAGGCTTCAGCTTGAATTAAGCGTAGCGCCCCATACTTCATCGTTACCGGAAGCCGTTCTTCCGCCAAGGACTCTGTGATGCGCGCTTTTCTGTTTCTCTTCCTGTTGTTCCCCATCCTCGAACTGGCCGTGCTGATTCAGGTCGGCAGCGCCATTGGCGTACTGCCGACGCTGCTGCTGGTGATCGGTTCTGCCGTGCTCGGCAGTGTGTTGCTGCGCGTGGCCGGCGTCGCCACTGCCTGGCGCGCCCGTGAGAAGCTGGCCCGTGGCGAGATGCCCGAGCGCGAGATGTTCGAGGGTCTGCTGATCGCGGTTGGCGGTGGTTTGTTGCTGTTGCCGGGTTTTATCAGCGATATCTTCGGTCTGCTCTGCCTGTTCCCCTTCACCCGTCGTCTGCTGATCGGCAAATTGCAGGATCGTGCTCAGGAGCAGGCGCTGCGCCAGCGCGCCTTCTTCGACGATGCGCAGGCTCGCTCGGGGCAGACTCATCCGCATGTACTGGAAGGCGAATACGAGCGTCGCGATTGAACGTGGCTGCGCAAATTTTTTCCCTCGCCCCCCTTGAAAAGCCCTTGAACGCCCCTATCTAGCGATCACCGCAAGGTTTCTGCCGCGCTGCAGCGGCAGAACAGACTTCCGCGTCTTGCCAAGGCGAGATGCGCCCGGCCCCAAGCCGGTTTTGCCTAACCCGCCGGCGCAGTCGCCGGCCAGTGAAAACAACTATCAGGAGAGATCGACAATGAAGCTTCGTCCTCTGCACGACCGCGTCGTAATCCGTCGCAGCGAAGAAGAGACCAAAACCGCAGGCGGCATCGTGCTGCCGGGCTCGGCTGCTGAGAAGCCGAACCGTGGTGAAGTACTCGCTGTAGGTGCCGGCCTGGTGCTTGAAAATGGTGAAGTTCGCCCGCTGGCTGTAAAAGTCGGCGACACAGTGATGTTTGCTTCCTACGTAGGTAATGAATCTCCACTGCCTGTTAAGTTTGAAGGCGAAGACCTGTTGGTCATGAGCGAAAAACTGATTCTCGGCGTTGTTGAAGGCTAATTTCAGCGGCCTGTTACTACGAATTCTGTTCTACGAAACGAATTGAGGAATACCGATCATGGCTGCAAAAGAAGTTAAATTTGGCGATTCCGCTCGCAAGAAAATGCTGGTTGGCGTCAACGTCCTGGCCGACGCCGTCAAAGCCACCCTCGGCCCGAAAGGCCGTAACGTGGTTCTGGATCGCAGCTTCGGTGCTCCGCTGATCACCAAGGACGGCGTTTCCGTTGCCAAAGAAATCGAGCTGAAAGACAAGTTCGAGAACATGGGCGCCCAGCTGGTCAAGGACGTTGCTTCCAAGGCCAACGACGCTGCCGGTGACGGCACCACCACCGCTACCGTTCTGGCTCAAGCCATCGTCAACGAAGGTCTGAAGTCCGTCGCTGCCGGCATGAACCCGATGGACCTGAAGCGCGGCATCGACAAGGCCACCACCGCCATCGTTGCTCAGCTGAAAGAGCTGTCCAAGCCGTGCGCTGACACCAAGGCCATCGCCCAGGTCGGCACCATCTCCGCCAACTCCGACGACTCCATCGGCAACATCATTGCCGAAGCCATGGAAAAAGTCGGCAAAGAAGGCGTGATCACCGTTGAGGAAGGCTCGGGCCTGGAAAACGAACTGTCCGTTGTAGAAGGCATGCAGTTCGACCGTGGTTACCTGTCGCCGTACTTCATCAACAAGCCGGACACCATGGTCGCCGAGCTGGAAAGCCCGCTGCTGCTGCTGGTCGACAAGAAGATCAGCAACATCCGCGAACTCCTGCCGGTACTGGAAGCTGTTGCCAAGGCCGGTCGTCCGCTGCTGATCGTTGCCGAGGACGTGGAAGGCGAAGCCCTGGCCACCCTGGTAGTGAACAACATGCGTGGTATCGTCAAAGTCGCAGCCGTCAAGGCTCCGGGCTTCGGCGACCGTCGCAAGGCCATGCTGCAGGACATCGCTATCCTGACCGGTGGTACCGTGATTTCCGAGGAAGTCGGCCTGTCCCTGGAAGGCGCTACTCTGGAGCACCTGGGTAACGCCAAGCGCGTTCAACTGAGCAAAGAAAACACCACCATCATCGACGGTGCTGGCGCTCAGGCTGACATCGAAGCTCGCGTTGCGCAGATCCGCAAGCAAGTTGAAGAAACCTCTTCCGACTACGACAAAGAGAAGCTGCAAGAGCGTCTGGCCAAGCTGGCTGGCGGTGTTGCCGTGATCAAGGTTGGCGCTGCCACCGAAGTCGAGATGAAAGAGAAGAAGGCCCGCGTTGAAGACGCCCTGCACGCTACCCGCGCTGCCGTGGAAGAAGGTGTGGTACCTGGCGGCGGTGTTGCCCTGGTACGTGCCCTGCAGGCCATCGACAACCTGAAAGGCGACAACGAAGACCAGAACGTCGGTATCGCTCTGCTGCGTCG
This sequence comes from Pseudomonas sp., assembly GCA_038147895.1. GTDB lineage: Bacteria > Pseudomonadota > Gammaproteobacteria > Pseudomonadales > Pseudomonadaceae > Aquipseudomonas. The sequence goes on from JAYQUJ010000008.1 coordinate 4,241, forward strand.
CGCCGTTGAAGCGCCGCTGCGCCAGATCGTGGCCAACGCCGGTGGCGAGCCGAGCGTAGTGGTCGACAAGGTCAAGCAAGGTTCGGGCAACTTCGGCTTCAACGCCGCGACCGACACCTACGGCGACATGATCGAGATGGGTATCCTGGACCCGGCCAAGGTCACTCGTTCCGCTCTGCAGGCTGCGGCCTCCATCGGCGGTCTGATGATCACCACCGAAGCCATGGTTGCCGACATTCCGGAAGACAAGGCTGCTCCGGCCATGCCGGACATGGGTGGCATGGGTGGCATGGGCGGCATGATGTAAGCCGACCTGCTCCCTGAGCTGTCATGAAAAAGCCCCGCCTAGTGCGGGGCTTTTTTATTGCTGGGCTCCTTGCCTGAGTCAGGTGGGTCAGGCTTGGGCAGGTAGCCCGGTACGCTGCTCTGCCAATGCCTTGGGTCGATAGAGCATCAGATCGTACAGCCCCAGGCAGATCAGCCAGCACAAGCCCGCCGTCCACAGGTTGTGTGAGAGGAAATGGGCCCCCTGAACAATGCGGACGATGGAGAACAGGATGCCCAGTGAGCTGGCGCCGATCAGTGCCGCGTTAGCCAGACGTGGCTTGCGGTCACGCAGGGCAAAGAACAGGGCGAACATGCCGAACCCTGCGGCAGCATGACCGCCTGGCCAGCAGTTGCCGGGCTTATCTACCGCTTCGGCGCGTGGGCCTAGCAGTGGCGAGAAGTGTTCGACGCCACCGTATTGCTCCAGGCTCCAGGGACAGTGCATCTGGGTGGCCTGTTTCAGCGGGGTTACGATGCCGGTGGACAGACCGATGGCCAGCACCAGATAGCCGAGCCGAAGTCTGTGCGGGCGCAAAGGGGTGGGCAGCAGGCTAGCCAGGAAGCCGCCCAGGGCCAGTAGGCCGATCGCGATGCAGGCTTGTTTGGCGCGGTCATGCAGGATGTCTTCGAGAAAATCGTTGTGCCGGCCAATGAATCCCTGCCCAGGGATGTAGAACAGGTCCGACAGCGCGAAGTCGATACGGCTGGGTTCGAATATCAGCATCAATGCCAGTAGGGTCAGCGGCAAGCCATACCACCAACGACGGGAAAAGCGGGGGGAGTACAGCATGACAAACCTCTCTGCGGCGCTGTGAATGCGCGGCAGTGTGCTTCGAGGTATGTGATCGGCAGGTCAACGGGATGTGAAAAAAACGTTGTCTTGGACGATTTGAGCCCAAGAGCGGGGTATCTTGGCCGTATTCGCAGCAATCGGAACGACGACCATGCGTATCCTCCTGGTCGAGGACAACCGCGACATTCTGGCCAACATGGCCGACTACCTGCAGATCAAGGGCTACAGCGTTGACTGTGCCCAGGATGGTCTTTCCGGCCTGCAGCTGGCGACGACTCAGCATTATGACTTGCTGGTGCTGGACATCATGCTGCCCGGCATCGACGGCTACACCCTGTGCAAGCGTCTGCGCGAGGAGGCGCGCAGCAATACGCCGGTGATCATGCTCACGGCGCGCGATCAGCTGGATGACCGGCTGCAGGGCTTCAAGTCGGGGGCCGACGACTATCTGGTCAAGCCATTCGCGTTATCCGAACTGGCTGCGCGTATCGAGGCGGTACTGCGCCGTAGCCTGGGAGCCGGCAAGCGCCTGCTGCAAGTGGGGGATCTCACTTACGACCTCGATACTCTGGAGATCGGTCGGGGCGGCAAGGCGCTGAAGCTCAATCCGGTCGGCCTCAAGCTGCTGGCCTTGCTGATGCAGAAAAGCCCTCATGTGGTGCGCCGCGAGGTGCTGGAGGAGGCGCTGTGGGGTGACGATTGCCCCGATAGCGACAGCCTGCGCAGCCATGTGCACCAGTTGCGCCAGGTGATCGACAAACCCTTCCCCACCCCTTTGCTGCAAACCGTGCATGGGATCGGCTATCGGCTGGTCGAGGGTGACGATGGAGTTTAAGCAAAGCCTGTCACGCCGCATCGTCATCGCCTTTGTGCTGATGACCGCGCTGGTCGGCGGCACTTTCGCCATCGGCATCGTGGAAACCGTACATCTGGTCGAGGAACGGCTGATTTCCTCCGAGCTGGGGGGCGACCTCGATCGGCTGTTGAAGATGGAAAGCATCGACGACTGGCGGCATCGGCCGGAGCCGACGCAGCTGTTTCACTATTCCGGCGGGCGTGGCGAGTTTGCTCTGGGCGAGGATCTGCAGAACCTGCCGCCAGGTTTCAGTGAGTTGTTCCGCGACAACCGCTCCTACTACGCCTATGTGCACCTGGTGGACGGCCGGCGCTATGTGTTGATGGAGGACCAGAGCGAATTCGAGGAGCGCGAGCAGCTGCTGTTTGGCGTGGTGCTGGTGGGCTTCCTGCTGAGCCTGGCACTGTCCGGGCTGCTCGGCTGGCTGCTGGCACGCAAGGTCATCGAGCCAGTGGTGCGCCTGTCGGGCCAGGTGCGCCATCCGGATCAGTTGCTTGAGCGCGCCCCGCAGTTGGCGCCGGATTATGCCGAGGACGAGGTGGGGCGTCTGGCCGCCTCGTTCGATACCACCCTGGGGCTGCTGCGTAGGGCCTTGATGCGTGAGCGACTGTTCACCAGCGATGTCAGTCATGAGCTGCGTACACCCTTGATGGTGGTGGCCAGCTCCAGCGAGTTGCTCTTGGAGAGCCCCGGTCTGGACGAGCGCAGCCGTGCCCAGGTTCAGCGTATTGCCCGGGCTTGCGAAGAAATGCGTGAACTTGTGCAGACCTTCCTGCTGTTGGCGCGCTCATCTGCGGAGGGCGGCGCGGTGGAGTCGCAGTCCAGCCTGCGAGAGATTGCCGATGGCCTTGTCGAGCAATGGCGGCCGATTATCGAAAGCAAGGGCTTGGTGTTCGATTACCACCCGGTGGCGGGAGGGCAAGAGCACTACAACGCACCGCTCTTGCGTTCGGTGCTGGGTAATCTGTTGCGCAATGCCTGGCATTACACCGAACAGGGGCGCATTGAGCTGCGTCTGGGCGCCAGCGGTTTTGTGGTCGAGGACAGTGGCGTCGGCATTCCAGCGGCGGAGCGCGAGGCGATGTTCCAGCCTTTCGTCCGTGGTGGCGCGGCGCGGGGAGAGGGGCTGGGTCTCGGTTTGTCGCTGGTGCAGAGAATTTGTGAAAGCCAGGGCTGGAGTGTGGCGCTGGAGGATGCTCTGCCGCGCGGCTGCCGCTTTGAGGTCAGTTTGGCCAAAGGAGAGGCGGACGGGGAGTAGCGGTATGCGATTTGCTAGTTGCTTCAGCTTGATATCCATGCGCCGCATCCAGCCGCAGATTAGAGGTCTTGCGGATTGTGTTGCGGGTTACCGTGTTACCCGTGGTTACCGGGAGCAGAAACAGGCATACCCCGTAGGGTCATAGAACGGAGAGAGGCATGAGTCTGGCTGGCCAATTCGAGCAGTGGTGGCAGCGTCAGGGCGACTGGGTGGAAGAGCCCAACCGTCGTCGGGGTGGCGAGAGTGGCGTGCAGCGCCTGCATGAGAAGGATGGCAGCGTCTTCTATGCCAAGCGCCAGGTCGGGCATATCTACCGTAGCTTGCGGTACCCCTTTGGTTGTCCGACCGTGCTGCGCGAACGCAAGGCCCTGCTCGATCTAGATCGGCATGGTGTGCGTGTGCCGCAGATCGTCTACTGCGGCACCGAACGTGGCGCCGATGGTTGGCGTGGCTTGCTGGTCAGCGCCGAGCTAGAAGGATTTCAGGACATCGAAAGCTGGTACGCCGCTGGCGGGCGCGGGCAGATAGATCCGCAGAGACATGACCAATTGCTGCAACAAGTTGGTGCGATGCTGGCCCGCATGAATTTGGCCCGCTGGCAGCATGGCTGCCTGTACGCCAAGCATGTGTTCGTGAAAGTCAGCGACAGCGAGCTGGAAGTGGCTTTGCTCGACCTGGAGAAGAGTCGTCGCCGCTGGACTCGCAGAGGTGCTGCACGTCATGACATGCGCCAACTGCGTCGCCATTCGTCGTGGAGCGCCGCCGAATGGCAGCAGGTGGTCTACGGTTATGAGCAGGTGTTTGGCAGCACTATCAAGAGGTTGCTGTAATGAAGCTAGAAATCGCTCGAGGTTTGTTCCTCGTTGGCGCGCTCAGCGTTACCGCGCTGGCCGCCGCAGCCTGGCAGGAGCCGGCCCCGCGCGTACTGGATGGCAAGCACTGTGCCGAGCAGGTCTGCTCGACGGTTTCCAGCCGCCATTCCGGTGTCAAGCAGGTCGAGGCCGATGGCGACAACCTGCTGTTGCTGATGTTCGGCCTGTCCCATGCGATGAAGGGTGAGCAGTAAGGGGCGAACTGCAAAGTTCCCCCCCCCTTTTTTTACAGATAGCCTGTCGGCGTGCTTCGGCTTGAGCATGGCACTGCGTGGGTAACGCCCCTTCGGTGCTGTGCCGCTGCGGCCGGTTGCCGCAGGCATATGGCCATCCCGGTACGCTGGGTATACTCGCTGGCATGCCGACCACTTCTCTCTATGCCCCTGTCCAGTTGCTCTCCGCTAGCCGGCAGAATCTCTGGCGTCTGACCCTGATCCGCCTGCTGGTACTGGCTGCCCAAGCCGGCTCGGTGGGTATTGCCTATCTTTCCGGCATGGTGCCGCTGCCCTGGCTGGCTTTATGCGCCACACTCGCCGTGTCGCTGGCGCTCTGCCTGTTCACCGCCCTGCGCCTGCGCGGGCCTTGGCCGGTGACGGAGCTGGAGTACACCATCCAGCTGGCCTGTGACCTGGTGGTCCACAGCGTGCTGCTGTACTACTCGGGCGGCCCGGCCAACCCCTTCGTCTCCTATTACCTGGTGCCGCTGACCATCGCCGCGGCGACCCTGCCCTGGTTGCACACCATGGCCCTGTGCGGCCTCGGCCTGGCCGGCTACACGGTGCTGCTGTTCTGGCCACACCCGCTGGATATCCCGCTGGGCCAGCGCGAGTCGTTGCTGATCTACGGCATGTGGCTGTCGGTGGCGATGGCGGCGGTGCTGATCACCTTCTTCGCTGCCAAGATGGCCGGCGCGCTACGACGCCAGGACGAGCTGCTGGCGCTGCGTCGCGAAGAGGGCATGCGTGACCAGCAACTGCTGGCCGTGGCCACTCAGGCCGCTGGCGCCGCCCACGAACTGGGCACGCCGCTGGCGACCATGAGTGTGCTGCTCAAGGAGCTGCGTCAGGAGTACCGCGACAAGCCGGTGCTGCAGGACGATCTGGCGCTGCTGCAGGAGCAGGTCAAACTGTGCAAGGAAACCCTGCAGCAACTGGTCCGCGCCGCCGAGGCCGATCGCCGTCAGGCGGTATTCGAGCAGACCGCCGTGCAGTGGCTGGAGGCCACCCTCAACCGCTGGCACCTGATGCGCCCCGAGGCCACCTACCGCTTCCAGTGCCTGGGCGCCGGTGCGGTGCCGCGCCTGCTGCCGCCGGCCGATCTGACCCAGGCCCTGCTCAATCTGCTGAACAATGCCGCCGATGCCTGCCCGGACAAGCTGGACATCCGTCTGGACTGGGACGACGCCTGGATCAACCTGAGCATCCGTGACCAGGGCGCCGGGGTACCGCTGGTCATCGCCGAGCAGATCGGCAAACCCTTCTTCACCACCAAGGGCAAAGGCTTCGGCCTCGGCCTGTTCCTCAGCCAGGCCAGCGTGACGCGGGCCGGCGGTTCGGTGAAACTCTATAACCACGAAGAAGGCGGCACGCTGACGGAACTGCGGCTGCCCCGGCTTGGAGATGAGCATGTCTGACGAACAACTGCACGAACAGGAAGAACAGCCGCACCTGCTGCTGGTGGATGACGACCCTACCTTTACCCGGGTCATGGCTCGCGCCATGGACCGTCGCGGCCTGCGGGTGAGCGTGGCCAACTCGGCGGAAGAAGGGCTGGCCCTGGCCAAGGAAGATCTGCCGGACTACGCCGTGCTCGACCTGAAGATGGACGGTGACTCCGGCCTGGTGCTGCTGCCCAAGCTGCTGGAGCTGGATGCCGAGATGCGCGTGGTGATCCTCACCGGTTACTCCAGCATCGCCACCGCGGTGGATGCGATCAAGCGCGGTGCCACCAACTACCTGTGCAAACCGGCCGACGCCGATGATGTGCTGACCGCGCTGCTCTCCGAGCATGCCGACCTGGAAACTCTGGTGCCGGAAAACCCCATGTCGGTGGACCGCCTGCAGTGGGAGCACATTCAGCGCGTACTGGCTGAACATGAGGGCAATATTTCCGCCACCGCCCGTGCCCTGGGCATGCACCGCCGCACCCTGCAGCGCAAACTGCAGAAGCGCCCGGTACGGCGCTGAGCATTTAGCTGCTCCGCCGAGAGATTTCTGCGCTGCGAAGGGACTATCATTAGCCTCCTAACCATGTAGTAGGGGGCCGCATGTTCGCCGTTATCCAGCAGACCCTGGTGGTCACCGCGCCGGTCTTCGCCATGCTGTTCCTGGGTGTGGCGCTCAAGCGCCTGGGCTGGATCGATGCGCGCTTCATCGACACGGCTTCCAGTCTGGTGTTCAAAGGCACCATGCCGGTGATGTTGTTTCTCGCCATTCTGCATGCCGATCTGCAGACAGCGCTGCAGCCGGCGCTGCTCGGCTACTTCCTGCTGGCAACCATCGTGACCTTTCTGCTGGCCTGGGGCTGGGCCATTCTGCGGGTGCCGCACGAAGAGCGCGGGGTCTATACCCAAGGTTGTTTCCGCGGCAACAACGGCATCCTTGGCCTGGCCCTGGCCACCAGCCTGTATGGCGACTACGGGTTGTCGGTCGGCGGCGTGCTCGGCGGTGTGGTGATTCTGGCGTACAACACCCTGTCGGCCATCGTGTTGGCGGTATACAGCCGCGAGGCCAAGGCCGACCTGCGCAGCATCTGCAAGAGCATCCTGACCAACCCGTTGATCATTGGCGTGGTTGCGGCCATCCCTTTCGCCTATTGGCAGATCAAGCTGCCGGCCTGGCTGCTCACTTCCGGCGAGTATTTCGCCAGCATGACCCTGCCGCTGGCGCTGATCTGTATTGGCGGCACCCTGTCGCTGGCGGCCTTGCGCAAGGGTAGCGGTCTGGCACTGAGTGCCAGCCTGATGAAGATGGTCTGGCTGCCGCTGCTGGCCACCTTCGGCGCTTTCCTGTGTGGTTTTCGCAGCGTGGAGCTGGGCATTCTGTTTCTCTACTTTGCCAGCCCTACGGCTGCGGCCAGCTTCGTCATGGCCAAGGCCAGCGGCGGTAATCACGAACTGGCCAGCACCATCATCGTCATCACCACTCTGATGGCGGTACTGACCACCAATGTCGGGTTGCTGGTGTTGCAGTGGGGTGGGTGGATATGACGGTTCCGATGACGGCATCCATCGGGAGCGTCCCTTTTCCGGTTGAATGCTTCGTTCTGTCAGGCCGTCGGCAAACCAACGCCGGGTAATTGTCGTAATCGCCCAATAGGCCGCAGAAAAGTTCATCTAATTAGGGCAAATTCCCTGCCGACATTCCACGGCCTGCTCTTTCGAGCGGGCCGTATTGTTCTCCGGGAAGCCACTATGAAGTTTATTTCGCCGTCTAGTCGGTCTCTTACCCGCGACACCATTCGGGTCGTCAATCCGCGCCGCCTGCTGTTGCCAGGCCTGGCGCTGCTGCTGTTGTGCAATGTCGGCGCTTTTGTCGGTGGGGTCTGGCTGGGCCAGGGCCTGGGTGTGCCCGAGACTCATGCGGATGACGCAGTGAGTGCTAAGGAACCGGCCGAGGAGCGCTTCGCCCTGGCTCGCGTGGGTGAGCTGGTGGGGCGCCTGCGTTCCCTGGAGGCCGACGCTCTGCTGTTGCGCCGCATGCTGGTCGAGCACAAAAGCCTGAGTGAACAGGTCTCTGCGCTCGACCCGGCGCTGCTGCCCGAGCTGGCGCCGGCCATTCCTGCAGGCGGCAAGGGCGGTGTGCTGTTGCCACCGCGCGGTTGTTCGGCAGCCAGTCTGCCGCGTGATAGCCAGTCTCTGGAGGACTTGCGGCGCAGCGAGACGACCGCTCGCTGCCTGCGTGGCGCGCTCGATCATCTGCTGGAGCGGGTGGCCAACCGCAATGCGGCGTTGATGGCGATTCCCTCGCATCGCCCGGTGGATGGTGCACGCCTGGGGTCGTCGTTCGGCAATCGTGTCGATCCGTTCAACAAGCATCTGGCCTTCCACTCCGGCCTGGATTTCTCCGTACGCTCCGGCACCAAGGTGGTGGCCGCTGCGGGCGGGCGGGTGCGCTCCGCGCAATGGCACAACGGTTACGGCAAGCTGCTGGAGATCGACCACGGCAATGGCCTGGTCACCCGCTATGCGCACCTGTCGCGCTTCTATGTGAAGGCCGGTGACGTAGTCACCCCGGGCCAGCGCGTGGCCGCGGTCGGCTCCACCGGACGTTCCACCGGTCCACACCTGCATTTCGAAGTGCTGCGTCATGGTCGTTTCGTCGATCCGCAGCGTTTCCTGGCCCTGGCTGACATGCCCTACGACAGCGATGCACTGGCGCATGACTAAGGCACTGTCGACCCGCGAGCTGCTGCGTGGCGAACACCGTCTGCAGATCGGCCATGGTCGGGGACGCTGGCGCAGCGTTCTGCTTTTCCTGTTGCTACTGGCGTTCCTGGGGTTGGCGTTCAGCCTGCACTTGCGCCAGGACGATGAGCAGTTGCGGCGTCTGGACGTGCTGGCAGCCGAAAATCAGCAGCTCAAGGCCCGCCTGGCGCAGTTCGACATGCAGCAGCGCGAGGCAGAGGGTACCCAGCAGCAGCTGGTGCGGCGTAATGGCGACCTGGCCGCACAGGTGAAGAAACTGAAAACCGATCTGGCGTTCTTCCGGAAGCAGCAAGAGCGTTAACCATCATCCGGGAGTACGAGGATGTTCAATAGCAAGAAAGCGGCGCCGCGGGTGTCCGTCGATAAATTTTCCAGCCTGATCTCCGACAACCTGGCGCTGAATGGCGACCTGGAGTTCGAAGGCGGCCTCAAGGTCAGCGGCAAGGTCAGTGGCAATGTGCGGCACAAGCCGGGCACGGCCAGCTTGTTGGCGCTGAGTGCGGGCGGCTGCATCGAGGGTAACGTCAGCAGCCATGATGCGCTGATCGACGGCAGCATCGTCGGCGATCTGGTGGTCGAGCATTTGCTGGAACTGCACTCCAACGCTCGGGTGCGCGGCAATATCAGCTATCGCCAGCTGAGCATGGAGAACGGTGCCCTGGTCGAGGGCACGCTGACGCGTCTGGATGATCAGGCGCAGCGCCTTGAGCTACCGGGCCCCGCGTGCAGCCGCGAGGATTCGGTGAGCGAGGTTTGACCTCGCTCAGCACTTACGCCTGGTCAGCCTGCCAGGCGTCGATCACTTCCTGAGCGGCGCGGAACGCGTCGATGCATGCCGGCACGCCGGCATATACCGCGCAGTGCAGCAGCGCTTCGCGGATTTCCTCTACCGTGCAGCCGTTGTTCAGTGCGCCACGCACATGGCCTTTCAGCTCCTGCGGGCACTTCAGCGCCGTCAGCGCAGCCAGGGTGATCAGGCTGCGGGTCTTGCGCTCCAGTACGCCGCGGGTCCACACGCCACCCCAGGCATGTTCGTTGACGAAGTCCTGCAGCGGCTGGGTGAAGTCGGTGGCGTTGTTCAGGGCGCGGTCGACGAAGGCGTCGCCCATCACTTCGCGGCGTACCTGCTCGCCGGCTTTGGCGTTGTCGGTCATGTGAGTCTCCTTAGCGCTGTTTTTGCCAGGCGCGGGCACCAATTACTGCGAGAGTAATGGCGGTCAGCGGCAGGACGAAGGTCAGCATCGCGTGCTGGAAGCTGTCGAGCCAGGGTGCGCCATTGCTGTTGATGATCAGGTAGGCGGTGTACAGGGCGTAGTAGCCGACGAATAGCGCGCCTTCCCAGCGGTTGATGGCGTAGCCGCTGAAGAAAATCGGCAGGCAGGCGATGGCCACTGCGATCATCACCGGGAAGTCGAAGGCCAGGGCATTGGCCGCCACTGGGATCGCGTTGGGCGCCACCAGCGAAGCCAGGCCCAGGACGCAGAGCAGGTTGAAGATGTTGCTGCCGACGATGTTGCCCACGGCAATGTCGCGCTCACCCTTGAAGGCTGCCATCACCGAGGTGGCCAGCTCCGGCAGGGAGGTGCCGATGGCGACCACGGTCAGGCCGATCACCAGCTCGCTCATGCCCAGGGCGCGGGCCAGTTGCACGGCGCCCTCGACCAGGAAATGGGAGCCGCCGACCAGCAGCACCAGGCCGGCGATCACCAGCCCCAGGTTGATCGCCCAGGCATGCGGTTTGGGCGTTTCGTGCAGGCCGTATTCATCGTCGAACTCGTCGCCACCTTCGGCTTTCTGTTCGCGTCGGCTGCTGATGATAAGGAAGGCGGTGTAGACAACTACGCCGGAGAACAGCAGGGCGCCGTCCAGGCGGCTGAGGCTGCCGTCGTAGGCCAGGGCCCAGGTGACCAGGCTGGCGCCGATCATGATTGGTACGTCCAGACGAATCAGCTGGCGTGACACCAGCAGCGGTGCGACCAGGGCGGTGACGCCGAGAATCAGCAGGACGTTGGCGATGTTGCTGCCGATCACGTTGCCGATGGCCAGGTCGCCGCTACCGTTCCAGGCCGACTGCACGCTGACTGCGGTTTCCGGCGCGCTGGTGCCGAATGCCACCACGGTCAGGCCGATGACCAGCGGCGGAATGCCGAACTGCGCGGCCAGCTTGGCGGCGCCGCGTACCAGCACCTCGGCACCGGCAACCAGCAGCACCAGGCCGGCGATCAGGTAGACGAAAGTCATCAGAGTCATGAAATGGGGGCTCCAGAAAAATTCGGCATAGCTTATTCATTGGCGAGGACTACGCCAGCGCCGCCTGTATCGCTTTGTGTCAGTCGTCCAGCGCTTCGATGCGTACCGGCGCCACACCCTGGCGCAGCATGCCCAGCTGCTCGGCGGCGCGGCGTGACAGGTCGATGATGCGGCCTTTGCTGAACGGGCCGCGGTCGTTGATCCGTACTATCACCTGGCGGCCGCTGCTCAGGTGGGTCACGCGTACGCGGGTGCCGAAAGGCAGCTGGCGGTGGGCGGCAGTCAGGGCATTCTGGTCGAAACGCTCACCGCTGGCGGTGGGCTTGCCCTGGTGTTGGGCGCCATACCAGGAGGCCTGGCCTTCGGCGCGATAGCCGTGGGGGTCGACCGTGCTCTGGCTGGCGCAGCCGGCGAGCAACAGGGCGGCGAGGGGAAGCAGAAAGCGGTGCATGGACATTCCCTTGTGGCAGATGACACAACGCCGGGCAGGCCCGGCGTTGTGTGTGACTCAGGATTCGAGCTTCTTCTTCAGTAGTTCGTTCACCTGGCCGGGGTTGGCCTTGCCTTTCGAGGCCTTCATAGCCTGGCCGACGAAGAAGCCGAACATCTTGCCGCGCTTGGCTTCGTCGCTGGCACGGTACTGTTCGACTTGTTCGGCATTGGCCGCCAACACTTCGTCGAGCATCGCCTCGATGGCGCCGGAGTCGGTGACCTGCTTGAGGCCCTTCTTCTCGATCACTTCGTCCGCCGTGGCGCCTTCACCGGCGGCCAGGGCCTCGAACACCATCTTGGCGATCTTGCCGCTGATGGTGTTGTCCTTGATGCGCAGGATCATTCCGCCCAGCTGCTCGGCCGAAACCGGCGACTGCTCGATTTCCAGGTTGTCCTTGTTGAGCAGGCTGGACAGCTCGCCCATCACCCAGTTGGCGGCCAGCTTGGCGTCGTCGCACACGGTATTGACGGCCTCGAAGTAGTCGGCCAGTTCGCGGCTGGCGGCCAGTACGCTGGCGTCGTAGGCGGACAGGCCGAACTGTGCCTCGAAGCGCTCGCGTTTCTGCACCGGCAGCTCCGGCAGGCTGGCGCGTACTTCATCGAGGAAGCTCTGCTCGATCACCACCGGCAGCAGGTCGGGGCAGGGGAAGTAACGGTAGTCGTTGGCTTCTTCCTTGCTGCGCATGGAGCGGGTCTGATCCTTGTTCGGGTCGTACAGGCGGGTTTCCTGCACCACCTTGCCGCCGTCTTCGATCAGCTCGATCTGGCGCTGCACTTCATGGTTGATCGCCTTCTCGATGAAACGGAACGAGTTGACGTTCTTGATCTCGGCGCGGGTGCCGAACTCGGCCTGGCCTTTCGGCCGTACCGAGACGTTGCAGTCGCAGCGCAGCGATCCTTCGGCCATGTTGCCGTCGCAGATGCCCAGGTAGCGCACCAGGGCGTGGATGGCTTTGACGTAGGCCACGGCTTCCTTGGCTGAACGAATGTCCGGCTCGGAGACGATCTCCAGCAGCGGAGTGCCGGCGCGGTTCAGGTCGATGCCGCTCATGCCGTGGAAGTCTTCGTGCAGGCTCTTGCCGGCGTCTTCTTCCAGGTGCGCGCGGGTGATGCCGATACGCTTGACGGTGCCGTCTTCCAGGGTGATGTCCAGGTGGCCCTTGCCGACGATGGGGTCGTCCATCTGGCTGGTCTGGTAGCCCTTGGGCAGGTCCGGGTAGAAGTAGTTCTTGCGGGCGAAAATGTTCTTCGGCGCGATATGTGCGTCGATGGCCAGGCCGAATTTGCAGGCCATGCGCACCGCTTCGGCGTTGAGCACCGGCAGGGTGCCGGGCATGCCCAGGTCAACCAGGCTGGCCTGGGTGTTGGGCTCGGCGCCGAAGGCGGTGGCGCTGCCGGAGAAGATCTTCGATTGGGTGCTGAGCTGGGCGTGAATTTCCAGCCCGATCACGGTTTCCCATTGCATCTGTCTATTCCTCAGAAACCAGTCGGTGCTTGGGTGTGCCAGTCAGTAACCTGCTGGTACTGGTGGGCGACGTTGAGCAGGCGCGCTTCCTGGAAGTAGTTGCCCAGCAGCTGCACGCCGACCGGCAGACCGTCGACGAAGCCGGCGGGCATGGACAGGCCCGGGATGCCGGCGAGGTTGGCGGTGATGGTGTAGATGTCTTCCAGGTAGGCCGATACCGGGTCGGCGCTCTTCTCGCCGAGCTTCCAGGCCGGGTTCGGCGTGGTTGGGCCGAGGATCACGTCGACGTCGTTGAAGGCGGCGACGAAGTCATTCTTGATCAGGCGGCGGATCTGCTGGGCCTTGATGTAGTAAGCGTCGTAGTAGCCGGCGGAGAGGGCGTAGGTACCGACCATGATGCGGCGCTTCACTTCCGCGCCGAAGCCTTCACCACGCGAGCGCTTGTACAGGTCTTCGAGGTTGACCGGGTTCTCGCAGCGGTAGCCGAAGCGCACGCCGTCGAAACGCGACAGGTTGGAGCTGGCCTCGGCCGGGGCGATCACGTAGTAGGCCGGAATCGCGTGCTGCATGTTCGGCAGGCTGATGTCCTTGACGGTGGCGCCGAGCTTCTTCAGCTCCTCGACCACGGCCATGACCTTCTCGCCGATGCGCGCGTCGAGGCCGGCGCCGAAGTATTCCTTGGGCAGACCGATGCGCAGGCCGGCCAGCGGCTGGTTCAGGCTGGCCAGGTAGTCGTCGACCGGTTGATCGACGCTGGTCGAATCCTTCGGATCGAAACCGGCCATGGCGCCGAGCAGCAGCGCGCAGTCCTCGGCGGTGCGGGCCAGCGGGCCGCCCTGATCGAGGCTGGAGGCGTAGGCGATCATGCCCCAGCGGGAGACGCGGCCGTAGGTCGGCTTGATCCCGGTGAGGTTGGTCAGCGCGGCCGGCTGGCGGATCGAGCCGCCGGTGTCGGTGCCGGTGGCGGCCGGCAGCAGGCGCGCGGCCACGGCGGCGGCGCTGCCGCCGGAGGAGCCGCCCGGTACGCGGGTCAGGTCCCAGGGGTTCTTTACCGCGCCGTAGTGGCTGGACTCGTTGGCCGAGCCCATGGCGAACTCGTCCATGTTCAGCTTGCCGAGGGTCACGGTACCGGCGTTGGCCAGCTTGTCGACCACGGTGGCGTCGTAGGGCGCCTTGAAGCCGGTGAGAATTTTCGAGGCGCAGCTGGTCAGCACGCCGTTGGTGCAGAACAGGTCCTTGTGACCGATCGGCGCGCCGAGCAGGGCGCCTTCTTCACCCGCGGCGCGGCGGGCGTCGGCGGCTTGCGCCTGGGCGCGGGCCAGCTCTTCGGTGACGGTGATGAAGCTGTTGAGCTGCGGGTCGAGCTGGGCGATGCGCGCCAGCAGGCTCTCGGTCAGCTCGACGGAGGAGAAGGTCTTGTCCTTCAGGCCGCGGGCGATCTCGGCCAGGGTCAGTTGATGCATGGGTAAACCCTTTCCTTTTATTCGATGACTTTCGGCACGAGGAACAGGCCGCTTTCCACGGCCGGGGCGATGGCCTGGTAAGCATCGCGCTGGTTCTGCTCGGTGACGGCGTCGGCGCGCAGGCGCTGGGTGGCTTCCAGCGGGTGGGCCAGCGGCTCGATGCCAGCGGTGTCGACTGCCTGCATGGCGTCGATCAGGCCGAGAATGTTGTTGAGGGTGGCGGTGGTCTGTGGAACTTCCGCCTCGGTCAGGCCCAGGCGGGCCAGATGGGCGATTTTTTCCACGTCGGAGCGTTCGAGCGCCATCGTGATTCTCCAGGGACGAGCGGTGACCGGGCGGGAGCGGGCGGGAACGGATGCCGCTTGAGGTGGTCAAAGGCCGCGATTTTTGGGCCTAAAGGCCCGGAAAAGCGGGCAATTTAGCACACCCGCCGCCTTGCCCAAAAGGCTGCTCGTTGTTAGAGTTTGCCGCACTTTTTTACCCAGCGTTTTTTCACCACGCTCTGTCTAGGGTTCCCTCCCCATGTTCAAGAAACTGCGTGGCATGTTCTCCAGCGATCTGTCGATCGACTTGGGCACTGCCAATACCCTTATTTATGTGCGCGAGCGCGGCATCGTCCTCAACGAACCATCCGTGGTCGCGATTCGTACCAGTGGCAACAATCAGAAGAGCGTGGTTGCCGTCGGTACCGAAGCCAAGCGCATGCTCGGCCGTACCCCGGGCAACATCTCTGCCATTCGCCCGATGAAGGACGGCGTGATCGCCGACTTCAGCGTTTGCGAGAAGATGCTGCAGTACTTCATCAACAAGGTTCACGAGAACAGCTTCCTGCAGCCGTCGCCGCGCGTGCTGATCTGCGTGCCGTGCAAGTCGACCCAGGTCGAGCGCCGTGCCATCCGTGAATCCGCGCTGGGCGCCGGTGCCCGCGAAGTGTTCCTGATCGAAGAGCCGATGGCTGCCGCCATTGGTGCCGGCCTGCCGGTCGAAGAGGCCCGCGGCTCGATGGTCGTCGATATCGGTGGTGGTACCACCGAAATCGCCCTGATCTCGCTGAATGGCGTGGTCTACGCCGAATCTGTCCGCGTCGGTGGCGACCGCTTCGACGAAGCCATCATCACCTACGTGCGCCGCAACTACGGCTCGCTGATCGGTGAATCCACCGCCGAGCGCATCAAGCAGGAAATCGGTACCGCCTACGCGGGCGGTGAAGTACGTGAAGTCGACGTGCGTGGCCGCAACCTGGCCGAAGGTGTACCGCGTAGCTTCACTCTGAACTCCAACGAAGTGCTGGAGGCTCTGCAGGAGTCCCTGGCGACCATCGTTCAGGCCGTGAAGAGCGCCCTGGAGCAATCCCCGCCGGAGCTGGCCTCCGACATCGCCGAGCGTGGCCTGGTGCTGACCGGTGGTGGCGCCCTGCTGCGCGACCTGGACAAGCTGCTGGCCCAGGAAACCGGTCTGCCGGTGATCGTCGCCGAAGACCCGCTGACTTGTGTCGCCCGTGGCGGCGGCCGTGCCCTGGAAATGATGGATCGTCATTCCATGGACCTGCTCTCCACCGAGTGAGCCTGAGGTAAGCTGTGGAAGCCGGAAGCTCTTTCTTCCGGCTTTCTGTTTTCTGGCTGTCGCACTTTCCGCCGCTGCACAAGGGGACGCGCTATCAAACCGCTATTCGCCAAGGGGCCCTCGCTGGGCGTACGACTGCTGGTGCTGGTCGTGCTGTCGGCCGTGCTGATGGTGGTGGATGCGCGTCTCGATGTGCTGCAACCACTGCGTGCCCAGCTGGGCGTAATTACCGCGCCGGCCTACCAGGTCGCCCGCCTGCCGCTGTCGCTGTGGGAAGGTGTGGCGCAGCAGTTCAGCAGCCGCAGTGAGCTGCTGGCAGAGAACGAGAAGCTCAAGGCCGAAGGGCTGCTGATGCAGGGCCGCCTGCAGAAGCTGGCGACTCTCACCGAGCAGAACGTGCGCCTGCGCGAGCTGCTCAACTCTGCGGCGCTGGTCGATGAGAAGGTGCTGGTCACCGAGCTGATTGGCGTAGATCCCAACCCCTTCACCCATCGCATCCTGATCGACAAGGGCGAGAAGGATGGTGTGTTCCTCGGCCAGCCGGTGCTCGATGCCCGTGGCTTGATGGGCCAGGTGGTCGAAGTGATGCCTTATACCGCCCGTGTGCTGCTGCTCACCGATACCAACCACAGCATTCCGGTGCAGGTGAATCGTAATGGCCTGCGCGCCATTGCAGCCGGCACCGGCAACCCTGAGCGTCTGGAGCTGCGCCATGTGGCCGACACGGCGGATATAAAGGAAGGCGATCTGCTGGTCAGCTCCGGCATGGGTCAGCGCTTCCCGGCCGGTTATCCGGTGGCTTCGGTCAGTGAGGTGGTTCACGACTCCGGTCAGCCCTTCGCCATTGTCCGCGCCATTCCCACGGCGGCCCTCAATCGCAGTCGCTACATGCTGCTGGTGTTCACCGATGCTCGCAGCCCGGAAGAGCGCGCCACCGAGGCTGCCGAGGCCCAGGAGGCGGTAGATGCCGCAACTCCGGCCGCCACATCGGGCGAAGCAGCTCCCGCGCCAGTGCCGGGGCGGGATGCGCCTGCCGTGCCGGCAGCCACACAGGAGAGTCAGTGATGGTGGCCCGTTCGCGTAATGGCTGGGTGATCTGGTGCAGCCTGCTGTTGGCATTGCTGCTCAGCGTGGCACCCATGCCGCAGTTCATGGAAGTCGGCCGGCCGCTGTGGCTGGCGCTGGTGCTGAGCTACTGGGTGTTGGCTCTGCCGCACCGCCTGGGCATGGTCAGTGCCTGGGGGCTGGGGCTTGTGGAGGATGTGCTGTACGGCACGTTGTTCGGGCAGAACGCCCTGATCCTGACCCTGATTACCTTTCTCGTGTTGTCTCTGCAGCGGCGGTTGCGCATGTTCCCCATGTGGCAGCAGAGCCTGGTGCTGCTGGTGGTATTCGGCCTGGCCCAGTTGGTGCAGTTGTGGCTCAACGCACTGACCGGCAACCGTCTGCCGACGCTGTTGTTTGTGCTGCCGGCGTTGATCAGTGCCTTGCTCTGGCCCTGGGTGTTCGCCATCCTGCGTGGACTGCAGCAACGCTTCGCGGTCAACTGACAAGACCGCACCTCCATTCTTCGACAGGGAGATGTCTGCATGGCCACGCTCTACCTGGCCTCGGGTTCCCCCCGCCGGCGCGAATTGCTGGCGCAGATCGGTGTTTCTTTCACTCCGCTGATCGCCTCCATAGATGAAACTCCTTTGCCCGATGAGCCTGCATATGGCTATGTAGAGCGCCTGGCGCGGGAGAAGGCTCTGGCTGGATTGGCTACGCTTGAGCAGGCCGGCGCTGCCGTGGTGCTGGGCGCCGATACGGCGGTGGTGCTGGACGGCCGCATCCTCGGCAAGCCGGCGGACCGTGCACAAGGCCTGGCCATGTTGACTGCCCTGGCAGGTCGCGAGCATCAGGTGTTGACCGCCGTGGCGCTGGCCGCGGCCGGGCGTATCGAATCGCAGGTGGTGACCAGTCGGGTGACCTTCCGTGCTTTGCGGGCGGGTGAGGCCGAGGCCTACTGGGCCAGTGGCGAGCCGCAGGACAAGGCGGGCGGCTATGGTATTCAGGGCTTGGCGGCGGTGTTCGTCAGCCAGTTGCAGGGCAGCTATTCGGCCGTAGTCGGGCTGCCCCTGTGCGAGACCGCGCAGATGCTGGAGGCATTCGGGATTCCGTGCTGGCAGGTTGTGCCTGCCAGCCCACAATAGGAGGTGGCGGCCCCTGGCCAGCCACCGCGACGCGCAGAGTAGGACGCATGAGCGAAGAGATCCTGATCAACATCACGCCGATGGAGTCGCGCGTGGCCGTGGTGGAGAACGGCGTACTGCAGGAAGTGCATGTCGAGCGCACGCAGAAGCGTGGCATCGTCGGCAATATCTACAAGGGCAAGGTGGTGCGGGTGTTGCCGGGGATGCAGGCGGCCTTCGTCGACATTGGCCTGGACCGTGCGGCTTTCATCCATGCGGCGGAAATCTCCAGTCGTGAAGGCAGTGCGGTAGAGCCCATCGGTGCGCTGGTGCATGAAGGGCAGAGCCTGGTGGTGCAGGTCACCAAAGATCCGATTGGCACCAAGGGCGCGCGTCTGACCACCCAGCTGTCGATCCCTTCGCGTTACCTGGTGTACATGCCGAAAACCGCGCATGTCGGTATATCCCTGAAGATCGAGGATGAGGGTGAGCGCGAGCGTCTCAAGCAGGTGGTGGCCGATTGCGTGGCCGCCGAAGGTATCGAGGAGGCCGGTGGTTTCATCCTGCGCACGGCCGCCGAGGGCGCGGGCAGCGACGAGATCCTTGCCGACATCCGCTACTTACGCCGCCTGTGGGAGCAGATCGCCGGGCAGATGCAGACGGCCAAGACGCCTTCGGTGATCTACGAGGACCTGTCGCTGGCCCTGCGCACCCTGCGCGACCTGGTCAATCCGAAGATCGAGAAGATCCGCATCGACTCGCGGGAAACCTTCGGCAAGATCACCCAGTTCGTCGACGAGCTGATGCCGGAAGTGGCCGACCGCCTGGAGCATTACCCCGGCGAGCGGCCGATCTTCGACCTGTACGGGGTCGAGGACGAAATCCAGCGCGCCATGGAGCGCAAGGTGCCGCTCAAGTCTGGCGGTTACCTGGTGGTCGATCCGGCCGAGGCGATGACCACCATCGACGTCAACACCGGCGCCTTCGTCGGCCACCGCACCCTCGAAGAAACCATCTTCAAGACCAACCTAGAAGCCGCCACGGCCATTGCCCGGCAGATGCGCCTGCGCAACCTGGGCGGAATCATCATCATCGACTTCATCGACATGGAAGATGAAGAGCACCAGCGCCAGGTGCTGCGCACCCTGGAAAAACAGCTGGAGCGTGATCACGCCAAGACCAACATCATCGGCATCACCGAGCTGGGCCTGGTGCAGATGACCCGCAAGCGCACCCGCGAGAGCCTGGAACAGGTGCTGTGCGAGCCCTGCGCCGCCTGCCAGGGGCGCGGCAAGCTGCGCACCGCGGAAACCATCTGCTACGAGATCTTCCGCGAGATCCTGCGCGAGGCGCGGGCCTACCAGGCCGAGGGCTATCTGGTACTGGCCAACCAGAAGGTGATCGATCGCCTGCTCGACGAGGAGTCCGGCAACGTGGGCGAACTGGAGGCCTTTATCGGCAGGCCCATCAAGTTTCAGGTCGAGAGCATGTATTCCCAGGAGCAGTACGACGTGGTGCTGCTCTGAATGGGCGTGCTGATGCGGCTGCTGCGTTGGGCGCTGGGCTTCTGCGCCCTGTTGCTGGTAATGGCTGCGCTCTATGTCAGTTTGGGGCGGCAGTTGGCGCCGCTGCTGGCGGAGTACCGCGATGAGGTGCAGGACAAGGCCCGTGAGGCCCTGGGTATGCCGCTGTTCATTGGCAGCCTGGAAGGCGGCTGGAGCGGCTTCGACCCGGTTCTGACGGCTCATGATGTGCAGGTGGGCGAGGGCGCCAGCGCCGTGCGCCTGGACAAGGTGCGCCTGGTGCCGGATGTGTTCGGCAGCCTGCTGGTCTATCAGCCACGATTGGCCAACCTGCAGGTGGAGGGGCTGCAGCTGAGCCTGCGCCAGGATGAGAGTGGCCAGTGGGCGGTCGAAGGACTGCCCGCGCGTGAAACCAGCCAGCCGTTGCAACCGCAACAGCTACTCAAGCTGCTGGAGCGTGTCAGCAAGGTGTCCCTGCTGGACAGCCAGCTGACCCTCGAACCCCTGGGGCGTGAGCCGCTCAGCCTTACCTATATCGACACGACCTTGCGCAGCGGCCGGGTGCGCCAGCGCCTGGATCTGCGCCTGCGCCTGCCGGATGGTCAACCCCTGGCCCTGCGTCTGCGCGCCAAGCTGCATGCCAAGGACTGGCAGGCGAGCAGCGCCGAGGTCTATCTGAGCTTGCCGCAGAGCGACTGGGCCGCCTGGTTGCCGAAGACGCTGGCCGAGGCCTGGACGCTGGACAAGGCGCAGGCTGGTGGCGAGTTCTGGCTGGAGTGGGCCGAGGGGCAGGTGCAGCGTGGTGCGGCTCGCCTGCACGCGCCGGAACTCAGCGGCAGCCATGTCGGGCGCAAACCGGTACAGATTGCCGATCTGGGACTGCAGGCCCATTACGAGCGTCAGGCCGATCGCCAGGAATTGCTGGTCAATGGTCTGGCCCTGAGTCTGGGTGAGACCCGTTGGGGCGAGGTCGCGTTGGCCTTGCGTCAGCATCTGGATGCTACTGGCCAGCCCGAACTCTGGCAGCTGGATGCCGATCGTCTCGACCTCACTCCGCTGGGCCCGGTAATACGTGCCCTGGCGCCGCTGCCTGAGCAGGCCGACGAGGCCCTGGCGGCCCTGGCACCGCATGGCACTGTGCATAACCTGCATCTGGAGTACCGGCCCCAGCTGACCGATGGCAAACGTCTGCAGTTTTTTGCCAACCTGGAGCAGGCGGGCATTGGTGCCTGGCATGGCATTCCGGCGGTGGAGAATGCCAGCGGCAGTGTGCGCGGGGACCTGAGTGGTGGCGAGGCGCTGGTCGCCAGCGAGAACTTCAGTCTGCACTTTCCCAACCTGTTCCCCGATCCCTGGCAGTACCGCCAGGCAGGCGCACGCCTGGAATGGCAGCTGGACGACGGCAACCTGACCCTGGATAGCCCTTACCTGCAAGTGGTGGGCGAGGAGGGGCGGATTGCCGGTGACTTCCTGGTGCGCCTGCGCAAGGACCCGGAGGAAGAGGACTACATGGATCTGCGTGTCGGCCTGGCCGATGGTGATGCGAGCAAGGCCGGCAAGTACCTGCCCAGCCGCTCCCCGGGCTTCAGTCCGGCGCTGGATGAGTGGCTGCGTACCGCTATCCATGGCGGCCATATCGACGAAGGCTGGTTCCAGTACCAGGGCTCGCTGGCCCAGGGTGCGGAAGACGCGGCGCGCAGCATCAGCCTGTACTTCCGTGTGCGCGATGCCGAGCTGGCCTTCCAGCCCGGTTGGCCGGTGCTGCGCGAGGCGCAGGGCGAAGTGCTGATCGAGGACGATGGCGTCGATGTGCGAGTGTCGCAAGGGCGCCTGCTGGATAGCCGGGTGCTCAATGTAAAGGCCAGTGTTCCCCATGTGCCCGCCGGGCAGGTCGCGCGCCTGGCCCTGGAAGGTGACGTGGAGAGCAGCCTGGTCGATGCCCTGAAGATTCTTCAGGAAGCGCCCATCGGCACCGCGGAAACCTTTGCCGGCTGGCAGGGAGAGGGGCCGCTGAGCGGCAAGCTGAATCTCGACATTCCGCTGGCCAAGAGCACGCCGCCGCAGGTGCAGGTGGATTTCGCCACCGAAGGGGCAACGCTCAAGCTGGTCAATCCGGTACTCGAACTGTCCCAGCTCAAGGGCGCGTTCCGCTTCAATACCGCTAGCGGGCTCAGTTCGCCCGACATCCGCGCCCGTGTGCTTGGCCATGCCGTGCGCGGCCGCGCTGTGGCTGAAGGTGCCCGTGGCAATTCCCGTACGCGCATCGAGGCCAGTGGTCGTATGCCCTTGGGCAGCCTGACCGCCTGGCTTGGCGTCACTCAACCGCTGCCGCTGTCTGGCGAGCTGCCCTACAAGCTGAGCCTGGCTCTGGAGGGGGCGGACAGCCAGCTGCGGGTCGACTCCGATCTCAAGGGCCTGGCTGTGGAGTTGCCGGCGCCCTTCGCGAAAAAGGCGGAAGAGACCAGCCAGGCCAGCTTCCGCATGACCCTGCAAGGCAATGAGCGGCGCTACTGGCTGGACTACTCGCAACTGGCCAGCCTGGCTTTTGCCGCGCCACCCGGGCAGATGCTGCAGGGGCGTGGCGTGCTGCGTCTGGGCGGTGATCCTGCCCTGTTGCCTGCGGCTGCTGGACTGCAGGTGCGTGGTCATCTGGCGGAGCTGGACTGGAGTGCCTGGCAGACAGCCCTCAAACCCTATACCGGCATGGCCGGGGACAATCAGAACCGCCAGTTCTTCCGTAATGCCGATCTGACCATTGGCCGTTTCCGTGGTTTTGGCGCCGAGGCGGACAATCTTGCCGTCAAGCTGGCGCGTGACGCGGCTGGCTGGCAGCTGGATCTGGCCAGCTCCCTGCTGGATGGCCAGGTCAGCCTGCCGGATGCCCAGGGTGCGCCCATTGGTGTGTCCCTGTCGCGCCTGACCCTGCCGGCGGCCCAGTCAGCGACGGCCGGCGAGACAGAAAAGCCCGATCCGTTGGCGCAGGTTGACCCGCGGCAGATTCCTGCGCTGGACGTGAAGATCGATCAGGTGCTGCAAGGCGATGACCCGTTTGGCGCCTGGTCCTTCAAGGCCAGACCGACGCCGCAGGGCGTGCAGTTCAGCGAATTGGCGCTGGGCCTCAAGGGCCTGCAGGTCGGAGGCAATGCTGGCTGGGAGGGCGCGCCGGGAGCGACCAGTACCTGGTACAAGGGGCGTCTTGAGGGTGAGAACCTGGCCGACGTACTCAAGGCCTGGGGTTTTGCGCCCAGCGCCACCAGCGAGCGTTTCCGCCTGGATGCCGACGGCCGTTGGCCTGGCTCACCGGCCGGGCTCAGCCTCAAACGCTACAGCGGCAGCCTCGATGCCAGCCTGCGCAAGGGGCAGTTCGTCGAGGTGCAGGGTTCGGCTTCCGCGCTTCGGGTCTTTGGTCTGCTCAATTTCAACTCCATCGGTCGCCGTCTGCGCCTGGACTTCTCCGACCTGCTCGGCAAGGGGCTCAGCTATGACCGCACCAAGGCTCTGCTGGTTGGCGACAACGGCGTGTTCAAGACCCAGGAGCCGCTCAAGGTGGAGGGGCCTTCCAGCAGCTTGGAGCTGAACGGTGTTCTGGATATGGCCGATGAGCGTATCGATGCCACCCTGCTGGTAACTCTGCCGGTGACCAACAACCTGCCGCTGGCCGCATTGATTGTCGGTGCGCCGGCCATCGGCGGCGCGCTGTTCGTGGTCGACAAGCTGCTGGGTAATCAGGTCGCGCGCTTTGCCAGCGTGCAATACAAGGTCAAGGGGCCCTGGATGAACCCCAAGATCACTTTCGACAAGCCTTTCGAGAAGCCCCGGTGAGGCCAGCCCTGGTTACATGGGTTAGCATGCAGGCATGAACCGGACGGAAGTAAGCATGTCCCTAGCCGTGATCCAGATGGTCAGCCAGGACGATGTTCTGGCCAACCTCGCTGCCGCTCGTCGCTTGCTGCTGCAGGCGGCCGAGCGTGGCGCGCGCCTGGCCGTGCTACCTGAAAATTTCGCCGCCATGGGCCGGCGCGACCAGGCCGCCCTGGGGCGTGCCGAGGCGCTGGGCGAGGGGCCGATCCTGCCCTGGCTGCGTGAAGCGGCCAGAGACCTCGGCCTGTGGCTGGTCGGTGGCACCATTCCCCTACCGCCCGATGGCCAGCCGCAGGCCAAGGCCCACGCCTGCTCGCTGCTGATCGATGCCCAGGGCCAACGCGTTGCCCGCTACGACAAGTTGCATCTGTTCGATGTGGATGTCGCCGATGCCCGTGGCCGCTATCGCGAGTCCGACGACTACGCCTTCGGCGATCAGGTGGTAGTGGCCGATACCCCGCTCGGGCGCCTGGGCTTGAGTGTTTGCTATGACCTGCGTTTCCCCGAGCTATACAGCCGCCTGCGTGCGGCCGGCGCCGAGCTGATCAGCGCTCCGGCCGCCTTTACCGCGGTCACCGGCGCCGCCCATTGGCAGGTGCTGACCCGTGCTCGCGCCATCGAAACCCAGTGCTATGTACTGGCGGCGGGGCAGGGCGGTGTTCATCCGGGCGGGCGCGAGACATTCGGTCACTCGGCGATTATCGACCCCTGGGGGCGCGTGCTGGCCGAGCAGGCCAGTGGTGAGGCGGTGCTGCTGGCCGGACGTGATGCCGACGAGCAGGCAGCCATCCGTCAGCGCATGCCGGTGGTCCAACACAGACGATTCATTGCGCCGGCCCAGCCCGGGGCGGCGCCTACGGAGCAGTTATGAGCACTATCCTCGACCGGGTCAGCAACCATCTGCTGGCTCCTGGCAACCTTGCTATCGACCAACTGCCGGCGATTCTCGGCGATCTGGCCGGGCCTGGTATCGATGCTGCCGATCTGTATTTCCAGAGCCAGGTTTCCGAGACCTGGGTGCTGGAAGACGGCATCGTCAAGGAAGGCAGTTTCAATCTCGACCAGGGCGTGGGCGTGCGTGCCCAGTCCGGCGAGAAGACCGGCTTCGCCTACAGCAACGCCATTCACGCCGAGGCGCTGAGCCAGGCCGCCCAGGCCGCTCGTTCGATTTCCCGTGCCGGCCAGCAGGGCCGCGTGCAGGCTTTCGTCAGCCCCCAGGTGACGGCGCTCTACGCCCAGGACAACCCGCTGGAAGTGCTGCAGCGGGCCGAAAAGGTCGAGCTGCTCAAGCGCATCGACCTGGCCACGCGCGCGCTGGATCCGCGGATCAAACAGGTTACGGTGAGCTTGGCCGGGGTCTGGGATCACGTGCTGGTGGCCGCCAGCGATGGCAGTCTGGGTGCCGATATTCGCCCGCTGGTGCGCTTCAACGTTAGCGTGATCGTCGAGCAGAACGGGCGCCGCGAGCGTGGCGGGCATGGCGGCGGCGGGCGCAGCGACTATCGCTACTTCCTCGAACGCGACGGCAACGGTGAAGAGCGCGCCATGGCCTACGCCCGCGAGGCATTGCGCCAGGCGCTGGT
This sequence comes from Pseudomonas sp., assembly GCA_038147895.1. Lineage (GTDB taxonomy): Bacteria > Pseudomonadota > Gammaproteobacteria > Pseudomonadales > Pseudomonadaceae > Aquipseudomonas. The sequence continues at coordinate 29,144 of JAYQUJ010000008.1, forward strand.
CAACCTGGAAGCGATCCCCGCGCCGGCCGGCACCCTGCCGGTGGTGATGGGCGCCGGCTGGTCCGGTGTGCTGCTGCACGAGGCGGTCGGCCACGGCCTGGAAGGCGACTTCAACCGCAAGGGCAGCTCGGCCTACAGCGGCAAGATCGGCCAGAAGGTGGCGTCGAGCCTGTGCACCATTGTCGACGACGGCACCCTGAGCGGTCGCCGTGGTTCGCTCAGTCTGGACGACGAAGGCACGCCGACCCATTGCACCACGCTGATCGAGAACGGCGTGCTCAAGGGCTACATGCAGGACAAGCTCAACGCCCGCCTGATGGGCATGGCGCCGACCGGTAACGGCCGCCGCGAGTCCTACGCGCATCTGCCAATGCCACGCATGACCAACACCTACATGCTGGCTGGCGAGAGCGATCCGCAAGAAATCATTCGTTCGGTGAAGAAGGGCATCTACTGCGCCAACCTCGGCGGCGGCCAGGTGGACATCACCAGCGGCAAGTTCGTGTTCTCCACCAGCGAGGCCTACCTGATCGAGGACGGCAAGATCACCGCGCCGGTCAAGGGCGCCACCCTGATCGGCAATGGTCCGGAGGCGATGAGCCGGGTATCCATGGTCGGCAACGACCTGGCGCTGGACAGCGGTGTGGGCACCTGCGGCAAGGACGGTCAGTCGGTGCCGGTAGGGGTGGGCCAGCCGACCCTGAAGATCGATGCGATCACGGTGGGCGGCACTGGAGCGTAGGTTAGCTCGGGCCGCGCAGGTTGAACGTAGTGAAGTCCAACAGTCGGCTGGGGAGGGACATGACTCGCGGTTGCGTTTGTTGGGCTTCGCCTGGTGGCTCAGCCCAACCTACGAAAGTGAGTCGTCAGCGCAGGCCGCGCTGCACTTCGTCCAGATCGCGGATGTATTTGAAGACCTTGCGTGCGGCGGCTGGCGGTTTGTTCCGCGCCGCTTCGTGCTGGGCATGACGGATCAGGCTGCGCAGGTGCTGGCGGTCGGTCTCCGGGTAGTCGGCGACAAAGCTCTCCAGGGTGCTGTCATCGCCCGCGATAAGGCGGTCACGCCAGCGTTCGAGGTTGTGGAAACGCTCGTTGTATTCGCGAGTGGAGCTGTCGACCTGGTCGATCAGGGCCAGGATGGCGTCGATGTCCTGTTCACGCATGAGCTTGCCGATGAACTGGATATGGCGCTTCTTGGCCGCGTTGGCGGTGTGTTTGGGCGCGTCGGCCAGCGCTTTGCGCAGGCCGTCGGTAAGCGGCAGCTTGGCGATCAGCTCGGGCTTGAGGGTGGTCAGGCGAGCGCCGAGATCCTGCAGGGCATGCAGCTCGCGCTTGATCTGGGTCTTGCTCTTCTCGCCAGAGAAGTCTTCGTCGTAAGAATCAGCCATGGGGGCGGTCCGGATGGAAACGCCGCCATGATAACCAGTCAGAGGAGGGCTGTCCCGAATGGCACCTCCCGATCTTGGAGTGCAACATGAGTTCGATTGAAGCTGTAGGGCCGCAGGCTCTGCCGACATTGCAGGGCCAGGTCGAGGCGATCATCGCCGAGGCGCGCCGTCAGGGCGCCAGCGCCTGTGAGGTGGCGGTATCGGTGGAACAGGGCCTGTCCACCACGGTGCGCCAGGGTGAGGTGGAGACGGTCGAGTTCAACCGTGACCAGGGCTTCGGTATCACCCTCTACGTGGGGCAGCGCAAGGGCTCGGCCAGTACCTCGGCCAGCGGCGAGGCAGCCATCCGCGAGACCGTGGCGGCGGCGCTGGCCATCGCCCAGCATGCGTCCGAGGATGACTGCGCGGGCCTGGCCGATGCGGCGCTGATGGCTCGCGAGCTGCCGGAGCTGGATCTTTACCACCCTTGGGATCTGGCGCCGGAGCGGGCGGTCGAGCTGGCGCTGAGCTGCGAGGAGGCGGCTTTTGCCCACGACCCGCGCATCAGTAATGCTGACGGCACGACGTTGAACACTCACCTGGGCTGCCGCGTATATGGCAACAGCCATGGCTTCGTCGGCGGCTATGCCAGCTCGCGGCACAGCCTGAGCTGCGTGATGATCGCCGAGGGTGACGGGCAGATGCAGCGCGACTACTGGTACGACGTCAATCGCCAGGGCGAGCTGTTGGCCGATCCGCAGCTGATCGGTCGCAAGGCGGCCGAGCGCAGCGTGGCGCGCCTGGGCGCGCGCCCGGTGCCGACCTGCGAGGTGCCGGTGCTGTTCGCCGCCGAGTTGGCCACCGGTCTGTTCGGCAGTTTTCTGGGCGCCATTTCTGGCGGCAACCTGTATCGCCATTCCTCCTTCCTTGAGGGGGCCTTGGGCCAGCAGCTGTTTCCCGAGTGGCTGAGCCTCGACGAGCGCCCGCATATTCCGCGGGCCATGGCCAGCGCAGCCTTCGATGGTGACGGTCTGGCCACCTATGCCAAACCGTTCGTCGCCGGCGGTGAGCTGGTGTCCTATGTGCTCGGCACCTATTCCGGGCGCAAGCTGGGGATGCCCAGCACGGCCAACGCCGGTGGTGTGCACAACCTGTTTGTCACCCATGGCGACGAGGACCAGCGCGCGTTGCTGCGCCGCATGGGGCGCGGCCTGCTGGTCACCGAGCTGATGGGGCATGGCCTGAACATGGTCACCGGCGACTATTCCCGTGGCGCCGCCGGTTTCTGGGTGGAGAACGGCGAGATCCAGTTCCCGGTGCAGGAAGTGACCATCGCCGGCAATCTGCGGGACATGTTCCGGCAAATTGTCGCGATAGGCAGCGATCTTGAACTACGCGGCAATATCCGCACCGGCTCGGTACTGATCGAGAGGATGACCGTGGCGGGCAGCTGACACCGCCCTCGGCTGGAGCAAAAAGCCCGATGCAGGCGTTCGCCGCATCGGGCTTTTTCATGTCTGCGGCAACGCTATGCCCACACTCTTTGTGTATTGATTATTCCTAGCATGTAGGAATAAATATCATTACATATTAAGAGTGGGCGCTATATGTCCTTCCCGTTCTTTACCCCCTGCCTGGATTGCTGGCGCTGGCAGGGCTTCCGCATCCGCTGTGCGCTGCAGCCTGACGAGCCGCGTCTGCTGGATCAGCACGAATTCCACGGTCATCACCTGGCTACCCAGGGCTGGCTCGACCCCTGGGGGCTGTCGGTACAGACCCTGGAGTTGCTGCTCGATACCGCCAGCGATCCTGCGCTGCCCTGGCATTGGCGCTCCCTCTGCCTGGATCGCGCCTGGCGCCCTTTGTACAGCCTGCAGCGCCTGGTCGGCAGCCTCGAACAGCAGCGCCGGTTGAACGCGCTCCGTAACCGGCTGGCGACCCTGCGTCTTCAGCCATCCCTCTCGTTTCACGAACCGCTAGAAGGAAATCCCTATGAGTGACACCCGCATCGAACGCGACAGCATGGGCGAGCTGGAAGTGCCGGCCGCAGCGCTGTATGGCGCGCAGACCCAGCGTGCGGTGAACAACTTCCCGGTTTCCGGCCAGCGCATGCCTGCCGCCTTCATTCGTGCGCTGATTCTGGCCAAGGCCGCGGCGGCGCGGGCCAACGTCGAGCTGGAGCAGATCTTACCCGCTCAGGGCGATGCCATCGTCGGGGCCTGCCAGCAACTGCTGGAGGGCGACTTCATGGCGCATTTCCCGGTCGATGTGTTCCAGACCGGCTCCGGCACCAGCTCCAACATGAACGCCAACGAGGTGATCGCCACCCTGGCCAGCCGCATTCTCGGCGATCAGGTCAGTGCCAACGATCACGTCAACTGTGGGCAGAGCAGCAACGACATCATTCCCACCACCATTCATGTCAGCGCCGCCATCGAGCTACATGAGCATCTCTTGCCGTCGCTCGGCCACCTGCTGACCGTGCTATGCGACAAGTCGCTGGAAGTGCAGCCCTATGTAAAAACCGGCCGCACCCACCTGATGGACGCCATGCCGGTGCGAATGAGCCAGGTGCTGGATGGCTGGGCCCAACAGATCCAGGCCAATATCGGCCACCTGCGTGCCCTGCAACCTAGCCTGCAGACCCTGGCTCAGGGCGGCACCGCAGTGGGCACCGGGGTCAACGCCCATCCGCGCTTTGCCGAGAATTTCTGCCGCGAGCTGAGCAGCCTGAGCGGCGTGACTTTCACCTCCGGCTCCAACTTCTTCGCCCTGATCGGCTCCCAGGACACCGCCGTGGCCATCTCCGGTCAGTTGAAGACGGTGGCCGTGTCGTTGATGAAGATCGCCAACGACCTGCGCTGGATGAACTCCGGCCCGCTCGCCGGCCTCGCCGAGATCGAGCTTGAAGCGCTGCAGCCGGGCTCTTCGATCATGCCGGGCAAGGTCAATCCGGTCATCCCGGAGGCTACCGCCATGGTCGCCGCCCAGGTGATCGGCAACGACGCGGCCATCGCTATCGCCGGTCAGTCCGGCAACTTCGAGCTGAACGTGATGCTGCCCCTGGTGGCGGACAACCTGCTGCACAGCATCCAGTTGCTGAGCAATGTCAGCCGCCTGCTGGCCGACCGTGCCATCGCCAGCTTCAAGGTCAACCAGCCGAAGCTGAAGGAAGCGCTGGATCGCAATCCGATCCTGGTCACCGCGCTCAACCCGATCATCGGCTACTTGAAGGCCGCCGAGATCGCCAAGCAGGCCTATCGCGAAGGGCGGCCGATCATCGACGTCGCGCTGGAAAACACCGACCTGTCGCGGCAGCAACTGGAACAACTGCTCAATCCGGAAAAGCTCACTGAAGGCGGCCTCTGAGGTCGTCACCGTTCGCTACGTGCGAGGAGGTCAGGCAATGGAGCATTGGAAAAGAATGATCGAGGCGGGCAACCGCTGCTTCATCGACGGCGATTGGGTCAAGGCGCGCGAGCTGTATCTGCAGGCGCTGGCCGAAGCCCAGGTGCTCTATGGGCGATGGCCCGATCACAACATGGCGGTAGCCTCGTTCGTGATCTCCCATCACAACCTGGCCGACCTGCACCTGAAACTCGGTCATCCGGGGGAGGCGGCGGAAAATCTCTGCACCTGCCACGAGCGCCTGCTGCAGACCCTGGCCGATGCCTCTCTGGCCGAGGGGCTGCGCAGCGCGGCCATGCACCACAGTCGTCGCACCTACATCGAACTGCTGCAGTTCATTGCCGAACATGGCGCCTATCCCCGGACCAACCGCCTGCTGTGCGCGCCTCAGCACCAACCCTGGCGCGACCATGCGACGGCGGTTGAAACGCCCAGTCGCCACTATCACTAAGAAAGGAGAAGGCCGATGGCCCATAGCCTGCCAGATCTACCGTACGCATATGACGCCCTGGAGCCGCATATCGATGCGCAAACCATGGAAATCCATTACAGCAAGCACCACCAGACCTACATCAACAACCTGAACGCGGCCCTTGAAGGGTCCACTTACGCGGATTGGCCCGTCGAAGAGTTGCTGGGCAAGCTTAAGGAGCTACCGCAAGCCCTGCAGGGGGCGGTGATCAACCAGGGCGGTGGTCATGCCAACCACACATTGTTCTGGGCGGTCATGTCGCCGACCGGTGGTGGTGAGCCTGTCGGTGAGCTGGCTGCGGCCATCGATTCGCAGCTGGGCGGTTTTGCGGCGTTCAAGGAGGCCTTCACCAAGGCCGCGCTGAGTCGTTTCGGCAGTGGCTGGGCCTGGCTTAGCGTGACGTCGGACAAGCGTCTGCTGGTGGAGAGCAGCGCCAACCAGGACAGCCCACTGATGCATGGCAACACGCCGATCCTCGGGCTGGATGTGTGGGAGCACGCCTACTACCTGAAGTACCAGAACCGTCGCCCGGAATACATCGGCGCCTTCTACAACGTGATTGACTGGGACGAGGTGGCGCGTCGCTACCGCACAGCCCTGTCGGCAGACTGAGCGGAGCAGGGCATGCAACAAGGCTTCTCCCCAGCCGGTGGGCGGATATTGCGCTACCTGATCGGCTTCTCGGTGGTCCTGCTCGGCTGCAGCCTGCTGCTGATGCAGGCCACCAATATCGTTGAGCAGACCATCCAGCCGCAGATCTGGCGGGCGTTGCAGGGCGGCCTGTTATGCGCCCTGGGCACGGCCCTGGGGGCGCTGCCGGTGCTGTTCATGCGCAGCGTCCCGACGCGCTTTGCCGATACTCTGCTGGGCTTCGGCGGTGGCGTGATGTTGGCCGCTACGGTGTTCTCGCTATTGATTCCGGCCCTGGGTGCGGCCGAGGAGCTCGGTTTCTCCGAGTGGGGCGCCGGCTTTCTCGCCAGCCTGGGACTGTTGCTCGGTGCCGGAGCGCTGTTCGGCCTGGGGCGCTTACTGCCGGAGGTGCAGATGCGCGCCGCCAGCGGAGAGTTGCAGGTGCTGGCGCCGAATGTCCTGCTGTTCGTGGTAGCCATCATCCTGCACAACATTCCCGAGGGTATGGCGGTGGGTGTTTCCGCCGGAGCCGGACTGCCGGGCGCCGACAGCCTGGCCATGGGTATCGCCCTGCAGGATCTGCCCGAGGGGCTGGTCATCGCCCTGGTCCTGGTGGGCGCAGGAATGGGGCGGGGCAGGGCACTGCTGATCGGCGCCGCCTCGGGGTTGGTCGAGCCGCTGTTCGCCGTGTTCTGCGCCTGGCTGGTAGGGGTATCGGCGCTGCTGCTGCCCTGGGGGCTGGCTCTGGCCGCGGGGGCCATGCTGTTCGCTGTGGTTCACGAGATCATTCCCGAGTCCCACCGCAAGGGCTACGCCACCGAGGCCAGCATGGGCCTGGCCGGCGGCTTCTGTCTGATGATGGTGCTGGATACCGCGCTCGCCTGAGAGCCTAATTTGCAGGCCTCTGGCTCTAATCCAGAGGTCCGTAATCCGGGTTCGCGCTATTCGCCTTCGTCGAACCTGTTGTTGATCAGTTCGACCAGGGCATCAAGGGCCTCTTCGTCGCGCTCTCCCTCGCTGAACAGGTGCAGGCTGGTGCCTTTACCAGCCGCCAGCATCATTACCGCCATGATGCTTTTGCCGTCGACCTGGCTTTCCGGCGAGCGGCCGACGCGTACCTGGCAGGGGAAAGCGCTGGCTACGCCGACGAATTTGGCAGCCGCTCGTGCATGCAGGCCGAGCTTGTTGATGATGGTGATTTCGCGGGCGGGCATTACAGTCCTTAGCTCAGGTCGCGGTGGCGTATCTGGACGTTGTTCAGCGTGGGCTTCAGCGTTTCGCCAATCCGATTGGCCAGGTATACCGAGCGGTGGTGGCCGCCGGTACAGCCAATGGCGATGGTGACGTAGGCGCGGTTGCTGGCGGCGAAGCGGGGCAGCCACTTGTTCAGGTAGGCGAGGATGTCCTGATACATCTCCTCCACGTCTGGCTGGGCGGCCAGGTATTCGGCCACGGGCTGATCCAGGCCAGACATGTCACGCAGATCCGGTTTCCAGTAAGGGTTGGGCAGGCAACGCACATCGAACACCAGATCCGCATCCACCGGCATGCCGCGCTTGAAACCGAACGACTCGACCAGAAAGGCGGTGCCGGGACTCGGGCGGTTGAGCAGGCGCAGCTTGATGCTGTCGCGCAGCTGGTAGAGGTTGAGGTGGGTGGTGTCGATCTTCAGGTCGGCCAGGTCGATGATCGGCGATAGCAATTGCGCCTCATCATGAATGGCTTCGGCCAGGGAGCGATTCTCGTTGGTCAGCGGGTGGCGGCGGCGAGTCTCGGAGAAGCGCTTGAACAGGGTCTCCTCGTCGGCGTCCAGATACAGCACGTCGCACTGGATATGCCGTGCACGTACTTCTTCAAGGAGCTCGGGGAAACGCTTGAGTTGGCTGGGCAGGTTACGTGCATCGACGGAGACCGCGACTTGCGGGTGCAGTAGTTCGGTCTGCAGCAGTGCCCGTTCGGCCAGATCGGGCAGCAGGCCGGCGGGCAGGTTGTCGATGCAATAGAAACCGTTGTCCTCAAGGACATCGAGAGCCGTGCTCTTGCCTGAGCCGGAGCGTCCGCTGACGATGATCAGGCGCATGGCGCTGGCTCCCGTATTAGTGGCCGCTCTGTACGTCGACCACGACCTGGTACAGGCTTTCGTTGCTTGGCGCCTGGCGTAGCCGTTCGCGAACCTCGCTGCGATCGAGCATGCTGGCGATCTGGCGCAGCAGCTCCAGGTGCTCGTCGGTGGCAGCTTCCGGCACCAGCAATACGAACAACAGGTCGACGGGAGCGCCATCGATGGCGTCGAAGTCGACCGCGGCGTCCAGGTGCAGTACTGCGCTGATCGGTGCACTGCAGCCGGGTAGGCGGCAGTGAGGAATGGCGATGCCGTTGCCGAACCCCGTAGAGCCGAGCTTCTCGCGGGCCACCAGGTTTTCGAAGATGTCCTGGCTGTCCAGATCGGGCAGATCACGGGCGACCAGGTTGGCAATCTGTTCGAGTACGCGTTTCTTGCTGCCTCCCGGCACGTTCACCAGGGAACGTGCGGGAGTCAGGATGGTTTCGAGTCGGATCATGTGAGGGGTAAGTATCAGCGAGCTGCAGCGCCTTGCATGCGGCCCAGCTGCTTTTCCTTGTGCTTGATCAGTTGGCGGTCGAGTTTGTCGGCAAGCAGGTCGATGGCTGCGTACATGTCTTCATGTTCGGCATTGGCCACGACTTCACCGCCGGCAATATGTAGGGTCGCTTCGATTTTCTGTTTCAGCTTTTCCACTTCCATGGTCACCTGAACGTTGGTGATCCTGTCGAAGTGGCGCTCCAGTCGGCTGAGTTTTTCCCCGACGTAGTCGCGCAGGGCGTCGGTCACATCCAGTTGATGCCCACTGATGTTGACTTGCATAACGCATCTCCTTGTTGCCTTGTGTAAGAGACAGGCTATCGGGCCTGCCGCCGTAACACGTTGGCTGGAGGTTTGATGCACTGCTGGCCGAGTTCCCCCTGAAGCAGGGCTGGCGCAATACGGTAGTGCAGAAATCCCCCGTTCAGGGCCGTTTACATCAATCGCTTGCGCTCACTGGATGGCGCGATGCCGAGAGATTCGCGGTATTTGGCGACTGTGCGACGGGCTACCTGAATGCCCTGTGCTTCCAGTAAACCAGCGATCTTGCTGTCGCTCAACGGCTTTTTCGCGTTTTCCGCGGCCACCAGTTTCTTGATGATGGCGCGGATCGCGGTGGACGAGCATTCGCCGCCTTCGGCAGTGCTGACGTGGCTGGAGAAGAAATACTTCAACTCGTAGATGCCGCGTGGGGTGTGCATGAATTTTTGCGTGGTAACCCGGGAAATGGTCGACTCGTGCATGCCTACCGCCTCGGCGATGTCATGCAGGACTAGCGGCTTCATGGCTTCGTCGCCGTAGTCGAGGAAGCCGCGCTGGTGTTCGACGATCTGCGTCGCCACTTTCATCAGCGTTTCGTTACGGCTCTGCAGGCTCTTGATGAACCAGCGCGCTTCCTGCAGCTGGTTACGCATGAAGGTGTTGTCGGCGCTGGAGTCGGCGCGCTTGACGAAGCCGGCATACTGGGCGTTGACCCGCAGGCGCGGTACCGCTTCCTGATTCAGCTCCACCAGCCAGCGATCGTTGTGCTTGCGCACGATGACGTCGGGCACCACGTATTCCGGTTCGTTGGCTTCGATCTGCGATCCGGGGCGTGGGTTGAGGCTCTGGATCAGCTCGATGATCTGGCGCAGCTCGTCTTCCTTGAGCTTCATGCGGCGCATCAGCTGGCTGTAGTCGCGCCCGCCGAGTATGTCCAGATGGTCGTTGGCCAGGCGCTGTGCCTCGGTCAGCCAGGGCGTATTGGCAGGTAGCTGGCGCAGTTGCAGCAGCAGGCATTCACGCAGGTCGCGTGCACCAATGCCGGCAGGCTCGAAATGCTGAATGCGGTGCAGCACCGCTTCGACTTCATCGGCCTCGATTTCCAGCTCCGGATCGAAGGAGTCGACGATTTCCTCGATGCTTTCTTCCAGATAACCCTGGTCGTTGATGCAGTCGATGATGGTGACGCCGATCAGTTTGTCGGTATCGGACATCGGCACCAGATTGAGCTGCCACAGTAGGTGGCTCTGCAGGCTCTCGCCGGCGGAGGTGCGGGTGGTGAAGTCCCACTCGTCATCGTCGCTGCTCGGCAGGCTGCTGGCGCTGGTCTGGTAGACGTCTTCCCAGGCGGTATCGACTGGCAGTTCACTGGGAATGCGGTCGTGCCATTCGCCGTCTTCTGCGCTGTCGCTGTTGTTCACTGCGACGGTGCTGTCCTGGAAGCTGGAGCTGTCCTGCTGGGCCGAGTTGCCCTGCTCGGCGTTGTCGGCCATGGGGTCGGAGTTATCGAAGTCTTCTCCTTCCTCCTGGCGCTCAAGCATGGGGTTGGACTCCAGCGCCTCCTGGATTTCCTGTTGCAGGTCCAGAGTGGAGAGCTGGAGGAGTCGAATGGCCTGTTGCAGCTGCGGTGTCATCGTCAGCTGCTGGCCCATCTTGAGGACTAGCGACGGTTTCATGGTGCGGGGCTGGGTACCTTGTTCACTTGCCGGCGCGCTGCGCCATCCACTGCAGGGCGAAAGGCCGCCCTAGGAAGCAATTTGTATGCCTGACCTTGAATCATTCCTTCCGTTTGCGCAAGCCCCTGCATGTTGGCGGTCTTACAGCCGGAACTCGTGACCCAGGTAGACTTCCTTGACCAGTTGGTTGGCCAGGATGGTCTCGGCGTTACCCTCGGCGATCAGTTGTCCGTCGTTGACGATATAGGCCGTCTCGCAGATATCCAGGGTTTCGCGCACGTTGTGATCGGTGATCAGCACGCCGATACCCTTGGCCTTGAGATGGTGGATGATCTGTTTGATATCACCGACCGAGATCGGGTCGACGCCGGCGAAAGGCTCGTCGAGCAAGATGAACTTGGGCTCGGTGGCCAGCGCGCGGGCAATTTCCACACGTCGGCGTTCACCGCCGGACAGGCTCATGCCCAGGCTGTCGCGAATGTGGCTGATATGGAACTCCTGCAGCAGGGATTCCAGCGCTTTTTCGCGGCCGGCACGGTCGAGATCCTTGCGGGTCTCGAGGATGGCCATGATGTTGTCGGTTACCGACAGCTTGCGGAAGATCGAGGCTTCCTGCGGCAGATAGCCAATCCCGGCGCGAGCGCGGCCATGCATGGGCTGGTGGCTGATGTCCTGGTTGTCGATCAGGACGCGCCCCTGGTCGGCCTGCACCAGGCCGACGATCATGTAGAAGCAGGTGGTCTTGCCTGCGCCGTTGGGGCCGAGCAGGCCGACGATCTGGCCGCTGTCGATGGACAGGCTGACATCGCGAACCACCTGGCGGCTCTTGTAGCTCTTGGCCAGGTGCTGGGCTTTGAGGGTGGCCATTACTGTGCCTGCTCCGGCTGGTCCGCTTTTTTACGTGGCTGCAGGATCATGTCGATGCGCGGGCGCGGTACCGACACGTTGCTGCCGGTGGCGCGGCCAGCGTTGACGATCTGGCGCTGGGTGTCGTAGACGATCTTTTCGCCCTCGAAGGTGTTGCCCTGCTGGATCACTTTGGCCTGGTCGATCAGTACGATGCGTTCGTTGCTCGCGTAGTACTGAATGGTGATGCCGTAGGCTTTGACGATGTCCTTGTCGACGGCTGGCTTCTGCTCGTAGTAGGCGGGTTTGCCTACCGAGGTGAAGACGTCGATATCGCCGTTGGCATCCTGGGTAATGGTCACGGTGTCGCCGGTGATCTTCAGGGTGCCTTGAGTGATCACCACATTGCCGCGATAGACGGCCACACCTTGCTTGTCATCCAGTTCTGCGCTGTCTGCCTGCACCCGGATCGGTTGGTCACGATCGCTGGGCAGGGCCCAGGCGCTGGCGCTTCCGAGCGCGCTGCCCAGGCAGAACAATAGGGGGAAGGTTTTAACGAACCTCATGCTGGCCTCTTACGTTGGACAGCAAGTTGATCTTGCCGTCGTTCATGTACGCTTTCATTCCCTGTGCCGTGGTCACCCCATTGGCGGCCTCGATTCTAACGGCTTGCTTGGTCTGCGCATATTCCTCGTCGGGGAATACGGTCATGCGACTGCTGGTGATCACGGTTGGGCGGCCCTTGGCGTCGGTGCGAGCAACTCGAACGTTGTCGATCAGTTCCACCTGCTTGCCTTCGGGGGCCACTTCGCCTTTGTCGCTGCGCACATGCCAGGGATATTGTGTGCCTCGGTAGAGGTTCAGGTCGGGCTTTTCCAGCAGGGTTACGTCGCTGGCCTTGAGGTGCTCCAGCTTGCTGGCGGTCATCTCGTAGTGCAGCTTGCCGTCTTCGAGGAACTGCTGGGTGCTGGCGCCTACCACGTAGAAGTCGATGGGGTTTTCGCTCTCGTTGCTGGCGTTTTTCTCCATGAAGCTTTCCGGGCGAACATTCCAGTAGCCGACTGCTGCCAGCAGTGCGACGACCAGTAGGCCGATCACGTAGTTGCGTAGCTTGCCGTTCAAGGTGTGCTCCTAGAGATAGGCGGACTGCGCCGCTTCCAGAGTGCCCTGGGCGCGCATGATCAACTCGCAGAATTCGCGGGCAGCGCCTTCGCCGCCGCGGGCGCTGGTCACGCCGTGGGCATGCTGGCGCACGAAGCCATCGGCGCTGGCCACGGCCATGCCCAGGCCGACGCGACGGATCACCGGCAGGTCGGGCAGGTCGTCGCCGAGGTAGGCAACCTGTTCGTAGCTCAAGCCTAGTTCGCTCAGCAGTTCATCGAGAACGACCAGCTTGTCTTCGCGACCTTGATAGAGGTGCTGGATGCCCAGATTTTGTGCGCGCCGCTCGACGACAGGAGTCTTGCGCCCACTGATGATGGCGGTGCGCACGCCGGAGTTGATCAGCATCTTGATGCCGTGACCGTCCAGTGTGTTGAACGTCTTGAACTCGCTGCCATCGGTGAGAAAGTACAGGCGGCCGTCGGTGAGTACGCCGTCCACGTCGAAAATGGCCAGTTTCACGGCTTTGGCGCGTTGCAGTAGGTCAGTGGTCATTAGAGAACTCCGGCGCGCAGCAGGTCGTGCATGTTGAGGGCGCCGACTGGCTTGTCCTCCTCGTCCACCACTACCAGTGCATTGATCTTGTGGTCTTCCATGATTTTCAGTGCTTCGGCGGCGAGCATCTCGGCGCGGGCGGTCTTGCCGTGTGCGGTCATCACCTGGTCGATGGTGGCCTGCAGTACATCAATGCCTTTGTCCAGGGTGCGGCGCAGGTCGCCGTCGGTGAAGATGCCGGCGAGCTTGCCGTTCGTTTCGATGATGACCGTCATGCCCAGGCCCTTGCGGGTCATTTCCAGTAGCGCCTCGCGCAGACTGGTGCCGCGCGGCACCAGGGGCAGGCGTTCGCCTGCGTGCATCACGTTCTCTACCTTGAGTAGCAGGCGACGGCCGAGGGCGCCGCCAGGATGGGAGAACGCGAAGTCTTCGGCGGTAAACCCGCGCGACTCCAGCAGAGCGATGGCCAGGGCGTCGCCCAGCACCAGCGATACGGTGGTGGAGGAGGTCGGTGCCAGGTTGAGCGGGCAGGCTTCCTGGGCAACGCGAGCATCCAGGTTGACCTCGGCGGCCTTGGCGAGTGGCGACTCGGGGTTGCCAGTCATGCTGATCATCTGGATGCCCAGGCGTTTGATCAGTGGCAGCAGGGTGACGATTTCGGCGGTGGAGCCGGAGTTGGACAGGGCCAGCACCACGTCGTCCTTGGTGATCATGCCCATGTCACCGTGGCTGGCCTCGGCCGGGTGCACAAAAAAGGCCGGTGTGCCGGTGCTGGCCAGGGTGGCGGCAATCTTGTTGCCGATGTGACCCGACTTGCCCATCCCGACGACGACGACGCGGCCCTTGCACTCCAGAATTATCTCGCAGGCACGGACGAAGTCGGCATCAACGCGGTTCAGCAGACTGGTGACTGCCTCGCTTTCCAGGCGAATGGTGCGTTGCGCGGACTGGATCAGATCGCTGGTTCGGGTCATGGCGGCTGGTAGTGCTCGGCTAAAAAGGCAGAGAGTATACCGGCAAAGCGGTTCGGGCTCACCTTGCTCTTGCCGGGGGTTCCCGTCGCTTGTAATGAAAGATGTACAGTGCCTTGGGTCGTCGGTTGGGCAATGTTATATTTCGCGCCCTGTTCGGCCTGACCCGGGCGTGAGTGTCCCTGAGGCGGGTTTTTGCGTCTGCCCAGGGATGGGGTGTATCACAAGGAGTTTGGATGAGTGCCGAGAATGCCTATGCCGTCGAGCTGAAGGGGCTTACCTTCAGGCGCGGCGCGCGCAATATCTTCGATAATGTCGATATCCGCATTCCGCGCGGCAAGGTCACCGGAATCATGGGGCCTTCCGGTTGCGGCAAGACCACATTGCTACGTCTGATCGCTGCTCAGCTCAAGCCAGCCAGCGGCGAGGTGTGGGTCAACGGGCAGAATCTGCCCACGCTGTCGCGTGCCGACCTGTTCGATATGCGTAAGCAGTTTGGCGTGCTGTTTCAGAGCGGCGCGCTGTTCACCGATCTCGATGTGTTCGAGAACGTTGCCTTCCCGCTGCGTGTGCATACCCGTCTGCCCGATGAAATGATCCGCGACATCGTTCTGATGAAGCTGCAGGCTGTCGGTTTGCGTGGTGCCGTCGAGCTGATGCCGGATGAGCTGTCCGGCGGTATGAAACGGCGTGTGGCGCTGGCGCGGGCCATCGCTCTGGATCCGCAGATTCTCATGTACGACGAGCCGTTTGTCGGCCAGGACCCTATCGCCATGGGGGTGCTGGTGCGCTTGATTCGCCTGCTCAATGATGCGCTCGGCATCACCAGTGTTGTGGTTTCCCATGATCTGGCCGAGACCGCCAGCATTGCCGACTATCTGTATGTCGTCGGCGACGGTCAGGTGCTGGGGCACGGTACCCCCGAAGAGCTGATGAGCTCGGACAATCCGCGCATCCAGCAATTCATGAAAGGCATACCGGATGGCCCGGTGCCTTTCCACTATCCGGCGCCGGATTATCTCGATGATCTGTTGGGAGCGCGCTGATGCGTAGGAAGTCCCTTCTCGACCGTATTGCTCTGCTTGGGCAGGCCGGTATCGATGTGGTGCAGGCGATGGGGCGTTCGACCCTGTTCCTGTTCAGTTCCCTGTTTGGTCGCAGCGGCTTGCGCAACGGCGGCCAGTTGTTGGTGCGTCAGTTGTATTCGGTAGGTGTGCTGTCGCTGCCGATCATTGTCGTCGCAGGACTGTTCATCGGTATGGTGTTGGCTCTGCAGGGCTACAACATTCTGACCAGCTATGGCTCGGAACAGGCGGTGGGGCAGATGGTCGCCCTGACGCTGCTGCGTGAGCTGGGGCCGGTGGTGACCGGCCTGCTGTTCGCTGGACGTGCCGGTTCGGCGCTGACCGCCGAAATCGGCAACATGAAGTCCACCGAGCAGCTCTCCAGTCTGGAAATGATCGGCGTCGACCCGCTCAAGTACATCATTGCGCCACGCCTGTGGGCTGGCTTCATTTCCATGCCGTTGCTCGCCGCCATCTTTAGTGTGGTCGGCATCTGGGGCGGCGCCATGGTCGCCGTGGACTGGCTGGGTGTTTACGAAGGCTCGTTCTGGTCGAACATGCAGAACAGTGTGGAATTCACCGAAGACGTGCTCAATGGCGTGATCAAGAGCATGGTGTTCGCCTTCGTGGCAACCTGGATCGCCGTGTTCCAGGGCTACGACTGCGAGCCCACTTCGGAGGGCATCAGCCGCGCCACCACCAAGACCGTGGTTTATGCCTCCCTGGCCGTACTCGGCCTCGACTTTATCCTGACCGCCCTGATGTTTGGAGATCTCTGATGCAAAGCCGCTCCCTGGAAATCGGCGTCGGCCTGTTCCTGCTGGCTGGATTGCTGGCCCTGCTGCTGCTGGCCCTGCGCGTAAGCGGGCTGTCGCCTGCCAGCTCGGGTGAAACCTACAAGCTGTACGCGAACTTCGACAATATTGCCGGTCTTACCGTTAGGGCCAAGGTCACCATGGCCGGTGTCACCATTGGCAAGGTCACGGCCATCGATCTGGATCGCGACAGCTACACCGGGCGTGTGACCATGGAGGTCGAGAAGCGGGTCGACAATCTGCCGCTGGATTCCACCGCTTCCATCCTGACTGCTGGTCTGCTGGGCGAGAAGTACATCGGTATCAGCGTGGGTGGCGAGGAAGACCTGCTCAAGGAGGGCTCGACCATCCATGACACCCAGTCGGCGTTGGTTCTGGAAGACCTGATTGGCAAATTCCTGATGAACTCTGTGAACAAGGAAAGCAAATGACCCTCTTCACGATTCTGCGTCGCGGCCTGCTGGCCGCTCTGGTCAGCCTGCCTATGCTGGCAGTGGCCGCCCCTTCCGCCCATGACGTGGTCAAGGGCACTACCGACCAGCTGCTCAGCGATCTCAAGGCGAACAAAGACAGCTACAAGCAGAACCCGCAGGCGTTCTACGACAGCCTGGATCGGATTCTCGGCCCGGTGGTCGACAGTGAGGGCATCTCCCGCAGCATCATGACCGTGAAGTATTCGCGTGGTGCCAGTGACGCCCAGATGAAGCGTTTCGAAAACAACTTCAAACGCAGCCTGATGCAGTTCTACGGCAACGCCCTGCTCGAATATGACAACCAGGACATCCGTGTGCTGCCAGCCAAGGCTGAGGGTGATGAGCGTGCCAGCGTCGGCATGGAGGTCAAGGACAGCAAGGGCACCGTCTATCCGGTGTCCTACACCATGGTGCAGCTGGGTGGGCAGTGGAAGCTGCGTAACGTGATCATCAATGGCATCAACATCGGCAAGCTGTTCCGTGACCAGTTTGCCGACAGCATGCAGCGCAACGGCAACGACCTAGACAAGACCATCGACGGCTGGGCCGAAGTGGTGGCCAAGGCCAAGGACAGTGCCGAAGGTCAGCAGGCAGGCGGTCAATGAGCGATACGGCCATTCGTGCGGGCGCGGTCGGCGAGCTATTGCTCAGCGGCGTGCTCGACTATCGCAGTGGTCCGGCGCTGCGCGAGGCCGGCCGGCGTTTGATCGCATCGAGCACGGCAAGCGAGCTGGTGCTGGATTGTTCTGCTGTGGAAAAGTCCAGCAGTGTCGGCTTGTCGCTGCTGCTGGCGTATCTGCGTGATGCACACAAGGCGAGCAAGCACCTGAGCGTGCGCGGCCTGCCCCAGGACATGCGTGAGATTGCCAAGGTGTCCGGTTTGCACGAGCTGCTCGACCTCTCGGCATGATGCATACAAGGCCCTCCGTCTGCCGGGCTTCGCAGGCGGAGGGCTTTTTTGTATGATTGCCGACCCGCGAGCCAGCCTTGGCTCGCCCATGAATTGTTTCGCGTTGATCGAGGTTGAGCATGCAGGCCGTAGAAGTTAAGAACCTCCTGGAGGCCAAGCTGGCCAACACCCGAGTCGAGGTGGAAGGCGAGGGCTGCAACTTCCAGCTCAACCTGATCAGCGACGAATTGGCCGCGCTCAGCCCGGTCAAGCGTCAGCAACAGATCTATGCCCACCTCAACGAGTGGATCGCCAGTGGCGCCATCCACGCCGTGACCATGAAATTCTTCAGCCAGGCCGCCTGGGCCGAGCGTTCCTGAGCCTGCGGGCAGCGAGATTGCGAATGGACAAACTGATTATCACCGGCGGTATCCGCCTCGACGGCGAAATCCGCATTTCCGGTGCGAAGAACTCCGCCCTGCCGATTCTGGCTGCCACCCTGCTGGCCGATACCCCGGTCACCGTGTGCAACCTGCCGCACCTGCACGACATCACCACCATGATCGAGCTGTTTGGTCGCATGGGCGTGCAGCCGATCATCGACGAGAAACTCAGTGTCGAAGTCGACGCCAGCACCATCAAGACCCTGGTCGCGCCATACGAGCTGGTGAAGACCATGCGTGCCTCGATCCTGGTGCTCGGTCCCATGGTTGCCCGTTTCGGCGAGGCCGAAGTGGCGCTGCCAGGCGGCTGCGCCATTGGCTCGCGTCCGGTCGACCTGCACATCCGCGGTCTTGAAGCCATGGGTGCCAAGATCGATGTGGAAGGTGGCTACATCAAGGCCAAGGCTCCGGAAGGCGGCCTGCGTGGCGCGCATTTCTTCTTCGATATCGTCAGTGTGACCGGTACCGAGAACATCATGATGGCCGCGGCCCTGGCCAAGGGGCGCACCGTGTTGGAAAACGCCGCGCGTGAGCCGGAAGTGGTCGACCTGGCCAACTTCATCAACGCCATGGGCGGCAAGGTCAGTGGCGCTGGCACCGACACCATCATCATCGACGGCGTCGAGCGCCTCGGTGGCGGTCGCTACAGCGTGATGCCCGACCGTATCGAAACCGGCACATACCTGGTGGCCGCTGCTGCCACGGGCGGCCGGGTCAAGCTGAAAGACACCGATCCGACCATCCTCGAAGCCGTGCTGGCCAAATTGCAGGAAGCCGGCGCCGAGATCACCACCGGCCCGGACTGGATCGAGTTGGACATGAAGGGCAAGAAGCCCAAGGCCGTCAACGTGCGCACTGCGCCGTACCCGGCTTTCCCGACCGACATGCAGGCCCAGTTCATCTCCCTCAACGCCGTGGGTGAGGGTACTGGTACGGTGATCGAGACGGTGTTCGAGAACCGCTTCATGCACGTTTACGAGATGAACCGCATGGGGGCGCAGATCCTGGTCGAAGGCAACACCGCCATCGTCACTGGTGTGCCGGCACTGAAAGGCGCTCCAGTGATGGCTACCGACCTGCGTGCTTCCGCCAGTCTGGTGATCGCCGCGCTGGTGGCCGAGGGTGAAACCCTGATCGATCGCATCTACCACATCGACCGTGGTTACGAGTGCATCGAGGAAAAACTGCAGCTGCTCGGCGCCAAAATCCGCCGTGTGCCGGGCTGACTCCAGCGCCGCCCAAGGGCCAGCCTGTAGGGGCTGGCCATTGTTCTAAGGAATTTGCTTCATGTTGACCATCGCGCTGTCCAAAGGCCGCATTCTCGACGACACCTTGCCGCTGCTTGCCGCCGCAGGCATCGAGCCGACCGAGAACCCGGAGAAGAGCCGCAAGCTGATCATCCCGACCACTCAGGATGACGTGCAGCTGCTGATCGTGCGCGCCACCGACGTGCCGACCTACGTCGAGCACGGCGCCGCTGACCTCGGTGTGGCCGGCAAGGATGTGCTCATGGAGTACGGTGGCCAGGGCCTGTATGAGCCGCTGGACCTGCAGATTGCCAACTGCAAGCTGATGACTGCCGGCAAGGTCGGCGCGCCGGAGCCCAAGGGACGCCTGCGCGTCGCCACCAAGTTCGTCAACGTCGCCAAGCGCTACTATGCCGAGCAGGGCCGTCAGGTCGACGTGATCAAGTTGTACGGCTCCATGGAGCTGGCGCCACTGGTCGGCCTGGCCGACAAGATCATCGATGTGGTCGACACCGGCAACACCCTACGTGCCAACGGTCTGGAGCCGCAGGAGCTGATCGCCCACATCAGCTCGCGACTGATCGTCAACAAGGCTTCGATGAAGATGCAGCATGGCCGCATCCAGGCGTTGATCGAGACCCTGCGTGGCGCCGTCGAGGCACGACACCAAAGCTGATACCTCCAGTGCGGCCCTGCGCCGCACGCGCCTATCCGTGTCATAGCCAGAATTCTCAGGTGCCCGCACGGGGCGGCTGGTACTCTACGGGCGCCTGAGCAATAGCCAATCAAGAGGCCCGCTATGACCGCTCCCGTTGCCATCCGTCGACTCAATGCCGCTGACCAGGATTTCTCCCGACACCTGGATCATCTGCTGAGCTGGGAAAGCGTGTCGGACGATGCGGTCAACCAGCGCGTGCTCGACATCATCGCCGCCGTGCGCGCGCGTGGCGACGCTGCCCTGGTCGAGTTCACCGAGAAGTTCGACGGCCTGCAGGTCGCGTCCATGGCCGACCTGATCCTGCCTCGCGAGCGCCTGGAGCTGGCCCTGACCCGCATCAGCGCCGAACAGCGCGCGGCGCTGGAAAAAGCCGCCGAGCGCGTGCGCCTCTACCACGAGCGGCAGAAGCAGGATTCCTGGACTTACACCGAGGCCGACGGCACGGTGCTGGGGCAGAAGGTTACCCCGCTGGACCGCGCCGGCCTGTACGTGCCGGGCGGTAAAGCGTCGTACCCGTCTTCGGTGCTGATGAACGCGATTCCGGCCAAGGTCGCCGGCGTGCCGGAAGTGGTCATGGTGGTGCCGACACCGCGTGGTGAGATCAACGAGATCGTCCTCGCCGCCGCCTGTGTGGCTGGGGTCGACCGCGTGTTCACCATCGGTGGCGCCCAGGCCGTGGCCGCACTGGCCTACGGCACCGAGAGCGTGCCGCCAGTGGACAAGATCGTCGGCCCCGGCAACATCTATGTGGCCACCGCCAAGCGCCACGTGTTCGGCAAGGTCGGTATCGACATGATCGCCGGGCCGTCGGAAATCCTCGTGGTCTGTGATGGCCAGACCGATCCGGACTGGATCGCCATGGATCTGTTCTCCCAGGCCGAGCACGACGAGGACGCCCAGTCGATCCTGGTCAGCCCGGATGCCGCCTTCCTCGACAAGGTTGCCGAGAGCATCGCCAAGCTGCTGCCGACTCTGGAGCGCGAGAACATCGCCCGCACCTCCCTTGAAGGTCGTGGCGCTTTGATTCAGGTTGCCGACATGGCCCAGGCCATCGAGGTGGCCAACCGTATCGCGCCGGAGCACCTGGAGCTGTCGGTGGAAAATCCCGAGCAGTACCTGCCGCAGATTCGCCATGCCGGGGCGATCTTCATGGGCCGCTACACCGCGGAGGCCCTGGGCGACTACTGCGCCGGGCCGAACCATGTGCTGCCGACCTCCGGTACCGCGCGCTTCTCCTCGCCGCTGGGCGTGTACGACTTCCAGAAGCGCTCGTCGATCATCCATTGCTCGGCCGAGGGTGCTTCCGAGCTGGGCAAGGTCGCCTCCGTGCTGGCCCGTGGCGAGTCGCTGACTGCCCACGCGCGCAGCGCCGAGTACCGGATCAAGAACTGAATCGCGCAGGCGCGCTGCGCGCCTCACTGAAAATCGAATCGAGGAGAGAAGGGCTGATGAGCAAATTCTGGAGCCCCTTCGTCAAGGACCTGGTGCCCTACGTGCCGGGTGAGCAGCCGAAACTGGCCAAGCTGGTCAAGCTCAACACCAACGAGAACCCCTACGGCCCATCGCCCAAGGCGATCGTGGCCATGCAGGCCGAGCTGAACGACAGCCTGCGCCTATACCCGGACCCGAACAGCGACCGCCTCAAGCAGGCCGTGGCCGACTATTACGGCGTAAGCACTGCCCAGGTGTTCGTCGGCAACGGTTCCGATGAAGTGCTGGCGCACGCCTTCCACGGTCTGTTTCAGAACGGCAAGCCGCTGCTGTTTCCCGATGTGACCTACAGCTTCTACCCGGTCTACTGCGGCCTGTATGGCATTCCCTATGAGGCGCTGGCGCTGGACGAGCAGTTCCAGATCCGCGTCGAGGACTATGCTCGGCCCAATGGCGGGATCATCTTCCCCAACCCCAACGCACCGACCGGCTGCCTGCTGCCGCTGGAGACCATCGAGCAGATGCTCAAGGCCAGCCCGGACAGTGTGGTGGTGGTGGACGAGGCCTATATCGACTTCGGCGGCGAGACCGCGATCAAGCTGGTGGATCAGTATCCGAACCTGTTGGTGACCCAGACCCTGTCCAAGTCGCGCTCGCTGGCGGGCCTGCGGGTCGGCATCGCGGTCGGTCATCCGGATCTGATCGAGGCGCTGGAGCGGGTCAAGAACAGCTTCAACTCCTACCCGCTGGATCGCATGGCCATCGTCGGTGCCGCTGTGGCCTTCGAGGACGAAGCCTATTTTCGCGAGACCTGCCAGAAGGTCATCGACAGCCGCGAGCAACTGGTGGCGGCGCTTACGAGCCTGGGGTTCGAGGTGCTGCCGTCGGCGGCCAACTTCGTCTTTGCCCGCCATCCGCAGAGAGATGCCGGCGAGTTGGCGGCGGCCCTGCGCGAGCATGGGGTGATCGTGCGTCACTTCAAGCAGCTGCGTATTGCCCAGTTCCTGCGCATCACCATCGGCGCGCCGGAGCAGAACCAGACCTTGCTGGACGCCTTGGGGCAGGTGTTGTAACGCTGGCTGAATGAAAAAGGCGCCTTGCGGCGCCTTTTTTCATTCCTGCTGCTGGATCTCGGCGGGTGGTCGCACGCCGATCTCGGCAGTCAGCGTCAGCGGTTCACCATTGCGCAGCACCTCAATGCTGATGCTTTCGCCAGGCTTGGCGCGCGCTACCTGGTTCATCGAGCGACGGCCGTCGACGGCCTCTTCGTCACCGATGCGCATGATCAGGTCGCCGGGCTGCAGTCCGGCCTTCTGCGCCGGGCCGCCACGATAGATGCCGGCCACCAGGATGCCGGCACGACCCTGCAGGTTGAAGGACTCGGCCAGTTCTGGTGTCAGCGGCTGCACCTCGATACCCAGCCAGCCGCGAATCACCTGGCCGTGCTCGATGATTGCCTTCATCACGTCGCGGGCCAGTTTGACCGGGATGGCGAAGCCGATGCCCTGAGAGCCGCCGGATTTGGAGAAAATCGCGGTATTGATGCCGATCAGGTTGCCGTGGGCATCCACCAGGGCACCGCCGGAGTTGCCGGGGTTGATCGCGGCGTCGGTCTGGATGAAGTCTTCGTAGGTGTTGAGGCCCAGTTGGTTACGCCCGGTGGCGCTGATGATGCCCATGGTCACGGTCTGGCCGACGCCGAAGGGATTGCCGATGGCCAGGGTGACGTCGCCGATGTCGATCTGGTCGGAACGGCCCAGGGTGATGGCTGGCAGGTTCTTCAGATCGATCTTGAGCACGGCCAGATCGGTTTCGGGGTCGCTGCCGATCAGTCGGGCCAGGGTCTCGCGGCCGTCCTTGAGCGCCACCACTATCTGGTCGGCGCCCGCCACCACATGGTTGTTGGTCAGCAGGTAGCCTTCCGGGCTCATGATCACCGCCGAGCCCAGGCTCGACTCCATGCGCCGTTGCTTGGGCAGGTTATCGCCGAAGAAGCGGCGGAACACCGGGTCTTCCAGCAGGGGATGGCCGGAGGTCTTGTTGACCATCTTGGTGGTGTACAGGTTGGCTACGGACGGGGCTGCTCGGCTCACCGCGTTGGCGTAGGAGACCGGGCCTTCCTGGGCGATGCCGTAGCGCGGCGCCTGCTGCAGGTGTACTTCATTACTGGGCAGGCCTACCCATTGGGGAAAGCTCTGGATCAGCAGCAGTGCCAGCAGCAGGCCAGCCAGCAGTGGCCAGCCGAAGTAGCGCAGGGCCTTGAGCATCGAGGTGCGGTCCTTGGAGTTGCGGGGGGCGGGATGGGCCCTTAAGGTGGCGGCATTATAGAGGGCTGCCCGGCAAGAAGGCAGCGCCTGCAACCCTTTGTGAGGAATATCCATGGCTATCGCCCTTCGTACCCTGGTCGAGGAAGCTGATCGCTACCTCAATGCCGCGCGTATCTCCGATTACTGCCCCAATGGCCTGCAGGTCGAAGGCCGGCCACAGGTACGCCGTATCGTCAGCGGCGTCACCGCGAGTCAGGCGCTGCTGGACGCGGCGGTGGAAGCCGAAGCGGACGTGGTGCTGGTGCACCACGGCTACTTCTGGAAAGGCGAGGATGCCTGCATTACCGGCATGAAGCGCCGTCGGCTGCACACCTTGCTGAGCAATGACATCAGTCTGCTGGCCTACCACCTGCCGCTGGACGTGCATCCCGAGGTAGGCAACAACGTGCAGCTGGCACAACAGCTGGATATCACCGTGGAAGGGCCGCTCGATGCGAACAATCCCAAGGTGGTCGGTCTGCTCGGTTCGCTGGCCGAGCCGCTAAGCGCCCGGGACTTCTCCCGCCGTGTGCAGGAGGTGCTGGGGCGCGAGCCGTTGCTGGTGGAAGGGCAGAGTATGGTGCGGCGCATTGGCTGGTGCACCGGCGGTGGCCAGGGCTATATCGACAATGCCATCGCCGCCGGCGTCGATCTGTTTCTCACCGGCGAGGCTTCTGAGCAGACATTTCACAGCGCCCGCGAGAACGGCGTCAGCTTTATCGCTGCCGGCCACCACGCCACCGAACGCTATGGTGTACAGGCGCTGGGCGACTACCTGGCGCGACGTTTCGCGGTCGAGCATCTGTTCATCGACTGCCCCAATCCGGTCTGACAACCGGGCATATATCTAGACCTTTTCGATCTAACAGCCGTCCTGATTAGAAGTGGGTGCTGTGCTAGAGTGCGCCCTCGTCCACGGCCCGCCGGCCGTTCATTCCCAGAACTGTGATTAGCCATGCTCGATAAACTGACGCACCTGAAACAGCTCGAAGCGGAAAGTATCCACATCATTCGTGAAGTGGCCGCCGAGTTCGACAACCCGGTGATGCTGTATTCCATCGGCAAGGATTCCGCCGTGATGCTGCATCTGGCGCGCAAGGCCTTTTTCCCTGGCAAGCTGCCGTTCCCGGTACTGCATGTCGATACCCGCTGGAAGTTCCAGGAAATGTACCGCTTCCGCGAGAAGATGGTCGGCGATTACGGCCTGGACCTGCTCACCCACATCAACCCCGATGGCGTGGCGCAGGACATGAACCCCTTCACCTACGGCAGTGCCAAGCACACCGACGTGATGAAGACCGAGGGTCTCAAGCAGGCGCTGGACAAGTACGGTTTCGACGCCGCCTTCGGTGGTGCGCGCCGCGACGAAGAGAAGTCCCGCGCCAAGGAGCGCGTGTACTCCTTCCGTGACAGCAAGCACCGCTGGGACCCGAAGAACCAGCGTCCCGAGCTGTGGAACGTATACAACGGCAAGGTCAAGAAGGGCGAGTCGATCCGCGTGTTCCCGCTGTCCAACTGGACCGAGCTGGACATCTGGCAGTACATCTACCTGGAGCAGATCCCAATCGTGCCGCTGTACTTCGCCGCCGAGCGCGAAGTGATCGAGAAGAACGGCACGCTGATCATGATCGACGACGATCGCATCCTTGAGCATCTGTCCGATGAAGAGAAGGCGCGCATCACCAAGAAGATGGTGCGTTTCCGTACCCTCGGTTGCTACCCGCTGACCGGTGCGGTGGAGTCCACCGCGACCACCTTGCCGGAAATCATCCAGGAGATGCTCCTGACCCGTACTTCCGAGCGCCAGGGCCGCGTGATCGACCACGACGCCGCCGGGTCGATGGAAGAGAAAAAACGCCAGGGTTACTTCTAAGGATTTCGCGCCATGAGTCATCAATCCGATTTGATCAGCGAGGACATCCTCGCCTATCTGGCCCAGCACGAGCGTAAAGAGCTGCTGCGCTTCCTCACCTGCGGCAACGTCGACGACGGCAAGAGCACCCTGATCGGGCGCCTGCTGCACGACTCCAAGATGATCTACGAAGACCATCTGGAAGCCATCACCAAGGATTCCAAGAAAGTCGGCACCACTGGCGACGAGGTCGACCTGGCACTGCTGGTCGACGGTCTGCAGGCCGAGCGCGAGCAGGGCATCACCATCGACGTGGCCTACCGCTACTTCAGCACCTCGAAGCGCAAGTTCATCATCGCCGACACCCCCGGCCATGAGCAGTACACCCGCAACATGGCGACCGGTGCCTCCACCTGCGACCTGGCGATCATCCTGATCGACGCCCGTTACGGCGTGCAGACCCAGACCAAGCGCCACAGCTTCATTGCCTCCCTGCTGGGCATCAAGCACATCGTCGTCGCCGTCAACAAAATGGACCTCAAGGACTTCGATCAGGGCGTGTTCGAGTCGATCAAGGCCGACTACCTGGCCTTCGCCGACAAGATCAATCTGCGTCCGACCACCCTGGAGTTCGTGCCGATGTCGGCGCTCAAGGGCGACAACGTGGTCAACAAGTCCGAGCGCTCGCCGTGGTACACCGGCCAGTCGCTGATGGAAATTCTGGAAACCGTCGAGGTTTCCGGCGACCGCAACTTCGACGACCTGCGTTTCCCGGTGCAGTACGTCAACCGCCCGAACCTGAACTTCCGTGGCTTCGCCGGCACCCTGGCCAGCGGCATCGTACGCAAGGGCGACGACGTCGTTGCGCTGCCGTCGGGCAAGGGCAGCAAGGTCAAATCCATCGTCACCTACGAAGGTGAACTGGAGCAGGCCGGCCCGGGCCAGGCCATCACCATCACCCTGGAAGACGAAATCGACGTTTCCCGCGGCGACATGCTGGTACACGCCGACAACCGCCCACAGGTGGTCGACAGCTTCGACGCCATGCTGGTGTGGATGGGCGAAGAGCCGATGCTGCCGGGCAAGAAGTACGACATCAAGCGTGCCACCAGCTATGTGCCGGGCTCGATTGCCAGCATCACCCACCGGGTGGATGTAAACACCCTGGAAGAGGGTGCGGCGAGCAGCCTGCAGCTCAACGAGATCGGCAAGGTCAAGGTTGCTCTGGATGCCTCGATCGCGCTGGATGGCTATGAGCAGAACCGCACCACTGGTGCCTTCATTGTCATCGACCGCCTGACCAACGGCACCGTCGGTGCCGGCATGATCATCGCTGCGCCGGTTGGCGCCGGTGGTCATCACACCCAGCTGACCCATGTTTCCACCGAGGAACGTGCCAGTCGCTTCGGTCAGCAGCCGGCTACCGTGCTGTTCAGCGGCCTGTCCGGCGCCGGCAAGAGCACCCTGGCCTACGCCGTGGAGCGCAAGCTGTTCGACATGGGCCGTGCCGTGTACGTGCTGGATGGCCAGAACCTGCGCCACGACCTGAACAAGGGCCTGCCGCAGGATCGCGCCGGCCGTGCCGAGAACTGGCGTCGTGCCGCCCAGGTGGCCAAGCAGTTCAACGAGGCCGGTCTGCTGACCCTGGCTGCGTTCGTCGCTCCGGATGCCGAGGGTCGCGAGCAGGCCAAGGCCGTGGTGGGTGCCGAGCGCCTGATCACCGTGTACGTTCAGGCCTCGCCGCAGGTGTGCCAGGAGCGCGATCCGCAGGGGCTGTACGCAGCCGGCGGTGACAATATCCCGGGCGAATCCTTCCCTTACGACATCCCGCTGGATGCCGATCTGGTCATCGATACGCAGTCGGTGCCGGTAGAAGATGGCGTCAAGCTGGTGCTCGATCTGCTGCGCGCTCGCGGCGCGATCTAAGCATCCTGCTGGAACAGAAAACCCCGCCTGGCGCGGGGTTTTTTTGTGTCTGCTGTTCGGCGCTAGCGTGCAGGCAAGAAAAAGCCCCGCATCAGGCAGGGCTTTGGCTTCAGCGCTTGAGACCGAAAGTCTCGTCCAGGGTGCCGGGTTGATCCGGTGATTTGGGCGCGTAGTCCTTGGGGGCTTCGTTGCTCTTCGGTGGCGTCAGGCGCTCACGTGGGGCCTTGCTGTCTTCGGCGTGCAGGGCGGCGAGCATGCGCTGGCGGGTCAGTTCGTCGGCGGCCAGGCGGCTGGCGCCCTGGGACAGGTGTTCCTGCACGTCCTGGTAGCTCTGGGTCAGCTTGCGTACCAGGCTGGCGGTGGTGTTGAAGTGGGTAACCACCTCGTTCTGGTAGCTGTCGAAGCGCTGCTGCATTTCGTCCAGCTGGCGCTGGGTGCGGTTGGGCGCGGCGTTGGGCAGCAGGCGGGCCACTAGAAAGCCAATGGCCACACCGGCTAGCAGTGCGATAGCAGGGAGCAGCCAGGGGGTGAGCGATTGTTCCACGAGTCCTTCCTCTGAAAGCGGCTTTGTTTTACGGTAGCGGCTCTCGCCGGCGCTGTATACCGCGGCAAAGCCCTGTTGTGCGATGTGCCTAACCAAGACGTGTCGACCCTGCGCGGGGTCACGGAGTTCCTGCTGTTGATTCGCGAAACCCCTCTCTTCATCGACGGCCCATGCGGCGCCCTCGAAGCATTGCTGTGCGAAGTGGCGGACGCCCGTGGCGTCGCGCTGATCTGCCATCCCAACCCGGTACAGGGCGGCACCATGCTCAACAAGGTGGTGTCCACCCTGCAGCGCAGTGTGCGCGACATGGGCTACCACACTCTGCGTTTCAACTATCGCGGCGTTGGCGCCAGTGCCGGCAGCCACGATATGGGTAGCGGCGAGGTGGATGACGCCGAGGCAGTGGCGCACTGGCTGCACGCCAAGTATCCCGAACTGCCCTTGATCCTCTGCGGCTTCTCCTTCGGCGGCTTTGTCGCTGGCTCGCTGGCCGGGCGCCTGGAGGATCAGGGCGTCAGTATTCCCAAGCTGTTCATGGTGGCGCCGGCCGTGCATCGCCTGCAGCTGCCCGAGCATCTGCCGCAGGGCGGTGATCTGGTAGTGGTGCAGCCGGAGCAGGACGAAGTGGTGGAGCCCGCCGCCGTCTATGCCTGGTCGGCCGCGCTGCCGCGCCCCCATGAACTGCTGAAAGTGGCAGAATGCGGCCACTTTTTTCACGGCAAGCTGCCCGAGTTGAAAGAGCTGGTTCAGCCCCGAATCCAATAAGTGAAACGAACATGACCACCCGTATTCTCACCGGCATCACCACCACCGGCACCCCGCACCTGGGCAACTATGCCGGCGCCATCCGTCCGGCCATCGTCGCCAGTCGTGCTCCCGAGGCGGACTCCTTCTACTTCCTCGCCGACTACCACGCGCTGATCAAGTGCGATGACCCGGCGCGTATCCAGCGCTCGCGCCTGGAAATCGCCGCTACCTGGCTGGCGCTGGGGCTGGATGTGGACAAGGCGACCTTCTACCGCCAGTCGGACATCCCCGAGATCCCCGAGCTGTGCTGGCTGCTCACCTGCGTCGCCGGCAAGGGCTTGCTCAACCGTGCCCACGCCTACAAGGCCTCGGTGGACAAGAACGTCGAGCAGGGCGAAGACCCGGACGCCGGCGTGACCATGGGCCTGTTCAGCTACCCGGTGTTGATGGCGGCGGACATCCTGATGTTTAACGCGCACAAGGTGCCGGTTGGTCGCGACCAGATCCAGCACGTGGAAATGGCCCGCGACATCGGCCAGCGCTTCAATCACCTGTTCGGTCAGGGCAAGGAGCTGTTTACCCTGCCCGAGGCGGTGATCGAGGAAGAGGTCGCCACGCTGCCGGGCCTCGACGGCCGCAAGATGAGCAAGAGCTACGACAACACCATCCCGCTGTTCGGCACGGCCAAACAGCTCAAGGACGCCATCGCGCGCATCGTCACTGACTCCAAACTGCCGGGCGAGCCCAAGGATGCCGAGGGTTCGCACCTGTTCACCCTGTATCAGGCGTTTGCTAGTCAGGCTCAGCAGGCCGAGTTCCGTGCCGAGCTGGAAGGTGGTCTGGCCTGGGGAGAGGCGAAGAATCGCCTGTATCAGCTGCTGGAGAATGAGCTGGGCGAGGCCCGCGAGCGTTACAACGCGCTGATCGCCAAGCCGGCAGACCTGGAAGACATCCTCCTGGCCGGTGCCGCGAAGGCGCGCCAGATTGCTACACCGTTCCTCGGCGAGCTGCGCGAGGCCGTTGGCCTGCGCTCGTTCCGCGAGCAGGTGCAAACGGCTGGCGGCGAGAAGAAGAAGGTGGCCAAGAGCGCGCGTATTGTCAGCTTCCGCGACGAGGACGGCAGCTTCCGTTTCCGTCTGCTGGATGCGTCCGGCGAGCAGCTGCTGCTGTCCAAGTCCTTTGCCGATGGCAAGGGCGCTGGTCAGGCCAGCAAGGCTCTGCAGTCCGGTGCCGAGCTGGATGTACGCGCCGAAGGTCTGAGCTTCAGCGTCTGGCTGGCGGATGAGGCGATCGGCGAGAGCCCGACGTTCGCCGACGCCGCCGCGCTGGACGCCGCCATCGTCCGCCTGCACGAGGCGCTGGCCCCGCAGGAGTAAAGGTCACCGGCTAATGGCCGATTGCCAAGCACGGGGTGCGTCGCTAAAGTGACCGCCCCGTTTTTGTTACCGAATTTCCCAGCATGACTCCTCTTGAGCGTTATCAGGCCGATCTGAAGCGGCCGGACTTTTTCCACGATGCCGCGCAGGAAAACGCCGTGCGCCATCTGCAGCGCCTTTACGACGACCTGATCGCTGCCGATTCGGCTAAATCGGGCGTGTTCGGCAAACTGTTCGGCAAGAAGCCGCAGGGGCCGGTCAAGGGGCTGTACTTCTGGGGTGGCGTCGGTCGCGGCAAGACCTACCTGGTCGACACCTTCTTCGATGCGCTGCCGTTCGAGCAGAAGATGCGTACGCACTTCCACCGTTTCATGAAGCGTGTGCATGAGGAAATGAAGACCCTCAAGGGCGAGAAGAACCCGCTGACCATCATCGGCAAGCGTTTCGCTGCCGAGGCGCGGGTGATCTGTTTCGATGAGTTCTTCGTCAGTGACATCACCGACGCGATGATCCTGGCCACCCTGCTGGATGAGTTGTTCAAGAACGGTGTCAGCCTGGTAGCGACTTCCAACATCGTGCCGGACGGCCTGTACAAGGATGGTCTGCAGCGGGCGCGTTTCCTGCCGGCGATTGCCCTAGTCAAGGAGCACACCGAGGTGGTCAACGTCGACAGCGGCGTGGATTACCGCCTGCGCGCCCTGGAGCAGGCCGAGCTGTTCCACTTCCCGCTGGACGCCGAAGCCGAGGTCAGCCTGGAGAAGAGTTTCCGCAGCCTGCTGCCGGAGCACTGCCAGGTGGAGGAGAACAAGGCGCTGATGATCGAGAACCGTGCCATCGTGGCGCGCAAGGAAGGCGACGATGTGGCCTGGTTCGAGTTCCGCGAGCTGTGCGATGGTCCGCGCAGCCAGAACGACTACATCGAGCTGGGCAAGATCTACCATGCGGTGATCCTGGCCAACGTCGAGCAGATGGGCGTGGCCAAGGACGATATGGCGCGGCGCTTCATCAACTTGGTCGACGAGTTCTATGACCGCAACGTCAAGCTGATCATCTCGGCCGAGGTGGAACTCAAGGATCTGTACACCGGTGGCCGTCTGAGCTTCGAGTTCCAACGGACCCTGAGCCGCCTGCTGGAGATGCAGTCGCACGAGTTCCTGTCGCGCCCGCACAAGCCCTGATCGGCTCGCGCTTAAACAAGAAGGGCTGCCCATGGGCAGCCCTTTTGCGTTTCAGGCGGCCTGCGATCAGGTGGCCTGCATTCAGGCGCTTTCCTTGTGCTGGAACTGGCGCCGGTACTGGTTGGGCGACAGCCCGGCGTGCTGGCGGAACAGGCGGGCGAAGAAGCTGGCGTCGTCATAGCCGACTTCGTAGCTGATGGTCTTGATGCTCTTGCGGGTCGCTGACAGCAGGCCTTTAGCCGTTTCGATGCGCAGGCGCTGCAGGTAGTGCAGGGGCTTGTCGCCGGTCGCGCTCTGAAATCTGCGCATGAAATTGCGGATGCTCATGCCGTGCTGGCGCGCCACGTCCTCGATGCGGAATTTCTCGGCGAAGTGCTCCTCCAGCCACTGCTGCACCTGCAGAATGGTCACGTCCTGATGCAGCTTCTGGCCGCCGAAGCCGATGCGGCCTGGGCTGTAGCTGCGCTGGGTCTCGTAGAGAATGTCGCGGGACACGCCCTGGGCAATGGAGGCGCCACAGAAACGTTCGATCAGGTAGATGTACATGTCGCAGGCCGAGGTGACGCCACCGGCGCAGTACAGGTTGTCGGCGTCCGACAGGTGCTTTTCCTGGTTCAGCAATACCTTGGGGAAGCGCTCGGCGAATTCGCGGAAGAAGCGCCAGTAGGTGGTTGCTTCCTTGCCGTCGAGCAGGCCGGCTTCGGCCATCCAGAACACGCCGGTGGCCTCGCCGCAGATCACGGCGCCGGCAGCATGCTGTTCGTGTAGCCAGGTCATGACCTGTGGGTGCTGTGCGCGCAGCTCATCGAAGTCGCCCCAGAACGCCGGCAGGATGATCACGTCGGCCGTGTCCAGTCCGCCGTCGACGCCGATCACCGCTTCGCTGAAGCTGGTCACCGCTGCGCCGTCGGGGCTGACGATGCGGGTC
The DNA here is from genome assembly GCA_038147895.1 of Pseudomonas sp. Classification (GTDB taxonomy): domain Bacteria; phylum Pseudomonadota; class Gammaproteobacteria; order Pseudomonadales; family Pseudomonadaceae; genus Aquipseudomonas. Next base: position 60,970 of record JAYQUJ010000008.1, read on the forward strand.
TGAAACACTGACTTGAGTTCCAGCCCTTGCTGTTTGCTATGACGTACGCCTGCCATATGGAAGAAGTCGCGGGCCTGCATCAGGGTGGCGGCGAATACGCCGTCAATGGCCAGTATGGCGATGCGTATGGGGGACATGTGTTGTTCTTTTTAGTGATTAAACGGTCATCGGCTGGCTGGATCGTCTTATTTTTTGTCGCATGTGTCCAGTGCCCAGTCTCGAGGGGCTGGCCTAGAGTGTTGGCCATTCCATGACCACTCAGACACAGGTGTAACAATGATTCCAAGAACCCTGTTCAGCCACGAGCACGAGCGATTTCGCGAGTCGGTGCGCAAGTTTTTCGAGCAGAAAGCGGTGCCTTTCCATGCCCAGTGGGAAAAGGACGGTCACATCGACCGCGCTCTGTGGAATGCAGCAGGCGAGGCCGGCATGCTCTGCTCGCATGTGCCCGAGGAGTACGGCGGCATGGGTGTCGACTTCCTCTACAGCGCTGTGGTGATCGAGGAGCAGTCGCGCCTGGGGTTGTCCGGCGTGGGTTTTTCGCTGCATTCGGACATCGTCGCGCCCTACATCCTGCATTACGGCTCGGAAGAGCAGAAGCTGCACTATCTGCCGAAGCTGGTCAGTGGCGAGCTGGTGACTGCCATCGCCATGACCGAGCCCGGCACTGGCTCCGACCTGCAGGGGGTGAAGACCACGGCGGTGCTGGATGGCGACGAGTACGTGATCAACGGCTCCAAGACGTTCATCACCAACGGCTGGCTGGCCGACCTGGTGATAGTCGTGGCCAAGACCGATGCCAAGGCCGGCGCCAAGGGCATCAGCCTGTTCCTGGTGGAGGCCAGCACGCCGGGCTTCTCCAAAGGCAAGCGTCTGGAGAAGGTCGGCATGAAGGCTCAGGACACCTCCGAGCTGTTCTTCCAGGATGTGCGTATTCCCAAGGCCAATATGCTGGGCAAGGAGGGGATGGGCTTCGTCTACCTGATGCAGGAGCTGCCGCAGGAGCGCCTGACCGTCGGCGTGGGCGCCATCGCCTCGGCCGAGGCGGCGCTACAGTGGACCAAGGACTACGTGCGCGAGCGCAAGGCCTTCGGCAAGCCGGTGGCGGAGTTCCAGAACACGCGCTTCAAGCTGGCCGAGATGGCCACCGAGATCCAGGTCGGCCGCGTGTTCGTCGACCGCTGCCTGGAGCTGCACCTGGACAAGAAACTGGATGTACCGACTGCGGCGATGCTCAAGTACTGGGGCACCGACCTGCAGTGCAAGGTGATCGACGAGTGCGTGCAGCTGCACGGCGGCTACGGCTATATGTGGGAATACCCGATTGCCCGCGCCTGGGCTGACTCACGGGTGCAGCGCATCTACGCCGGCACCAACGAGATCATGAAGGAGATCATCAGCCGCGCACTCTAGGTGCGGACGGATGCAAAGAGCCCGGCTATTGCCGGGCTCTTTCGTTCTCAGGGGGCGGGATTGGGCTGCTCGCGATGGATGGTTTCAATCGCTTCCAGCAGTTCCGTGCTCAATTCCAGGCTGACGCTGCCCAGATTGCTTTCCAGTTGTTCCAGGTTGGTAGCGCCGATGATGTTGCTGGTCACGAAGGGCTGGCGGGTGACGAATGCCAGCGCCATCTGTGCCGGGTCCAGGCCGTGTTCGCGGGCCAGTGCGACATAGCGGCTGCAGGCGGCTTCGGCCTGCAGGTTGGTGTAGCGGGCGAAGCGGCTGAACAGGGTGATTCGCGCATTGGCCGGGCGGGCGCCGTTCTCGTACTTGCCGGAGAGCATGCCGAAGGCCAGTGGCGAATAGGCCAGCAGGCCGCACTGTTCGCGAATGGCCACTTCGGCCAGGCCGACCTCGAAGCTGCGGTTGAGCAGGTTGTAGGGGTTCTGGATGGAGACGGCTCGTGGCAGGCCCAGGCTGTCGGCCAGTTGCAGAAACTTCATGGTGCCCCAGGGCGTCTCGTTGGACAGCCCGATATGGCGGATCTTGCCGGCTTTGACCTGTTCGCCCAGTGCTTCGAGGGTGTCCTGCAGGGCGGTGAATTCCTGCTCCTGGTGGCGATAGCCGAGCTGGCCGAAGAAATTGGTGCTGCGCTCGGGCCAGTGCAGTTGGTAGAGGTCTATCCAGTCGGTTTGCAGGCGCTTCAGGCTTTCGTCCAGGGCCGCGACGATATGCTGGCGATTGTGCTTGAGGCTGCCGCCACGGATGTAGTCGATGCCGTTGCCGGGGCCGGCGATCTTGCTGGCGAGAATCCAGTCGGCGCGATTGCCGCGGGCCCTGAAGTAGTTGCCGATGATGCGCTCGGTGGCGCCGTAGGTTTCGGCGCGCGGCGGTACCGGGTACATCTCTGCGGTATCGAGAAAGTTGATACCACAGGCCTTGGCGCGATCGATCTGGGCAAAACCCTCGGTTTCATCGTTTTGCTGGCCCCAGGTCATGCTGCCCAGGCACAGGGCGCTGACCTTCAGGTCGCTGCGGCCCAGTTGACGGTATTCCATGGCTGAATCCTCGGTTCTGGCAAAGGGGCGATGATAAAGCAGGTTGCTATTTTTTCAGTAATCGGCATAATTCCGCGGCTTTCCAAGCGGGGATGCCTAGCCTGCGCGGAAAGAAGGTGGGGATGCCTAGCCCGCCGAACCCCCTGCCGTAGCGGACGCGCTGACCCGAGCCCCCGATAGCGTCTGTTTCCGGCTGTCTTTGACCTTGTCAAAGCAAGCACTATTCAGTAAGATCCGCCGTCTTATTTTCAGGGCGGCCCCTGAGGCTATAGCGAATGAAGACTTTTACTGCAAAACCGGAAACTGTTAAGCGCGACTGGTACGTCGTCGACGCTGCAGGTCAGACCCTGGGTCGTCTGGCCACCGAAATCGCCAGCCGCCTGCGCGGCAAGCACAAGCCGGAATACACCCCGCACGTTGATACCGGCGACTACATCGTCGTGATCAATGCTGAGCAGGTGCGTGTCACCGGTTCCAAGACCAGCGACAAGATGTACTACTCGCACTCCGGCTTCCCGGGTGGCATCAAGGAAATCAGCTTCGAGAAGCTGATCGCCAAGGCCCCCGAGCGCGTGATCGAGACCGCGGTCAAGGGCATGCTGCCGAAGAACCCGCTGGGTCGCGACATGTATCGCAAGCTGAAGGTGTACAAAGGTGCCAGCCACCCGCACACCGCTCAGCAGCCCCAAGAACTGAAGATTTAACGGAATAGTTCATTATGTCGGCGACTCAAAACTACGGCACTGGCCGTCGCAAGACCGCAACCGCGCGCGTATTCCTGCGCCCGGGTACTGGCAACATCTCCATCAACAATCGCAGCCTGGATAACTTCTTCGGTCGCGAAACTGCTCGCATGGTCGTGCGTCAGCCGCTGGAGCTGACCGAGACTGTCGAGAAGTTCGACATCTACGTCACCGTTCTCGGTGGTGGTGTCAGCGGTCAGGCTGGTGCCATTCGTCACGGCATCACTCGTGCCTTGATCGCATACGACGAAAGCCTGCGCAGCCCGCTGCGTAAAGCTGGTTTCGTTACTCGCGATGCCCGTGAAGTCGAGCGTAAGAAAGTGGGTCTGCGTAAAGCGCGTAAGCGTCCGCAGTACTCCAAGCGTTAATTCGCTGCTACGTTCAAAGACGCCCAGTTCCTTTTGGAGCTGGGCGTTTTTTATTGCCTGGGAATAACTGTGCGACAACCTGTCGCATTGGCGGAAGGCCCGATCTGCAAGGGCTGCGACCAATTTGTATCGGGTAATTACCTTGTCAGAAAAGGGGCTTTTCTTTACCATTCTGCAAATTTTGTGCGGCCCGATTTATTACTTAGTAGAGGCCTGAACAACAGGCCATGAAGCTGATGGGAGACGACTGAATGAGCAATGACGGCGTGAATGCAGGCCGGCGTCGCTTCCTGGTGGCGGCCACTTCGGTGGTTGGTGCTGCCGGAGCGGTGGGTGCTGCGACTCCGTTCGTGGGGTCATGGTTCCCCAGTGCCAAGGCCAAAGCGGCCGGTGCACCGGTGAAAGTGAATATCGCCAAGGTCGAGCCAGGCCAGCAGATGGTCGCCGAGTGGCGTGGCCAGCCGGTATTCATCGTGCACCGTACCGAGGAAATCCTGGCCAACCTGGGCAAGATCCACGACAGAATGGCGGACCCTGAGTCTGCTGCGTCGGTACAGCCTGAGTATGTCGACAAGACCAATCGCTCGATCAAGCCAGAAATCCTGGTACTGGTCGGCCTTTGCACTCACCTGGGCTGCTCGCCGTCGTTCCGTCCCGAAGTGGCTCCGGCTGACCTCGGTCCGGAATGGGTCGGTGGTTACTTCTGCCCGTGCCACGGCTCGCGCTACGACCTCGCAGGTCGAGTCTACAAGGCCCAGCCCGCGCCGCTGAACCTGCCGGTTCCGCCGCACTCTTACGAGTCCGATGACGTTATCGTCGTTGGCGTAGACCAGGAGAAAGCATGATGGAAAAATTCATGGCCTGGGTCGATGCGCGCTTCCCCGCGACCAAGATGTGGGAAGACCATCTGAGCAAGTACTACGCGCCGAAGAACTTCAACTTCTTCTACTTCTTCGGCTCGCTGGCCCTGCTGGTGCTGGTCAACCAGATCCTCACCGGCATCTGGCTGACCATGAGCTTCACTCCGTCCGCCGAGGAGGCCTTCGCTTCCGTCGAGTACATCATGCGCGACGTGGAGTTCGGCTGGATCATCCGCTACCTGCACTCCACCGGTGCCTCCGCGTTCTTCGTGGTGGTCTACCTGCACATGTTCCGCGGTCTGCTCTACGGCTCTTACCAGAAGCCGCGTGAGTTGGTGTGGATCTTCGGCATGCTGATCTACCTGTGCCTGATGGCCGAAGCCTTCATGGGCTATCTGCTGCCATGGGGCCAGATGTCCTACTGGGGCGCCCAGGTGATCATCTCGTTGTTCGGCGCCATTCCGGTGATCGGCGACGACCTGACCCAGTGGATTCGTGGTGACTACCTGATTTCCGGTATCACTCTGAACCGCTTCTTCGCCTTGCACGTGATCGCCCTTCCGATCGTTCTGCTTGGCCTGGTTGTGCTGCACATCCTGGCGCTGCACGAGGTTGGCTCGAACAACCCGGATGGTGTGGACATCAAGAAGAAGAAAGACGAGAACGGCGTACCGCTGGATGGCATTGCCTTCCACCCGTACTACACCGTGAAAGACATCGTTGGTGTCGTGGTCTTCCTGTTCGTCTTCTGTGCTGTGGTGTTCTTCTTCCCGGAGATGGGCGGTTACTTCCTTGAGAAGCCCAACTTCGAGCAGGCCAACCCGTTCAAGACGCCTGAGCACATCGCTCCTGTGTGGTACTTCACCCCCTTCTACGCCATCCTGCGCGCTGTGCCGGACAAGCTGCTGGGCGTGATCGCCATGGGTGCTGCGATTGCCGTACTGTTCGTCCTGCCATGGCTGGATCGTAGTCCGGTCAAGTCCATGCGCTACAAGGGCTGGCTGAGCAAGATCTGGCTGCTGGTGTTCTGCGTGTCCTTCGTGATCCTCGGTGTGCTGGGTGTTCTGGCGCCGACTCCGGGCCGTACCCTGCTGTCGCAGATCTGCACCGCGCTGTATTTCGCCTACTTCATCCTGATGCCGTTCTACACCCGGATGGAGAAGACTAAACCGGTTCCGGAAAGGGTGACTGGCTGATGAAAAAGCTATTTGCTGCATTTGTTTTTGCTGCTCTGCCGGCGCTGTCTTTCGCTGCAGGTGGTCACGATGTGCATCTGGATAAGGTCGATATCGACCTGACCGACAAGGCTGCTCTGCAGGATGGTGCGCGTACTTTCGCCAACTACTGCATGGGCTGCCACAGTGCCAAGTTCCAGCGTTACGAGCGTGTTGCCGATGACATCGGTATTCCGCACGAGCTGATGCTGGAAAACCTGGTGTTCACCGGTGCCAAGATTGGCGATCACATGAAGATCGGCATGAAGCCGGAAGACGCCAAGGCCTGGTTCGGTGCAGCTCCGCCCGACCTGACTCTGGTTGCTCGTGTGCGTGGCACCGACTGGCTGTACACCTACCTGCGCACCTTCTACGAAGATCCGACTCGTCCGCTGGGCGCCAACAACAAGGTCTTCCCGAACGTAGGTATGCCTAACGTTCTGGCTGGCCTGCAGGGTCGCCAGGTTATTGGCTGCAAGCAGGTGCAGGTGGTCGAGAATGGCAAGAAGCAGTACGACCCGCTGACCGGCGCGCCGATCACTCACGAGGCCTGCGATCAGCTGACCATCGTGCCGAAGACCGGCAGCCTGACCGAGGAAGAGTTCGACGAGAAGATCCATAACCTGGTGACCTTCCTCGCTTACTCCGCCAACCCGGTCAAGCTGGAAAGCCAGCGTATTGGTACCTACGTGCTGCTGTACCTGGCCTTCTTCTTCGTGTTCGCCTACCTGCTCAAGCGCGAATACTGGAAGGACGTGCACTGATATATAGCGTCACCGTTGTAAGCGCACGCGCCCTTTTGGGCGCGTGCGCTTTTCTGTTTCTGCAATTCTGAAAGCGAGGAGGGCGCCATGGCCGCGACCAACAAGCTGGCCTGCTATTCCGACCCTACCGATCACTATTCCCATCGTGTGCGCCTGGTGCTGGCCGAGAAGGGCGTGCAGGTAGACATCATCGATGTTCAGGCGGGGCGTTGCCCGCCAAAACTGGCGGAGGTGAATCCCTACGCCAGCCTGCCGACTCTGGTAGATCGCGACCTGGCGTTGTATGAGTCTACGGTGGTGATGGAGTACCTTGACGAGCGTTATCCCCATCCGCCGCTGCTGCCGGTTTATCCTGTGGCCAGGGCCAATAGTCGCCTGCTGATACATCGTATCCAGCGCGATTGGTGTCAGTTGGTCGACCGAATTCTCGACCCACGTTGCAAAGAGGCGGACAAGGCTGTGGCGCGCAAGGAGTTGCGCGAGAGCCTGACCGGTGTATCGCCGCTTTTTGCCGACAAGCCGTTCTTCCTCAGTGACGAGCTGAGTTTGGTGGACTGCTGTCTGTTGCCTATCCTGTGGCGCTTGCCGCAGTTGGGCATCGAGCTGCCACGCCCGGCTAAGCCGTTGCTGGACTACATGGAGCGAATGTTCACGCGCGAGGCCTTTCAGGCCAGTCTTTCCAGTGTCGAACGCAACATGCGTTGAGCCAGGAGGTATTTGCCATGAATTCCAGTCGACCCTATCTGGTGCGAGCGCTCTACGAGTGGATCGTCGATAACGACTGCACGCCACACTTGCTGGTCAATGCCGAATATCCGAGCGTGCGGGTGCCGCCAGGTTATGCCAATGACGGCCAGATCGTGCTCAATGTCTCTCCCAGCGCAGTGCGTAGCCTGCACATGGATAATGAGGCGGTGAGTTTCGAGGGGCGCTTCGGCGGTGTTGCCCACCAGTTGTACATCCCGACGGGTGCGATGCTGGCCATCTATGCTCGCGAAAACGGCCAGGGCATGGTCTTCGAGCTGGAGCCTCCGGTGGATGACGGCGAGGACGAGGATGGGCCGGATGATGATGGTCCGGGCGGTGACGAGCCGCCTCGCCCTAGTGGCAGGCCTAGTCTGAAGGTGGTGAAGTAATAAAAAAGGCGATCCGAGGATCGCCTTTTTAATGCCCGCTTGAAGGGGTCAGTTGGTGTACTGGAACAGCTTGACGATCTTCTGCACGCCAGAGGTGTTCTGTACCACGCGGCTGGCGCTGTCACCCTCGGCGCGGGTGACCAGGCCCATCAGGTAGACGATGCCGTTTTCGGTGATCACCTTGATCCTGGCGCTCGCCACTTCGCTGTCGAACAGCATCTGCGTCTTGATCTTGGTGGTCAGGGCGGCGTCATTGCTGCGGGCGGCCAGGGAGTTGGGTTTGAGCACCTGCAGCTCGTTATGGACCTTGGTTACGCCCTGTACGCTGCGGGCTACTTCACCTGCCTTGTCCTTGAGGTCGCTGCGCGGGGTTTGCCCGGCCAGCAGGATGACGCCGTTATAGGCGGTTACCACGATGTGGGAGGTGGGCGAAGCAAGGTCGGCGTGGCTTTTCTCGACCTTGTTGGCCACTTCGGGCTCCAGGAACTGGTCGTCGATCTTGTTGCCGATGCTGCGGTTGCTGCAGCCGCCCAGCGCAATGCCTAGGGCGATGGTGGCAAGGATCAGGCGCTTGCGGATCATTCTTCACTCCCGAACAGTTGGCGGTCGATCAGGTCGCACAGGCAGTGGATAGCCAGCAGGTGTACTTCCTGAATGCGTGCAGTGACCTTGGATGGCACGCGAATTTCGACGTCTTCCGGCAGCAGTAGCGAGGCCATGCCTCCGCCGTCACGGCCGGTCAGTGCGACGACGACCATTTCGCGGTCATGGGCTGCCTGGATGGCCTGGATCACGTTGGCCGAGTTGCCGCTGGTGGAGATGGCCAGCAGTACGTCACCGGGGCGGCCGAGGGCGCGAATCTGCTTGGAGAAGACTTCGTTGTAGCTGTAATCGTTGGCGATCGAGGTGATGGTCGAGCTGTCGGTAGTCAGCGCGATGGCTGGCAGGCTGGGGCGCTCGCGCTCGAAACGGTTGAGCAGTTCCGAGGAAAAGTGCTGCGAGTCGCCGGCCGAGCCGCCGTTGCCGCAGGCGAGAATCTTGCCTTCGTTAAGCAGCGAGTGAACCATGACCTGGCTGGCGTGCTCGATGAATGGCACCAGCACTTCCATGGCTTGCTGCTTGGTGTCGATGCTGGCCTGGAACATCTGGCGAATACGGGATTGCATATCCATGGAGTGTGACCTTAGGTGTGCAGGCTGAGACAGCCTTGGAAAAGCGAAGTTGCCGGCGCGGCGTTTTGCGTTTTACCCGAGGGCGCGCGGCGCGTCGACTAGAAATCCTTGATCGGGCTTATTCAGCTTTCGAACGCATTGCGCAGCCAGTTCGGCTCCTGATCGGGGGCGAGGGCTACCACGTCGAAGCGACAGGGGCTTCGGCCCCAGCGACTCTCGCGTTGCAGGAACAGTTCTGCGGCGAGAATCAGACGCTGGCGTTTGCGAGCGTCGACGCTTTCCAGCGCGCCGCCCCATGCGGCGTGTCGGCGGTAGCGAACTTCGACAAATACTACTGTATCGCCGTCCAGCATGACCAGATCGAGCTCGCCGCCGCGGCAGCGCCAGTTGCGCGCCAGTAGTCGCAGGCCGGCGCGCTGTAGCAGCGTCTCGGCCTGGGCCTCGGCGGCGCGGCCGCAGTCCTGGCGGCTATTAATAGGTGCTATCCGGCAGGCGTTGGACCTGGCCATTACGGAATTCGGCCCAGGGCAGCTGGCGCTCGATGCGTTGCGCCTGGTTCAGGCTGAGGTTGCCGGAAAGGCCTTCCACGCGACTATCCGGCAGGGCCTTGAGCTGGCTCAGGCGTGGTGCCAGGCGGAAGGCGTCGACGCCCATGGCGTACAGGCGGCCCAGGCTGCTGGCGGCCTGCGGCCACTGCTGGTCGACCTGCTGACGCAGGTTGTCGTTGGCATCCAGCAGCCAGGGTGTCTCACAGAAGCGGATGCCTTCCAGATCCTGGAACTGGGTTGGATTGTGCCCGCCGGTATAGAGATGCGAGGTGGCGTAAACCGGCAGGTCGCCAGCGTATTGAAAGGCCAGGGTCGGCTTGATCTGCTGAGCTTGCTGCGGGGTGGCGGCGAGGAAGATGAAGTCGATGTCCTGGCGGCGCGACGGCAGCGAGGCCAGCTGCGTGCCCAGGGTGTTCTGCAGGCGCTTGGCGCGTGCTTCGCTCTGGCGCAGCTGCAGCAGGTCGGCGATCTGTTGGGCCAGTTCTACCGGCTGATCGACGTGTTCGGCGGCGATCAGCGAGCCGCCCGCTTCCTGCCAGCTCTGCTGGAAGGCTGCCAGAACGCGGTTGCCCCAGTCGCCACGTGGTACCAGAGCTACGGCGCTGCGCATGCCGTCGGCCCAGGCGCGGCGGGCCACTTCGCGGGCCTCGTCTTCGGCGGCCAGGCCGAACTGGAACAATTGCGCAGGGGCTTCACGGCCTGCGTCGCTGTAGTTCAGGGCGAGGGTGGTCAGTGGCAGTTGCGGGCGCTCGCTGAGCTGCTTGACCAGCGGTTTCTCCAGCGGGCCGACCACCAGCTGCACGCCGTCAGCCTGGGCCTGGCGATAGAAATCGTCCAGCGAACTCATGCGCGAGCTGTCGTAGAGCAGCACTTCCGGCGGGTTCTGCCCGGCCTGCTGGGCCTGATAGTGGGCGGCGAGGAAGCCATCGCGTAGGGCGCGGGATACGGACGCCAGCTGACCCTCCTGGGGCAGCAGCAGGGCGATCTTCTGCAGTGGCTGGCCGGCCAGCTCTTTGAGCTTGGTCAGCGGTTCTGGTAATTGCTGGGCGGCAGGGTGTTGTGGGTGCTGGTTTTTCCAGGTGTCGATGGCGGCTAGCTGCTGATCAGGGGTGCCGGCGCTCTTGGTGGCCAGAGCCAGACCAAGCCAGCCATCGAGGTCACTGTCGCCAGAGCTGTTCAACTGGCTCTTGGGCAGGCTGGCGACCAGTGCCCAGATGGCTTCGTGATTGGCTTTGGCGGCTTCGCCGCTGAGCAGGGGAGCGATGAACACACGCTCGCGGGCCGCGGCCAGGGATTGGCCGTCGGCTTCAAGTGCGCGGGCGCTGACCAGTTGGGTGCGGATCTGCTGTTCGACCGGTAGCTCGCCGAGATGCTGCAGGCTTGGGTGTTGCAGTGCCTTGAGTGCGCTCTTGGGTTTATGGCGAGCCATGTCCAATTCGGCGCGCAGTGTGCTGGCGTAGATCTGTTGCGCCGGTTTCAGCCCGTCAAGCGGTACCTCGTCGAGAATGCGGATGGAGCGGGCGACGTCCTGCTGGCGATAGGCTTGGTCGGCAGCGGACAGGCGTAGCAGGGCCGCTTCTTCGGGCTCGCTGGTGGCAGCCTGCTGCAGCAATTGCTCAATGCTGGCCTGTGGCGTGCGCGGCAGTTCGCCCAGGCTGGACGAGGGCGAGCTGGCACAGGCGGCCAGCAGGCCGGCGAAACAGAGGGCGGAGAGCGGACGTAAGCAAGCGATCATCGATACGTTCCCGGTACTGATCAGTAAAGAAGGCGCAATTGTACCTGCGCCCTGCGATGGGTGCGATGTTGGGGGTGGGAAACGGGCTACAATGCGCGCTTTGCGCAATTGTCGAGGTGTTTTCTTGAGCCTTCCCGCTGCTCCATCCGCTGCTGGCACCCTTTATGTGGTCGCTACGCCGATCGGTAATCTCGATGACATCAGTGCGCGGGCCTTGCGTGTGTTGGCTGAAGTGGCGCTGATTGCTGCCGAAGACACGCGGCATTCGCTGCGCTTGCTGCAGCATTTTGGCATCTCGACGCCCCTGGCGGCCTGTCACGAGCATAACGAGCGCGATCAGGGTGGACGTTTTCTGGCGCGGCTGCAGGCGGGGGAGGATGTGGCGCTGATCTCTGATGCCGGCACGCCGCTGATCTCCGACCCCGGCTTTCATCTGGTGCGCGCTGCTCGGGCGGCTGGGGTGCGCGTGGTGCCGGTGCCGGGCGCCTGTGCGCTGGTCGCGGCGTTATCGGCGGCAGGTTTGCCTTCGGACCGCTTCGCGTTCGAGGGCTTTCTGCCGGCCAAGGCGGTGGGGCGCAGGGCGCGACTGGAGTCGGTACGGGAAGATGCGCGCACACTGATCTATTACGAGGCGCCACATCGCATCCTTGAGTGTCTGGCGGATATGCGTGATGTATTTGGCATGGATCGTATGGCGGTGCTCGGGCGCGAGCTGACCAAGGCTTTCGAGACGCTCAAGGGGTTGCCGTTGGGCGAGCTGCACGACTGGGTGGCGGCCGACAGCAATCAGCAGCGCGGCGAATGCGTGGTCCTGGTGGCTGGCTGGCAGGCGCCGGAGGGGGAAGAGGCTATCAGCGGCGAAGCATTGCGTGTGCTCGACCTGCTGCTGGCCGAATTGCCGCTCAAGCGTGCGGCGGCGCTGGCGGCGGAAATTACCGGGGTGCGCAAGAATCTGCTCTATCAGGTGGCGCTTGATCGACAAAAGGGCGCCTGAGCTTGTCCTGACGGGCTTGCCTCGTTACCCTTGGCGGCGGAGAGTCGATCGGACAGTCGCTGCCTTCGCAAGAAGGGGGAGGAAAGTCCGGGCTCCATAGGGCGGAGTGCCAGGTAACGCCTGGGAGGCGCAAGCCTACGGAAAGTGCCACAGAAAATAACCGCCTAAGCGCTTCGGCGCCGGTAAGGGTGAAAAGGTGCGGTAAGAGCGCACCGCACGGCTGGCAACAGTCCGTGGCTAGGTAAACCCCACTCGGAGCAAGACCAAATAGGGTTCCATCGGCGTGGCCCGCGCTGGAACCGGGTAGGTTGCTAGAGGCGTACAGTGATGTGCGTCGTAGAGGAATGACTGTCCTCGACAGAACCCGGCTTACAGATCGACTCTCCTCCTTTCTTCTTCTATCCGCTCCTCTCGCAATACCGAAAAAATCTTACTCTTAAGAAATTACTTTAAGTTCGAAGTTCAGCCTTCTGAGCTTGTAGAAATTCGTCTCTGCAAAACCTCTGTTTTTCTTCTAAAAACCACCCTCTTAAATCGCTAAACCACCGTCCTGTAAGGATTTTTCCGAGTTTGCGTGCCTTGACGCTAAGGCTCATGCATTTCTATAGTGTGCCGAAGTGGCACAAAGTGGAAAAAAGTGGGTCATAAGGGCATGGAAAGCTAATCAGAGTGGGGAAGCGCAGACGTGTTTCGTGGAGCTAACGCCATCAGTCTCGACGCCAAGGGGCGACTCGCGATGCCAAGTCGGTATCGTGACGAGCTCGTTTCGCGTTGCTCTGGCCAGCTCATCGTCACCATCGATGCTGTAGATCCCTGCCTGTGTGTGTACCCCCTGCCGGAGTGGGAGCTGATTGAAGCCAAGCTCCGTGACCTGCCGTCTCTGCGTGAGGAAACCCGACGTCTGCAGCGCCTGCTGATCGGTAACGCCGTGGACATCGAACTCGATGGCAGTGGTCGTTTCCTTGTGCCTCCGCGCCTACGCGCGCATGCGGGCCTGGACAAGCACGCGATGCTGGTAGGTCAGCTGAACAAGTTCCAGCTGTGGAACGAAGATGCCTGGAACGCGCTTGCTGATGCCGACCTGGCTGCCATCAAACAACCCGGCGCTCTGCCGGATGACCTCCGTGACCTGATCCTGTGACCATGACTAGTAGCTTCCGCCATATCACCGTGTTGCTCGACGAGGCCGTAGAGGCTCTCGCTGTGCGCGAAGACGGCTGCTACTTCGATGGCACTTTTGGCAGAGGGGGGCATAGCAGGTTGATTCTGCAGGGGCTCGGGGGCAGCGGCCGGTTGCTCGGGTTCGACAAGGATCCACTGGCAATCGCGAGCGGAAATGCACTGGCGGCCGAAGACGGCCGCTTCGTCGTTGTACAGCGCAGCTTTGCCGATATGGGCGATGAGGCTCTGGCTCGCGGGTTGCAGGGCAAAGTAGACGGCATCCTCTTGGATCTTGGCGTGTCCTCGCCGCAGCTGGATGACGCCGAGCGCGGCTTCAGCTTCCTCAATGATGGCCCGCTGGACATGCGCATGAATCCGGATGCCGGCATCAGTGCCGCCGAGTTCATTGCCACGGCCAGTGCCGATGAGATCGCCCATGTGTTCAAGGAGTATGGCGAGGAGCGTTTCGCCAAGCGCATGGCGCGCGCCGTGGTCGAGCGTCGTGCAGTCAAGCCGTTCGAGCGTACCGCTGATCTGGCTGCGGTACTGACCGAGGCCAATCCCGCCTGGGAGAAGGGCAAGAATCCGGCGACCCGTGCTTTCCAGGGGTTGCGCATTCACGTCAATAACGAGCTGGGCGACCTGCAGCGCGGTCTCGACGCTGCACTGGACGCTCTGGCTGTGGGTGGGCGTCTGGTGGTGATCAGCTTCCATTCCCTGGAAGACCGCATCGTCAAACAATTCATGAAGCGCCAGGCCAAGGGCGAGGCTGACCAGCTGCCGCGTGACCTGCCGATCATTCCCAAGGCCTTCGAGCCGCGCCTGAAGCTGCTGGGCAAACCCATCTATGCCGGCGAGGCCGAGGTCAAGGCCAACCCGCGCTCGCGTAGTGCGGTAATGCGCGTGGCGGAGAAGCTGCGGTGAGCCGCCTCTATGCCAAGCCCATGCCGCCCGGCAGCCTGCTGCTGGTCGTGCTGTTCGGTGCCGTGCTGTTGTCGGCGATCGCCGTGTCCTACTGCGCGCATTGGAATCGTCAGCTGCTCAATGCGCTGTATGCCGAGCTGAGTGTGCGCGACAAGGCGCAGGCCGAGTGGGGGCGCCTGGTGCTGGAGCAAAGCACCTGGACCGCTCACAACCGCATCGAAACCCTGGCCTCTGAACAGTTGCACATGCGTATTCCCGAGCCGGCCGAAGTGCAGATGGTGGCGCCATGATCGGCCTCGAAGGCGCGCTCTATCCCTGGCGCTTCCGTCTGGTCCTGGCTCTGCTGGCGCTGATGGTGGCTGCCATCGCCTGGCGTATCGTCGACCTGCATGTGATCGATCACGATTTCCTCCAGGCCCACGGCGATGCGCGTAGCGTGCGCCATATTCCGATCCCGGCGCACCGCGGTTTGATCACCGATCGCAATGGCGAGCCGTTGGCGGTCAGTACTCCGGTAACCACCCTGTGGGCCAACGGCAAGGAGCTGTTCAAGGCGCCGGATCGCTGGGCCGAACTGGCGGCTGCCCTGGGGCAGGAGCCCAAGTCTTTCGCCAAGCGACTGACTCAGGCTCAGGAACGTGAATTCATGTACCTGGTGCGTGGCCTGACTCCCGAGCAGGGCCAGCGCGTGCTCGATCTCAAGGTGCCGGGCGTGTATGGCCTGGAAGAGTTCCGTCGCTTCTATCCGGCCGGCGAGGTGACTGCCCATGTGGTCGGTTTCACTGACGTCGATGACCGTGGTCGTGAGGGTGTAGAGCTCGCGTTCGAGGAATGGTTGGCCGGCGTGCCGGGCAAGCGCCAGGTGCTCAAGGACCGTCGCGGTCGTCTGATCAAGGACGTACAGGTCACCCAGAACGCCAAGCCCGGCAAGACTCTGGCTCTGTCCATCGATCTGCGCCTGCAGTACCTGGCCCATCGCGAGCTGCGCAATGCGCTGATCGAACAGGGTGCCAAGGCTGGCAGCCTGGTGATGATCGATGTGAAGACCGGCGAAGTCCTCGCCATGGTCAACCAGCCCTCCTATAACCCGAACAACCGCCGCACTCTACAGCCGGCAGCCATGCGTAATCGCGCCATGATCGATGTGTTCGAGCCGGGCTCCACCGTCAAGCCGGTTTCCATGGCGGCCGCTCTGGGCACTGGCCGCTGGAAGCCAGAGGATAAGGTCGAGGTCTACCCGGGTTCGCTGCAGATCGGCCGCTACACCATCAAGGACGTTTCCAGAACCCAGGGCCCGGTACTCGATCTGACCGGCATTCTGATCAACTCGTCCAACGTGGGCATGAGTAAGGTCGCCTTCGATATTGGCGGCGAGACCATCCACGACATGATGAGCAAGCTGGGCTTCGGTCAAGATACCGGCCTGGGCTTCCCAGGCGAACGTGTCGGCGAACTCCCCAGCTACCGCGAATGGCGCAAGGCTGAGACCGCGACGCTGTCCTATGGCTACGGTGTCTCGGTAACCGCCATTCAGATGGCCCATGCCTACGCCACCCTGGCCAACAATGGTAAGGCGATGCCGCTGTCGATGACCCGTGTCGATCGTCAGCCGGTCGGTGCCCAGGTGGTGTCGGAGCAGGTGGCCAAGACCCTGCAGGGCATGCTGCAGCAAGTGATCGAGGCGCCGCGTGGTGTCTACCGTGCGCAGGTGCCGGGCTACCACGTCTCCGGCAAGAGCGGCACTGCGCGCAAGGCCAGCGTGGGCACCAAGGGCTACACCGCCAACGCCTATCGCTCGATGTTCGCTGGCTTCGCGCCGAGCTCCAATCCGCGCATCGCCATGTTCGTGGTGGTCGATGAGCCGAGCAAAGATGGCTACTTCGGTGGTCTGGTCTCGGCGCCGGTCTTCAGCAAAGTGATGGCCGGCTCGCTGCGCCTGATGAACATCACCCCCGACAACCTGCCGCCGCCGGTCGATCCGGCTGCAGCTCAGCCGCAAACTGCCACTGCGGCCACGACTCCGGGAGGGCGAATCTGATGCCCATGCCCCTTAACCAACTCTTGGTACAGGCCAGCAGTGCCGTACTGATCCGCGAACTGACCCTGGACAGCCGCAAGGTGCGTCCGGGCGATCTGTTTCTTGCCGTGCCGGGCCTGGCTCAGGACGGCCGTGCCCACATCGTCGATGCGATCACCCGCGGCGCATCCGCCGTCGCCTATGAGGCCGAGGGCGCTGACGTGGTCAGCGCCAAGGGTGCAGAACTGGTGCCGATCAAAGGGCTGATCGGCCAGCTGTCGGCCATCGCCGGGCGCTTTTATGGTGAGCCGAGCCGCGCTATGCGTCTGGTGGGGGTCACCGGTACCAATGGCAAGACCAGTGTTAGTCAGCTGGTGGCGCAGGCTCTGGATCTGCTCGGTGAGCGTTGTGGCATTGTTGGCACTCTCGGTACGGGCTTCTACGAGGCGCTGCAGAGCGGTCGTCACACCACGCCGGACCCCATCGCCGTGCAGGCTTCCCTGGCCGAGCTGAAAAAGGTCGGTGCTCGCGCCCTGGCCATGGAGGTTTCCTCCCACGGCCTGGATCAGGGGCGTGTGGCTGCGCTGGACTTCGATGTGGCGGTGTTCACCAACCTGTCCCGTGATCACCTGGATTACCACGGCTCCATGGAGGCCTACGGTGCGGCCAAGGCCAAGCTGTTCGCCTGGCCGGATCTGAAGTGCCGGGTGATCAATCTCGACGATGACTTTGGTCGTCAGCTGGCTACCGGATCGCGTGACTCGCGTCTGATCGGCTACAGCCTGGAGGATGCATCGGCTTATCTGTTCTGCCGTGAGGCCAGCTTTGGCGACCATGGCGTGCAGGCCCGACTGGTGACGCCGCAGGGCGAAGGGTTGCTGCGCAGCCCGCTGCTTGGCCGCTTCAACCTGAGCAACCTGCTGGCCGTGGTCGGTACGCTGCTGGGTCTGGGGTATCCGTTGGACGAAATTCTCTCGGTGGTACCGCGCCTGCAGGGGCCGGTCGGGCGCATGCAGCGCTTTGGTGGCGAGCGCCTGCCGCTGGTGGTGGTCGACTACGCCCACACCCCGGATGCCTTGGAGAAGGTACTGGAAGCGCTGCGTCCTCACGTGACGGGACGCCTGCTGTGCCTGTTCGGCTGTGGTGGTGACCGTGATCGCGGCAAGCGCCCGTTGATGGCTGCCGTGGCCGAGCGCCTGGCCGATGCTGTGCTGGTTACCGACGACAACCCGCGTACTGAGGATCCCGCGCAGATCATCGCCGATATCCGTGCCGGCTTTGCCAAGCCTGACGGTGCAGTGTTTGTACATGGCCGCGCAGATGCCATTGCCCAGTTGATCGGCCAATCCCAGGTCGGTGATGTGGTGGTGCTGGCCGGCAAGGGGCATGAGGATTACCAGGAGATCGCCGGCGTTCGCCATCCGTTCTCCGACCTGGACGAGACTGCCAAGGCCCTGCAGGCCTGGGAGGTCGCCCATGCTTAAGCCGTTGCTGCTGAGTGAAGTGGCCCAGGCTCTGAGTGCTCGCGTGGTGGGCGCCGACGTGGCGTTCTCCTCGGTGTCTACCGATAGCCGCAAGATCGAACCCGGCCAGCTGTTCATCGCTCTGGTCGGTCCGAATTTCGATGGCCACAATTATCTGGCCGAAGTCGCCGCCAAGGGTGCGGTTGCTGCGCTGGTGCAGCACGAGGTGCCGGGCGTGCCGCTGCCGCAGCTGCTGGTCGGCGATACCCGCATCGCCCTGGGCCAGCTCGGTGCGCTCAATCGCGTTGCCTTTAATAAGCCGCTGGCCGCCGTGACCGGCTCCAGTGGCAAGACCACGGTCAAGGAGATGCTCGCCAGCATCCTGCGCGCCGGCCTGAGCGGCCCGGTACTGGCCACCCGTGGCAACCTGAACAACGACCTCGGCGCGCCGCTGACGCTACTGGAACTGGCGCCCGAGCATGTCGGCGCAGTGATCGAGCTGGGTGCCAACCATGTGGGCGAGATTGCTTACACCGTCGGCCTGACCAAACCGCAGGTGGCGATCATCACCAACGCGGGGCTGGCCCATGTCGGCGAGTTCGGCGGCCCGGAGAAGATCGTCGAGGCCAAGGGCGAGATTCTCGAAGGCCTGAGCGAGCAGGGCGTCGCCGTGCTCAATCGTGACGACAAGGCCTTCGCCACCTGGCAGGTACGCGCCCAAGGGCGCAAGGTTTTGAGCTTTGCCCTGCATCATGACGCCGATGTACGGGCCACTGAGCTGTGGCGCGATGCCCGCGGTTGCGTCGGTTTCGCCCTGGCCGGGGTGGCCGGCGAGGCGCGTATTCAGCTCAACCTGCTCGGCGAGCACAGTGTTGCCAATGCTCTGGCCGCCGCTGCTGCCGCGCACGCCTTGGGCGTGCCGCTGGTCGGGATTCAGCAGGGGCTGGAAAACGTACAGCCGGTCAAGGGCCGCGCCGTGGCCAGTCTGGCGCCGAACGGCCTGCGAGTGATTGATGACAGTTACAACGCCAACCCGCTTTCCATGTGCGCGGCAGTCGATATACTCGCCGCCTTCTCCGGTCGCACCGTCCTGGTGCTTGGAGATATGGGCGAGTTGGGCGAGTGGGCCGAGCAGGGCCATCGTGACGTCGGCGCCCATGCGCACGGCAAGGTCGATGCGCTCTATGCCGTAGGGCCGCTGATGGCGCATGCCGTGGCGGCTTTCGGTAGCAATGGCCGTCATTTCGCCGATCAAGCCAGCCTGATCGATGCACTTCGCAGTGAGTCGGGCAACACCACCATTCTAATTAAAGGCTCGCGCAGCGCGGCGATGGAGAAAGTCGCCGACGCATTGCTGCAACGGGCATCCGGGGAGGCTCACTAATCATGCTGCTGCTGCTGGCGGAGTACCTGCAACAGTTCCACACCGGCTTCGGGGTGTTCCAGTACCTGACACTGCGCGGGATTCTCGGCGTGTTGACCGCCCTGGCTCTGTCGCTGTGGCTGGGGCCCTGGATGATCCGCACCCTGCAGATCCGCCAGATCGGCCAGGCCGTGCGCAACGATGGCCCGCAGTCGCACCTGTCGAAGAAGGGCACGCCGACCATGGGTGGCGCGCTGATCCTCACCGCCATCGCCGTCAGTACCCTGCTCTGGGCCGACCTGAGCAACCGCTATGTCTGGACCGTTCTGGCCGTGACCCTGCTGTTCGGCGCCATCGGCTGGGTCGACGACTACCGCAAGGTGATCGAGAAGAACTCCCGTGGCCTGCCGAGCCGCTGGAAGTATTTCTGGCAGTCGGTGTTTGGCCTGGCTGCCGCCGTCTTCCTTTATATGACCGCGCAGAGCCCGGTGGAGACCACCCTGATCGTGCCGATGCTCAAGGACGTGGCGCTGCCGCTGGGCGTCGGCTTCATCGTGCTGACCTACTTCGTCATCGTCGGCACCAGCAACGCGGTGAACCTGACCGACGGCCTCGACGGCCTGGCCATTCTGCCCACCGTGATGGTGGCCGGCGCGCTGGCGATCTTCTGCTACCTGTCGGGCAACATCAAATTCGCCGAATACCTGCTGATTCCCTATGTGCCGGGCGCCGGTGAGCTGATCGTGTTCTGCGCCGCGCTGGTCGGTGCCGGCCTCGGCTTTCTGTGGTTCAACACCTACCCGGCTCAGGTGTTCATGGGTGACGTCGGCGCGCTGGCCCTCGGCGCCGCGCTAGGCACCATCGCTGTGATCGTTCGCCAGGAGATCGTGCTGTTCATCATGGGCGGCGTGTTCGTCATGGAAACCCTGTCGGTGATGATCCAGGTCGCCAGCTTCAAACTGACCGGCAAGCGCGTGTTCCGCATGGCGCCGATCCACCACCACTTCGAACTGAAAGGCTGGCCGGAGCCGCGCGTGATCGTGCGCTTCTGGATCATCACCGTGATCCTGGTGCTGGTCGGCCTTGCAACGTTGAAACTGAGGTAATAGAGAGTGTCGCTGATCGCTTCCGACCAGTTCCGCATCGTTGTCGGCCTCGGCAAGAGCGGCATGTCCCTGGTGCGCTTCCTCGCGCAACAGGGCGTGCGCTTTGCTGTGGCCGATACTCGCGCGAACCCGCCGGAACTGGCGGCCCTGCAGCGTGACTACCCCGAAGTGGAAGTGCGCTGTGGCGAGCTGGACGTCGACTTCCTCTGCCGCGCCTCGGAGCTCTACGTGAGCCCCGGCCTGGCCCTGGCTACTGCGGCGCTGCGTGAAGCGGCCGCCCGTGGCGTGAAGATGTCCGGCGATATCGACCTGTTCACCCGTCACGCCAAGGCGCCGATCGTCGCCATCACCGGCTCCAACGCCAAGAGCACCGTCACCACCCTGGTCGGCGAGATGGCGCAGGCGGCCGGCAAGAAGGTCGCGGTAGGCGGCAATATCGGCACACCGGCGCTGGATCTGCTGGCTGACGACGTCGAGTTGTATGTGCTGGAGCTGTCCAGCTTCCAGCTGGAAACCACCGAGCGTCTGGGCGCCGAAGTGGCGACCTGCCTGAACATCAGCGAAGACCATATGGATCGCTACGCCGGCATGGCCCAGTACCACCTGGCCAAGCACCGCATCTTCCGTGGTGCCAAGCAGGTAGTAGTCAACCGCGATGATGCGCTGTCGCGGCCACTGATCGCCGACCAAGTGCCATGCTGGAGCTTCGGTCTGGGCAAGCCCGACTTCAAACGCTTCGGCCTGATCGAAGAGGGCGGCGAGAAGTACCTGGCCTTCCAGTTCGAGACCCTGATGCCGACCGCCGAGCTGAAGATTCGCGGCGCGCACAATCAGTCCAACGCCCTGGCGGCCCTGGCCCTCGGTCATGCAGCCGGCCTGCCGTTTGCGGCCATGCTTGACACCCTGCGCCGTTTCTCTGGCCTGCCGCACCGCTGCCAGTGGGTGCGCGAGCTGCATGGCGTGGGTTATTACGACGACTCGAAAGCCACCAACGTCGGTGCGGCGCTGGCTGCCATCGAAGGCCTGGGCGCCGATATCGCCGGCAAGCTGGTGCTGATTGCCGGTGGCGACGGCAAAGGTGCCGATTTTTCTGCCCTCAAGGCACCAGTAGCCAAGTTCTGCCGTGCCGTGGTGCTGCTCGGTCGTGATGCCGAGTTGCTCGCCAATACCCTGGGTGATGCAGCGCCGCTGGTGCGTGTAGCGACCCTGGACGAGGCCGTGCAGCGTGCTGCCGCCTTGGCCGAGTCCGGTGACGCGGTGCTGCTGTCGCCGGCCTGCGCCAGCCTGGACATGTTCAAGAACTTCGAGGAGCGTGGGCGCCTGTTCGCCCAGGCGGCGGAGGCCCTGCAATGAGCCTGGTCGCCCGTCTGCTCGCCGCCCCGTCGCCGTTGCGCACCTCGCGCGGCATCGACATCGACTTCCCGCTGCTGGCCGGTTGCCTGGCCCTGCTCGGCCTGGGCCTGGTGATGATCACCTCGGCCAGTTCGGAAGTGGCCGCGATGCTCTCGGGCAACCCGCTGTACCACATGATCCGCCACCTGATTTACCTGGCCATCGGCCTCGGTGCGGCGCTGATCACCCTGATGATTCCCATGGCGTTCTGGCAGCGTTACGGCGCCAGCCTGCTGCTGATCGCTTTCGCCCTGCTGATCATGGTGCTGATCCCGGGCATCGGCCGCGAAGTCAACGGCGCCAAGCGCTGGATCGGCTTCGGCATGTTCAACGTGCAACCGTCCGAGTTGGCCAAACTGTTCACCGTGCTGTTCATCGCCGGCTACCTGGTGCGCCGCCAGGAAGAAGTGCGCGAGAAGCTCTCCGGCTTCCTCAAGCCGATGCTGGTGCTTGGCCCCATGGCTGCATTGCTGCTGGCCGAGCCGGACTTCGGCGCCACCGTGGTACTGGTCGGCTCGTGCATCGCCATGCTGTTCCTCGGCGGCATCAACCTGCTGCGCTTCATTCCTCTGGTCGGCGTGGTGCTGGCTGCTGGGGTGCTGGTGATGACCAGCCAGGCCTATCGCCTGGAGCGCCTGACCAACTTCGTCGACCCCTGGGCTGACCAGTACGGCGCCGGCTACCAGCTGAGCCAGGCGCTGATTGCCTTCGGTCGCGGCGAATGGTTCGGCGTGGGCCTGGGCAACAGCATCCAGAAGCAGTTCTACCTGCCCGAGGCGCATACCGACTTCGTCTTCGCCGTGCTGGCCGAGGAGCTGGGCATGGTCGGTGCGCTGGCCACTGTCGGCCTGTTCGTCTTCGTCGCCGTACGTGCCCTGTACATCGGCCTGTGGGCGGAAAAGGCCAAGCAGTATTTCTCGGCCTACGTGGCTTACGGTATCGCCATGCAGTGGATCGGCCAGGTGCTGATCAACATCGGCGTAAACGTCGGGCTGTTGCCGACCAAGGGCCTGACCCTGCCGTTCCTCAGCTACGGCGGCAGCTCGCTGATCATCTGCTGTGTGTGCCTGGCCATGCTCCTGCGCATCGAGTGGGAGCGCCGTACCTCGCTAGGTAGCGAGGAAATCGAATTCAGCGAGTCGGACTTCTTCGACACCGAGGAGGTCAAGCATGCGCGGTAATGTCCTGATCATGGCTGGCGGTACCGGCGGCCACGTGTTCCCGGCACTGGCCTGCGCCCGCGAGTTCAAGGCGCGTGGCTATGCCGTACACTGGCTGGGTACCCCGCGCGGTATCGAGAACGAGCTGGTACCGGCGGCTGGCTTGCCGCTGCACCATATCCAGGTGGTCGGTCTGCGCGGCAAGAGCAAGCTGGCCCTGCTCAAGGCACCGTTCCAGCTGGTACGCGCCTTGTGGCAGGCGCGCAAGGTGATGCGTGAGCTGCAGCCAGTGTGTGTGCTGGGCATGGGTGGTTTCGTTACCGGGCCGGGTGGCCTGGCCGCGCGCCTGAGCGGTGCCCCGCTGGTGATCCACGAACAGAACGCCGTGGCCGGCACCGCCAACCGTAGCCTGGTGCCTTTCGCCGCTCGGGTGTGCGAAGCCTTCCCGAGTACCTTCGGCAAGCGCGCCAAGTTGCGTACCACCGGCAACCCGGTGCGTGAGGAGCTGTTCCTGGAAACCCCGCGCGATGCCTTGGATACCCGCCAACCGCGACTGCTGGTGCTGGGCGGCAGCCTGGGCGCCGAACCGCTGAACAAGCTTATCCCCGCGGCGCTGGCGAAGCTGCCGCAGGGCCTGCGCCCGCAGGTGTTCCACCAGGCTGGCAAACAGCACGATGCGATCACTGCGGAGCGTTATCGCGAACTGGCTGTCGAAGCCGAGGTCGCGCCCTTCATCAAGGACATGGCCCGTGCTTACGCCTGGGCCGATCTGGTGATCTGTCGTGCCGGTGCGTTGACCGTCAGCGAACTGGCCGCCGCCGGCCTGCCGTCCTTCCTCGTGCCGCTGCCCCACGCGATCGACGATCACCAGAGCCGCAATGCCGAATATCTGGCGAAGGAGGGCGCCGCCATCCTTATGCCGCAACATGCCACTGACGCGGACAAGCTTGCCGCGCAGTTGACCGAGGTTCTGATGCACCCAGAAAAACTCAAAGCCATGGGCCGCACCGCGCGCAGCCTGGCCAAGCCCGATGCCACCCGCACGGTGGTGGAAATCTGCCTGGAGGTGGCCCGTGGCTAAGTCTCCCGCTGCTGCCCGTTCGGAAATCCGTCGCATGCGCCGCATCCGTCGCATCCACTTCGTCGGCATCGGCGGTGCCGGTATGTGCGGCATCGCCGAAGTGCTGCTGAACCTGGGCTATGAAGTGTCCGGCTCCGACCTCAAGGCTTCGGCCGTGACCGAGCGCCTGGAAAAATTCGGCGCGCAGATCTTCATTGGTCACCGCGCCGAGAATGCCGAGCAGGCCGATGTGCTGGTGGTCTCCAGTGCCATCAACACCGCCAACCCGGAAGTGGCCACCGCTCTGGAGCGTCGTATTCCAGTGGTGCCGCGCGCCGAGATGCTCGCCGAGCTGATGCGCTATCGCCACGGTATCGCCGTTGCCGGCACCCACGGCAAGACCACCACCACCAGCCTGTTGGCCTCGGTATTCGCCGCTGGCGGCCTGGACCCGACCTTCGTGATTGGTGGTCGGCTGAACGCCGCTGGCACCAACGCCCAGCTGGGTGGCAGCCGCTTCCTGATCGCCGAGGCCGACGAAAGCGACGCCAGCTTCCTGCACCTGCAGCCGATGGTATCGGTGGTCACCAATATCGACGCCGACCATATGAGCACCTATGGCGGTGACTTCAATGTCCTGAAGAAGACCTTCATCGAGTTCCTGCACAACCTGCCGTTCTACGGCCTGGCCGTGCTCTGTGTGGATGACCCTGTGGTGCGCGAGCTGCTGCCGCAGGTGGCGCGTCCGACAGTCACCTACGGCTTCTCCGAAGATGCCGACGTGCGTGCGATCAACGTGCGTCAGCAGGGCATGCAGACTTTCTTCACCGTGCTGCGTCCGGGCCGTGAGCCGCTGGACGTGTCGGTGAACATGCCGGGCAATCACAACGTGCTGAACGCGCTGGCGACCATCGCCATCGCCAGTGACGAAGGCATCGAAGATGCCGCCATCGTCCAGGGCCTGTCGGGCTTCCAGGGCGTCGGCCGACGCTTCCAGGTCTACGGCGAGTTGCCGGTAGACGATGGCAGCGTGATGCTGGTCGACGACTACGGCCATCACCCGCGCGAAGTGGCCGCAGTGATCAAGGCTGTACGCGGCGGTTGGCCGGAGCGCCGCCTGGTGATCCTCTACCAGCCGCACCGTTTCAGCCGCACCCGCGACCTGTACGACGATTTCGTTCAGGTCCTGGGCGACGCCAACGTGCTGCTGCTGATGGAAGTCTACCCAGCCGGCGAAGAGCCTATTCCCGGTGCCGACAGCCGTCAGCTGGCCCACAGCATTCGCCAGCGCGGCCAGCTCGACCCGATCTACGTCGAGCGTGGCGCCGATCTGGCGCCGATCATCAAGCCGCTGCTGCGTGCCGGCGACATCCTGCTGTGCCAGGGTGCCGGCGATATCGGCGGCGTGGCGCCGCAATTGATCAAGCACCCGTTGTTCCAAGGCGCTGCGCGCCAGGGTGACCAGCTCCAAGGTGAGTCGAAATGAGTCTGCAATCCACCCTCGATCCCAAGGCCTTCGGTCGCGTTGCCGTGCTGTTCGGCGGCAAGAGCGCCGAGCGTGCGGTGTCGCTGAAATCCGGCGCTGCCGTGCTGGAAGCGCTGCAGGCGGGCGGTGTGGACGCGTTCGGTATCGATGTTGGCGACGACTTCCTGCAGCGCCTGAGCAGCGAGAAGATCGACCGCGCCTTTATCGTGCTGCATGGCCGTGGTGGTGAGGATGGCTCCATGCAGGGCCTGCTCGAATGTGCCGGTATTCCCTACACCGGCAGCGGCATCCTCGCGTCGGCCCTGGCCATGGACAAGCTGCGCACCAAGCGCGTGTGGCTGAGCCTGGGCTTGCCGACGCCGAACCATGCTGCTCTGGCCAGCGAAGAGGATTGCCGTGCTGCGGCTGCCGAGCTGGGCTTCCCGCTGTTCGTCAAGCCGGCCCATGAGGGGTCGAGCATCGGCATGGCCAAGGTGGCCGATGTCGATGCGCTGATTGCTGCCTGGAAAGATGCCAGTCAGTACGACTCGCAGGTGCTGGTCGAGCAGATGATCGATGGCCCCGAGTTCACCATCGCCATGTTGCGTGGCCAGGTGCTGCCGCCGATTGCGCTGGGCACGCCGCATACCTTCTACGACTACGACGCCAAGTACCTGGCCAATGACACCCAGTACCGTATTCCCTGTGGCCTGTCGGCCGACAAGGAAGCCGAACTGAAAGAGCTGACCGCGCGCGCCTGCGAGGCCGTCGGCACCCAGGGCTGGGCCCGTGCCGACGTGATGCAGGACGCCGACGGCAAGTTCTGGCTGCTGGAAGTGAACACCGTACCGGGCATGACCGATCACAGCCTGGTGCCGATGGCTGCGCGTGCCGCCGGCCTGGACTTCCAGCAGCTGGTGCTGGCGATTCTGGCCGACAGCGTCGAGGCGAGGGGTTAAGCATGGTTGCCACTGTCCGTCACCCGCAGCCCTTGGGAGGCGCCACCCGGCGTCAGCCCATTGCTGCGCGTGGGGCGAGCCGGATGGTGGCGAAGGAGCCTTTGTCCGCGCGTCTGCCGAAAGCGGATTTCTCCGGCCTCGGACGTGGTTTCAAGCGCCTGGGCTGGCCGCTGCTGCTGGCAGCGCTGGGCCTGGGCACTTACGAAGGCGCCCAGCGCGTGCTGCCCTATGCCGACCGCCCGATCAGCCGCATCAGCGTCCAGGGCGAGCTCAGCTACATCAGCCAGCAAGCGGTACAGGAACGTATCGCGCCGTTCGTTTCGGCCAGCTTCTTCACCGTCGACCTGGCCGGCATGCGCGCCGAGCTGGAGCAGATGCCGTGGATCGCCCACGCCGAGGTGCGTCGCGTGTGGCCGGATCAGGTGGCGATCAGCCTGCAGGAACAATTGCCGGTGGCCCGTTGGGGCACCGAGGCGCTGCTCAACAACCAGGGCCGTGCATTCGGTCCGAGCGAGGCGGCCAATTATGAACACCTGCCCCTGTTGTCGGGTCCCAAGCGCGCCCAACAGCAGGTGATGCAGCAGTATCAGGTGCTTAGCCAGCTTCTGCGGCCGATGGGTTTTTCCATCACCCGCCTGGAACTGCGTGAGCACGGTAGCTGGTTTCTCAGCACCGCCCAGGGTGTGGAAATCCTCCTGGGGCGTGACCATCTGGTGGACAAGATGCGCCGTTTCGCGGCCATCCACGAGAAGGTGCTGAAACAGCAGATGACGAATATCGAGCGCATCGACCTGCGTTACGCCAATGGCCTTGCAGTGGCCTGGCGTGAGCCGGTGGCGCCAGCGGCGGCGGTTGCCGCGGCCGCACAGTGAATCAAGGAGAACGGTAACTCATGGCAAACGTGCAGAGCGGCAAGATGATCGTCGGCCTGGACATTGGCACCTCCAAGGTGGTGGCGCTGGTGGGCGAGGTGACGGCCGATGGCGAGCTGGACATCGTCGGTATCGGTACCAGCCCGTCGCGCGGCCTGAAGAAAGGCGTGGTGGTCAATATCGAATCCACCGTGCAGTCGATCCAGCGCGCCATCGAAGAGGCCCAGCTGATGGCCGGCTGCCGTATCCACTCGGCCTTCGTCGGCATCGCCGGCAACCATATCCGCAGCCTGAACAGCCACGGCATCGTCGCCATTCGTGATCGCGAAGTCAGCCCCGCCGATCTGGAGCGCGTGCTCGACGCCGCCCAGGCGGTGGCCATTCCGGCTGACCAGCGCGTGCTGCACACCTTGCCGCAGGACTACGTGATCGATAACCAGGAAGGCGTGCGCGAGCCCATGGGCATGTCCGGCGTGCGCCTGGAGGCCAAGGTGCATGTGGTCACCTGCGCCACCAATGCCGCGCAGAACATCGAGAAGTGCGTGCGTCGCTGCGGCCTGGAAGTGGACGACATCATTCTGGAACAGCTGGCTTCCGCCTACTCGGTGCTGACCGAGGACGAGAAGGAGCTGGGCGTGTGCCTGGTCGACATCGGCGGCGGCACCACCGACATCGCCATCTTCACCGAAGGCGCCATTCGCCACACGGCGGTGATTCCGATTGCCGGCGACCAGGTCACCAACGACATCGCCATGGCCCTGCGTACGCCGACCCAGTACGCCGAAGAGATCAAGATCCGTTACGCCTGCGCCCTGGCCAAGCTGGCCGGTGCCGGCGAAACCATCAAGGTGCCCAGCGTCGGTGAGCGTGCACCGCGTGACCTGTCGCGTCAGTCCCTGGCCGAAGTGGTCGAGCCGCGCTACGACGAACTGTTCACCCTGATTCAGGCCGAACTGCGTCGCAGTGGCTACGAAGACATGATCCCGGCCGGCATCGTGCTGACCGGTGGCACCGCCAAGATGGAGGGTGCCGTAGAGCTGGCCGAAGAGATTTTCCATATGCCGGTGCGCCTGGGTGTGCCGCACAGCGTCAAGGGCCTGACCGACGTGGTGCGCAACCCGATCTATTCCACCGGCGTGGGGCTGCTGATGTACGGGCTGCAGAAGCAGGCCGACGGCTATCACGCCCCCGGCATTCAATTTGGCGATGAGCCCAAGACACCTGTACTGGAACGGCTGAAGCGCTGGGTCCAGGGCAATTTCTGATGTGTAACCCGCGGTAGTTGTAGGCGATAACTAAAAAGGAAGGAGAGGGGATATGTTCGAGCTCGTAGATAACGCGCCACAAAGTGCAGTGATCAAGGTGATCGGTGTGGGCGGCGGCGGCGGTAACGCCGTGAACCACATGATCAAGAACAACGTCGAAGGTGTGGAGTTCATCTGCGCCAACACCGATGCGCAGGCGTTGAAGAACGTCGGCGCGCGCAGCGTGCTGCAACTCGGCCCGGGTGTGACCAAGGGCCTGGGTGCTGGCACCAACCCGGAAATCGGCCGTCAGGCCGCCATGGAAGACCGTGATCGTATCGCCGAAGTGCTGCAGGGCGCCGACATGGTCTTCATCACCACCGGCATGGGGGGCGGTACCGGTACCGGTGCGGCGCCGATCATTGCCGAAGTGGCCAAGGAAATGGGCATCCTCACCGTTGCCGTGGTGACTCGCCCGTTCCCGTTCGAAGGCCGCAAGCGCATGCAGGTCGCCGACGAGGGCATCCGCGCACTGTCCGAGTGCGTCGACTCGCTGATCACCATCCCCAACGAGAAGCTGCTGACCATTCTCGGCAAGGACGCCAGCCTGCTGTCCGCCTTCGCCAAGGCTGACGACGTGCTGTCCGGCGCCGTGCGCGGCATCTCCGACATCATGCAGCGTCCGGGCCTGATGAACGTCGACTTCGCCGACGTGAAGACCGTGATGGGCGAGATGGGTATGGCCATGATGGGCACTGGTGCCGCCAGCGGCCCGAACCGTGCTCGCGAGGCGACCGAAGCGGCCATCCGCAACCCGCTGCTGGAAGACGTCAACCTGCAGGGCGCCCGCGGCATCCTGGTCAACATCACTGCCGGTCTGGATCTGTCCCTGGGCGAGTACGCCGCAGTGGGCGAGATCATTGAGGCGTTCGCCTCCGAGGCCGCCACCGTCAAGGTGGGTGCGGTGATCGATCCGGACATGCGCGACGAGCTGCACGTAACCGTAGTGGCCACCGGCCTGGGTGCGCGTATCGAGAAGCCGGTCAAGGTTATCGACAACACCGTGCAGACTGCCGCACCGTCTGCTGCCGCGACCCTGAACGCTGCCGCGCCGCGTGCTCCCGAGCAACCGGCCGTCAACTACAAGGACTACGAGCGCCCGACCGTTCAGCGCCAGAGCCTCGCCGGCAGTGCCGCCGCGGCCAAGCTGAATACTCAGGATGACCTGGACTATCTCGATATTCCGGCTTTCCTGCGTCGTCAGGCTGATTGATGCTATCTATCAGGAGTATATCGGTGATTGGTGTTCAGCAAAGGGCGGTTCTGCTATTATCGCCGCCCATTGTTGAAAACAGTTCGCAACAAGCGCACAAGCAGCCAAAACCATGATCAGACAACGCACCCTGAAGAACATCATCCGCGCCACCGGTGTTGGCCTGCACTCTGGGGAGAAGGTTTACCTGACCCTCAAGCCAGCTCCTGTGGATACCGGTATTGTGTTTCGTCGCACCGATCTGGATCCGGTCGTGGAAATCCCCGCCCGCGCCGCGAATGTCGGTGAGACCACCATGTCGACCACTCTGGTCAATGGTGACGTCAAGGTGGATACCGTTGAGCACTTGCTTTCGGCCATGGCAGGCCTGGGCATCGATAACGCCTACGTCGAGCTCTCGGCATCCGAAGTTCCAATCATGGACGGCAGCGCCGGTCCCTTTGTATTCCTGATTCAGTCCGCCGGACTGGAAGAGCAGGAAGCACCGAAGAAGTTCATCCGCGTACTGCGCGAAGTGACAGTGGAGGAGGGCGACAAGCGCGCCACCTTCCTGCCCTTCGACGGTTTCAAGGTGAGCTTCGAGATCGATTTCGATCATCCGGTGTTCCGCGGTCGTACCCAGACCGCCAGTGTCGATTTCTCCAGCACCTCCTTCGTCAAGGAAGTCAGCCGCGCACGTACCTTCGGTTTCATGCGCGACATCGAATTCCTGCGCTCGAACAATCTGGCGCTGGGCGGTAGCGTGGATAACGCCATCGTGGTGGACGAGTTCCGCGTGCTCAACGAAGACGGCCTCCGTTACGAGGACGAGTTCGTCAAGCACAAGATCCTCGACGCTATCGGCGACCTCTACCTGCTGGGTAACAGCCTGATCGGCGAGTTCAAGGGCTTCAAGTCCGGCCACGCGCTGAACAATCGTCTGCTGCGTACCCTGATCGAGCAGACCGATGCCTGGGAAGTGGTTATCTTCGATGATGCCAGCACTGCGCCGATTTCCTATATGCGCCCGGTTGCAGCTGGCTGAGTGCAGGAATCTTTCGGTTAGATGAAAAGGCCACCTTTGGGTGGCCTTTTCGTTTGCGTCTACCTGGCGTTGCGCGCCAGGCGTTCCAGAGCTGCGCGCAGCTTCGGATCGCTGATGCCTTCGGCCGCGCAGTTGAGACTTTCCGCAGCGGACTGGGAGAGCTCGACTGCTTGTCCCTGGTAGGCCACCTGGGTGTTTGGTGGCCGCACCTTGACCTGGATTTTTTGCAGGTCGGCGAACTCCGGTAGTTGCTGCAGGGCACGCTGCAGGCGGCGCTGCTGATAGTGCAGGCGAGTCGCCCAGTGGCCGTTGCTGGTCAGTAGCAATAGGCAGCCATCCTGCCAGCTGGCGACCAGGCAATGCTCGCGCGCAGCGGGCTCCAGCTGGGTCTCCACCAGCGCCTGCAGTTTGTCCAGGCGCTGCGCAGCGCTGAGCAGCGTCTGCAGCGGGCGGTGCTCGCGCAGCAGGGCGCTCGGGGTCTTGGCGGCGGGTGGGCGAGAGTTCATCGGACAGGCTCGGTTGATATGGTTGCCATGTTAGCAAAGGCCCTTGTAGCTGTCGGTGTTCGTCCCCATATAACGCTGAACGGCCTGCTGGCGGTATGCGGCAGTGGTGTGGGGGTTCGCCCTTTTCTCGCCAACGTTTCCGGGTAGAATGCCCCCTTTCGCACGCAGCCGAGCTGGCTGCCGGGTCGTGCTCAGCACCACCCTCCATCCCCCAGCGTGGAAGAATCCGTCGATATGTTTGCGCCACTGTTGAAGAAACTTTTTGGAAGCAAGAACGAGCGTGAAGTCAAACGCATGCTCAAGACAGTGACCGCGATCAACGCCTTGGAAGAGCAGCTGCTGTCGCTCTCCGACGAGCAACTCAAAGCCAAGACCGAAGAGTTCAAGGCCCGCCTGGCCAAGGGCGAAACCCTTGACCAGTTGCTGCCGGAAGCCTTTGCCGTGGCCCGTGAAGCCGGCAAGCGGGTGATGGGCATGCGCCACTTCGACGTGCAGCTGATCGGTGGTATGACCCTGCACGAAGGCAAGATCGCCGAGATGCGTACCGGTGAGGGCAAGACCCTGGTGGGTACCCTGGCGGTGTATCTCAACGCGCTGTCCGGCAAGGGCGTGCATGTGGTGACGGTGAACGACTACCTGGCTCGCCGCGACGCCAACTGGATGCGCCCGCTGTATGAGTTCCTTGGTCTTTCCGTTGGCGTGGTGACTCCGTTCCAGCCGCCGGAAGAGAAACGCGCCGCTTACGCCAGTGACATCACCTACGGCACCAACAACGAATTCGGTTTCGATTACCTGCGCGACAACATGGCCTTCAGCCTGGAAGACAAGTTCCAGCGTGAGCTGAACTTCGCCGTGGTCGACGAAGTGGACTCCATCCTCATCGACGAAGCGCGTACCCCGCTGATCATCTCCGGCCAGGCCGAGGACAGCTCGCGCCTGTACATGGAAATCAACAAGCTGATCCCGCGCCTCACCCAGCACATCGAGGAAGAGGAAGGCGTGGTCACCCAGGAAGGCCACTACAAGGTTGACGAGAAGAGTCGCCAGGTCGAACTCAACGAAGCCGGCCACCAGTACGTCGAGGAAATGCTCACCGCCGGCGGCCTGCTGGGTGAGGGCGAGAGCCTGTACTCCGCGCACAACCTCAGTCTGCTGACCCACGTCTACGCTGGCCTGCGTGCGCACAAGCTGTTCCACCGCAACATCGAATACATCGTGCAGAACGGTCAGGTGATCCTGATCGACGAGCACACTGGCCGTACCATGCAGGGCCGTCGCCTGTCCGAAGGCCTGCACCAGGCTATCGAGGCCAAGGAGGGCGTGAACATCCAGGCCGAGAGCCAGACTTTGGCCTCGACCACCTTCCAGAATTACTTCCGCCTGTACAACAAGCTGTCCGGCATGACCGGTACCGCCGATACCGAGGCCTTCGAGTTCCGCCAGATCTACGGCCTCGACGTGGTGGTGATTCCGACCCACCGCCAGATCGCGCGCAAGGACTATAACGACCTGGTCTACCTGACCCAGGAAGAGAAGTACCAGGCGATCATCACCGATATCAAGGAAAGCCAGGCCCAGGGCCGGCCTATCCTGGTTGGTACCGCATCCATCGAGACGTCCGAGTACGTGTCCAAGCTCATGGAGCAGGCCGGTATCGAGCACAAGGTGCTCAACGCCAAGTACCACGAGAAGGAAGCTGAGATCATCGCCCAGGCCGGTCGCCCAGGCGCGGTGACCCTGGCCACCAACATGGCCGGTCGCGGTACCGACATTCTTCTCGGCGGCAACTGGGAGGCCGAAGTGGCCGGCCTGGAAAACCCGAGCGAAGAGCAGGTCGCGCAGATCAAGGCCGAGTGGCAGAAACGCCACCAGCAGGTGATCGAGGCGGGTGGTCTGCACGTGATCGCTTCCGAGCGCCACGAGTCGCGCCGTATCGACAACCAGCTGCGTGGCCGCGCCGGTCGCCAGGGTGATCCGGGCTCCAGCCGTTTCTACCTTTCGCTGGAAGACAACCTGATGCGTATCTTCGCCTCGGATCGGGTGAAGAACTTCATGAAGGCCCTGGGCATGCAGTCCGGCGAAGCCATCGAGCATGGCATGGTGACCAACGCCATCGAGAAGGCCCAGCGCAAGGTCGAAGGCCGCAACTTCGACATGCGTAAGCAATTGCTCGAATACGATGACGTAGCCAACGAACAGCGCAAGGTGATCTACCACATGCGCAACAGCCTGCTGGCTGCCAGCGATGTCGGCGAGACCATCATCGAGTTCCGTGAGGAAGCGCTGAGCGCCGCCATCAATAACCACATTCCGCCGCAGTCGCTGCCCGAGCAGTGGGACATCCAGGGCTTGGAGGCCGCGCTGAACAGCGATTTCGGTATCCAGCTGCCGGTTCAGCAGTGGCTCGACGAAGACGAGAAGCTGTACGAAGAAACCCTGCGCGAGCGCATCCTCCAGGAGCTGCTGGCCGCCTATGCCGAGAAGGAAGAGCTGGCCGGCGCCGAGGCACTGCGTACCTTCGAGAAGCAGATGTTGCTGCGCGTGCTGGATGACCTGTGGAAGGATCACCTGGCCACCATGGATCACCTGCGTCACGGCATTCACCTGCGCGGTTACGCGCAGAAGAACCCCAAGCAGGAATACAAGCGCGAGTCCTTCAGCCTGTTCCAGGAGCTGCTCGATTCGATCAAGCGCGACACCATCCGCGTGCTGTCCCACGTACAGGTGCGCCGTGAGGATCCAGCCGAGGAAGAGGCGCGTCTGCGCCGCGAAGCCGAAGCCTTGGCCCAGAGCATGCAGTTCCAGCATGCCGAGGCAACGGCCATGCCGAGTGCCGAAGGTGAAGAGGCCGAGGGCGATGTGGCGGTGGCCAGCGCGGTGCGTAGCGAGCCGAAGATCGGTCGCAACGAGCCTTGCCCCTGTGGTTCCGGCAAGAAGTACAAGCACTGCCACGGCCAGCTGAGCTGATTCAGGCCGGGCCTGCTATATAGACAACGCCGCGACCGGCTCTGCCGCTCGCGGCGTTTTTCCAACCTGCGCCGCTCACCCGCGGCTTTGCACTGCCTTCGAAGGAGCGTTCCACATGGCCGTCGGTCTTGGTCCCCTGCCTACTCTGCACCCGGTTCCCGGTTTCGAACTCGGTATCGCCTCTGCCGGCATCAAGCGCCCCGGGCGCAAGGATGTGGTGGTGATGCGCTGCGCCGAAGGTTCGCGCGTGGCCGGTGTGACCACCACCAATGCCTTCTGTGCCGCGCCGGTGCTGATCACCCGCGAGCGCATGCAGGGTGAAGTGCGTTACCTGCTGACCAATACCGGCAATGCCAACGCCGGCACCGGCCCGGACGGCCTGGCCAATGCCCGTCGTACCTGCGCCGCGCTGGCGGCGCTGACCGGTGTGCCGGATGGTGCCGTACTGCCGTTCTCGACTGGCGTAATCGGTGAGCCGTTGCCGGTGGAGAAGATCGAAGGCGCCCTGCAGGCCGCGCTGGATGATCTGCACGAGAACCACTGGGCCGAGGCCGCTACCGGCATCATGACCACCGATACCCTGCCCAAGGGTGCCAGCCGCCAGTTCGTGCATGACGGCGTGACCGTCACCGTGACCGGCATCAGCAAGGGGGCCGGCATGATCCGCCCGAATATGGCGACCATGCTTGGCTACATCGCCACCGACGCCAAGGTAGCGCGTAGCGTGCTGCAGGATCTGGTGCGCGACGGGGCGAACAAGTCGTTCAACCGCATCACCATCGATGGGGATACCTCGACCAACGACTGCTGCATGCTGATCGCCACCGGCCAGGCGCAGCTGCCGGAGATCACCAGCGCTTCCGGCGAGCTGTTCGCCAAGCTCAAGCAGGCGGTGTTCGAGGTGTTCATGGAAGTGGCCCAGGCCATCGTCCGTGACGGCGAGGGGGCGACCAAGTTCGTCACCGTGCAGGTCAATGGCGGCGGCACCCATCAGGAGTGCCTGGATGTCGGCTATGCCGTGGCTCACTCGCCACTGATCAAGACCGCGTTGTTCGCCTCCGACCCCAACTGGGGCCGTATCCTCGCGGCCGTTGGCTACGCCGGCGTGCCGAGCCTGGACGTGAGCAAGATCGACGTGTTCCTTGGTGAGGTGTGCATTGCCAGTCAGGGCGGGCGCGCTGCGACCTATACCGAGGCTCAGGGCGCGGCGGTGATGGCCCGCGAGGAGATCACCATTCGCATCGAGCTGGGTCGTGGTACCTGCAGCGAAACCATCTGGACCACCGATCTGTCCCACGAGTACGTCAAGATCAATGCGGAATACCGCACCTGATCGACGCTTCACTCTGCGCGGCACCCGGATTCCCGGTATTCATGGCCCCATGAATACCGGGAATTTGCTATTGGCCTGTGGCGCTTTTAAGGTCGGTTCAACCCACCTTATCCGGAGAGCTCCATGTCCCTGACCCTGGTTATCGGCAACAAGAACTACTCGTCATGGTCGCTGCGCGCCTGGCTGGCGCTGGAGCTGGCTGGCGCGCCCTTCGAGGAAGTCCTGGTCTCGCTCTATGGCCCCGAGAGCCGGCGCCAGTTGCTGCAGCATTCGCCGACCGGCAAGGTGCCGGTACTGAAAAGCGAGGACGGGGTGATCTGGGACTCACTGGCCATCGCCGAGTATCTGGCCGAGCGCTTCCCCGAAGCGCACCTGTGGCCGCGTGGTCAGGCGGCCCGTGCTCTGGCTCGCTCGGTCTGTGCCGAGATGCACAGTGGTTTCGTCGCTCTGCGCAGCCATATGCCGATGGATCTGCGCCGCGATCAGGCTCTGGCGCAGGTGCCTGCCGATGCGCTGGCCGATATCGAGCGGGTCTGCGCATTGTGGCAGACATGCCGTGAGCAATACGGTCAGGACGGTGATTTCCTCTTCGGCCACGCCAGCATCGCCGATGCATTTTTTGCGCCGGTCGCGGCGCGGCTGTACAGCTATCGCGTGGTCTTGCCTGCGGCAGCGCAGGCCTACGTGAATAGCATTTATCAGTGGCCGGCTTTCCAGCGTTGGTATCAGGCCGGTCTGCAGGAAACGGAGAACAATGCATGAAGCGAGTGCATGTGGCCGCCGCGGTGATTCGCGGTGCCGATGACCGCGTACTGATCGCCAAGCGTGCGGCGAGCCAGCATCAGGGCGGCTTGTGGGAGTTTCCCGGCGGCAAGGTGGAAGAGGGCGAGCAGGTACGCGATGCCCTGGCGCGCGAGCTGCACGAGGAGCTGGGCATTCGCGTCGAGGTTGCTCGGCCGCTGATTCAGGTGCAGCACGACTACCCGGACAAGCAGATCCTGCTGGACGTCTGGGAAGTCTCCGCCTTTGCCGGCGAGCCCCATGGCGCCGAAGGCCAGCCTCTGGCCTGGGCCAGTGAGCGCGAGCTGCTCGACTATGAATTTCCCGCGGCCAACCAGCCGATAGTCGCCGCCGCGCGCCTGCCCGACAGCTACCTGATCACACCGGATGGTCTGGAGCCCGCCGAACTGCTGCGTGGCGTACGTGCGGCGCTGGCCGCTGGTGCCCGACTGATCCAACTGCGTGCACCGAACATGTTCGACCCGCAGTACCGTGATCTGGCCGTGGATATCCAGGGGCTGTGCGCCGGCAAGGCACAGCTGATGCTCAAGGGGCCGCTGGAGTGGTTGGGCGACTTTCCCGCCGCCGGCTGGCACCTGACCGCCGAACAGTTGCGCAAGTACGTGGGCAACGGCCGGCCGTTCCCGGGGCAGCGCTGGCTGGCGGCGTCCTGCCATAACGCGGAGGAGCTGGCCCTGGCTGCGTGCATGGGCGTGGATTTCGTCACCCTGTCACCGCTGCAGGCCACCCAGACCCATCCCGAGGCCACGCCGCTGGGTTGGGAGACGGCGGCTGAGCTGTTGCGCCAGTGCAATATCCCCGCGTATCTGCTCGGTGGCGTGGGCCCGCAGGATCGTGAACGTGCCTGGCAGACTGGCGCCCAGGGTGTGGCCGGTATCCGCGCGTTCTGGCCGCAGTAGGGGCATGTGTAGGCTGGGTTGAGCGTAGCGAAACCCAGCAGCAGAGTTGCCAGCCGGCTCGCTT
Organism: Pseudomonas sp.; assembly: GCA_038147895.1. Lineage (GTDB taxonomy): Bacteria > Pseudomonadota > Gammaproteobacteria > Pseudomonadales > Pseudomonadaceae > Aquipseudomonas. Next base: position 98,055 of record JAYQUJ010000008.1, read on the forward strand.
GTTGGGCTTCGCTGCGCCCAACCTACGCGGCCCGGACGAACCTACCTATCTCAACCCTGCCTACGGCTTTTCTGCTGCCTGCCACAGCACTTCGGCGATACCCTGCCGGCGTGCGATCAGGCGCGCGGCGACGAACAGCAGGTCGGACAGGCGATTGATATAGGCCATGCCCACCGCGCGCAGTGGCTCCACGGCGTTTAGGTGCTGACAGCGGCGTTCGGCGCTGCGGGCCAGGCCACGGCAGACGTGGGCCTGGGCGATCAGCCGTGAGCCGCCAGGGAGAATGAAGTTCTTCAGCGGACCAACTTCTTCGTTCCACTGGTCAATGGCTGCCTCCAGGCGCTGCACCTCGCTTTCCTGCAAGGCCTGGTAGTCGGGCATGGCCAACTCGCCGCCGAGATCGAACAGGCGGTGCTGGCAGGGCGCGAGGACTTCGCTGATCTCGCCCAGTTCTGGGCAACTGGGTTGTTGTTCGGCCAGATCAGCCAACAGCAGGCCCAGCTGGCTGTTGAGGTTGTCCAACTCGCCAATGGCCTCGATACGCGGGTGGTCCTTGCCCACGCGGCGTCCATCGCCCAGGCCGGTCTCGCCCTTGTCGCCGGTCTTTGTGTAGATCTTGCTCAGTCGGTAACCCATCTCAATGACTCATCTCTTCCGTCGCTGCCTGCAGCGGTAGGCGCAGGGTGAAGCAGGTGCCTTGACCCAGGCTGGAGTGCACCTCCAGCTGGCCCTTGTGGTTGTTGGTGACGATGAAGTACGACACGGACAGCCCCAGGCCGGTGCCCTGGCCGACTTCCTTGGTGGTGAAGAAGGGCTCGAAGATGCGTTTGCGCACGCTCTCCGGCATGCCCACGCCGTTATCCTCGATCTGGATCTCCGCCCAGGGCGGATTGCGCCGGGTACGCAGGGTGATGCGCCCCGGTTCGTGATCATCCTCGCGCAAATGAATGGCCTGGGCGGCGTTTTTCAGCAGGTTGAGAATGACCTGTTCCAGCTCGTTGGCTGTGGCCGGTACAGGCTCCAGCTGCGGGTCGAAGTCGCGGGCAATGCTCAGCCCCTTGAAATCGAAACTCTCGGTCAGGTCGAAGTCGTTACCGGCGATCTCCACGGCCTGCTCGATCAGCTGCGGTAGCTGACAGGGCGCCAGCTGGCGATTGCTGCGGCGGCTGAAGGCGAGCATGTGGCTGACGATCTTGGCCGCGCGCGAGCCGGCTTGCTGGATGCCGTCGAGCAGCTGTGGAATCTCGCGGGCCAGCAGGTAGGCATTGACGTCGTCCAGGGCGATACCCACGGCGACCGCCTGCTCCTGATTTCTGACCAGCTCGGCGGACAGGCGTCGGCGGATGTTCTGCACGTTGTGCAGGATGGCGCCGAGGGGGTTGTTGATCTCATGGGCCATGCCGGCGGCCAGGCCGCCGACCGAGAGCATCTTTTCCGACTGCACCATCATTTCTTCCAGGGACAGGCGCTGGGTGATGTCGTCGATACGGATCACCGCTCCGCGGCCGCTGGTACCCATCAGCGGGTAGAAGGTCAGGGCGTAGTGGTGAGGCTCGTCGCCGCGCTGCCAGGTGACTCGCTCGACCTTTTCCACCTGGTGCTTTTCGGCCGCCCGCTTGAGTTGCGGCAGGAAGGGCTTGAGCGGGGGGAAGGCGAGAAACACCGGCTGGTTCAGCGCTGCGTCCAGCGGGGTGCCGGAAAGGGCGCTGGCTTCCTGGTTCCACTGGGTGACGTAGAGCTGGTCGTCGAGGGCGATCAGCGCCGAGGGCATGGAGTCGATGATGTTGTTCAGGTAGTTCTGAAAGCCGGTGAGTTTCTTCTCGATCTTGCTGCGTACCTGCACCTCCAGCTCCAGCTTGCGGTTGGAGTGGCGGGTTTCTTCGGCCAGGCTATGGGCCTGAGCAAAGGCGCTTTCGGCATCGTCACGGGCGCGTTTGAGTTGTTGTTCGCGGGCCTCCATGCGGCTGAGCATGGTGTTGAAGGCGTCGGCCAGGCTGCCGATCTCGTCCTGGTTGCCACGGGCGGAGCGCAGGGCGTAGTTTTCCTCGCGGGTGACCTGGCGCGACAACTCTTCCAGCTTGCGAATGGGGCGGGTGATCAGGCGCTTGATCTGCCGGGCGATTAGGGCCCAGAGCATTACGCTGATCACCAGAATCACGCCGCTGGCGGTGAGTGTGCCGGTGTAGAAAGCGCCTGGAAGCTCGCTGGAGGCTACCAGCAACAGGCGCCCCGGCGGCTTGCCCGGCTGGGGCAGGTCGATGAGCTGGGTGGCGCGGAACTCGCCCTGGCGCCAGTGCTCCAGGTCCTCGCTGCGGGTAGGTAGCCGCAGCGGTTGGCCCAGCTGCAGTTCGGCCAGGCGCAGGCCGGCGCTGTTGTAGAGTGCGGCGGCGCGCAGGGGCGCGTAGCTGTCCAGGCGTTCCAGCAGTTGGCGGGCCTGTTGCGGGGAGGACAGTGCATCGTTGCTCAGTTGCGGTGTGGCGATCAGCCGGCCAAGGGTCTGTAGGGCCTGTGGCGCGACACTTTCCTGAGAGATCCAGTAGGCCGCGCTGATGAATGCCAGATTGGCCACCAGCATTACCGTGGCCAACAGTACCAGCAGCGCGGCGAGCAGCTTGCGGCCGACCGGCAGGTTGTCGAGGCGCTGGCGTAGACGGCTCAAGGGCGCGGCTTCCAAACAAGAGGGAAGGGCAGGTTAGCCTCGCTTCAGGTCAGGGGCAATCCGCGAGCTTGTAGTGTGGTCAGCAGACGCTGTTGCAGATGGGCCAGTTGCGGCAGTTCCAGACCTAGCCGGTGGCCTTCGCGGCAGGCGTGGCCGAGCAGAAAGCTGATCTCGGTACGGCGCCCGGCCTGCACATCCTGATACATGGAGGAGTAATTGGCGGCCGTGCCCTCGATGACTTGTAGCACCTGATCATGCAAACCGCTGGCGGCCTCGGGGTGTCCCGCTCGGATCAAGAGTTCGCTCAGCTCTTTGCAGAGCGTGGCGACTTCCTCGGGAAAATCGCGCAGTCCGCCATTGCGGCAGCCGTGCAGTACGGTCAGCGGGTTGATGGCGCAGTTCAGCGCCAGTTTGCGCCATAGTTTGCCGAGGATGTCCGCAGTCCACTGATGAGGGATTTCAGCCAGCCTCAGTTCGTTCAACCAGGCGGGTTCGGCTGCTTGCCCGGGCAGGCCCAGCCAGGTGTGACCCTGGCCGGCGAAGACCACGCGAAACGAGCCGTCGCGAAAGGCACCCTCGGTGCTTGAAGCGAAGATGCAGTGAGCCTTGGGCAGCCGTTCGGTGACCGCCTGTTGGCTGCCGAGGCCGTTCTGCAGCAGGATGATCTCGGCTCCCGGGCTTAGGCGTGGAGCCAGGCTGGCGGCTGCCTCTTCGGCATCGTAGGCCTTACAGGCCAGCAGCACCCGGGTGATTGGCGTTCCGCTCTGCGCGGTTTCGGCGGGGATGGGATAGAGGCTGGTCTGGCCGTCTTCCACCAGGCTCAAGCCGCCCCCGGCGCGGTAGCGGCTCAGGCTGGTGCTGTCACGCAGGAGCAGTTTGACCGGCAGGCCTGCGCGGGCAAGGCGCGTGGCCCAGAGGGTGCCCAGGCTGCCGGCACCGAGGATATGCCAGGTTTTCACTGTGGCAGCGGCAGGCGTACCGCGCTGACTCGGCCACTGGCGTAGGACTCGGGTAGCAGTCGGGTGGCCTCGGCGAACAGCTGGCGCGGCTCGACCGGCAGGGACTTGCTGTCCAGGCCGACCAGGGCGATGCCGGCCTTGAGGCTAATGAAGCCTTCGCTGGTCTTGAAGGCCTTGAGGTTGAGCCCGTCATGCATGCGCTTGAAGCTGCTCGGCGAGCATTCCTGCAGGTCTTCGATCAGGGTCACGATGCCGAAGTGGTTTTCGTCCACCCGGGTCAGCACATCCAGCGGTCGCACCAGTTGTTGCAGGCGTCGCGCGACACCGTGCAGCACTTCGTTCCAGAAACCGTTGCCGTGCTGGCGGCGCAGTGCGTCGCCCTCCTGCAGGCCGATCAGCAGGTAGCACAGAGCGCCGCCGCGGGATTCCACCTGGCGAATGCAGTCGCTCAGCTTCTGCTGCAGGTAGCGCGGGTTGCCAAGGCCGGTCAGCGGGTCGACCAGATTGCGCTGCTCCAGGCTGGCGATGTTCTGGGTCAGCATGCGGTTTTCGTTGAGCAGGCGCTGGAGGTTGTTGCACAGGCGGTCGGCGGCGTAAACCCGCGGCATCAGCTGCTCGTTCATCGAGGATTTGCTGATGAAGTCATCGACACCGCGGTCGAAGGCCTCGGCCAGCACGTTGTCGCCTTCCTTGCCGGTCAGCAGGATGACGTAGGTGTAGTGTTCAGCCGTTTCGTCCAGCTGGCGCACGCGTCCGGTCAGCTCCAGGCCGTCCATTTCCGGCATCAGCCAGTCGGCCAGCAGCACGCTGGCGGGGCGCTTTTCCAGCTGGCGCAGGGCTTCGGCGGCGCTGTTGGCGAAGCGCACATCCTGGTAGCCGGCCTGGCTCAGAGCGCGGCCAATCATGGCGCTGGAGAACTTGGCATCGTCCACTACCAGGATGCTGAGGTGAGGGTTGGGCATTACTGGCAGCTCGATTGATAAGGGAGGAAAAAGCGCAGCGACGAGCGGTGCACATCATACTGGTTATAATGGGCGCGCCATTTTTATCGTCAAGTCAGGCGTGCTCACTCCGTGCGGAGGATCTCGCCGTCCATCAGGAGCTAGCTCATGCCTTCGTTCGACGTGGTGTCGGAACTGGACAAACACGAACTGACCAATGCGGTCGACAACGCCAGCAAGGAACTTGAACGGCGCTTCGATCTGCGCGGCAAGTGCAGCATCGAAAGCAAGGACAAGACCGTCACGCTGACGGCCGAAGCCGAATTCATGCTGGAGCAGGTGCTCGACATCGTTCGTGCCAGCCTGATCAAGCGCAAGATCGATGCGCAGTGCATGGAAACCAAGGATCCCTACGCTTCCGGCAAGGTGATGAAGCAGGAAGTGACCTTCCGCGAGGGCATCGACAAGGAGCTGGCGAAGAAGATCGTCGCCCATATCAAGGACAGCAAGCTGAAGGTTCAGGCGGCTATCCAGGGCGAGCAGGTGCGCGTGACCGGCAAGAAGCGCGATGACCTGCAAGAGGCCATTGCGGCCCTGCGTGGCAAGGAGTTCGGCATGCCGCTGCAGTACAACAACTTCCGTGACTGAGCCTGCCTGGCGGAACCCTGACGCGTTGCATGCGTCCCAATAGAACACCCCTCACCGCCATGGCTAGCCATGGCGGTGGCGTTTTGGCTGTCTGAAAAAAAGGAGTGACCTTATGGAGTTCAATCTCGAGGAGATGATCAAACTGTCCGAAAGCTGGTTGCCGGTGGTGCTGGAATACAGCGGCAAGCTTGCCCTGGCGTTGTTCACGCTGCTGCTGGGTTGGTGGCTGATCAACCGTGTCACCCATCGTTTGCAGGCCCTGATGGCAGGGCGGCGGGTGGATGCCGCGCTGACCAGTTTCATTGGCAGCTTGACGAATATGGGGCTCAAGGTGCTGCTGGTGGTCAGCGTGGCTTCGATGATCGGCATTTCGACCGCCTCCTTCATCGCCGTCATCGGTGCTGCCGGTCTGGCTATTGGCCTGGCGTTGCAGGGAAGCCTGGCGAACTTCGCCGGCGGTGTGCTGATCCTGCTGTTCCGCCCGTTCCGTATTGGCGACTGGATCGAGGCCCAGGGTGTGGCCGGTACGGTCGACAGCATCCAGATCTTCCACACCGTGCTGCGTACTGTGGATAACAAGACCGTGATCCTGCCCAACGGCTCACTGAGCAACGGCGCGATCGTCAACAGCTCGCACCAGGCCACGCGCAAGGTGATTTTCAATATCGGCGTGGACTACGACGCCGATCTGCAGGCCGCGCGTGAGGTGCTGCTGGGCCTGGCGCGTGATTCGCGGGTGCTGGCCGAGCCGGTGCCGGAAGTGGTGGTGACTTCGCTGGGTGACAGCGCCATCACCCTGTCGCTGCGCCTGTGGGTCAACAACAGCGACTACTGGGGTGTGATGTTCATGCTCAACGAGGGCGTGCGTGATGGCCTGCGTCAGGCTGGCATCGATATCCCGTTCCCGCAGCGGGTGGTGCGCATGATCAGTTCCGAAGCCTCGGCTTGACTCAGGCCTTGCTCGGCTCGCTCACCAGTGCGCCTCCGCGGCGCCACTGCAGGATGATCAGCAGCAGGGTGGGGATGCCGAGCAGTGCAGTGGCGAGGAAGAACTGGGCATAGCCCAGTTTTTCCACCATTACCCCGGAATAACCGCCGACCAGGCGTGGCAGCAGCAGCATGATGGAGCTGAGCAGTGCGTACTGGGTGGCGGAGAACTTGAGGTTGGTCAGGCTCGACAGGTAGGCGACGAATGCCGCCGTGGCCAGGCCCGAGCTGAGGTTGTCCAGGGTAATGGTCAGCACCAGCATCAGCATGTGCGGATCCAGCGCCTGGATCAGCTCCCAGGCCGTGCGCTCGGCATAGACAACCGGTTCGGCGATGACGCCCAGCCCCGACAAGCTGGCAAACAGCAGGTTGGTGGCAGCCGATGCAGCGCCGCCGAGCAGCAGAATCGGCAGGATGCCGAAACGCACAATCAACAAGCCGCCTACTGCCGCGCCAAGCAGGGTCATGATCAGGCCGAACAGCTTGCTGACGCTGGCGATCTGGCTCTTGGCGAAGCCCATGTCGATATAGAAGACATTGGCCATAACTCCCATCACCGTATCCGACATGCGATAGGTGGCGATCAGCCCCAGCAGCAGCAGCGCCTGCCAGCGGTAGCGCAGGATGAAGTCGTTGACGGGCGTCAGTACCGGGGCCAGACCACGACGACCCATGCGTGACAGACACAGACTGGTGAGTACCAGGTAAAGCAGGAAGCGCAGGAAGGCGCGGTCGTCGCGGATCAGCTCGACCATGCCCAGGTCGCCTTGCAGCATCAGCCAGACATCGCTCTGGAAGAACTGAGTGAACATTGCCGGCACCGAGACCAGCAGCACGATCAGTACCAGTACCGAAGCCAGCTGGCGGTAGAGGCCATAGCGGGCTGCGGCCATCTGGGTCTGCATTGGTACCGGAGGTTCACGCATCCACAATGTGGTGATGACTCCAGGCAGCATCAACAGGGCGAACAGCAGATAGGTGCTGGCCCAGGCACCATGCTGATAACCGGAACCCGGTGTGCCGAACCAGCCGGCGAAATACAGGGCGCCGGCGGTAGCCAGCAGGGCGGCCACGCGGTAGCCGGTCATGTAGCTGGCGGCCAGGGCAGCCTGGCGGCTGTCGTCGACGATCTCCAGGCGGTAGGCATCCACCGCGATGTCCTGAGTGGCCGAGGCGAAGGCGACCACCACGGCCACGCCGATCAGCCAGGACAGATGTTGTTGTGGGTTGCATAGCGCCATGCCGATCAGGCCTAGCGCGACCAGCACCTGGGACAGCACCAGCCAGGAGCGGCGCCGGCCCAGGCGCCCCAGTAGCGGCAGGCGCCACTGGTCGAGCATGGGCGCCCAGACCCATTTGAACGCGTAGGCCAGGCCGATCAGGCTGGCATAGCCGATGGTCTGGTGCGCAACGCCGGCCTCGCGTAGCCATACCGAGAGGGTGGAAAACACCAGCATGTAGGGCAGGCCTGCAGCAAAACCGAGCAGCAGCAAGGCCAGGGCCGCCGGGTGGGCATAGGTGGCAAGGGCGGCGCGCCAGGTTTTACGAGGCATGGGCGTGTTCTGCTGCGGGCTCGGACAAAGGGCGCACTCTAGGGGCTGTGGGTATTGCTACGCAAGCTGTGTGGGCGGGCAGTCGCTATTCCAACTTGTCTGCGGGCTCATGCGGTCGCCAGCCGTGGCGGCGCATGTCGACACGCTCATTGTTGATGGTCAGCCCCTCGCTGCGCAGGCGTGCGCGCTGCTCTGCGCCGGATGCGCTGCCGGCGGGCAGGCTCAGGCGGCCGCCGGCACCAAGCACGCGATGCCAGGGCAGGCGCGTATCTTCCGGCAGCTGGCTGAGGGTGCGCCCCACCCAGCGTGCCGCGCGGCCCAGGCCGGCCATCAACGCCAGCTCGCCATAGGCGATCACCTTGCCTTCCGGAATTGCCGCCAGTACCAGGTAGAGCGCGGCCCGTCGCTCTTCGACGCTTGCCGTGGAGGGTAGTGCTGGGGCATGTTCAGGCTCATTTTTCGCCTGCCTACGTGGTGCTCCGCTCATGTCTTTGCGCATCCTGCTACTGGTGTTGTTGTCGGGCCACTGGCTTCCGGCGCAGGCCGATACCGTGTGGTTGAACAATGGTGACCGCCTGAGCGGCGAAATATTGCTACTCGAAGGCGGCAAGCTGGTGTTGAAAACCAAGTATGCCGGGCGTGTGCTGATCGACTGGAAGGATATCGAGACACTGAGTGCCGACAAGCCTCTCATGCTGCGGCGCAACGGTCTCGACAGCGAGCAGAGTGAGCGTCTCAAGCCGTCGGGCTCCGGCATGGTACGCCTGGTCAATGGCCGCGAGCAGGTAGTGGCGATGGCGGAGATTGATCGGCTGGTGCCACCACGTCCGGTGCTCAAGGATCGACACTGGGAAGGCAACCTGGATGCCAAGCTGGATATGGAGCGCAACGAGGATCATACGGATGAGTGGCGGCTCAAGGGCGATACTCGGGTCGAACATGGCCGCTGGCGGCATGTGTTGCGTGGTGAGTTGGAGCGCGAAACCGAGAATGGCGAGAAGTCCGAGGACAACTGGGAGCTGGAGTACGACCTCGACCGGTTCTTCACCGAGCACTGGTTCTGGCGAGGTGGCTACGAGCAGCATGACGATCAGTTCGAGGAGATCAATAGCCAGCGAGTACTTGGTACCGGGCCAGGCTATCGCTTCTGGGATAACGAACTGGGGCGCTTCGACCTGATCACACAGTTCAATCGGGTGCGTCTCGAAACTTCTTACGACGCGCTGGAGTTCGACAGCTGGTCGCTGGAGTGGGACTACAAGCGGCTGCTCTGGGGCTCGCGGCTGGAGTTCTATACCAATGCTGAGGTTCAGGTGCCACAGATCGAGGAAATTGACTACGTGCTCGATGGCGAGATGGGGTTGCGTTATCGCGTCAACGAGTGGGCTCGGCTGTCTTTGCTCTATGAGCTGAATCAGCTGCGCGGCCTGGGATCGACAGTCTCCGATAGACACTATTTGATCGGTATTGGCGTGGGCTGGTAGTCGAATAGCCTGAACTCGACGGCTGTGTGCGGGTCTGTGCTTGCTCAGTAGGTGCGCATCCGGATAATGCGCGCCTTTGCTCGCAACCAGCCCCCTGATGCCTATGAAATTCTCTCGTTCCCTGATTTATCTGGCGTTTCTCGCCAGCTCCCCTGCCGTGTTGGCCGATACCGTCTGGCTAAAGAATGGCGACAAACTGACCGGCAGCATTGTGCTCTTTGATGGAGGCAAGCTGCTGCTCAAGACCGACTATGCCGGCAGCATCACTCTGGATGTGAAGAAGATTGCCACGCTGGAAAGCGAACAGGAGCTGCTGGTTAAGCAGGACGACTTTGTTGGTGAGCATGCCAAGTCGATTCGTGCCGCGGGCGAGGGGCAGGTCGAGCTGGTCAATGGCACCGCGCCCAAGGTAGTGGCGCTGACTTCGATCAGCCAGATGCTGCCACCCAAACCACTGGTGCAGGACCTGACCTGGACAGGCAATCTGGATTTCTCCGCCGATTACAAGCGTGCCGAGAACGATGTCGAGGACTATGACATCGACCTGGACACCAAGGCCCGGCACAGCGCCTGGCGTCACGGCATTGCTGCCGAGTATGACCACGAGACCAAGGACGGCGAGCGCAAGACCGATCGTGTCGAGCTGAATTATGACCTCGACTATTTTCTCACCCAGAAATTCTTCTGGCAGGGCCAGCTGAAGTACACCCATGACCGGGTCGAGGATCTGGAAACCCAGCGCACTGTAGGTACCGGCCCCGGTTACCAGTTCTGGGACGATCAACTGGGGGCCTTCTCCATGACCAGTCTGTTCAACCGCAACGACTATGTGTTTGCCGATGGCAGCAGCGAGCACTTCAACTCGGCGGCGCTGGAGTGGGATTACAAGCGCTACCTGATCGGCAAGAGCTTCGAGCTTTATACCCAGGGCGAGGTAGGTGCGCCCTTCGTCGATGAGATCGATTACATCATCGATACCGAGGCTGGTATTCGCTACAAGCTCAACAGCTGGGCTGCGCTGAGCCTCAAGGCGGAATGGGACAAGGTGGCCAGCGAACATGGCAACACCAACGAGCGGCGTTATCTGATCGGCCTGGGCGTAGGCTGGTGAGTCTCTCCGGCCTTGGCAGCCTCGCGCGCTGCCTGGGGCGATTTTCTCACGGGCAAAAAAAGACCCGGCAAAGTGCCGGGTCAATAACCGTGATTAGCCTGATGAGGAGATAATCTGAAGAGTCCGACTGAATGGCCTCTCAGCTTACCGGCTGATCTCGCGACCAGTTGTGGTAATAATAACAATTCTCATTTTTACGTCAACACCAGATGAGAATTATTTTCGAAAAAGTATGATGTGGTTGGAAAAACAAACCCCGGCGTCAGGCCGGGGTTTGTTTTTCCAGGAGGAGGCGCTCAGTTCGTCTGCGTCTGTGCACGCAACTGAGTGACTTCCTTGTTCATCAGGTCGATGCGCCGAGCCATGCTTTCGATCAGGCTGTGGGCGATGCGCGGGTTGCTTTGCATCAGGCTGAGGAACTGATCCTTGGGGATGACCATGACGGTGCAGGGCTCGCTGGCGATCACAGTGGCGCTGCGCTTCTCGCGGGTGAATACGGCCATGGCGCCGAATATCTCGTCTTTTTGGACATCGCCGACCTTCTGCCCATCCACATAGGCATCGGCATGGCCCTCGATGATCACGAATACATGATCCGCATCGTCGCCCTGCTGGATCAGCTCTTCACCCGTGGCGAAGTGCTGAAAGCCGGTTGCCGGGCGTATTTCCGGTTGCTTGAGGCGGGCCAGCGCGTCGGAGAGCAATGCGGTATGCCCGATCAGGTACTGGATGAAGAGCTCCTGGCGCTGCTCGCTGGCATAGATGTGCTTGAACACTTCGTTGCGGGAGTAGGGGATCAGGGTCAATTGCTCTTCGCTGCTGTAGCGGCAACTGGGTAGATCTATACCTTGGCGCAGGCCGACTAGGTCGCCTTCCTGCAGATAGAACAGCGGGCGCTCATCGACCTGCGCATGCAGCAGGCCGTTCTCGATGATGTACAGCTGGTTACCAGGCAGCATCTTGGCCAGGTCTTCGACCTGTTCGAGGCGCAGCGGTGCTCCGCTGGACTGCAGCCCTTCCAGTAACTGGCTGGGAATGCTCTGCAGACGTTGGATCAGCTGATCGGCGTAAGCCGGTTGCTCCCCGAGTAGGTACATGACGTTGGTTCCTTGAACTGACTGGGCTGACGATAAGGCACGTCGCTAGTGGCAACAATAGGCGGCGGCGCGATGCAGGTAAATCCCGCCGCTCGGAGGTTGTGAGCTAGCTCTTGTTGCCCGGTCGCTGTTCGTCCAGCTGGCCATTGAGTTGAGCCTTCAGGCCGGGCGGCAGTTCGTTCCAGTGAACATCAAGCAGTGCGCCCTCAATCGCGTAAAGCAGGACCTTGGATGCGCGAAAACCCCTGGCGCGCACGGCTCTGTAGGCATCCACCGAGCCTAGGCGACGCAAGTCGTTGGCGCTGTGGATGCCCACGGCATGTAGCCACTGGGCTGATGTCTTGCCCAGGTTCCTCAGGTGTTGCAGTTCATCGTTCATTGCGCCTCCTTTCCTTGCATTACTGCGCAGTCACGAATGGGGTTTATGGGGTGTCCCTGCGAGAAAGTGTAGCGGCCAGCGTATAAATCGCCCCTGCTGCCCGTCGCCCCAGGCTTCGTGCAGTTTCGGGGCGAGCTCCAGCAGTGGGTCGCGGCCGCTTGCGTGGTGCAGTTTCTGCACGGCCGACCAGGTGCTCAGGTAGCCCATTAGCTGGTCGAGGTTCCAGTGCTGTTCGATGGCTAGTTCTGGCGGATTGAGGCGCGCAAAGGGCTGTTGTATGTCGCGGTAACCGGCATCCACGCTAGCCCGGCCGTCAGGCCAGTAGCCGCCAAGAGTGTTCCAGTAGAAGTCGTCGATCAGTGGATCGAGTGCTTCATCGATGCGCAGCAGGTTGTAACAC
>JAYQUJ010000009.1:0-100877 GCA_038147895.1 Pseudomonas sp.
GGTCGAGGCCGAGCAGGGTGGTGGCGGCATCCGAGCTGCCGCCACCCATGCCGCCCCCCAACGGCAGGCGTTTGTCCAGCCAGATATCGGCGCCCAGAGTGCAGCCACTTTCGCGTTGCAGCATGTGGGCGGCGCGCACGATCAGGTTGCTGTCATGAGGGACGCCGGGGACTTCGGTGTGCAGGATGATCTTGCCATCGTTGCGGCGGGAGAAGCCCAGTTCGTCACCATGGTCGAGGAACTGGAACAGGGTCTGTAGCTGGTGATAGCCATCGGCGCGGCGGCCGAGGATATGCAGCATCAGGTTGAGCTTGGCCGGGGCGGGCAGGCTCAGCTCGGCGTGGGTGGGGATGGCTGGGGTCGTCATGGGCGGTCGTAGCCCGGATGCAGTCCGGGGCTTTGGTGGTGTCGTCCCGGATTGCATCCGGGCTACAAGTTCATTGGCTTACTGGCCCAGCTGGCGCGGCTGCCAGTCCTTGATCACCAGGGTGATGTCGAGGTCGCGGCCATGTAGCTTGATGCGTTCGGGCAGGGTGTAGCCATTCTGCTCGGCGTAGCTCAGGTACTGCAGTTGCCAGCCGTCCTGCTCCAGTTGCGCCAGATGGCTGCTGGCGTCCAGTGTCACGCGGCTCTTGCTGCCGGGTGCGGGCAGGCCGCGTACCCACCACAGCAGGTGGGAGATCGGCAGGCGCCAACCCAGCTGCTCTTCCAGCAGCGCTTCCGGTGATTCGGCTTGGTAACGGCCCTGGTTGGCGACTTCCAGTAGCACATTGCCTTCGCGACCGGTCAGGCGGGCTGCGCCGCGGCCGAGCGGGCCGGACAGGCGGATGTCGTAGTAGTCCTGCCGTTGCAGCCAGAACAGCGTGCCGCTGCCAGAGTCCTTGGGCGCGCGGATGCCGACTTTGCCGCTGATCTGCCAGCCGTCCAGGGCGGCGACCTTGGCCTTGTGCGCCTGCCATTGCTGCGCATCGCCCTGACCTTCGACGGATTCACGGCTGGTGAGGCCGGCGCAGCCGGCGAGGAGGGTGATCAGGCTGAAAACGATAGCGTGGCGCAACATGGTCAAAGCTTCTCGGAACCGGTCAGGCGTTCGATGGTGGCGCGCAGGATGGGGCTGTCGGGCTGCTCTGCGAGGGCGGCGGCCCAGACCTTGCGGGCCTCGCGCTGCTTGCCCTGGGCCCAGAGCACTTCGCCCAGGTGGGCGGCCACTTCGTGATCGGGGAACTTGGCCAGGGCGGCGCGTAGATAGCGCTCGGCCTCGTCCAGGTTGCCCAGGCGATAGTTGACCCAGCCCAGGCTGTCGAGGGTGGCGGGGTCTTCGGGGTTGAGTTGGTGAGCTTTGTCGATGAGGACCTTGGCTTCGTCGTAGCGGGTGGTGCGATCGGCAAGGGTGTAGCCCAGAGCGTTCAATGCCGTGGCATTGTCCGGCTCGCGCTGGATGATGTTGCGCAGATCGCGTTCCAGGCCGGCCAGGTCACCGCGCTTCTCGGCCAGCATGGCGCGGGTGTAGAGCAGGTTGGTGTCGCCGGGAAACTGTTGAAGTGCCTGGTCCACTACCTGCCAGGCCTCGTCCACGCGCCGGCGGTTGGCCAGGGCTTCGGACTCGATCAGATACAGCTGGATGGCGTAGTCCGGCTGGCTGTCGCGGGCGCGGGCCAGGCGGTTGCTGGCTTCGGCTGCGCGATCGTCGTCGAAGAGGATTTCGGTCTGGCGCACCTGGGCGGCCAGATAGTCGTCGCCCGGGCCGACCAGGCCGTATTCGATCAGGGCGCTCTCGCTGTCTTCGCGCTGCTCGTAGAGGCGGCCGAGGTTGAAGTGGGCGGCGTCCACATGAGCGTTGCGCGCTACCAGTTCTTCCAGGTGGATGGTGGCTTCGTCCCAGGCTTGGGACTCTAGGCAGATCAAAGCCAGGGAGTAGCGCAGATCGTCATCGTCGGGGAATTGCTGGACCAGGCCGGAGAACTCGCGCTTGGCATCGTCCAGGCGCTGCAGTTCGACCAGCTGGCGTGCATAGGCCAGGCGCAGGCGTTTGTCGTCAGGGAAGCGTTCGATGCCTTTTTCCAGCAGCGGCAAGGCTTCTTCACCGCGGTTCAGGCCCTGCAGCAGGCGAGCGCGCAGCAGCAGTGGCGGAATCTGCTTTTCGCTGGCCTGGTGATTCTCCAGCAGGGTCAGGGCTTCTTCGGGGCGCCCGTCCTGATGCAGCAACAGGGCCTTGCCGAACAGCAGTTGGCCATTGTCCGGGTACTTCTGCAGCAGGCGGTCGAAGCTTTGCAGCAGGCCGGCGCGGGTGTCCGGGTCCGTCTCGGCGGCGGACAGGGCGAGGAAATCGAAATGGGTGTCGCCTTGGCCTTGGAGGACTTTCTCCATATGCACCATGGCTTCGTCGTAGCGGCCGGCGCGGGCCAGCTGGATGGCCACGGCACGCTGGGCGTCGATGTTGTTCGGGGCGTTGTCCGACCAGATCAACGAGCTGTCCAGGGCCGCCTGTTCGGCGCCAAGGTATTCAGCGATACGGAAGGCACGCTCGGCTACGGCTGGATCCTGGGTCGCATTGGCCTGTTGTACATAGTTGCCAAGGGCGATATCGAAACGGTCGCGCTGGCCGGCCAGCTCGGCGGTGAGCAGGGCATACAGCGTCTCCTCACTAAAGGAGGCGTATTGCTTGGCCGGGGCGGGCGGGGTGCTGGTGGCCGTATCTTCGACCGGCGGCGTACCGTCCGGGCTGGTGGCCAGACCTTGGCAGCCGGCGAGCAGAAGAGAGGCGGTAAGCAGCGCGAGGGTTCTATTCATGAGGGGAAATTGCGTTCCGTGGCGTGTTTGCATCATGACACAGACCCCAAGGCAAACCCAACGCGGTGGCTGGCTTTCTCGGGCTCTTGTCTATTGGGTCAATTTGTCGCAACAGTTGTTCTCCCATGGGGGACGTAGGACAATCGCCCGCTATCCCGAATTCCCTTAGCGACCCTGCATGGCTTTCCTCGCCCTCGGCATCAATCACAAGACCGCCTCGGTAGACGTGCGCGAGCGCGTGGCGTTCACGCCTGATCAGCTGGTCGAGGCCCTGCAGCAGCTGTGTCGCCTTACGCCCAGCCGCGAGGCGGCGATCCTGTCCACCTGCAACCGCAGCGAGCTGTATCTGGAGCAGGATCAGCTGCAGGCCGACGACGTGCTGCGCTGGCTGGCCGATTACCACCGCCTGAATATCGAAGACCTGCGTGCCTGTGCCTATGTGCACAGCGACAACGATGCGGTGCGCCACATGATGCGCGTCGCCTCCGGGCTCGACTCCATGGTGCTGGGCGAGCCGCAGATCCTCGGCCAGATGAAGTCCGCCTATGCCGTGGCGCGCGAGGCCGGTACCGTCGGCCCGCTGCTCGGCCGTTTGTTCCAGGCCACCTTCAGTACCGCCAAGACGGTGCGCACCGACACCGCCATCGGCGAGAACCCGGTTTCCGTGGCCTTCGCCGCGGTCAGCCTGGCCAAGCAGATCTTCGCCGACTTGCACCGCAGTCAGGCGCTGCTGATCGGCGCCGGCGAGACCATCAGTCTGGTCGCCCGGCATTTGCACGATCAGGGGATCAAGCGCATCGTCGTGGCCAACCGCACGCTGGAGCGCGCCAGTCAATTGGCCGAGCAGTTCGGCGCGCATGCTGTGCTGTTGTCCGACATTCCCCAGGAGCTGGCGTACAGCGATATCGTCATCAGCTCCACTGCCAGCCAGCTGCCCATTCTGGGTAAAGGTGCGGTTGAGCGGGCGCTGAAGCAGCGCAAGCACAAGCCGATGTTCATGGTCGATATCGCCGTGCCGCGGGATATCGAGCCGGAAGTCGGCGAGCTGGACGACGTCTACCTCTATACGGTTGACGACCTGCACGAGGTCATCGAGGAAAACCTCAAGAGCCGCCAGGATGCCGCTCAGGCCGCCGAGGCCCTGGTGGCCAGCGGTGCCGAGGACTTCATGCAGCGTCTGCGCGAGCTGGCTGCGGTGGACGTGCTCAAGGCCTATCGGCAGCAGGCCGAACGCCTGCGCGACGAGGAACTGGCGCGGGCTCAGCGCCTGCTGGCCAACGGCGTCGATGTCGAGGATGTGCTGGCGCAGCTGGCCCGCGGCCTGACCAACAAGCTGCTGCACGCGCCGAGTGTGAAGTTGAAGAAAATATCCGCCGATGGCCGCTTCGAAGCGCTGGCCGTGGCCCAGGAACTCTTTGCCCTCGACGAGGGCCCGAGCAAGTCATGAAACCCAGCCTGCTGAAGAAACTCGACATCCTCCAAGACCGCTTCGAGGAACTCACCGCGCTGCTCGGCGATGCCGAGGTGATCAGCGAACAAAGCAAGTTCCGCGCTTACTCCAAGGAATACGCCGAGGTCGAGCCGGTGGTGCAGGGCTATCGCCAGCTGTGCCAGGTGCAGTCCGATCTGGAGGGCGCCCAGGCGCTGCTCAAGGACAGCGACCCGGACCTGCGCGAGATGGCCGAGGAAGAAGTGGCCAGCGCCAAGGAGCGCCTGCTGGAGCTGGAAGACAGCCTGCAGCGCATGCTGCTGCCGAAGGACCCCAACGACGGCCGTAACGTTTACCTGGAAATCCGTGCCGGCACCGGCGGTGACGAGGCGGCGATCTTCTCCGGCGACCTGTTCCGCATGTATTCGCGCTATGCCGAGCGTCAGGGCTGGCGCATCGAAGTGCTGTCGGCCAATGAGGGCGAACATGGTGGCTTCAAGGAAGTGATCAGCCGGGTGGAGGGCGACAACGTCTACGCCAAGCTCAAGTTCGAGTCCGGCGCCCACCGCGTGCAGCGCGTGCCGGAAACCGAGTCACAGGGCCGCATCCACACTTCGGCCTGCACCGTGGCGGTACTGCCCGAGCCGGACGAGCAGGCGGCGATCGACATCAACCCGGCCGACCTGCGCGTGGACACCTACCGCAGCTCCGGCGCCGGTGGCCAGCACGTCAACACCACCGACTCGGCGATCCGCATCACCCACATTCCCACCGGCACCGTGGTGGAATGCCAGGAAGAGCGCTCGCAGCACAAGAACCGCGCCAAGGCCATGGCCTGGCTGGCGGCCAAGCTGAAAGACCAGCAGGAAGCCGCCGCGCACAAGGAAATTTCCGACACGCGCAAGTTGCTGGTCGGCTCCGGCGACCGCTCCGAGCGCATCCGTACCTACAACTTCCCCCAGGGCCGGGTCACCGACCACCGCATCAACCTGACCCTGTATTCCCTGGGCGAGGTGATCGCCGGCGGCGTGGAGCAGGTGATCGAGCCGTTGCTGCAGGAGTACCAGGCCGACCAGCTGGCAGCGCTGGGCGACTGATAAGCCGGCGGTAGCCCGGATGAAATCCGGGATCGGATGGCCGGGATTTCCCGGATTGCATCCGGGCTACGAACAGCAGTTCCCTCTCCCCTTGGGGAGAGGGGAGCGCAACAGGAAATCCTGATATGGCCAGCATCCAATCTCTGCTCGACACCGCCGACCTGCCTGACTCGCCGACCGCACGGCTGGATGCCGAGTTGTTGCTGGCCGCTGCGTTGGGCAAGTCGCGCAGCTACCTGCGTACCTGGCCCGAGCACGAGCCAGCTGCTGAGCCGCTAGCTGTTTTCGCGCAGATGCTTGAGCGTCGCCGTGGCGGCGAGCCGGTGGCCTATATCCTCGGCCACCAGGGCTTCTGGAGCCTGGAGCTGGAGGTCGCGCCGCATACCCTGATTCCCCGTCCCGATACTGAACTGCTGGTGGAAACCGCCCTGCAGCTGGCCCCGGCCACGCCGCGCCGGGTGCTCGATCTGGGTACCGGCACCGGCGCCATCGCCCTGGCCCTGGCTAGCGAGCGTGGCGGCTGGCGGGTGACCGGGGTGGATCGTATCGACGAGGCGGTGGCCCTGGCCGAGCGCAATCGTCAGCGCCTCAAGCTGGGTAATGCCGAATTCCGCCAGAGCAGCTGGTTCGGCGCCCTGGCTGGCGAGCGTTTCGATCTGATTGTCAGCAACCCGCCATATATTGCCGCGCACGACTGCCACCTGGGCGAGGGTGATGTGCGCTTCGAGCCGCAGAGTGCGCTGGTGGCCGGTGCCGATGGCCTGGACGATATCCGCCTGATCGTGAGTGCTGCGCCGCAGCACCTCGAGCCCGGTGGCTGGTTGCTGCTGGAGCACGGTTATGATCAGGCCGAGGCGGTGCGTGCTTTGCTGGGCGCCGCTGGTTTCCACCTGACCGAGAGCCGCCGTGACCTGGGCGGCCATGAACGTATTTCCCTGGGGCAATGGCCAGCATGACGATGGAACTGAGCGATGACGAACTGCTGCGCTACAGCCGGCAGATTCTCCTGTCGCAGATCGATGTGGACGGGCAGCTGCGGCTGAAGAACAGCCGCGTATTGATTGTCGGCCTCGGCGGTTTGGGTTCGCCGGTGGCGCTGTATCTGGCGGCAGCTGGCGTGGGCGAACTGCACCTGGCCGACTTCGATACGGTCGACCTGACCAACCTGCAGCGCCAGATCATCCACGACGGTGCCCAGGTCGGCGTGGCCAAGGTCGACTCGGCCATGGCGCGCCTGGCGGCGCTCAACCCGCAAGTGCAGCTGGTGCCGCATCGCACGGCGCTGGATGAGGACTCCCTTGCCGCTGCCGTGGCGGCGGTGGATCTGGTGCTGGACTGCAGCGACAACTTCGGCACCCGCGAGGCGGTCAACGCGGCCTGCGTGGCCACCGGCAAGCCGCTGGTGAGCGGCGCGGCTATCCGCCTGGAAGGCCAGCTCGCCGTGTTCGACCCGCGCAACGCGGCCAGCCCCTGCTACCACTGCCTGTATGGCCACGGTAGCGAAGCCGAGCTGACCTGCAGCGAAGCCGGTGTGGTCGGTCCGCTGGTGGGGCTGGTGGGCAGCCTGCAGGCGCTGGAGGCACTCAAGCTGCTGGCTGGTTTCGGCGAGCCGCTGGTGGGCCGCCTGTTGCTGATCGATGCGTTGGGCACGCGCTTTCGCGAGCTGCGGGTCAAGCGCGACCCGGCCTGTGCGGTGTGCGGAGCGCGCCCGTGAGCGAGGCGCCGGTCGGTGTGTTCGACTCCGGCGTCGGTGGCCTGTCGGTTCTGCGCGAGATTCGCGCGCGCCTGCCGCAGGAGTCGCTGCTGTATGTGGCGGACAGTGGTCATGTGCCCTACGGCGAAAAGACGCCGGAGTTCATCCGCGAGCGCAGCCAGGCGATTGCCGAGTTTCTTTTAAGCCAGGGCGCCAAGGCGCTGGTGCTGGCTTGCAACACGGCCACCGCGGCGGCAGTCGCCGATTTGCGCGCGCGCTATCCCGAACTGCCCATCGTCGGTATGGAGCCGGCGGTCAAGCCGGCGGCCGCGGCCACCCGTAGCGGCGTGGTCGGTGTGCTGGCGACTACCGGCACACTGAAGAGTGCCAAGTTCGCCGCCTTGCTCGACCGTTTCGCCAACGATATCCGGGTGATTACCCAGCCCTGTCCAGGGCTGGTGGAGCAAGTCGAGGCCGGTGAGCTGGACAGCGCTCACACCCGTGAGCTGTTGCGCGGCTGGGTCGAGCCGTTGCTGGCCGAGGGCTGCGACACGCTGATTCTGGGCTGCACGCACTATCCTTTCGTCAAGCCGTTGTTGGCCGAGCTGGTGCCGGCGTCGGTGCGTCTGGTGGATACCGGCGCGGCGGTAGCCAGCCAGCTGCAGGCGCTGCTCGACCGCCATGGTTTGCGTGCCAAAGGGGCGGCGCAGGCGACGCGTTATTGGTCCAGTGCCGATCCGCAGGCAATGGCCCGGGTGCTGCCGAAATTATTGTCTGAACTCGCCGACGTTCAGCCGCTCTGTGTTTGAGCGAGTAGACAGGAATCCGGCTTTGGTCGGCTTTCCTTAATAATCAGGGTTTATATACTCTGGCTATTGTCACGACGCCGATACTTTTCACTACAGGAAGTTAGACGAATGAAAAAGATCCTTTCTTTGGCTGCGACCGCCGCTTTGGCGCTGGGAAGTTTTTCTGCTCAGGCTGTCGATTTCACTGCGGCTATCGGTCAGAGCGGCGACTCGACCATGGTCTATCGTCTCGGCGCCCAGTGGGACTGGAACACCAGCTGGTGGCAGAGCGATGTGGGGCGTCTGACCGGTTACTGGGATGCCGGTTACACCTATTGGGAAGGTGACGAAACCGCCAGCAACCACAGCCTGTCGTTTGCGCCGGTGTTCGTCTACGAGTTTTCCGGTGACAGCGTGCAGCCCTACATCGAGGCGGGTATCGGTGTGGCAGCATTCTCCAGCACCGAGATGGAAGACAACGATCTGGGCTCGTCCTTCCAGTTCGAAGATCGCATTGGCGCCGGCCTGCGTTTCTCCGGTCAGGAGATCGGCATCCGCGCCCTGCATTACTCCAACGCCGGCATCAAGCAGCCGAACGATGGGGTCGAGGCTTACACCCTGCATTACCGCACGAGTTTCTAAGCCGTTTCATAACCATGAAGAACCGGGCCATGCGCCCGGTTTTTTTATGCATCTACTCGATGGACGTGCCGCTATTGCTGGCCGAGGCCATGCTCGCTCAGCGATAGATGTCGTTAATGCCGCGCCGCTCATCGTGGCACTCGGCAGAACCCAATTCGAATTCGCGGCAGATCAGCGGGCGTTGTTCGTAGATGGTGCAGCGCATGCTGTTCCGATCCAGTGCGACACACCAGCCATCGTCGAGGCGGCGCATCACTTCACCACCCCAGTCGTCGATATCGATGAAGCGCTGTGGCACGCCGGTGTCGCTGGTCAGCATGACTTCCAGTTGGCAGCAACAGGCGGCGCAGGTGCTGCAACTGACAGTCGGGGGAGTGGGGAGTTGGATATGGGGGATGTGCGTCATGGCGCGCAGTTTACGCGCTGCTACGCAGGGCTGCTTACCTGATCGACCGGCAGTCCTGCGGCGGACTTGACCCGCCACAGGACGCTATTACGCCTGCGTAACCGTTTGTCCGAACAGCAAACGACGTGCCTCCGGGGTTAGCAGGGCTGCCGGGTCGCTGTTGATCTGTTCGGCCAGAGCATAGGCACGCTGCACGGCCGGACGTGCAGTAATGCGTTCCAGCCAGGCCGCGACGTTGGGCAACTCGTCCAGGCGCTGCTGCTGGGCCTGCCACCCACGTACCCAGGGATAGATGGCCATGTCGGCAATGGAGTAGTCGCCGGCAACATAGTCCTGCCCGGCCAGTTGTCGGTCGAGCACGCCGTACAGGCGTGCCGTCTCCTTCACGTAGCGCTCTATGGCATAGGGAATCGGTTCGGGCGCATAGCGGGTGAAGTGGTGGTTTTGCCCGGCCATGGGACCGACACCGCCCATCTGCCAGTACAGCCACTGCAGGACGCGGAAGCGGGCGCGCACATCGGTTTGCGGCAGGAACTGGCCGCACTTGTCTGCCAGGTATTCGAGGATGGCGCCCGACTCGAACAGCGCCAGTGGCTCGCCGCCGTCGAGTGGCACGTGATCGACGATGGCCGGGATCCGGTTGTTGGGCGATATGGCCAGGAACGCGGGCTGGAACTGCTCGCCTTTGCCGATGTGCACCGGCTTGATCTGGTATTCCAGGCCGCTTTCTTCGAGAAAGATGCTGATCTTGTGACCGTTGGGGGTGGTCCAGTAGTAGAGGTCGATCATGCTGGTCAGGCTCCGACAGGTGTGTAGCGGCGAACTTCACCGTGTTGCGCTTCGCAGCGTTCGAGCAGACGCTGGAACC
This sequence comes from Pseudomonas sp., assembly GCA_038147895.1. Classification (GTDB taxonomy): domain Bacteria; phylum Pseudomonadota; class Gammaproteobacteria; order Pseudomonadales; family Pseudomonadaceae; genus Aquipseudomonas. The sequence goes on from JAYQUJ010000009.1 coordinate 9,714, forward strand.
AGGCCGACGCGGCGGTATCTTCGGACCAGGGCGCACTGCCCAGACACCAGGACCAGAAGAACAGCCCGCCGAGCAGGAAGTCGGCAGCGCCAGGTTGTTCGCCATCCAGGTACGGCTGTTTGCCCAGTACGGCGCTCAGTGGCGCCAGGGCCTGGCAGAACTGCGCACGGCCACCGGCTTCATCGGCGAAGGCTTCCAGGGTGGTACCCAGGCTGCGTTCGCGGCTCTCGCGGAAATAGGCGCGATCCTCATCTGCAATGGCGGCGTAGATGCGCAGGATCAGGTGTTTGAACAGGCCCATGCGCATCGGCGCGAACAGGCTGTCGAGTACGCGCAGGCGGCTGTATGCCAGGTGATCACCTACTGCGGACGCCTGTGCATATGTCGTGTCCAGATACTGCAGGATGGCCAGGCTGTCGTTGATAACCTGTTCACCATCGCGCAGTACAGGTACCAAGTGCTGGTTGGAGAAGCTGATGAGTGCCTTGTCGGAGAAGCGAATGGGCCGACTGACGAAGTCCAGTTCCTTGTATGCCAGGGCTAGGCGAACTCGCCAGCAATATGGAGAGAACACGATCTGAGGGTCGGCGCCGCAGAGTTCAAAGAGTTCACGCATCTTCATTTCTCCTACTGGGACCGATCGGTCCATAAATTGGCAAAAAATCAGTCGAGAGCCTGCAGGGCGAGGTTCACAACAGCTTCTACTGCTTCGCGTGGCGCGCCTGACTTGACCTGAGTACGCAGGCCGCTCATCAGGCATTGCAGATAGGCAGCCAGGGCTGCGGGGTCGCTCGTATCGGCCAACTCGCCGCGTGCGACGGCCTGTTGCAGAGCATCGCGCAGGGCTCGCTGGATAGCCGAGCCACCTCGCTGGATCAGCAACGCGATCTCTGGATCACTCTGGGAAAACTCGCTGGCCACATTGACCAGCATGCAGCCGCGTGGCGGCTCGCCTGTCTGGCTTTCTTCCGCGGCGCTGAGTAACCAGTGGGCCAGCGCCGGTTTGATCTGTGGCGCGCCCAGCAGTTGGCTGCGCAAGTCGCTGGCGCGCTGCTGGCAGTACTGTGCGAAGGCGGCACGAAACAGCCCCAGTTTGCTGCCGTAGGCCTGGTACAGGCTGCTTTTGGACAGGCCGGTAGCCTGTAGCAGATCCTGTAGCGAGGTGGACTCATAGCCATGCTGCCAGAAGATCTGCATAGCCTGATCGAGCACTCGATCCGGATCGTAGGAGAGGGGGCGGCCGCGTTGATTCATGCCGGATAATTTAGGACTGATCGGTTCAGAATGCAAACGGCAGGGCGTAACCTGCACTGCTGTGTGAGTGTCCCCTTAGACAGAGGGGCGGTCTTGCGGCAGGGTCTTGGCCCGGTACATGGCGGCGAAGCCATGGGCTACCAGCATCACTGCGGCCCAGATGGCCGAGAGCAACAGCAGCGTCGGCCACAGGCCGAGCGGCAGGCCGACATCTGCCAGTCGGGCACCGGCGTAATAGGACAGCGGCCCGCCCACGGCGCCGAGCAGGCTGGCCAGCCACCAGGGGCGGGCGCTCCAGGCCAGGCAGTGGTTCAGCGTGGTGGCGAACAGGGCCCAGAGCAGAGCCAGCCAGGCGGGTAGCAGGCGGCTGTCACCGGCGAAGTCGAACACGCCGAGGTTGAGCAGGAAGGTGTCCAGCGCGCTGCCGAACAGCGCCACGCTGGCCACCAGTCGACCTTCCACACGCCAGCGCGCGACCCAGATGAAGTGCGCCGTCAGGCAGGCGGCCGCAACCAGCAGCAGCCAGGGGTGCTGGGCGCCGAACACGCAGGCGAACCAGCCGATTTGAAACAGCAGGGCATTGAGGATGAGCGAACGGTTAGCGGTCATGGACGGATGGCTGGGCCGGCAATACGGATGGCAAGGGTACCCTCTCCCAGGCGGAGAGGGTGAACTCAGGCTGTGAAGTTGCCGAGCAGTGGCGCGGGGCGCGCGCCTTCCTTGACCAGCAGCAGCTGGGCGGTGCCGATGGTGCGCTCGAGAAAACCGCCCTCGCAGTAGCACAGGTAGAACTCCCACAGACGGTAGAAGTACTCGTCATAACCCAGCTGCTCCAGGCGGTGGCGGGCCTGGCGCAGGTTGGCGTGCCACAGGCGCAGGGTCTTGGCGTAGTGCAGGCCGAAGTCCTCCATGTGATGCAGGTTGAGGTCGGTATCGCGACTGACGATCTGCAGCACCTTGCTCACCGAGGGCAGGGCGCCGCCGGGGAAGATGTAGCGTTGAATGAAATCCACCGAGCGCTTGGCCTGCTCGTAGCGCTGGTCGCGGATGGTGATGGCCTGCAGCAGCATCTGCCCGGCGGGCTTGAGCAGGCGCGAGCACTGCTTGAAGTAGGTGGGCAGGAAGCGGTGGCCGACCGCCTCGACCATCTCGATCGACACCAGCTTGTCGTACTGGCCGTCGAGGTCGCGGTAGTCCTTGAGCAGCAGGGTGATGCGTTGCTGCAGGCCCTGTTCCTCGATGCGCTGGCGCGTGTATTCGTACTGCTCGCGCGACAGGGTGGTGGTGGTCACCCGGCAGCCATAGTGGCTGGCGGCATAGAGGGCCATGCTGCCCCAGCCGGTGCCGATCTCCAGCAGGTGGTCGTCGGCGCGCAGATCGAGCTTCTGGCAGATGCGTTCCAGCTTGTTCAGCTGGGCCTGCTCCAGGCTGTCCTGCTCGCTCTGGAACATCGCGGCGGAGTACATCATGGTCGGGTCGAGGAACTGCTCGAACAGGTCGTTGCCCAGGTCGTAGTGGGCGGCGATGTTCTTGCGCGAACCGCTGCGGGTGTTGCGATTGAGCCTGTGCAGGCCCTGCAGCAGCGGCCGGCCGAGCAGGGCCAGGCCGCGCTCCATGCCATCCAGCACATCGAGGTTGGCGACGAATACTCGGATCACCGCGGTCAGGTCGGGGCTGCTCCAGTAGCCATGGATATAGGCCTCGCCAGCGCCGATGGAGCCATTGCCGGCGACCATGGCCCACACGGCGCCGTCCAGTACCTGGATCTCCGCCTGCAGGGCTGAGCCGGCTTGGCCGAAGCTCTGCCGCTCGCCGTCCTCGACGATGCTCAGCTGGCCATGGCGCAGTTGCTTCAACTGGCGCAGCACGGCGCGGCGCAGCAGGCCGGCGCCCAAACCATTGCCGGCGCGTACGGCGGTTTTCGCGGAACTGAGGTCAGGACTCTTCATGGCGGGGCTCCAGTTGGGCGGTACGGAATTCGCCGTCCGCGGCGCGATGGGCAAAGATCGGCGTGCGCTTGAGCAGCAGGCGCAAGGCCTGCCAGTAGATGGCCAGCAGGGTTTTGCCGGTCATCCAGGGAAACGCCAGCAGGTACCGGTGCAGGCTGCTGCGGCTGAGTTCGACACGGGTCAGGCCAAGGCCGGCTTCGAACAGCTTGTCGCTGCCCTGCCAGTCCTCCATGTGGATGTGCAGGCGTTCGCCGGGGGGCGAGTAGCGCATGCGGTACTCCAGCTCGCGCGGCAGGAAGGGCGAAACGTGGAAACTCTTGGCCACCCGATGGCGCGACTCGCCCTCAGCATTGGCCGGCAGCACGTAGTGATAGCGCTCGCGCCAGGGCGTGTTGCTGACCTCGCAGAGGATGGCGGCCAGGCGCTCCTGCTCGTCGAAGCAATAGAAGAAACTGGCCGGGTTGAAAGCCAGGCCCCAGCTGCGCGGTTGTGCCAGCAGGCACACGCGGCCCTGCGGAGGCGTGCCCAGGGCTTCGCCGACGCGCTGGCGCACGGCATCGATCAGGCGCATGCCCTGGCCGGTGAACTGCGGCAGGAAATCTGTCTCGCGCCAGGCGAAGGGCGCCCAGCGCGAGCGACCGGCCAGCGGCGACAGGGCCAACACGGCGTCCTGCTCGCTCAGGTCGAGATAGAGCAGGCCGATGCGGTAGCGAAAGGCATGACCGCGCGGAAGGTGCCGGCGGTGGCTGACCCAGCCCTGATACAGCGCGCTGTTCACAGCTGCTCTCCGAAGGCCCGGGCCACGCGCAGTGCGCTGACCACGCCGTCTTCGTGGAAACCGTTGGCCCAGTAAGCGCCGCAGTAATAACTGTGCTGGGCGCCGCAAAGTTCCTGCCAGCGCGCCTGGGCGGAGATGCCGGCCAGGCTGAACTGCGGGTGGGCGTAGCGGTAGCGGCCGAGGATCTTGCTCGGGTCGATGGCGGCTGTCTGGTTGAGGCTGACGCAGAAGGTGGTTTCGCTGCGGATGCCCTGCAGGATATTCATGTTGTAGGTGACCGCTGCCGGCTGTTCGCTGGTGCCGCCGAGGCGGTAGTTCCAGCTGGCCCAGGCCAGCCGGCGCTGGGGTAGCAGGCGGGTGTCGGTATGCAGCACCACGTCGTTGTCGGCATAGCGCAGGGCGCTGAGGATCTTCCACTCGGTCTCGCTCGGCGCGGCGAGCAGGGCCAGGGCCTGGTCGCTGTGGCAGGCGAAGACCACCTTGTCGAAGCGTTCGCTACCGCCGGCGCTGTGCAGGGTCACGCCCTCGGCGTCACGCTCGACCTTCTGCACCGGGCAGTTCAGGCGGATGCGTTCGGCGAAGCTGGCGGTCAGTGGCGCCACATAGCTGCGCGAGCCACCGGTGATCACCCGCCACTGCGGGCGGTCGTTGACCGAGAGCAGGCCGTGGTTCTTGAAGAATCGCACGAAGAACTGCAGCGGGAAGGTCAGCATGTCGGCCAGCGACATGGACCAGATGGCCGCGCCCATGGGCACGATGTAGTGATCGATGAAGCGCTGGCCGTAACCGCGCTGGCGCAGGTAGTCACCGAGGGTGGTGTCGGCGGCGATGCGCTGTTGTTCCAGATCGAACAGCGCCTCGCGGTTGAAGCGCAAAATGTCGCGCAACATGCCGATGAACCGCGGCGAGAACAGGTTGCGGCGCTGGGCGAACAGGCTGTTGAGGTTGTTGCCGTTGTACTCGCAGCCACTGAGCGGGTCGTGTACCGAGAAACTCATCTCGGCCGGTTGCGAGGCAACGCCGAGCTGATCCAGCAGGCGGATGAAGTTGGGGTAGGTCCAGTCGTTGAACACGATGAAGCCGGTGTCGATGGCGTATTGCTGGCCTGCAACCTCGACATCCACGGTATGGGTGTGGCCACCGACCCAGTCGCTGCTTTCGAACACCGTGATCTGGTGCTGGCGATTGAGCAGATAGGCGCAGGTCAGGCCGGCGATGCCGCTGCCGATGATGGCGATGTTCATGGCTGTTGCTCCGTGCGGGCCAGGCGTTTGCCGAGGGCCAGCTGCAGGCGTGCCGGCAGATACGAAAGCAGGCTCAGAGCGGCAATGAAGAGGCGCGGGAAGGCGATTTCCAGCGGTCGCCGCTCCAGCTGCTCAGCAATATGGCGAGCGGCCTTTTCCACCGGCCAGCGCATGGGCATGGGGAAGTCGTTCTTCTGCGTCAGCGGCGTATCGACGAAGCCGGGGCTGACCAGGGTGATGTCGATGCCACTGGCGGCCAGGTCGATACGCAGGGATTCGAACAGGTAGCGCAGCGCCGCCTTGGACGCGCCGTAGGCACCGGCGCGCGGCAGGGGCAGGTAGGTGACCGAGCTGCTCACCGCGACCAGATGCGGTGTCGGGCTTTGTTGTAGCAACGGCAGCGCGGCTTCCACGCAGTAGCTGGCGGCCAGCAGGTTGGCGCGCATCACGCGCTCGACCAGGTCGGCCTCGAAGTGCTGTACGTCGATGTACTCGCAGGTGCCGGCATTGAGAATGACCTGATCCAGCGCGCCCCATTGGCTGGTGATGCGTGCGCCGATGTCATGCACCTGCTTGGCGTCACTGAGGTCGCCAGGGGCCAGCAATACCTGCTGTGGATAACGGCTGGCCAGGCTCTGCAGGGCCTGGGCATTGCGCGCGCTGACGGCCAGGCGATGGCCCTGTTGCAGGAGGATTTCCGCCAGGGCGGCGCCAATGCCGCTGCTGGCGCCGGTCAGCCAGATACGCCGGCTCATGCCAGCCTCCGCTTCAGCCAGGCAATGGCGCCGCCCAGCAGGGGCAGGTTTTCATAGAGCAGGGCACCGGCATCGAAGTAGTCGCGATGCTGGTAGACCTTGTCCCACCACAGCAGGTGCGAGCAGCCGTCGACATGAATCAGGGCGCCACCGCGCAGGCTCGGGTGGCGGTAGTGCAGGGTCCAGCGCAGGTAGCCCTCGCCGTCACCGATCTGGTCGTGGCTGTGGAAGTCGAAATACAGCTGGCTGACATTGCCATACAGCTCGGCGAAGTAGTTCTGCAGAGCGGGCAGGCCGCGCACCTCATGCAGCGGGTCGCGGAACAGGATGTCCTCGCTGTACAGCTCGTCGATCTGTTGCAGATTGCTGGCGTCCAGCTCGGCAAAGCGTTGGGCGAAGTGGTGCAGGAAATCAGACATGCACGGCCTCCGTTTGCGGCAGGTTCTTGAAGGCCTGCAGTACCCGATCGCGGGAGCGGGCCAGGTCGACGATCGGGCGTGGGTAGTTGGCGAGACCGAACAAACCGCCCAGTGCCGCCGGGTCGTGGATATCGCGCTTGTTCAACTCGACCAGCTCCGGTACCCAGCTGCGGATGAAGTGGCCGTCCGGGTCGAATTTCTGCGACTGACTGATGGGGTTGAAGATGCGGAAGTAGGGCGCGGCGTCGGTACCGGTGGAGGCGCTCCACTGCCAGCCGCCGTTGTTGGCGGCCAGGTCGCCGTCGATCAGGTGGCGCATGAAGAAGCGCTCGCCTTCGCGCCAGTCGATCATCAGGTTCTTGGTCAGGAACATCGCCACCACCATGCGCAGGCGGTTGTGCATCCAGCCGGTGGCCAGCAGCTGGCGCATGGCCGCGTCGACGATGGGGATGCCGGTGCGCCCCTGCTGCCAGGCGGCCAGCTCACTCGGCGCCTGGCGCCAGGGCAGCGCCTCGGTTTCCAGGCGGAAGGCGCGGTGGCGTGACACGCGCGGGTAGCCGACCAGGATGTGTTTGTAGAACTCGCGCCAGAGCAGCTCGTTGATCCAGGTCACCGCGCCGGGGTTGCCGCTTTCAAATTCTCCGCGGTTACCTTGCAGGGCGGCATGCAGGCACTGGCGCGGGGATACCACGCCGGCGGCCAGGTAGGGTGACAGGCGGCTGGTGCCGGGGCGGGCAGGGAAGTCGCGTCGCTCCTGGTAATACAGCAGGGCCTCGTCGGCGAACTCGTCCAGGCGCTGGCGTACATGGGCTTCGCCTGCAGGCCAGAGCTGGCGCAGGCTGTCTTCGGGCGCGGCGAACTCGGGGAGTGCCTTGGGGATGGCGTTGCTGTCCAGGTCGAGTGGCGCCTGGGCTTTCGGCGTTGTTACCAGGCCAGGCATGGCGGTGTGCAGGCGCTGATAGCAGACCTTGCGAAACTGGCTGAACACCTGGAAATAGGTGCCGCTGCGGGTCAGCACGCTGCCGGGCCGGAACAACAACTGGTCCAGATGGCTACGCCATTCGATGCCGTGCTTTTGCAGGTGCTCACTTACCGCCCGGTCGCGGCTGGTTTCGTTGAGGCCGTATTCCTCGTTGACCTGCACGCTACCAATGCTGTGATCGCGGCACACGTCGGCCAGCACCTTGGGCGCGTCGCGCCAGTGCGCGGCAGTGCGAATCAGCAGCGGTACGTTCAGCTCCGCCAGGCGATGCTGCAGCTCTTTCAGGTTGCGCAGCCAGAAGTCGACCTTGCAGGGCGCGTCGTCGTGCTCCAGCCACTGCTGCGGGCTGAGCAGGAACAGGGCGATGGTCGGCCCCGCCTGCAGGGCGGCGGTAAGGGCCGTGTTGTCGTGCACGCGCAGGTCGGTGCGGAACCAGATCAGTTGGCGCATGGGGAAGCCTTGATTTGTTGCAGGAGCAGGTCGGCGCTCAGTGGATCTTCGGCCAGGTGCAGGCCGGGCAGGTGTTGCAGGTCTTCGCCGTGGATATGGGCGGCAGGGCCGACCAGTAGCAGGGGCACGCTGCAGGCGCTGTTGAGGCGTGGCAGCTCGCGGCGCAACAAGGCGTTGTCCAGCGCCTGGCTGGAGTACATCAGCAGGGCATGGGGCGTGAGGCTTTCCAGGGCCACGGCCAGTTCGACCAACGGCAGCGGCCAGTCGAAGACTTCCACCGGGCTGCCGGCGCAGCTGGCCAGCCAGGCGCACAGCCACAGACCAGGCTCCATCGGTAATGCGGAGAGGTTGATCAGCAGCAGCGGGGTGCCACCAAGCTGGCGATTGTTCTGCGCCAGGCGCGCGCCCAGCTTGCTGCGCAGCCAGGAATGGAAGAACACCCGCTCCAGCTGGGCGCCGAACGGCGCGCCCTGCCAGCGCTGGTGCAGCTCGTCGAACAGAGGCAGGAACAGCTGCTGGCAGAGGGTGCGTGGCGGGTAGAGAGCCAGGGCGCGATTGAAGTGTTCGTCCAGCTGGCGCTCCTGCAGGCCTTCGATGCACTGCAGCAGTTGAGCGCGCAAGGTCTGCCACTGATTGCTGCCTGGTGCCGGTGGGGCGCTGCGGGTGCTGAGCAGTTCCTTCACCTGGCTCACCGCCACGCCGCGTTTCAGCCAACCGAGGATGGCGTGGATGCGCGTCAGATGCTCCTGGGAGTACAGGCGGTGCCCCTTGGGTGTGCGGTGCGGCACGATCAGGCCGTAGCGCCGTTCCCAGGCGCGCAGGGTCACCGGGTTGACCCCGGTGTGCCGCGCCACTTCGCGAATCGGCAGGTAGCCCTGGGCGAGGGCGTCCTGGTAGTCGTCCGGCGGGCTCATAGGGCGTTACGCAGGCTGAGGTTTTCCGGGTGTGGCTGCAGGTAGGCCTGACGGGCCACGTAGTCGTCCGGATGGCGACGGAAGTGATGCTTGAGCAGGGTCAGCGGCACCACCAGCGGCACGATGCCACGGCGGTATTGTTCGATGACCTGGGCGATTTCCTGGCGGTCGTCGTTGCTCAGGGCGCGTTTGAGGTAGCCGCTCAGGTGCTGCAGCACGTTGCTGTGGGTACCGCGGGTGGCGCAGCGTTTCAGTGCCGCCATCAACTGGCTGAAGTAGCGCGGGCCGAACTCGGCCGGGTCGTACTTGCCCAGGTCGGCCAGCAGTCGGCCGAGCGCCTTGTACTGCTGGGGGTGGCTGGCCATCAGCTGGTACTTGTAGCGCGAGTGGAACTGGACGATGGCCTTGCGGGTCAGGCCAGCCGCCAGCAGGCGCTGCCACTCGGCATAGGCGAACACGCGGGTAAGGAAGTTCTCGCGCAGTACCGCATCGTTCAGCCGGCCGTCCTCTTCGATCGGCAGGTCGGGACGCAGGCGCGCCAGGGTGGCGGCGAAGATGCCGGAACCGCCCTCGGGCTCCGGGTAGCCATTCTCGCGATAGACCTTGACCCGCTCCATGCCACAGGACGGCGACTTCTGCATGAGGATGTAGCCGCAGATGTCCTGCATCTGCGTGGCCACCTGCTCGCCATACTCGGCCAGCGCCTGGGTGTGGTCGCGCTCGGGGTGTACGGTGCCTACCGCGCGTGGCGCAGCGGGGTCGCCGACCAGGCGGATGGGTTCCCGGGGAATGCCCAGGCCGATGGCGGCTTCCGGGCACAGGGCGACGAAGTCGAAGTGCTCGGCCAGCACCTGGCTGCACAGACGTGATTCCTTGTGACCGCCGTTGAAGCGTACCGGGGCGCCGACCAGGCAGGCGCTGATGCCGAGCTTGAGACGTTCCACAACCTGTACCTCCCGTCGATTACTTGTACTCGATTTGGCTTTTGTACAAGTAAATACGCGAGATAAAAGTTGTGCAAGTTTTTATTTGTGTACAGCTTTTCAGGTCAATGGGAAAAACCAGGGCACCAGCAGCACACTGACCAGCATCACCAGCAGGGTGAAGGGCACCCCGATGCGCACGAAGTCACCGAAGCGGTAGCGGCCGGGCGTCATCACCAGGGTGTTGACCGGCGACGACACCGGGGTCATGAACGCCGCCGAGGCGGCCAGGGCGACGATCATGGCAAAGGGTTGCGGCGCCATGCCCAGACTTTGCGCGGTACTGATGGCCACGGGGGCCATCAGTACCGCGGTGGCGGTGTTGGAGACGAACAGCCCGATTACCGCGGTGAGGACGAACAGGCAGGCGAGTATGGCGTGAGGGCCGGCACCGCCGAGCAGGCTCACCAGGCCGTGCACTGCCAGATCAACGCCGCCGGTCTGCTGCAGAGCCAGGGCGAACGGCAGCATGCCGGCGATGAGGATCAGCGTCGGCCAGTGGATGGCGCGGTAGGCGCTGTCCAGGTCGATGCAGCGGAAGGCGCCCATCAGCAGGCAGCCGATCAGCGCGGCCAGCACGTTGGGCACTGCGCCGCTGACCATCAGGCCGACCATCACCGCCAGGCTGAACAGGGCATAGGGCGCCTTGCGGATCGCCGGCGCCACTTCGTCCACCTCTACCGGCAGGCCGAGCACCAGGAAGTCGTGGGTCTGCTGTTGCAGGCGGTGGATGTGCTTCCACTCGCCGGCCACCAGCAGGCTGTCGGCGGCGCGCAGCGTTTCGTCGACCAGCACGCCTTCCACTGCCTTGCCCTGGCGGCGCAGACCGACCAGGTTGAGGCGGTGGCGACTGCGCAGGGCCAGCTCCTGCACGGTCTTGCCGGCCAGGCGCGACTCGGGCGGCAGCACCACCTCGGCCAGGCCCAACTGATGGGAGTGACGCGCATAGTAGGAGGCGCTCAGCGCTGCCGGCTCCAGGCCGAGGTCGCGATAGGTGCCGAGCAGACCGATGGCGGGGCTGACCAGGTCGATGAGCAGATGGTCGCCGGCCTGCAGCTGAGTGCTGCCGGTGGCCATCAGCAGCAGGCTGCGGAACTGTTGCTGGCGCTCCACGGCGATCACATTGATGCCGTGCTGGCGGCGCAGCTCCAGCTCGTTGAGCACCTGGCCGACCAGCGGAGAGTCGGCACGCACCCGCAGGCGCCGTTCACGTTCGCTCAGCTGGTAGTCGCGGGACAGTTGGGCCAGGGTAGGGCGGGCCGGGCGCTGTTCGTCGTCATTGTTGCCCTGCGACAGCCAGCGGCGGGCCAGCAGCATGTAGCCGATGCCCAGAGCCAGAACCGGCAGGCCGATCAGGGTGGGACTGAAGAAGGCAAAGCCGTCCAGACCGTGGCGGCGCAGCTCGGCATGCACCACCAGGTTGGGCGGCGTGGCCACCAGGGTGAGCATGCCGCTGATCAGGCCGGCGAAGGCCAGCGGCATCATCAGCCGGGTGGGCGACAGACGCAGGCGTGCGGCCACGCTGAGTACCACGGGAATGAAGATGGCGACCACGCCGGTGGAACTCATCACCGAACCGAGCCCGGCCGCCGCCAGCATCAGCAGCACGATCAGACGCGTCTCGCTGTTGCCGGCGCGGGCCGCCAGCCAGTCACCCAGGCGATAGGCGATGCCGGTGCGCACCAGGCCGTCGCCGATGACGAACAGCGCGCCGATCAGCACCAGGTTGGGGTCGCTGAAGCCGCTCAGGGTCTGCTGGATATTGAGCACGCCGCTCAGCGGCAGGGCCACCAGCAGCAACAGCGCCACGGCATCCATGCGCGGCTTGTTGCGCACGAACAACACCACCGCGGCGAGCAGCAGGCCGAGGACGATGAGCAGTTGTGAATTCATGCCGGCTTCCTGCAACAGTGGCTAGGGTCTGTTGCCGTTTCGGCGCAAGCCGCGCTGCAGCGAAAATCCTCGCCAAGCTAGGCGTGGGATGCAGGCAATGGTCATTCCCTTGGCAAATCCCACAACAACGCATGGCGAGGTTTTTCGCGCAGCCCGAAGGGACGGGCTCCTTCGCGGTCGCGGCGAAACGGCAACAGATCCGAGGCAGGGTGTCACGGATAGCCCAGCAGCGCCTTGATCTGAGCCAGGTGTGCGGCGACCCAGTGCTTGTCGATGGCGCCCCAGTCACGAATCACATAGTGCCCGGCGTTGTTGCGCTCGCCGTCGTGCTGGATGAACTCGCACTGGATATCCAGCTCGGCCAGGGCGGCCAGGGTGTCCTGGGCAGTGCGCCTGGGCATGCCGGTGGCTTCGATCAACGCAGGCACGCTGGTGGCGCTGCCGCTGTCGACCAGCCAGGCGACGTAGAGGCGGCGGTAGAAGCTGGTGCGGGTCTTGCTGACTTCCATGTTTTCTCCTGAGGTGGCTTGCCAGGCAGTGGCGCGCAGGGGTATCTACGCAGGTCTTGCGGAGGATAGCGATGAACGAGCAGATCGACGACCTGGAAGTGGCGCTGGTGCAATGTGAACTGGCCTGGCAAGACCCCGCGGCCAACCGCGATTACTTTGCCGCTCAGCTGGAGCTGGCCCGTGGCGCCGACCTGGTGGTGCTGCCGGAGATGTTCAGTACCGGCTTCTCCATGCACTCGGCCGAGTTGGCGGAGGCGGAAGATGGGCCGAGCACGGCCTGGCTGCGTGAGCAGGCCCAGCGCATTGGTGCGGTGGTTACCGGCAGCCTGATCATCCAGGCCGCCGACGGCAGCTATCGTAACCGCCTGCTGTGGGCCCGGCCGGATGGCTCGCTGGCGCATTACGACAAGCGCCATCTGTTCCGCATGGCCGGCGAGCACAAGCACTATGCGGCGGGTGACGAGCAGGTGGTGCTGGAGGTCAAAGGTTGGCGGGTGCGCACGCTGATCTGCTACGACCTGCGCTTCCCGGTGTGGAGCCGTGACCCCGAGAGCACCGACCTGTTGCTGTACACCGCCAACTGGCCGGCGGCGCGCCGTCACCACTGGAATCGCCTGCTACCGGCACGGGCCATCGAGAACCTGTGTTACGTGGCCGCGGTGAACCGCATCGGCAACGACGGCAATGGCCACCCCTACAGCGGCGATAGCCAAGTGCTGGACTTCCAGGGCGAGAGCCTGCTGGCGCCGGGCGATGCTGCCGGCGTGTTTCGCGTGCGGCTGTCGGCAGCCGAGCTGGCCGCCTACCGCCAGCGTTTCCCGGCGCACCTGGATGCGGATCGGTTTTATCTGGCGGGGCAGTAGGAGCCTGGGAACACGTAGCGTGTAGGTTGGGTCGGGCCGCGTAGGTTGAGCGCAGCGAAGCCCAACAAGCGAGCCGTCAGGTAACTCCGCTGTTGGGCTTCGGCGCGTTACGCCTCAACCTACGCGGCCCGACCCAACCTACCCAGCACGCCTGTACGCTTCCGAGCGGCTTCAGCCGCGATGCTCTTAGCCCTTTGCGCAACTGCTGGCCTTTAACCCAGCGAAGCCATATCGATCACGAAGCGGTACTTCACATCGCTCTTGAGCATGCGCTCGTAGGCCTGGTTGATCGTCTGCATGGGGATCATCTCGATATCCGAGACGATGCCGTGCTCGGCGCAGAAGTCGAGCATCTCCTGGGTCTCGGCGATGCCGCCGATCAGCGAGCCGGCGATGCGACGGCGCTTGAAGATCAGGCCGAACACGTCCGCCGGAGGATGCGGCGAGTCTGGCGCGCCGACCAGGCACAGGGTGGCGTCACGCTTGAGCAGGTTGAGGAAGGGGTTGAGGTCGTGGGGCGCGGCCACGGTGTTGAGGATGAAGTCGAAGCTGCCCGCGTGTGCGGCCATCTCGTCTGCACTCTTCGAGACCACCACTTCGCTGGCGCCCAGGCGCAGGGCGTCGTCACGCTTGTTTGGCGAGGTGGTGAACAGCACCACATGAGCGCCCATGGCGGCGGCGATCTTCACACCCATGTGGCCGAGGCCGCCCAGCCCGACGATGCCGACCTTCTGCCCCGGGCCGACCTTCCACTGGCGCAGCGGCGAGTAGGTGGTGATGCCGGCGCACAGCAGCGGTGCCACGGCCGCCAGCTGTTCGGCTCTGTGGCGGATCTGCAGGACGAAACGCTGATCCACCACGATGTGCTGGGAGTAGCCGCCGAAGGTGTTTTCGCCGCCGAACACCGGGCCGTTGTAGGTGCCGGTGAAGCCGCTTTCGCAGTACTGCTCCAGGCTCTCGCCGCAGGAGGCGCACTGGCGGCAGCTGTCGACCATGCAGCCGACGCCGGCCACATCGCCGACCTTGAACTTGGATACGTTGCTGCCGACCGCGCTGACCCGGCCGACGATCTCGTGGCCCGGCACGGACGGGTACAGGGTGTTGTTCCACTCGTTGCGCGCGGTGTGCAGGTCGGAATGGCACACGCCGCAGTAGAGGATATCGATGGCCACATCGTCCGGGCCGACGGCGCGGCGCTGGATTTCCATGGGCGCCAGCGGGGTGTTGGGGTTCTGTGCAGCGAAGGCGAGGGTCGTACTCATGGGGCTCTCCTGAGCGATGCAAACGATGCAGGCAAGGCTAAGGCAGGCAGGTTGCACGTGGCTTGCACGATCCTGCCGAATCCATGCCCAGAGATGCATGGCGGGTTGCTGTGTGCGTAGCGGCTTTCACGAAGGCGTCCGAACACCCGTCTATGCTCATCCGGGCTGTATACGACCATCACTGTTTGCAGACGGGGGCGCCATGCAATCTTCACGACACTGGGGGCTGGTAGTTTCACTGGCGGGATGTTTCAGCGGGTCTGCCGTGGCGGGGTCAGCAGGCTTCGCCGGCATCGTTGCCAGTGCCGACACGGCGGAGACGGCCAACAGCAATCCGGCGGGCATGTCCCGTTTGGCCGAGCCGACGACCAGCCTCAGCCTGATGGTTGCCAGAGGTTTCGGTGAGTTCGAGGTAGACGAGGGCAGAACCACGACCGGTGGCGGTGATCCGGACGATGACTCCAGCCCGGTATTCCTACCCCAGGCCTACCATGTGCGCCCGCTGACCGAGGATGTGCATGTCGGCATCTCCCTGACCGTGCCCACCGGCTTCGGCTCGGAGTACGGCTCGGATTGGGCCGGTCGCTACTACACCGACAGCTATTCGCTGGTCTATGTCGCTCTGACGCCGGCGATTTCCTGGCGCATCAACGAGCAGTGGTCGATCGGTGCTGCCGTGGGCATCAACTACATCTCCTCTGAGTCGGAAGTCGCCATCAATACCCTGGTGCCGGGTGCGGCCGATGGGCGGATGAAGGCCGAGCTCGATGGTGTCGGCACCAACTTCAACCTGTCGCTGCTGTGGGAGATGAGCGAGAAGACACGCTTCGGTTTGTCCTATACCAGCGAGTCGAAGACCGATATCGATGGTGACCTGAAGTTCCGCAATGCCGGGCCGGTGATTGGCGGGCTGCTGGAGCGCGGTGTGCTCAGCGACAAGATAGAAGTCGAGCAGGTGCAGCCACAACGCATCATTGGCGGCCTGTATCACGAGCTGGAGGCAGGTGACTTCATCGTGGCCGATATTGGCTGGGTCGAGTTCTCCCGCTTCGGTGCCAACTCGGTGTCCCTCGATGGCGACGATATCCATGTGGAAGACGGCGGTTTCAACAACTTCTGGGCCGGCGCCATCGGTTATGGCTTCCCCGAGCACAATGGCCTGCGCTACACCCTGGATGCCTTTTATGTGCAGGCGCCGGTGGACGACGACAAACGCACTCTGGCCCTGGCGCTGGACCGTATCTGGGGGGTAGGCGCGGGTGTGCAGGTCGACCATGGCAACGGCCAGTTGGTCGAATTCAATGTCCATCTGGTCGATTTCGGCGAAGGGCCGGTGGATACCGGCACATCGGCCGTGCGCGGGCGAGTCGTGGGCGAAACGGACAATCCCTATGCGCTGATCATCAGTGGTGCCTACCACTTTTAATCCCTGGAGAAACGAAAACGCCGGGCAATTGCCCGGCGTTTTCATTCTGCTCCAACGGATCAGGCGGCCTGGGCCTCGGCCTGCTCCAGGGCGCGGTTCAGTGCGCTGAACAGGGCACGGAAGGTCGCGGTAGTCAGGTTCTCGTCGATGCCGATGCCGTGCAGCGGGCGACCGCCATTCAGGCGCACTTCGATATAGGCCGCGGCCTGGGCATTGGTGCCGGCGCTGATGGCGTGCTCGTGGTAGTCCATGATCTCGATGCTCTGCGGCAGGGCGGCGACCAGGGCTTCCAGCGGGCCCTTGCCGGTGCCGTGCTTGCGGCGGGTTTCACCGTCGTAGGTCACTTCCACATCCACGGTGCAGATGCCGTTCTCTTCCTGCAGGCGATGGCCCTTGAGCACGTAAGGACTGTCGGCTTGCAGGTATTCGCTCTGCAACAGGTTGTAGATCTGCTGGGCGGTCATCTCCAGGCCGAGGCGGTCGGTCTCGCGCTGCACCACCTGGCTGAACTCGATCTGCATGCGGCGCGGCAGGCTGATGCCGTATTCCTGTTCGAGCAGGAAGGTGATGCCGCCCTTGCCGGACTGGCTGTTGACGCGGATCACCGCTTCGTAGTCGCGGCCGATATCGGCCGGGTCGATCGGCAGGTACGGCACTTCCCACACGGCGTCGTCCTTCTGCTGGGCGAAGCCCTTGCGGATCGCGTCCTGGTGCGAGCCGGAGAAAGCGGTGTGCACCAGGTCGCCGGCGTACGGATGACGTGGGTGTACCGGAATCTGGTTGCAGTCCTCGACCACCTTGCGCACGGCGTCGATGTCGGAGAAGTCCAGCTCCGGGTTGACGCCCTGGGTGTAGAGGTTGAGCGCCAGGGTCACCAGGCAGACGTTGCCGGTGCGCTCGCCGTTGCCGAACAGGCAGCCTTCGACGCGGTCGGCGCCGGCCATCACGGCCAGCTCCGAGGCGGCCACGCCGGTGCCGCGGTCGTTGTGGGTGTGCACGCTGATCAGCACGCTGTCGCGGCGGTCGATGTGGCGGCCGAACCATTCGATCTGGTCGGCGTAGTTGTTCGGCGTGGCGCACTCGATGGTGGCCGGCAGGTTGAGGATCAGCTTGTTCGCCGGGGTCGGCTGGAACACGCCGATCACCGCGTTGCATACCTCGATGGCGAAGTCGGTCTCGGTGCTGCTGAACACTTCCGGCGAGTACTCGAAGCCCCACTGGGTTTCCGGCGCAGCGTCGGCCAGGCGCTTGATGGTGCTGCCGGCGGCCACGGCGATGGCTTTGACGCCGGCCTTGTCCTGGTTGAAGACGATCTTGCGGAAGCTCGGCGCGCAGGCGTTGTAGTAGTGGACGATGGCTTTCTTGGCGCCCTTGAGCGATTCGAAGGTGCGCTCGATGAGGTCGTCACGGGCCTGGGTCAGCACCTGGATGGTCACGTCGTCTGGGATGTGGCCGCCTTCGATCAGCTCGCGGACGAAGTCGAAGTCGGTCTGCGAGGCGGACGGGAAGCCCACTTCGATTTCCTTCAGACCCACGGCGACCAGACACTTGAAGAAGCGCATTTTCTTCTCGGCGTCCATCGGCTCGATCAGCGACTGGTTGCCGTCACGCAGATCGGTGGACAGCCAGATCGGCGCCTTGTCGATGATCTGATCCGGCCAGGTGCGGTCGGGCAACTGGATCTGGGTAAAGGGGCGGTATTTCTTCGACGGGTCTTTGAGCATGGTCATCAGGCAAATCCTTGAGTTCGGCGGCAGGCCGGGGCAACACGAAAAAGGGTGGGGCGAGAGAGAGGCTCAGCTACGCAGTCGTGGGCTGACCAGGCGTAGGCAGGCGTGTTGCCGCAGGAGAATGAGGGTGTGAGCTGTTTTCATAGCGTCAACCTTAAATATCGAGGTTAAAGCTGGCAAGACTTGTTTTAAAAACGCTAGTTAC
Source organism: Pseudomonas sp. (assembly GCA_038147895.1). Taxonomy (GTDB): domain Bacteria; phylum Pseudomonadota; class Gammaproteobacteria; order Pseudomonadales; family Pseudomonadaceae; genus Aquipseudomonas. Next base: position 27,330 of record JAYQUJ010000009.1, read on the forward strand.
TGCTGATATGGCGTTTATTGCGGCAAGAAATTGCTATTAATCTTTGAATTCAAGCTGGCGATTGTGCAGCGAAGCGGCTGGGCGTTTGTGCTTTGCGCAGTCCCCGTCGCCGCCCTGCCGAGCGCAGCATTCACTCGGCAGGGTGGGGCGACTCACTTGGCGTAGGCGTATTCACCGCCTTTTTCCAAGGCACGCTGATACGCCGGGCGTGCGTGAATGCGCTGCAGGAACGCCGTCAGCCTGGGATGGCGGGCATCCAGCCCGGCGCGCGAGGCGGCCGCTTCCAGCGGGAAGCTCATCTGGAAGTCGGCAGCGGTGATCGACTCGCCGGCAAACCAGGTGCTTTTACCCAGCTCGGCTTCCAGATAGTCGAGGTGCAGCTGCAGTTGCGGCTCGATCATCATCTTTTTGACCTTCTGACTGATGCCGCGCGCCACTGGTTTGATGAAGAAAGGCATGGGGCTGCGTTCGATGGTGTCGAACACCAGCTTGAGCAGCAGGGGCGGCATGGCGGAGCCTTCGGCGTAATGCAGCCAGTAGTTGCAGCGCAGGCGCTCGGGGCTGCCGGCCGGTGGTAGCAGGGTGTCGCTGTAGCGCTCGGCGAGGTATTCGATGATGGCGCCGGATTCGGCAAGAACCTGTTCGCCATCGCTGATCACCGGCGATTTGCCCAGCGGATGCACGGCGCGCAGCTCCGCTGGCGCAAGCATGGTCTTCGGGTCGCGCTGGTAGCGCTTGATCTGGTACTCCACGCCCAGCTCTTCGAGTAGCCAGAGAGTGCGCTGCGAGCGCGAGTTGTTGAGGTGATGAACAGTGATCATCCTGGCTCCCGGTAGGGCTGAAATGCCCGTTGGTATTGTTGTGTGTCGTGTCTTTGTGCCGGAGCAGCGGAGCGCTCAGACGCTACCGGTCACCCTGAGTGTTGGTCGGCGGGACGTAGCAGCCTGGTGAAATCCGCACCGCTGGGGTTCTGGAATACACGCAGGCCGAAGGCCGGCAGGATCGACAGCAGGTGATCGAAGATATCCGCCTGGATACTTTCATAGGCCAGCCAGCTGGTGGTGCTGGTGAAACAGTAGATCTCCATCGGCAGGCCGTCGGCGCCCGGCTGCAACTGGCGGGTCATCAGGGTCATCTGCTGATGCACGCTGGGGTGCTGGCGCAGGTAGCGCTCGACGTAGGCGCGGAAGGTGCCGAGGTTGGTCAGCCGGCGAGTGTTGCGCGGGTCGTCATGGCCGGCGTTGCTGGCTTTGAGTTCGGCCTGTTTCTCGTCCAGGTACTCGGCCAGCAGGGCAAAGCCGCGCAGCTCCTGCAGCTGCTCGGCATCGAGAAAGTGCACGCTGTTCTGATCCAGGTGCAGGCAGCGCTTGATGCGGCGCCCGCCGCTTTCCGACATGCCGCGCCAGTTCTTGAAGGCATCGGTGATAAAGCGCTTGGTCGGGATGGTGCTGATGGTCTTGTCCCAGTTCTGCACTTTGACGGTGTGCAGGGCAATGTCGATGACATCGCCATCGACATTGAGCTGTGGCATCTCCACCCAGTCGCCGACGCGGATGATGTCGTTGGAGCTGATCTGCACGCTGGCCACCAGCGACAGCAGGGTGTCCTGGAAGATCAGCATCAGCACGGCGGCCATGGCACCGAGGCCGGAGAGCAGGATCAGCGGCGAGCGGTCGATCAGCGTGGCGATGATGAGGATGGTGGCGATGGCGAAGATGGCGATCTTGATCACCTGCAGGTAACCCTTGATCGGTCGCATATGAGCGTCCGGGCGGCGCAGGTAGAGACCGTTGATCAGCCCCAGGGCTTCGCTGATGGCCAAGGCCACGGTGAGGATGATGAAGGCGCCACAGACGTTGCCGGTGATGGTGACCACGGCTTCCGGCAGATCCGGGATCAGACGGCTGCCCAGAGACAGGATCAATGCCGGGACGATGTTGGCCAGGCGGGTGATGACCTTGTTGTCCTTGAGCAACTGGTCGTGACGAAACACCGTGGCGCGCAGGCCGTGGATCAGGCCGCGCAACAGGATGCGCTTGACCAGCCAGTTGGCGACCCAGGCCGCCAGGATCAGCAGGCTGGCGCTGATCAGGGTGTAGAGTTGCGGGTGCTGTTCGAGCCACTGCAGGGCTTCGCGGTACTGTGCTGGCATGGAGTGTTCCGATCAATCAGTGAGAGCTTGCGGTGCTGCCGAAGCGTGCGCGAGGCGCAATACCCTAACAAACCTGGCGGGTGGGCGTGGGCCATGCTTGTGTCTTCAGGTGTCCCGGTGGGAGGTGACATGAAAACGCCATTGCTGATCCTTGTCGTGGCTCTCTTGGCTGGCTGTGCTTCCAGTGAGCGAGTACGCAACGCTGAGCTGCCGCTGGATCAGCACCTGGCCAAGCTGGGGCTTAGCCAGGGAGCGCCGGTGGACTCGCTCACCCGTTACGACATCGACGACTGGGATTACCTGGACAAGCGCCATATCGTGCTGGGTCGCGCGCCGGGGCGGCGCTATCTGCTCGAATTCACTCGCGACTGCGATCACCTCGATTTCAGCAGCGCCATCGGCTACAGCTCGACCGTGGGTCTGCTCACCCATCTGGATCACATCACCGTGTTCGACGGCATGGGCGGGGTTCCGCAGACCTGTCAGATCGACAAGCTCTATCAGTTGGAACGGTTGGATAAGCCCGCGCCCTGAGTTGCTGGCGGGTGGCAAGCTGTGTGATGATTGCTATCAATTCTCATTTAGCGAATATGCCTTGATGCCCGCAGGACACCATCCAGCGGCGTGGTGACAGCCCGTGAGCTTATCTGCCTATACCACCTCTCCCTCGCTGGAGACGCTGTACTGCGACCATCACAGCTGGCTGCAGGCGTGGCTGCGTCGGCGCCTGGGGCATGCGTGCGATGCTGCCGATCTGGCTCATGACACCTTTCTGCGCCTGCTTGGCGGTGCCAGCCAGCCGCGCTTCGCCAGCATGGCCGAGGCGCGTGCCTACCTGCGCACCACGGCCAGCAACCTGTGCATCAACCTGTGGCGGCGTCAGGAAATCGAACGCGCCTGGCTCGATACCCTGGCCGCGCTACCGGAAGAGCAGTATCCCTCCGCCGAACGCCAGACCATGGTGCTGCAGGCCCTTGAGGAGATCAGCGGCATGCTGCAAAGCCTGTCCGCCAAGGCGGCGCGCGCCTTCACCCTCGCCGTGGTGTGCGAGATGACCGACGATGAAGTGGGCGCCGAACTGGGCGTTTCCGGGCGCATGGTGCGCAAGTACGTGGCCCAAGCCATGCTCGCCTGCCTGAGCCTGCGCGCCGGCGAGACGGTGTCCGCTCTACGCCAGGAGCCGATCTGCTGATGCGCGCCGGGTACGAAACCTCCGTGCCGCCGCATGCCGTGCTGGAGCAGGCGGCGTTCTGGTACGCCACATTGCGTGATGGTCAGGCCAGCGCTCAGCAGCGCGCGCACTGGCAGGCCTGGTTGGGCGCGGACCTGGCGCACGAGCAGGCCTGGCGTTATGTCGAAGGCATCAGCCGTGACTTCGAACCACTGCGTGGTCGGCCCGACACCCGCCTGGCCGCCGACGCCTTGGGCGTTGCTACCGGGCGTCTGCATTCACGACGTCGTTTGCTCAGTGGCATGGCTGCCATCACCACGGGTTCCCTGTGCGGCTGGCTGAGCTGGCGCGAAGCGCTGTTGCCGCCGAGCCTGATGGCTTGGGGGGCGGATCAGCGCACCGCCATTGGCGAACAGCGTGAAATCGCCCTGGCCGATGGTTCGCAGGCCTGGCTCAACACCGCCAGCGCCATCGACCTGGCGTTCAGTGGCCGCACGCGCCTGGTCACGCTGGTGCGTGGCGAGGTCTTCATCGCCACTGCCAAGGATGCGCGGCCCTTCTTTGTCGACACCGAGCACGGGCGCCTACAGGCCCTGGGTACGCGCTTCAACGTGCGTCGCGAGGGAGCGCGAACCTGGCTGGCCGTCTACGAAGGTGCCGTGCAGATACGCACAACTGATGGCGCGACGCGCGTGGTCGACGCCGGCCAGCAGGCGTACTTCGATGCTCGGCACATCGGCGACAGCCAGGCTGCGGATGCGGCTCGCGAGGCCTGGACCCAGGGCACGCTGGTGGTCGACAACATCACGCTGCGCGAGGTGGTCGAGGAGTTACGCCGTTATCGCCATGGCCATCTCGGGCTGGCCGATGAAGTGGCCGGCCTGCGGGTCTACGGCAACTTCCCCATCCAGGACCCCGAGCGCGTGCTGCGCATGCTGGCCTCGGCGTTGCCGATCCGCATCGAGCAGCCCATGCCCTGGTGGACGAGCATCGAAGCCCGGATTTAAAAACTGCGCGCAAAAAATCGGAAAAAGGGTTCCGGGTTTCGCCTGCTCGTTGGTTTACCCAGTGAGAAGACGTGAAACTTTGCCGAACCGGCGCCATGAGCGCGCGAGCGGCACCGCCTGTCGAGGGTCTTCGTTCATCAACCCTTGCTCCCCAGAGGAACGCCGTCCATGTCCCACCGCTGTCACCAGCGCGCTGCCCGCCCGGGTGTCGCCGCACACGTTTTTGCCCTGCGCCCGCTGACCCTGGCGCTTCATATGGCTCTGTTGGGCACTGCCGTGAGCCTGGCCAGCTGGTCGCCAATGGCCATGGCCGAGGACAGTGCCGCGACTGCCTCCGTGCGTAGCTACGACATTCCCGCGGGCCCTCTGTCCAGTGCGCTTACCCGTTTCTCCCGTGAGTCGGACGTGTACCTGGTCGGCGCCGGCAGTCTGGCCGAGGGCGTGACCAGCCCAGGCTTGCAGGGCAGCTACACGGTGCAATCAGGCCTGGCCATGCTGCTGGCCGGTACTGGGCTGGAGGCGGTGCAGCAGGCCGACGGCAGCTATGGTCTGCAGCTGGCGCCCAGCGGAGAGGGCTTCCGCCTTTCTCCCGTGCTCGTCAACTCCATGGCGGATGCCGAAGATACGTCCAGCTCCATCGTGGCCCAGGAACTCTGGGTTGGCGGCAAGGTGGCGACCAGCCTCCTCAATACTCCGGCATCGGTCTCTGTGATCACCGAGAAGGAGGTCGAGCAGCGTAGCGCCAGCACCACAGAGGAGCTGTTGCAGTACACCCCGGGCGTGATCACCGACTACTACGGCACCGATGACCGTAACGACTATTTCCTGATTCGCGGCTTCCAGGCCACCACCTACCGTGACGGCCTGACCCTGGGCTCGATGCGCGGCGTGCGCGAGGAGCCTTTTGCCTACGAGCGCGTCGAAGTGCTGCGCGGCGCCAACTCCACGCTGTTCGGCCCGGCCGACCCGGGTGGTTCGGTGAACTTCGTGACCAAGCAGCCGCGTTTCAATCGGTTCGGTGAGGTCTATGCGACTTATGGTTCGTTCAACCATATGGAAACTGGCCTGGATACCGGCGATGCCAACGAAGACAAGACCCTGGCCTACCGCTTCACCGGCAAGTTCCAGGACAGCGACCGCGAGTACGACCACTCCCAGGACGACAACAACTTCCTGATGGGCGGCCTGACCTGGGCGCCGACGGCCTTTACTTCGGCAACCCTGGTGGTGGACCACCTGCGCCAGGACAACACGCCCAACAGTGGTGGTTACCCGATGGACCGCGAGTACGACCGCGACGAGTTCTTCGGCGAGCCGAGCTACAACTTCCACGATGTCGAACGCACCAACGTCAGCGCCAACTTCACCCATGACTTCGACAACGGTTTCGTGCTGCGCAGCAACCTGCGTCACAGCGACCTGAGCGATGAGTACGGTTATGTCTATATCAGCGACGCTTCCGGACATACCGGCACCGTAGTTGACCGTGGCTACCTGGGCTCCGATAGCGAAGCCGAGCAGCTCAATGGCAACCTGATGCTGCAGTACGACGCACGCTTCGAGAACATCGATAGCAGCAGCACCGTCGGTGTGGAGTATCTCGATGCCTCGGCGGAGAACGTGTCGGTTTATGGTTCCGCAGCCTCGATCGACGTGAGCAATCCGATCTACCGTGGCGTTTCGCCGGCAATCGTCTACCAGGACAAGGACCAGGACAGCACCATCAAGTCCGTGTTCCTGCAGCAGAACCTGTCGTTCTACGAGCGTTTCATCGTCACAGTGGGTGTGCGCAATGACTCCATGGACGTCTCCGAAACCGACCATCTATACGGCACCAAGACCTCGGACGACTTCTCGGAAAACTCTTTCCGCGGCGCGCTGACTTATATCGTCAACGACGAGGTTTCCACCTACGTCAGCTATGTGGAATCGGTTGCCCCGCCTGAGGTGGGCACCACTCCCGAGCGTGGCAAGCAGTACGAAGTGGGCGTGAAGTACTCGCCTCTGGCGATCAACGCGCTGTTCTCCGCTGCGGTCTATGAACTGACTCAGGAGGATGTTGCCACCGCAGTCGTGCAGTCGAACGGGCTGATCGAGCAGCAGACCGTGGGCGAGCAGCGCGTGCGCGGCCTCGATCTGGAAGCCAAGGCCGAGCTGACCGAGAACCTCAGCCTGATCGGCGGCTACTCCTATATGGATACCGAGGTACTGCGCGGTGCGCTGCAGTCCTGGACCGGGTCGGGGTATGAGGCCGTGTCGATCAAGGGTAACGAGCTGGTTTCCGTGCCCAAGCACTCGGCCTCGCTGTGGAGCTATTACAGCGTGCCGGGCACCGATGTCAGCGTTGGCCTGGGTGCCCGTTATGTAGGCTCCTACTACTTCGGTGACTTCAACAACACCGGCGAGAGTGACTCCACCACGCTGTTCGATGCGGCGTTCAACTATCAGATTGCCAAGGGCACCGATCTGGCCGTCAACGTCAGCAACCTGTTCGACGAGCAGCATGTGGTCGGTCGCGGTAGCGCGGACTACTACAACCCGGGCCGCGAGATCACCGCCAAGGTCAGCTACAACTGGTAAGCCCGAGCGGCGTTGCCTGAATCGAAAAGACCGCCTGGGGCCACTCAGGCGGTCTTTTCTTTTATGGGCTGGGCGTCGCGTCGCTCAGGGCTTGAACGCGCCAATGAAGATTGCCGGGTCGACCCGCGCGTCGTTGAGGCTGATGTTCCAGTGCAGGTGCGGGCCGGTGGCGCGGCCGGTGCTGCCGACCTTGCCCAGCACGCCACCGCGCGGCAGCTCGTCGCCGAGTTTCACGCTCACTGCCGACAGGTGACAGAACATGCTGATCAGGCCCTGGCCGTGGTCGACGAACACCGTCTTGCCGTTGAAGAAGTAGTCGCCGATCAGGATCACCTTGCCGGCGGCCGGGGCTTTGATCGGGGTGCCGGCTGGCACGGCGAAGTCCAGCCCGGAGTGCGGGTTGCGTTCCTCGCCGTTGAAGAAGCGGCGCAGGCCGAAGGGCGAGGACAGCGGGCCGTTGACTGGCTTGTCGAGCAGCAGGTTGCTCGGCTGGCGCGGGCTGAACTGGCGGTAGGCGGCATTCTGCTCGGTCAACTCGCGCTCGATGCGGGCCAGGTTCTTGGCGTTCGGGTTGACCTGTTGCTGGTTCTTCAGGGTGATGCGCTGTTCGCGGTAATGCTTGCCGCCGACCTGGAAGCTCAGCGCTTGGCCGTTGGCCTCGATCTGCTGCTGACCGGGTTTTATCGTCAGCGGGATGCCGACTATGGCGATCCAGCGCTGGCCATCTTCCTTCACCACCAGCACCGGTTTGCCCTGGTAGCGCACCTGCGGCGCGTTCGGGCCCGTGCCAAGGTCGACCACCGCGACGCCGCCGGGCACCGGCTTGTTCAGCAGGCGGGTGATAAAGCCTTCAGCGTGCGCGGGTAGAGCAAGGCAGAGCAGCAGAGTGGCAAGCAGGCACTGTAGCAGCGAGCTTTGCTCGCGAAACTTCATCGCGGCTGCTGTTCGCGAGCAAAGCTCGTTCCTACGAGGGGATGCAGGCATTGGGCTATTCCTTGATCAGTCGGATTCGTAGGGGCGCTTCACTCATCCGCAGGTCGGTTCAGTCGAGCAGTGACAGGGTGACCGGGGCGAGATGGTTGTCCTCGACGCGAACGTCCAGCTCGCCTTCGCCCAGACGCGCCTTGAGGCGCTGGCCGGGATGGGTCTGGCTGGCGGCACGCACGGCCTGGCCGCGCTCGTCGAGGAGGATGCTGTAGCCGCGGCCGAGGGTGGCCAGCGGGCTGACGATGTGCAGTTGCTGGCCCAGAGCAGCGAGTTGCTGGCGCTGCTGGCGCAGTTGCAGCTCGATGGCCCGCGGCAGGCGCTCGCCCAGGCTGTCCAGGCGCTGGCGCAGCAGGGCCAGGGCGCGCCCCGGATGCTGGGCGTTGAGGCGGCCGTCCAGGCGCGCCAGGCGTTCGCGGCGGCTATTGGCTTGCTGCTGGAAGGCGCGGCGCAGGCGCATATCCAGGTCGTCCAGGCGCTGGGCCTGCTGGCGCAGGCGCTCGCCGGGGTGGCGCAGGCGCCGGGCCAGGCCGTCCAGGCGCAGGTTTTCGCGCTGCAAACGTTGACGCAGGCTGAGTTGCAGGCGGCGGTTGAGCTGGTTCAGGCGCTGCTGCAGTTCCGAGCTGTCCGGTGCCAGCAGTTCGGCGGCGGCGGAGGGCGTCGGTGCGCGCACGTCGGCGACGAAATCGCTGATCGATACGTCCGTCTCATGGCCGACGGCGCTGACGATAGGTGTGCGACAGCCGGCCACGGCGCGCGCCACGGCCTCTTCGTTGAAGCACCAGAGGTCCTCCAGCGAACCGCCGCCGCGGGCCAGGATGATGGCGTCGAAGCCGGCGCGGTCGGCCAGCTCAAGGGCGCGGACGATCTGTGCGGTGGCCTCGCGGCCCTGCACGGCGGTGGGGATCAGGGTCAGCGCCACCTGCGGCGCGCGACGGCGGAACACGCTGATGATGTCGCGAATCACCGCGCCGGTCGGCGAGCTGACGATGCCGATACGCTGTGGATGGGCGGGCAGTGCGCGTTTGCGCTCGGCGGCGAACAGACCTTCGGCGGTCAGCTTTTCCTTCAGTGCTTCGAAGGCCAGGCGCAGGGCGCCATCGCCGGCCGGCTCCACCGTATCGAGAATCAACTGGTAATCGCCGCGGCCCTCGAACAGCGAAACCTTGCCGCGTACCCGTACCGCCAGGCCGTCGCGCAGCGCCTGACGCACGCGGGCGGCGTTCTGCCGGAACAGCGCGCAGCGCACCTGGGCCTGGCTGTCCTTGAGGGTGAAGTAGAGGTGGCCGGAGGCCGGGCGGGCCAGGTTGGAGATTTCGCCTTCGACCCAGACCTGGGCGAAAACGTCCTCCAGTAGCAGGCGCGCACGGTTGTTCAGTTGGCTGACGCTGAGGGCCTCGCGGTCGAGGCCCAGGCGCTGGAACGGGTCGGTAATCATGCCCGGCATGATAGCGGGTTGCCCGGCGTGCCCAAAGCGCGGCAAGCCAGTAGACTGCGCCGCCTTTTCAGCCATCCTTCCTTATATGAACGTCATACAAAGCATCCTGGTGCCGCAGATTTCCAGCCTGCCGCACCTTGGCGCGCACTCGCAGCGGATCGTGCGCTGGCTCAGCGGTCAGCGGCTGATCGACGCCCAGTTGAGCACCTGTGGGCGCTTGGGCAACGGCATGGCCCATGCCATCGGCGAAGGTGCACGGCGCTTGCCTCATGCCGAGCGCCTGCCGTTCGGCCAGCCGTACAACGGTCTGCAGGTGGTGACCCTGCGCAGCATCTACACGCCGACCCGCGACTTTCTCGAAGAGGCCGGTTGCCCCGAGTGCCGCCAGGAAGTCGGCGTGGCGCTGTTCGAGAGTCTGGACGAATGGATGGCCGGGGTCAGTGACAACTTCACTTGCCCCGAGTGCGGCCATGAGGATGACATCAACGGCTTCCTCTTCCTCCAGCCCTGTGCTTTCTCCAACCTGGCTTTCGTGTTCAACGGCTGGCCGCCGGAGTGCTTTTCGCCGCAGTTGCTGGAGCAGTTTGCCGAGCGCCTGGGCTTTGCCATGCGCCTGGTGCAGGTGCACGACTGAGTGGCGTATCGCCATTGAGCGAAGGTGGCCCGCTAGGTATAATGCCGCGCTTCTTATTTTTCCCTCCCGGGAGCCCCGCCATGCTGCGTATCAGCCAAGAAGCACTCACCTTCGACGACGTCCTGCTCATCCCCGGTTACTCGGAAGTCCTGCCCAAGGACGTCAGCCTCAAGACCCGCCTGACCCGTGGCATCGAGCTGAATATCCCGCTGCTGTCCGCAGCCATGGATACCGTCACCGAAGCGCGCCTGGCCATCGCCATGGCCCAGGAAGGCGGCATCGGCATCATCCACAAGAACATGACCATCGAGCAGCAGGCTGCCGAGGTGCGCAAGGTCAAGAAATTCGAGGCCGGCGTGGTCAAGGACCCGATCACCATCGAAGCCGACGCCACCGTGCGCGATCTGTTCGAACTGACCCGCCAGAACAACATCTCCGGCGTGCCGGTGCTGAGCAACGGCGATCTGGTCGGCATCGTCACCTCCCGTGACGTACGCTTCGAGAACCGCCTGGATGCCCAGGTCCGCGACGTGATGACCCCGAAAGAGCGCCTGGTCACCGTGCCGGAAGGTGCCGACAAGGAAACCGTGCGCGAGCTGCTGCACAAGCACCGCATCGAGAAGGTGCTGATCGTCGATGGCGCCTTCAACCTCAAAGGCATGATGACGGTCAAGGACATCGAGAAGGCCAAGGCCTACCCGCTGGCCAGCAAGGACGACCAGGGCCGTCTGCGCGTTGGCGCTGCCGTCGGTACCGGCGCCGACACCGGTGACCGCGTCGCCGCGCTGGTTCACGCCGGCGTTGACGTAATCATCGTCGACACTGCCCACGGCCACTCCAAGGGCGTGATCGACCGCGTGCGCTGGGTCAAGCAGACCTTCCCGGAAGTGCAGGTGATCGGCGGCAACATCGCCACCGGTGACGCCGCCAAGGCACTGGTCGAGGCTGGCGCCGATGGCGTCAAGGTCGGTATCGGCCCGGGCTCGATCTGCACCACCCGTATCGTTGCCGGCGTCGGCGTGCCGCAGATCAGTGCCGTGGCCAACGTTGCCGCTGCCCTGGCTGGTACCGGCGTACCGCTGATCGCCGATGGCGGCATCCGTTTCTCCGGTGATCTGTCCAAGGCCATCGTCGCCGGCGCTTCCGCCGTGATGATCGGTTCCATGCTGGCCGGTACCGAAGAGGCGCCGGGCGAGGTTGAGCTGTTCCAGGGCCGTTCCTACAAGGCTTATCGCGGCATGGGCTCGCTGGGCGCCATGGCCCAGGCTCAGGGCTCTTCCGACCGTTACTTCCAGGATTCCTCGGCCGGCGCCGAGAAGCTGGTGCCGGAAGGCATCGAAGGTCGCGTGCCGTACAAGGGCGCCATGGCCGCCATCGTTCACCAGCTGATGGGCGGCCTGCGTGCCTCCATGGGTTACACCGGCTGCGCTACCGTCGAGGAAATGCGCACCAAGCCGGAGTTCGTGCGTATCACCGGCGCCGGCATGGCCGAGTCGCACGTTCACGATGTGCAGATCACCAAGGAAGCCCCGAACTATCGGGTCGGTTGATTCGACGTTTTGCTATGCGACACGGGGCTGACAGATCAGCCCCGTGTCATTTGTGATTCTTCTACGAGACGACGGCCATGGCCCACGACATTCACGCCCACCGCATCCTCATCCTCGATTTCGGTTCCCAGTACACCCAACTGATCGCCCGCCGCGTGCGCGAGATCGGCGTGTACTGCGAGATCCATCCCTTCGACATGGACAACGAGGCCATCTGTGCCTTCGCTCCTCGCGGCATCATCCTCGCCGGTGGCCCGGAGTCGGTGCACGAAGCGAACAGCCCGCGCGCGCCGCAGGCGGTGTTCGACCTCAACGTGCCGATCTTTGGCATCTGCTACGGCATGCAGACCATGGCCGAGCAGCTCGGCGGCAAGGTGGAAGGTTCCGACCTGCGTGAGTTCGGCTACGCCCGCGTCGACGTGGTCGGCAAGGCGCGCCTGCTCGACGGCATCGAAGACCATGTGGACACCGACGGTGTACTGGGTCTGGACGTGTGGATGAGCCACGGCGACAAGGTCACCGCCATGCCGGAAGGCTTCCACATCCTGGCCAGCACTCCGAGCTGCCCGATCGCCGCCATGGCCGACGACAGCCGCGCCTACTACGGCGTGCAGTTCCACCCGGAAGTGACCCACACCAAGCAAGGTGGTCGCATCCTGTCGCGCTTTATCCTCGATATCTGCGGCTGCGCAGCCCTGTGGACCCCGGCCAACATCGTCGAAGACGCCATCGCCACCGTGCGCGCCCAGGTGGGCAGCTCCAAGGTGCTGCTGGGCCTGTCCGGCGGCGTCGATTCCTCGGTGGTCGCAGCCCTGCTGCACAAGGCCATCGGCGACCAGCTGACCTGCGTATTCGTCGACAACGGCCTGCTGCGCCACAAGGAAGGCGACCAGGTGATGGCCATGTTCGCCGAGAACATGGGCGTCAAGGTGATCCGCGCCAACGCCGAGGAGCTGTTCCTCGGCCGCCTGGCCGGTGTCAGCGACCCGGAAGAGAAGCGCAAGATCATCGGTCGCAGCTTCATCGAAGTGTTCGATGAGGAAGCCACCAAGCTCAAGGATGTGAAGTTCCTCGCCCAGGGCACCATCTACCCGGACGTGATCGAGTCGGCCGGCGCCAAGACCGGCAAGGCCCACGTGATCAAGAGCCACCACAACGTCGGCGGTCTGCCGGAGGACATGCAGTTCTCTCTGGTCGAGCCGCTGCGCGAGCTGTTCAAGGACGAGGTGCGCAAGATCGGCCTGGAGCTGGGCCTGCCCTACGACATGGTCTACCGCCACCCGTTCCCGGGCCCGGGCCTGGGCGTGCGCATCCTCGGCGAAGTGAAGAAAGAGTACGCCGACCTGCTGCGTCTGGCCGACCACATCTTCATCGAGGAGCTGCGCAACTTCGACTGGTACCACAAGACCAGCCAGGCCTTCGTGGTGTTCCAGCCGGTGAAATCGGTCGGCGTGGTCGGTGACGGCCGTCGCTACGCCTGGGTCGTCGCCCTGCGCGCCGTGGAAACCATCGACTTCATGACCGCACGCTGGGCGCATCTGCCCTACGAGCTGCTGGAGAAGGTCTCCAACCGCATCATCAACGAGATCTCCGGTATCTCCCGCGTCACCTACGACGTGTCGAGCAAGCCGCCGGCCACCATCGAGTGGGAATGATGTGACCGACAAGGGCAGCGCAAGCTGCCCTTGTCGTTTCTGCCTGCGGCAATCTGCAGCTCGCTGTGCTGGCCTGCTAATGAGAAGATGTCGCAAATGCTTGGCGATGGACGTAAACGATGGCCTTTACCCGTAGACAGATACTCGCCGGTCTCGGCGCGCTTGGCGTAGCCGGCCTGGGTGCCGGTGGTGTGCGTTATTGGCTGGGTCGCCCGGCCAATGTGGCGACCCATGACTACGAGCTGATCGCCGCACCGCTCGACATGGAACTGGTGCCCGGTCACATCACCCCTGCCTGGGCCTTCGGTGGCCAGGCGCCGGGCCTGGAGCTGCGCGTACGCCAGGGCGACATGCTGCGAGTGCGCTTCATCAACAAGCTGGAGGTGGAGACCACCATCCATTGGCACGGCATCCGCCTGCCGCTGGAGATGGATGGCGTGCCCTATGTGTCCCAGGCACCGGTCAAGCCGGGTGAGTATTTCGACTACCAATTCCTCTGTCAGGACGCCGGCAGCTTCTGGTATCACCCGCACACTGCCAGCTCCGAGCAGCTCGGGCGTGGGCTGGTCGGCCCGCTGATCGTCGAGGAGCGTGAGCCCACAGGATTTTTCCATGAGCGCACGCTGAGCCTGAAGACCTGGCACGTGGACGAGCAGGGCGCTTTTACCGCGTTTTCGGTGCCGCGCCTGGCCGCTCGCGAGGGGACTCGTGGCCGGCTGTCGACCATCAATGGCCAACACCTGCCGGTGCTCGACCTGCCGGCTGGCCAGGTGGTGCGCCTGCGGCTGCTCAACCTGGACAACACCATCAGCTACCGGCTCAACCTCAAGGGCGCCGGCGAGGCGCGCATCTATGCGCTGGACGGCCACCCGGTGGCGCCGCGGCCGCTGGGCAAGGAATACCTGCTTGGCGCCGGCATGCGTATCGATCTGGCGGTGAAGGTGCCGGCTGCAGGTCAGGAAATATCCTTGCGCAATGGCCCGCTGCGCCTGGCTACCCTGCGCAGTGTGGCCAGTGCCGAAACACCAGGCGCCTGGCCGGCGGCGCTGCCGGCCAATCCGGTGGCTGAGCCTGATCTGACCACTGCCGAAACCCTGCGCTTCAACTTCGAATGGTCGGCCGTGCTGGCCACGCCACAGCAGAAGGGACCGGCGAGCTACTGGCAGATCAACGGGCAGGCCTGGGACATCAACGACAAGCGCTGTGCCGACAGGCCCATTGCCACGTTGCAGAAGGATCACAGCTACATCTTCGAGCTGCGCAACATGGCCCAGTACCTGCACCCGATTCATTTGCACGGCATGACATTCAAGGTGCTGGATTCCGACCGCAAGCGAATTACGCCCTATTACACAGACACCTACCTGCTGGGTAAGAACGAGACGGCGCGTATCGCCCTGGTCGCCGATAATCCAGGGGTGTGGATGTTTCATTGCCATGTGATCGACCACATGGAAACCGGCCTGATGGCCGCCATTGCCGTGGTGTGACATGCAGAGAGTGAAAATCATCGACCGCAGCCAGGACGAGCGCTTCATGCGCGAGGCCATGGCGCTGGCTCAGCAGGGCGCCGAGCGTGGCGAGGTGCCGGTGGGCGCGGTGCTGGTGCAGGATGGCGAAGTGATCGGCCGTGGTTTCAACTGCCCGATCAGCACCAGCGATCCCAGCGCCCATGCCGAGATGGTGGCGATTCGCGCTGCTGCCGCCGCGCTGCAGAACTACCGTCTACCCGGCAGCACCCTGTACGTGACGCTGGAGCCGTGCAGCATGTGCGCGGGGTTGATCGTGCACTCGCGGGTCAGTCGTGTGGTCTATGGTGCTACCGAGCCGAGGGCCGGTGTGGCGGTCAGTCGTGGCCAGTTCTTCAGCCAGGACTTTCTCAATCACCGGGTGCTGGTCGAGGGTGGCCTGCTGGCCGAGGAAAGCGGGGCGATGCTAAGTGCTTTCTTCAAGGCCCGGCGAGGTGGCGACAGGTAGCCGGGCGGCATCGAGCCTCAGAGCTGCGAGGGGTTGGCCTCGGCTTCTCCGCGCGGAATGGTGCGGTTGACGCCGGGTATGTGCAGGCTGCTTTCTGCCACGCGGGTGCCTTCCATCTGCGGCTGGGTCACCCAGTTGAGGATGTCGTAGTAGCGGCGGATGTTGCGCACGAAATGCACGGTCTCACCGCCGCGGGCATAGCCGTAGCGGGTCTTACTGTACCACTGCTTCTGCGCCAGGCGCGGTAGCATCTTTTGCACATCCAGCCACTTGTTCGGGTTGAGGCCTTCGGCCTTGGCCAGCTTGCGTGCGTCGGCCAGGTGAGCGATGCCGATGTTGTAGGCGGCGAGGGCGAACCAGGTGCGATCCGGTTCGCTCATGTCATCGGTCAGACCGCTGTGTACCAGGGCGAAGTATTTGGCGCCGCCGGCGATGCTCTGTTTGGGGTCCAGGCGGTTGACCACACCCATGGCCTGGGCGGTGTTCTGGGTCAGCATCATCAGGCCGCGCACGCCGGTCTTGGAGGTGGCGTCCGGAGTCCACAGCGACTCCTGATAGCCGATGGCGGCCAACAGGCGCCAGTCCACCTTGTATTTCTCGGCAGCCTTGCGGAAGTCTTTTTCGTAGCGCGGCAGGCGTTGCTGCAGGTGTTTGGCGAAGGTGTAGGCGCCGACGTAGCCAAGCACGTCGACGTGGCCGTAGTAGCGATCCTTGAGTCGCTGCAGACTGCCATTCTTCTGCACCTGTTCGAGGAACTTGTTGGCCTCCAGCAGCAGGCTGTCGTCGTCTCCCGCGGCCACGGCCCAAGCCAGGCCACGTGCCTCGCCCAGGTCGAAGGCGACCCGCACGTTGGAGAAGTACACCTGGTTCATCGACAGCTCGTTGGAATCGACCAGGGTCAGATCGATCTGCCCTTCATCGACCATGCGCAGCAGATCGACCACCTCCACATCGGCGGACTCCTCGAACTGCAGGTCGGGCAGGTTTTTCTTCAAATCGGCCAGTTGTTCGGCGTGGCTGCTGCCCTTGAGCACCAGGATGCGTCGGCCGATCAGATCTTCGGGGCGGGTGGGGCGTCGCTGGCCATTGCGATAGATGATCTGCGGGGTGACATCCAGATAGGCGTGGGAAAAGCTTGCCTGAGTCTTGCGGCCGTTGGTCGCCACCAGGCCGGCTGCGGCGAGTACCGGGCCATTGGCCTGGTTGAGGCGGGTGAACAGGTCGTCGAGACTGTCGGCGGTCTCGATCTTCAGCTCCACACCCAGGCTGTCGGCGAACCTTCTGGCCAGCTCGAACTCGAAACCGGTCTCGCCGGCGCGATCCTGAAAATAGGTGGTCGGGCTGTTTCGGGTGATGACACGCAGCGCGCCCTCCTTCTGAATGCGCTCGATGGTGCTGGGCTGTGAGGCGGCCTCTGGAGGCGTATCACAACCCGCGAGCAGCAGAAGGATTGCGGTCGACAACAGCCAGGCGGCTGTGCGGATGCGCAACGCAGTGTGGGCAAACATTGACGCAGTATACGCAAAGGCCTGGAGGCGCCATATCTGGACAGTCGGCCTGCGCTCTGCTAGGCGATGCGCCACAGGTGCCGTCCGCTGGCGCTTTAGGCTAGAATGCACGGCCTCAAAGCACACCCCTTCCCCGAGGCTGTTCACGATGTTGATCCTGCGCGGCGCGCCCGCTCTTTCCGCCTTCCGTCACGGCAAACTGCTTTCGCAACTGACCGCCAAGGTTCCTGCCGTGACTGGGCTGTACGCCGAGTTCGCCCACTTCGCCGAAGTGACTGGCGCCCTCGATACCAGCGAAGAGCAGGTGCTGGCCCGACTGTTGAAATACGGCCCGAGCGTTGCGGTACAGGAGCCGGCCGGCAAGCTGTTCCTGACCATCCCGCGTTTCGGCACCATTTCCCCCTGGTCGAGCAAGGCCAGCGACATCGCCCGCAACTGCGGCCTGGCCAAGATCGAGCGCCTGGAACGCGGTATCGCCTACTACGTCAGTGGCGAGCTCTCCGAGGCTGATCAGCAGGCGGTTGCCGCGCTGCTGCACGACCGCATGACCCAGCTGGTGCTGGGCAGCATGGAAGAGGCCGCCGGCCTGTTCAGCCACGCTCAGCCCAAGCCGTTGACCGCCGTGGACATTCTCGGTGGTGGTCGCGCCGCTCTGGAGCAGGCCAACGTACAACTGGGCCTGGCCCTGGCTGAAGACGAGATCGACTATCTGGTGAAGAATTTCACCGAGCTGGGCCGCAACCCGCACGATGTCGAACTGATGATGTTCGCTCAGGCCAACTCCGAGCACTGCCGTCACAAGATCTTTAACGCCAGCTGGGATATCGACGGCGAGAGCCAGGAGAAATCCCTGTTCGGCATGATCAAGAACACCTACCAGATGCACAGCGATGGTGTTCTGTCCGCCTACAAGGACAACGCCTCGGTCATCGAAGGCTTCACCGCCGGGCGCTTCTTCCCTAATGGTGAAAGTCGCGAGTACGGCGCCACCCAGGAGCCGGTACACATCCTGATGAAGGTGGAAACCCACAACCACCCGACCGCCATCGCACCATTCCCCGGCGCCTCCACCGGTTCCGGCGGCGAGATTCGCGACGAAGGCGCTACCGGTCGTGGTGCCAAGCCCAAGGCCGGTCTGACCGGTTTCACCGTGTCCAACCTGAACATCCCCGGTTTCGAGCAGCCCTGGGAGAAACCCTACGGCAAGCCTGAGCGCATCGTCACCGCGCTGGACATCATGATCGAAGGCCCGCTGGGCGGCGCCGCGTTCAACAACGAATTCGGTCGTCCGGCGTTGAACGGCTACTTCCGTACCTTCGAGCAGGCGGTGCAGAGTCCGCGTGGCGAAGAAGTGCGCGGCTACCACAAGCCGATCATGCTGGCTGGCGGCATGGGCAATATCCGTGAAGACCATGTGCAGAAGGGCGAGATCTCGGTCGGCGCCAAGCTGATCGTGCTCGGTGGTCCGGCCATGCTTATCGGCCTGGGCGGCGGTGCTGCTTCCTCCATGGCTACCGGCGCCAGCTCCGCCGATCTGGACTTCGCCTCGGTACAGCGCGACAACCCAGAAATGGAGCGTCGCTGCCAGGAAGTGATCGACCGCTGCTGGCAGCTGGGCGCCGAGAACCCGATCAAGTTCATCCACGACGTCGGTGCCGGCGGCATCTCCAACGCCCTGCCGGAGCTGATCAACGACGGTGGCCGTGGCGGTCGCTTCGAGCTGCGCGCCGTACCGAACGACGAGCCGGGCATGGCCCCGCACGAGATCTGGTGCAACGAGTCGCAGGAACGCTACGTGATGAGCGTGGACGCCGCCGACTTCGAGCGCTTCAAGGCCATCTGCGAGCGCGAGCGCTGCCCGTTCGCCGTGGTCGGCGAGGCCATCGCCGAACCGCACCTGACCGTTTCCGACAGCCACTTCGGCAACAAGCCGGTGGACATGCCGCTGGAAGTGCTGCTCGGCAAGCCGCCGCGCATGCACCGCAGCGTGCAGCGCGAAGCCGAGCAGGGCGATGACTTCGATGCGTCGCGCGTGGCCATCGAAGAAGCCGCCGTGCGCGTGTTGCGCCACCCGGCCGTGGCCAGCAAGAGCTTCCTGATCACCATCGGTGACCGCACCATCACCGGTCTGGTCAACCGCGACCAGATGGTTGGCCCCTGGCAGGTGCCGGTGGCCGACTGCGCCGTGACCGCCACCAGCTTCGACGTGTACACCGGTGAAGCCATGGCTATGGGCGAGCGCACCCCGCTGGCTCTGCTCGACGCTCCGGCGTCGGGCCGCATGGCGGTGGGCGAGACCATTACCAACCTGGCGGCCGCGCGCATCGAGAAAATCTCCGACATCAAACTGTCGGCCAACTGGATGGCCGCCGCTGGCCATCCGGGCGAAGACGCGCGTCTGTACGACACCGTGAAAGCCGTCGGCATGGAGCTGTGCCCGGCGCTCGGTATCACCATTCCGGTGGGCAAGGACTCCATGTCCATGAAGACCCGCTGGCAGGACGAGGGCGTCGACAAGTCCGTGACCTCGCCGCTGTCGCTGGTGATCACCGGCTTCGCCCCGGTGCAGGACGTGCGTCAGTCGCTGACCCCTCAGCTGCGCTTGGACAAGGGTGAGACCGACCTGATCCTGATCGACCTCGGCCGCGGCCAGAACCGCATGGGCGGCTCGATCCTGGCACAGACTCACGCCCAGCTCGGCCAGTCTGTGCCGGATGTGGACGATGCCGAAGACCTCAAGGCCTTCTTCGCCGTGATCCAGGGGCTGAATGCCGACGGCCATATCCTGGCTTACCACGACCGCTCCGACGGTGGCCTGCTGACCACCGCCCTGGAAATGGCCTTCGCCGGCCACTGCGGCCTCAACCTGTTCCTCGACGGCCTGGCCGACGACGCTTCCGAATTGGCCGCCGTACTGTTCAACGAAGAACTGGGTGCGGTCATCCAGGTACGCCAGGACGCCACGCCGGAAATCCTTGCCCAGTTCAGTGCTGCCGGCCTCGACGACTGTGTGGCGGTGATCGGTCAGCCGATCAACGGCAGCGATGTGGCTATCAGTTTCAATGGCGAAGCGGTATTCGGTGGCCAGCGTCGCCTGCTGCAGCGCCAGTGGGCCGAGACCAGCTACCAGATCCAGCGCCTGCGCGACAACGCCGACTGTGCCGACCAGGAGTTCGACCTGATCCTCGACGAGGAAAACCCGGGCCTGTCGACCAAGCTGTCGTTCGACGTCAACCAGGATATTGCCGCGCCCTACATCAAGAAGGGTGCTCGTCCGCAGGTGGCGATCCTGCGTGAGCAGGGCGTCAATGGCCAGGTCGAGATGGCCGCGGCCTTTGACCGCGCAGGCTTCTCGGCCATCGACGTGCACATGAGCGACATCCTCGCCGGCCGCATCAGCCTGGAAGACTTCAAGGGCCTGGTGGCCTGCGGTGGCTTCTCCTACGGCGATGTACTGGGCGCCGGTGAAGGCTGGGCCAAGTCGATCCTGTTCAACAGCCGTGCTCGTGATGGCTTCCAGGCCTTCTTCGAGCGCAAGGACAGCTTTGCCCTCGGCGTGTGCAACGGCTGCCAGATGATGAGCAACCTGCATGAGCTGATCCCGGGCACCGAGTTCTGGCCGCACTTCGTGCGCAACCGCTCGGAGCAGTTCGAGGCGCGCGTGGCCATGGTTCAGGTGCAGGAATCGGCTTCGATCTTCCTGCAGGGCATGGCCGGTTCGCGCATGCCGATCGCCATTGCCCACGGCGAAGGCCATGCCGAGTTCGAAAGCGAGGAGGCGTTGCTGGAGGCCGATCTGTCCGGCACCGTGGCCATGCGTTTCATCGACAACCACGGCAAGGTCACCGAAAGCTACCCGTCCAACCCCAACGGTTCGCCGCGCGGTATTACCGGTCTGTGCAGTCGCGATGGTCGCGTGACCATCATGATGCCGCACCCGGAGCGCGTATTCCGTGCCGTGCAGAACTCCTGGCGCCCGGATGAGTGGCAGGAAGATGCCGGCTGGATGCGCATGTTCCGCAACGCCCGCGTCTGGGTGGACTAACAGCGCGCGTTTCCCCTCTCCCGCTAGCGGGAGAGGGTGCCAGAAAGATGGGGGAGCCCGGATGTAATTCGGGACCATCAGCAACCCGGATTACATCCGGGCTACGGATTCACGACCCATGACCGAACCTGGCCATCCCAAGCTTCCCGAGGTCCGCCAGGTCTGCCCTGGCGAGACCCATCTGCTATGCCGCTGTGGGCGCTCGTCCACGCTTCCCGATTGCCCCTCCGACTGTACCGGCGGTCTGTCTCTGAGGCCCGCTCGTCAGCAAATTCTGCTGCTGTGCCGCTGTGGCTTATCGCAGCGCCTGCCGTATTGCGACGGCAGTCATAACCCGCCTGCCACGGGGCTCAAGGCCCGCTGGCAGCGGTTTACCAAGGGTGATTAAGCCGCTTCTGCTTATGGCCAAAGGCTCTATCAGGGCAATGGACGATTCGACCTTGGCGCACTCCAATGCAGAGTTGCGAACTAGGCCACGCGAAAGTGATAAGGCAAAATGCCATTATCACTTTGACAGTGCGGTCTGTGGATCGCTGTATTCGTCGAAGCTCGGAGGGGCTGGATGTACAAATTCTGTTTCTATGTGCCGGAAGGTCATCTGGAAGATGTGAAGGCTGCGGTATTTGCGGCCGGTGCAGGACGCATTGGACAGTACGACAGCTGCTGCTGGCAGACTTTGGGCAAGGGCCAGTTTCGACCGCTGGCTGGCAGCAGCCCGTTTCTCGGCCAGGCTGGCCGTGTCGAGGAAGTGGCAGAGTGGAAAGTCGAGCTGGTGGTGGCCGACGAGCTGATCCACGATGTGGTCAAGGCCATGCGCAAGGCTCACCCCTACGAAACGCCTGCGTTCGATGTGTGGCGGCTGTCCGACCTGCAGTTCTGAGCTTTCCCCTATAAAAGAAGCCCTGGCATGCCAGGGCTTCTTCGTTAGCGCTTGCGTATTACTGCAGGTGCTCTTTCAGCTCGTTGCCGGCCTGGCGCATGGCGGCTTGCACGGCCGGGATATGCGCCAGCGGGTTAAGCAGACCGTAGTCGTGGATCATGCCGTTGACCCGTACCGTGGTGACGGTGACACCAGCAGCGTCCAGCTTGCGGGCATAGGCTTCGCCCTCGTCGCGCAGTACGTCGAACTCGGCGGTCTGCACCAGCGCTGGTGGCAGGCCCTTGAGTTGCTCGGGCGTGGCGCGCAGTGGTGAGGCGAAGCGTTCGGCGCGCTGCTTCGGGTCGGTGGTGTAGCTGTCCCAGAACCACTTCATCATGTTGCGGGTGAGGAAGTGTCCTTCGGCGAACTGCTGGTATGAGCCGGTTTCGAAGCTGGCGTCGGTTACCGGCCACAGCAGCAATTGGAAGCGCAGTTGTGGCACGCCGGCTTCTTTGGCTTTCAAGGCAACCACTGCGGCCATGTTGCCGCCGACGCTGTTGCCGGCCACGGCCAGGCGCGAGCTGTCCACGTTGATCTCCTTGCCGTGTTCGCCGACCCATTTGGTCGCGGCGTAGGCCTGGTCGATAGCAGTCGGGTACTGGGCTTCCGGCGATGGCGTGTAGCCGACATAGACGGCCACGGCACCAGAGTTCACCACCAGGTCACGGATCAGGCGGGCATGGGTCGGATAGTCGCCGAGTACCCAGCCACCACCGTGGAAGAACATGAACACCGGCAGTTCACCCTTCACACCTTCGGGGCGAACGATGGTCAGCGGGATCGACTGGCCGTCGGCCTGAATGGTCTTCTCGGACACGCTCACGCCGGACAGGTCGACCTTGACCGAGGCCTGGGCACCGACCAGCACGGCGCGGGCATCCTGTGGGCTGAGGGTTTCCAGCGGTTGGCCGCCGCCAGCTTCCAGGGCCTGGAGGAAGGCCTGGGTGTTGTGTTCCACGCCGGGGCTGCCGGCGGCGAAGGCTTGTGTGACGGCCAGGGTGAGCAGGCCGCTACCAACGAGTTGTTTGATGTTCATGATCATTCTCCTGGCGAATCGAAATTTTGAGGGGTGAACCAGGGCCTTAGCCCTGGTTGTGGCAGTTGTCGGCTTGCTTGAGGTAGGTCAGGGAGCGCTCGGCTCCGCTGGAGTCGCGGTAAACCATGCGCGCTTCGACCACTTCGCAGTGTTGCGAGTCGGCTTCCTGCAGGCTGATGACTTCAGCGACGTCCAGGGGCTGGCCGTAGCGATACTGTGGAGCCGGCTCGGTGGCAAAGGTCAGCGAGCTGGCGGCAAGCGCGAGTGCGGCGAGGCTGGTGCTGGCGAGATGACGGATGTTCATGGCTGTTCTCCTATTGAGGGTGTGGCTCAAGCCAGTACCAGGCGTACGTCGATGTTGCCGCGGGTGGCGTTGGAGTAAGGGCAGACCAGGTGGGCGGCGGCGATCAGTTCTTCGGCGGTGGCGCGCTCGATACCCGGCAGGCTGATGTTCAGTTCCACTTCCAGACCGAAACCACCAGGGATCTGGCCGATGCCGACCTTGCCGGTGATCGAAGCATCAGCCGGGAAGGTTTGTTTCTTCTGGCTGGCGACGAACTTCAGGGCACCGATGAAGCAGGCCGAGTAGCCGGCGGCGAACAGTTGCTCAGGGTTGGTGGCTTCGCCGCCGGCGCCGCCCAGTTCACGCGGGGTGGTCAGCTTGACGTCGAGGAAACCGTCGGAGGAAACGGCACGGCCGTCGCGGCCTCCGGTGGCAGTAGCGGTAGCGGTGTAGATGGCTTTGATGGTTTGCATGATGGTGTCTCCAGGTAGCTTGCTGTCTAAAGTTTTGCGCGCTAAGTAAGTGCGTGATGTGAAATCTAGTGCGATTTAATTTTGCGCGCAAGTTAATTGTTAGATAAATTCGCTCTGAAAACTTGATTGGTTAGGAATAAGCGATTCGGCGAGGAGTTGGCGCCGCCCGAGTGGACGGCGGCGAAGGTCAAACGGATTTCTGCAGTTCGGTGCGCAAGGCAATGATCTGATCCTTGAGAGCGCTGATCTGCTCCAGGGTCCGGCCGCTTGCTTCGAGGATGCAGGCGGGAAAACGCTCGGCCTCCTGCTGCAGGCTACGGCCCTTGTCGGTCAGGTGCAGCTCCACCACCCGCTCATCGGCGCTGCTGCGGGTGCGGGTGATCATGCCTTCGGCTTCCAGACGCTTGAGCAGCGGCGTAAGCGAGCCGGGATCGGTGAGCAGGCGCGCGCTGATCTCGCCCACGGTGATGCCGTCACCTTCCCACAGCACCAGCATGGCCAGGTACTGTGGATAGGTCAGGCCGATACTCTGCAGCATCGGCTTGTAGGCCTTGGTCATCAGCAGCGAGGTGGAATGCAGGGCGAAGCACAGCTGGTTGTCCAGCTGCAGGGCCGCGCAGGACTGAGGCGTTTTCATGGCGATAACCTCTGATCAATATTTGCGCAATAAGTTATCGCGCAAATTATCTTCCGGCAAATCCCGGGCATGAAAAAAGCGCCCGCAGGCGCCTTGTTCGTTACTGGACTCAGGAGCTACACGATTCCTAGAGCCGGGCTAGGCGGGAGGAGACCGAGGGCGCGGAGTAAATGAGCGTACTCGCTTCGCTCGCCCCTGCGGGGCCGTCCTATCGGGCGTTCAGTGGCAAGCCACTGTCCGGGTCTTCTCCCAGCAACGTCCGGCCGACGCGCAGCAAATCGTCAGGGCCGGATCTCGATCAGCGTGCCGTCCTGCACCATATTCCATACCTCGCGCATGTCGGCGTTGCGCATGGCGATGCAGCCTTCGGTCCAGTCCAGGGTGCTGAAGTACCACTCGGGGTATTCGTCATCCAGCGGCGTGCCGTGAATCATGATCATGCCTCCGGCCGAGACGCCCTTCTTGCGCGCATTGGCCGCGTCGCGGGCATTGGGGTAGGAGATGTGCATGGACAGGTTGTACTTGTCGCTGGTCTTGCGCCAGTCGATCCAGTAGAAGCCTTCCGGCGTGCGGCTATCGCCTTCGCGCAGCTTGGCGCCGGCAGGCTGCTTGCCCAGGGAGATGCGATAGCTTTTGAGCACTTCGCCGCGCCCCATCAGGTGCAGTTTGCGTTCGGATTTGACGACCAGCACCTTGTCCACCGATTTGCCTTGCAGGGCAGGGGCGGTAGAGGCCTGAGCCAGGTGGATGGAGAAGATGCAGAGTAAGGCGAGCAACCAGCGCATTGCGATGTTCCGAGTGTATCTGTCGGCCCTGATAGATCAGGTTGTTATGCGCGAGAGTCTGCCTATGCCGAAGGGGATGATCAATCGTCGGCGGTCGGATAGCGGCCAAGGCGAGCAGGGCAGAGTGCTCACTCGTTCTGGGTTGGCCGTTGTACCCGCCGACGAGGGGCGGGCAGCCGTCAGTGCGCCGAGTGATGACCGCGGGTCAGTGACACCGCCAGCTCATCCACCTGGATCGCCCAGTCCGAGTCGCCCTTGAGCGACTCGGCGAGGAAGTTGGCCTGCGCCTCGCTCCAGAAGGGCGCCTTGGCCAGCTTCTCGTCAGGCGCCAGCTGGTGGTCGCGAATGAAGGTGGCGATGTCTTCGTTGCTGGCTGGCAGGCCGAGCTGTTCGAACAGGGTGCGCAGGCTGTGGTGGTTGCTGGTATCCATGACGATGCTCCCGTTTGACGGTTACTGACGTGGTACGAAGGGGGCCAGGCCCTCGCTGCGGATCGGAAAGTGCTGGTCGCGACGGTCTGCGAAGTAGCATTCCAGAGTACGTCCGACCGTGGGGAAGGCCAGCTCGTTCCAGGGGATTTCCTGCTCGTGAAACAGCTGGACCTCCAGGCTTTCCTCGCCAGCACAGAAGTCGAGGTCAAGCAGCTCGGCCCGGAAGAACACATACAGCTGACTGATGTGCGGCAGATCGAACAGAGTATAGAGCTGCAGATCGCGCACCCTTGCGCAGGCTTCCTCGTCGGTCTCGCGCATGGCGGCTTCGGCCATGGTTTCGCCGTTCTCCATGAAGCCGGCCGGCAAGGTCCAGTAGCCGCGGCGTGGCTCGATGGCGCGGCGGCACAGCAGCACCTGTTCGCCCCATACCGGCAGACAGCCGGCAACGATGCGTGGGTTCTGGTAGTGGATGGTGTGACAGTGCGGGCAGACATAACGCAGGCGGTTGTCACCCTGCGGGATGCGCTGTTCCACCGGGCCGCCACACTGGCTGCAGAATTTCATGCCGGGCTCTCCGTGATCGATTGCCATATTGGCCGCAGCTGGCGAAGCTCGGCAAGCTCGGCGGCGGTTCGGGTCTTGGGCGGGCCGGCGCTTCGTGCCATGATGCCGGGCAAAAGAAAAGACTGAGAATGATCATGCTCGACGAGCTCCTGCAGCGTGTGCGCGGCCATAGTCCGCGTATTCTGGAGACTGACCGGCGCTATCCCGAAGCGGCCGTGCTGGTGCCGCTGACCCGCAGTGACGAGCCGGAGCTGGTGCTGACCTTGCGCGCCAGTGGCCTGTCCACCCACGGTGGCGAGGTAGCCTTTCCCGGTGGTCGGCGTGATGCCACCGATCCCGATCTGGCCTTCACCGCTCTGCGTGAGGCAGAGGAAGAGGTCGGCCTGCCGCCTGGCCTGGTGGAAGTGGTTGGCCCGCTCAGCCCGCTGGTATCGCGCTTCGGTATTCAGGTCACGCCCTATGTCGGGGTAGTGCCGGATTACGTCGAGTACCGGCCTAACGACAGCGAGATCGCCGCAGTCTTTGCCGTGCCGCTGCGGTTTTTCCTGGAGACGCCGCGTGAGGTCACCCACCGCATCGATTACGAAGGGCGCAGCTGGTACGTACCCTGTTATCACTACGACCATTACAAGATCTGGGGGCTGACGGCGGTGATGATCGTCGAGCTGGTCAACCTGGCATTCGATGCCGGGATCGACCTGGAGCAGCCGCCACAGTCTTCCGTGAAAGTCATTCGCCTGTAAGGAGCGAACCATGAAATACCGCCTGGGCGATGCCCGCGTGCAAGCCCACCCCGAGAGCTGGATCGCCCCGACTGCGGCGGTGATCGGCAAGGTGCAGCTGGATAAGGGCGCCAATGTCTGGTTCGGCGCTGTGCTGCGTGGCGACAACGAGCTGATCCATATCGGCGAAAACAGCAACGTGCAGGATGGCACGGTGATGCATACCGACATGGGCTTCCCGCTGACCCTGGGCAAGGGCGTCACCGTTGGCCACAACGTGATGATGCATGGCTGCACGGTGGACGATTACAGCCTGATCGGCATCAACGCGGTGATCCTCAACGGCGCCAAGATCGGCAAGTACTGCATCATCGGCGCCAACAGCCTGATTCCCGAAGGCAAGGTCATTCCCGACGGCAGCCTGGTGATGGGCAGCCCGGGCAAGGTGGTGCGTGAGCTCACCGAGCAGCAGAGAAAGATGCTCGAAGGTAGCGCCGCCCACTATGTACACAATGCCCAGCGCTACGCCCGCGACCTGGCCGAGGACAAGGCGTGAGCGACGAGCGTCCGGTCAAATCGCCCTGCGTCAGCATCTGCGCGCTGGATGAACACGATGTTTGCACCGGCTGCCAGCGCACGGCGGCCGAGATCACCCAGTGGGGGCGCATGAGCAACGACGAGCGGCGTGAAGTGCTGGCGCGTTGCGTCGAGCGCACCCGCGCCGCCGGGCAGTTCCTGCAGCAGCCCGCGCATCACTGAATTCCCTTTCTTTCTTTTCCGAGGAAACCTGCATGCCCCGTATCGGCACTCCCTTGTCGCCCAGTGCGACCCGCGTTCTGCTCTGTGGCTCCGGTGAGCTGGGCAAGGAAGTGGTCATCGAGTTGCAGCGCCTGGGCTGCGAGGTGATTGCCTGTGACCGCTACGCCGACGCCCCGGCCATGCAGGTGGCGCATCGCAGCCATGTGCTGAGCATGCTCGACGGCGCCGCCCTGCGTGCGGTGATCGAGCAAGAGCAGCCGCACTACATCGTGCCGGAGATCGAGGCCATCGCCACCGACACCCTGGTCGAGCTGGAGGCCGAAGGCTTTACCGTGGTACCTACCGCGCGCGCCGCCAAGCTGACCATGAACCGTGAGGGCATCCGTCGTCTGGCCGCTGAAGAGCTGGGCCTGCCGACCTCGCCCTACCATTTCGCCGATACCTATGAGGCCTATGCCGAGGCGGTTAAATCGGTGGGCTATCCCTGCGTGGTCAAACCGATCATGAGTTCTTCCGGCAAGGGGCAGTCGGTGCTCAAATCCGACGCCGACCTACAAACCTCCTGGGATTACGCCCAGGAAGGCGGTCGTGCTGGCAAGGGCCGGGTGATAGTCGAAGGCTTCATCGACTTCGACTACGAGATCACCCTGCTCACCGTGCGCCATGTTGTCGGTACTTCCTTCTGCGCGCCGGTTGGCCATCGCCAGGTCAAGGGCGACTATCACGAGTCCTGGCAGCCGCAGGCGATGAGCGCCAAGGCTCTGGCCGAGTCCGAGCGCGTGGCGCTGGCGGTGACCGAGGCCCTCGGTGGTCGTGGCCTGTTCGGTGTGGAACTGTTCGTCAAGGGCGATCAGGTGTGGTTCAGCGAAGTCTCGCCGCGCCCGCACGACACCGGCCTGGTGACCCTGATTTCCCAGGACTTGTCCGAGTTCGCCCTGCATGCGCGGGCCATCCTCGGCCTGCCGATTCCTGCCATTCGCCAGTTCGGCCCTTCGGCCTCTTCGGTGATTCTGGTCGAAGGTCGTTCGCAGCAGACCGCCTTCGCCAACCTGGGCGCTGCCCTGGCCGAGCCGGACACGGCGCTGCGCCTGTTCGGCAAACCTGAGGTGGACGGTCAGCGCCGCATGGGTGTGGCTTTGGCTCGCGACGAAAGTATCGAGGCGGCGCGTGCCAAGGCAGTGCGGGCGTCTTCGGCGGTCCAGGTCGAGCTGTGAGTCATCTGCGCGCCGGCCTGTGGTGGGGACTGACCTTGGCGTTGCTGCCGGTGGTTTTGCCGCAGGCGCTGTGGACGCGGCGCACTGCGCTGCGTCTGCCGCCGGCGGCGGGCGCGCAAACTGGAATGGCTGGCGCGGAGTTTTCTGCCGAGCCGCTGCGCTTGTTGCTGATTGGCGAGTCCACCGTGGCTGGCGTGGGCGTCGAGGCGCAGACCGAGGCGCTGGCCGGTCAACTGGCGCAGGCGCTGTCCGTTCGTCTGCAACGTCCGGTGCTCTGGCGTGCCTGTGGCGAGAACGGGATCACGGCGGGAGAGGCCTGTGAGCGCTTGTTGCCGTTGGCCCTGAGCGAGCCGGCGGATCTGGTGCTGCTGGTGTTTGGCGTCAACGACACCACTCATCTCAGTTCGCAGGCGCGTTGGTCTGCGGCGTTGCGCAATCTGAGCCGGGCGTTGGCGGCCCAAGGGGCGCAAGTGGCGTTCACCGGTGTGCCGCCGATTCAGCACTTCACCGCCTTGCCCTGGCTGCTGCGGCGCTTGCTCGGCGTGCGCGCGGCCCTGCTCGATGCGGTGCTGGATCGTACCTGTGCGGAAGAGCGGGTGGAGTATGTGAAGCTGGGGCTGACGGTCACGCCGGAGTATCTGGCGCGCGACGGCTATCACCCTTCGGCGTTGGGCTACCGGGTGTGGGCCGAAGGGCTGGCCGAGCGCCTCAATCCGCGCTGCGAATAAGCTGCGCCTGCCACAGGCGCACGCTCTTCACCCGGTTCTCGCTGGATTCGAGGATTTCCAGGCGGTAGGGGCCGATCTTCAGGCACACCGGGCAGTCGGGAATGGTTTCCAGAGCCTCGGTGATCAGGCCGTTGAGGGTCTTCGGCCCTTCGCTGGGCAGATGCCAGCCCAGCGCGCGATTCAGCTCGCGGATATTGGCGCTGCCCTCGACGATCTGGCTGCCGTCTTCCTGGGCCTGAATCTCTGCGTGCTGTTGTTGATCCTTGCCGCTGAGGTCGCCGACGATTTCTTCCAGCACGTCCTCCAGGGTGATCAGCCCCTGCACGTCACCGTATTCGTCGACCACCAGGCCCATGCGCCGTTTTTCCTTCTGGAAGTTCAACAGCTGGGTCGACAGGGGGGTGTTTTCCGGTACGAAGTAGGCGGGCTGGCAGGCCTGCAGCAGGGTCTCGTGGGTCAGCTGGTTGTGCGCCAGGCGCCGGGCCAGCTGGCGCATGTGCACCACCCCTTCGATCTGGTTGATGTCCTGGCGATAGACCGGCAGGCGGGTGTGGCGGGTGTTCTGTAGCTGTTGGACGATGCGCCCGAGCGAATGCTCCAGGTCGATACCGATGATCTCGGTGCGCGGAATCATGATGTCGTTGACCGACACGGTCTCCAGGTCCAGCACACCGAGCAGCATGTTCTGGCGGTTCTCCGGCAGTGACTGGCCGGACTCACGCACCACGCTGCGCAGTTCCTCGGTGGTCAGGCTGTCGCTGCCTCGGGCATGGGGGTCGACGCCGAACAGGCGCAGCAGACCATTGCTGATGGCGTTCAGGGCGATCACCAGCGGGTAGAACAGCTTGAGCATGATCTGCAGCGGCAGGCTGGCCGGATAGGCGATGCGCTCGGGGTGCAGGGCGGCCAGGGTCTTAGGGGTGATCTCGCCGAAGATCAGCAGCACTATGGTCAGGGCCACGGTGGCGATGGCGATGCCGGCCTCGCCCCAGATCTGCATGGCCAGCACGGTGGCGATGGCAGAGGCGAGAATGTTGACGAAGTTGTTGCCGATCAGAATGGTACCGAGCAGGCGATCCGGACGACTGAGCAGGGCGCTGGCGCGCTTGGCGCCGCGATGTCCTTCGCGGGCCTTGTGCCGCAGGCGGTAGCGGTTGAGGCTGATGATGCCGGTCTCGGAGCTGGAGAAGAACGCCGAGCACAGGATCAGGAAGGCCAGCAAGCCCAGGAGAAAGCCAGGATGAAGCTCTGCCACGGGGTTTGCCTCAGATGTGCAGGATGAATTCGCGAACCAGCTTGCTGCCGAAGTAGGCCAGCATCAGCAGGCAGAAGCCGGCCAGGGTCCAGCGGATTGCCTTGTGCCCGCGCCAGCCGAGCTGATGGCGGCCCCACAGCAGCACGGCGAACACCACCCAGGCCACGCACGACAGCACGGTCTTGTGTACCAGGTGCTGGGCGAACAGATCCTCGAAGAACAGCCAGCCGGACAGTAGCGACAGCGACAACAGCAGCCAGCCAGCCCAGAGGAAGCCAAAAAGCAGGCTTTCCATGGTCTGCAAGGGTGGGAAGTTGCGGATCAGGCCGGACGGGTGCTTGTGCTTGAGCTGATGATCCTGCAGCGCCAACAGCAGGGCCTGGAACATGGCAATGGTCAGCAGGCCGTAAGCCAGGATCGACAGCAGGATATGGGCGATGATGCCGGGCTCCTCATCGATCGGCTTCAGCGTGCCGCTGGGCAGGAACTGAGCCAGCAGTACGGTCAGCAGGCCCAGGGGCATGAGGATCAGTAGCAGGTTCTCGACCGGGATGCGCGAGCAGGCCAGCAGGGTGATGGCGATGACCGCAAAGGCAATCAGGCTGGCGGCGTTGAAGAAGTCGAGGCTCAGGCCGGCGCTGGCATGCAGCTGCATGAACAGGCTGCCGCCATGGAAGAACAGGGCGATCAGAGCCAGCAGCGCCAGCAGCGGCTTGTTCGGCGCTTCGCGTTTGGCCAGGCGCATGCCTTGGTATGTAGTGGCGCCGGCATAAATGGCTGCGGCGGCCAGGCTGGGCAGCAGAGGGTGCATAAATCCTTGTACGGCGGGCCCGAAAGGCCGTGAGTTTGGCACATAAGAAGCGTTTCACGAAAGACCGCCGGCGGTGTCGGCGTCGTCGCCTCTTGGGTATACTCGCCCACCTGCTGCAAGCCCCCTGTTTTAAGGATCGCGCATGTTCGAGAACCTAACCGACCGCCTGTCCCAGACGCTACGCCATGTTACCGGCAAGGCCAAGCTGACCGAGGACAACATCAAGGACACCCTGCGCGAGGTGCGCATGGCCCTGCTTGAGGCCGACGTTGCCTTGCCGGTGGTCAAGGATTTCGTCAACAAGGTCAAGGAACGTGCGGTCGGCACCGAGGTATCGAAGAGCCTGACGCCTGGCCAGGCCTTCGTGAAGATCGTCCGTGCCGAGCTGGAAGAGCTGATGGGCGCGGCCAACGAAGACCTCGCCCTGAATGTCGCGCCGCCCGCCGTGGTGCTGATGGCCGGCCTGCAGGGTGCCGGTAAGACCACTACCGCCGGCAAGCTGGCGCGCTTCCTCAAGGAGCGTAAGAAGAAGACGGTCATGGTGGTGTCTGCCGACGTTTACCGTCCGGCGGCGATCAAGCAGCTGGAGACCCTGGCCAGCGACATCGGCGTGACCTTCTTCCCCTCGGACATTAGTCAGAAGCCGGTAGCCATCGCCCAGGCGGCAATCGCCGAGGCCAAGCTCAAGTTTATCGACGTGGTCATCGTCGACACCGCCGGTCGCCTAGCTATCGACGATGAAATGATGGCCGAGATCCAGGCTGTGCACGCGGCAATCAAGCCGGCGGAAACTCTGTTCGTGGTCGATGCCATGACCGGTCAGGACGCCGCCAATACCGCCAAGGCGTTCGGCGATGCGCTGCCGCTGACCGGCGTGGTGCTGACCAAGGTCGATGGTGATGCCCGTGGCGGTGCCGCGCTGTCGGTGCGCCACATCACCGGCAAACCGATTAAGTTCATCGGTATGGGCGAGAAGAGCGAGGCGCTGGAACCTTTCCATCCGGATCGTATCGCTTCGCGCATTCTCGGCATGGGCGACGTGCTCAGCCTGATCGAGCAGGCCGAACAGACGCTCGATCGCGAGAAGGCCGAGAAACTCACCAAGAAGCTGAAGAAGGGCAAGGGCTTCGACCTCGAAGATTTCCGCGATCAGCTGCAGCAGATGAAGAACATGGGTGGCCTTGGTGGCCTGATGGACAAGCTGCCGTCCATCGGAGGGGTCAATCTGTCGCAGATGGGCAACGCTCAGGGTGCGGCAGAAAAGCAGTTCAAGCAGATGGAAGCCATCATCAACTCCATGACGCCGGCCGAACGCCGTGATCCAGAAGTCATCAGTGGCTCGCGCAAGCGCCGCATCGCCCTCGGCTCCGGCACCCAGGTGCAGGATGTCGGGCGGCTGATCAAGCAGCACAAGCAAATGCAGAAGATGATGAAGAAGTTCACCGCCAAGGGCGGCATGGCCAAGATGATGCGTGGTCTGGGCGGGATGATGCCGGGCGGCATGCCCAAGCTGTAAGCCGCTGCCGATGGGCGGCGGAAAAAGAGATTTGCAAATGGCCGGATAATCCTTAGAATATGCGGCCTTTCGGGCCTTGGCCCCTCAAAGTGTGTGCCTTAAGTTAGCACCGATTACAGGAACGAAGTTCAATGGTAACCATCCGTCTTGCTCGTGGCGGCTCCAAGAAGCGCCCCTTCTACCACCTGACCGTGACCAACAGCCGCAATGCGCGCGATGGTCGCTTTGTTGAGCGTATCGGCTTCTTTAACCCGATCGCCACCGGTGCCGAAGTGAAGCTCTCCGTAAACCAGGAGCGCGCTACCTACTGGCTGAGCCAGGGCGCCCAGCCGTCTGAGCGCGTTGCTCAGCTGCTGAAGGAAGCTGCTAAGGCTGCTGCCTAAGCAATATGAACGCTACGCCGTCCGCTGAGGACCTGGTCGTCCTCGGCAAAATCACTTCGGTGCACGGCGTGCGTGGGGAAGTGAAGATCTATTCCTTCACCGACCCGATCGACAATCTGCTCGACTACAGCCGTTGGACGCTCAGGCGCGATGGCGAGGTCAAGCAGATGGAGCTGGTCAACGGTCGCCTGCAAGGCAAGGTACTGGTAGCCAAGCTCAAGGGGCTTGATGATCGCGAGGTGGCACGCACCTACGCAGGATTCGAGATCTGTGTTCCCCGTGAGCAGTTGCCGGACCTCGATGAGGGCGAGTTCTACTGGTACCAACTGGTAGGGCTGAACGTGATCGATATGCAAGGGCAACTGCTCGGGCGCCTCGATCACCTGCTGGAAACCGGCGCCAACGATGTGATGGTGGTCAAGCCCTGTGCGGGTAGCCTGGATGATCGCGAGCGTTTACTGCCCTATACCGAGCAGTGCGTGCAGCAGATCGACCTGGCCGCTGGCGAGATGCGGGTGGACTGGGACGCGGATTTCTGAGTCCCGATCATGCGCGTTGAAGTCATCAGCATCTTTCCGGAGATGTTCGCCGCCATCAGTCAGTACGGCATTACCAGTCGTGCGGTGAAACAGGGGCTGCTGCAGTTGAACTGCCGGCAGTTGCGTGATTACACCGACGACCGTCATCAGACCGTGGATGATCGCCCTTTCGGCGGCGGCCCCGGCATGGTGATGAAGATCAAGCCTCTGGAAGATGCACTGGCTGCGGCCAAGGCGGATGCA
Source organism: Pseudomonas sp. (assembly GCA_038147895.1). Lineage (GTDB taxonomy): Bacteria > Pseudomonadota > Gammaproteobacteria > Pseudomonadales > Pseudomonadaceae > Aquipseudomonas. The sequence goes on from JAYQUJ010000009.1 coordinate 61,332, forward strand.
GGGGAAGCAGCGAAGGTGATCTACCTGTCGCCGCAGGGCCGCCAGCTGAGTCAGCAGGGGGTTCGTGAACTGGCTAGCGAGCAGGCGCTGATTCTCATCGCCGGCCGCTACGAAGGCATCGACGAGCGTTTCATTGAAGCGCATGTCGATGAAGAATGGTCGATTGGTGATTACGTCCTCTCCGGCGGTGAGCTTCCGGCGATGGTGCTGATCGATGCTGTTACGCGGCTGCTGCCGGGCGCGCTCGGGCATGCAGATTCCGCCGAGGAGGATTCGTTTAGCGACGGCCTTCTCGATTGTCCTCACTACACCCGTCCGGAGTTGTACGAGGGCAAACGTGTTCCTGATGTGTTGCTCAGTGGCAACCACGAACACATCCGGCGTTGGCGCCTCCAGCAGTCCCTTGGTCGGACCTGGGAGCGTCGCCCCGATCTTCTGGATTGCCGCTCGCTTTCTGGAGAAGAGCAAAAGCTGCTGGAGGAATACATCCGCCAGCGGGACGATAGTTAACGTATCGATGACAAACCCAGGTTTGTCTTAGGAGCACAGCATGACCAACAAGATCATTCAGCAGCTCGAAGCCGAGCAGATGAACAAAGAAGTCCCGGCCTTCGCCCCGGGCGACACCATCATCGTTCAAGTGAAAGTGAAGGAAGGCGACCGTTCCCGTCTTCAGGCTTTCGAAGGTGTGGTGATCGGCAAGCGTAACCGCGGCCTGAACAGCGCTTTCACCGTACGTAAAATCTCCAACGGCGTTGGCGTTGAGCGTACCTTCCAGACCTACTCTCCGCTGATCGACAGCGTGAGCGTCAAGCGTCGTGGTGACGTGCGCAAGGCCAAGCTGTACTACCTCCGCGACCTGTCCGGCAAGGCAGCGCGCATCAAGGAAAAACTGTCCTGATCGGACGGTCTTCCGACCTGAAAAAAGCAGCCTCCGGGCTGCTTTTTTTGTTTCTGGAGCTCGCTGACCGACGAGTTCCAGCCCTGCCGTACGGGCAGCGTGACAATAACCACAACAGCGCGGCACGGGCGGCCACATTCCATCTGGAGCATTAGTGGCATGACCCCGAGAGAGCAAGAAATCCAGCGTCGAACCGAGTTGTCGGAGACCCGTGTGGCCAAGGCAGTATTTCCGCCGACCACCAACCATCACAACACCCTGTTCGGCGGCACGGCGCTGGCCTGGATGGACGAAGTGTCATTCATCGCCGCTACGCGCTTCTGCCGTTTGCCGCTGGTGACGGTGTCGACCGACCGCATCGACTTCAAGCATGCGATTCCCGCGGGCTCCATCGTCGAGCTGATCGGCCGGGTGATCGCGGTGGGTAACACCAGCCTCAAGGTCGAGGTGGAGGTGTTCGTCGAGGGTATGTACTGCGGCGGTCGCGAGCGTGCCATCAACGGCGTGTTCAGCTTCGTCGCCATCGGCGAGGACAAGAAGCCGATTCCGGTGCTGGCCGATTTCAACTAAATGACAAGGCGCTCCGAGGGGCGCCTTGTTGTTATGCCTCGGGCTCGATCAGGGCGACCAGCGTCCAGTCGGCATCCGGGGTGAAGTTCAGCGTGGCGCTGGCGATGTGGAACCAGCCTTTCGGGTCGAAGGCCAGCAGCAGGGTAGCCCGTTCGCCGTACAGGGCCTGGTAGTCGGCCCAGCCGAAGTTGCCGGAGAGGGTGGTGCTACGCACTTCTGCGCCGCGGGCCAGGGCGCTGGCCAGTTGTCCATAGTTTTGCGCCGGGTAGCCGAAAGGCTGGCCGCGATGCTCGTCGCTGGTGCGGTGCTTCTCGCTCAGGCGCTGTTCGCGCTGGCTTGGCAGGTAATACAGGTTGGCCTTGCCGAAGTCGGGGCGAAAGCGTGTGCAGGCCATGCTGTTCTGTTCGCTGGAGGGCGACAGGGCGAGCAGTTGGCCGAGCCCGATCAGGTCCAGGTGCGCGTCGGCGTGCTGCGAGGCCGGGTTGCCGAAGTAGGTGGGTAGGCCGTCCATGCGCGCGGCGCTGATGTTTTCCCAGCTGGAGTCGGTCAGCAGTATGCGGTGGTTGCGCTGCTGCAGGGCTTTGCCGATGGCGCGAGCCACGGGGTTGGCGCCGATGATCAGGAAACCGCGTGGTGAAGGCTCCGATACTTTCAACAACTGAGCCAGTGGGCGCGCGGTGGCGCTCTGCAGAACCACGGTGCCGATGATCACCAGAAAGGTCAGGGGGACCAGCAGTTGAGCCTGAGCGACGCCATGGGCCTCCAGGCGTTCGGCAAAGATGGCCGAGACGGCGGCAGCCACGATACCGCGCGGGGCAATCCAGGCCAGCAGGGAGCGTTCACGCCAGTTCAGGTTGGAGCCGAAGGTGCTCAAGGCCACGCACAGCGGGCGGGCGATGAACTGGATGATCGCCAGTAGAACCAAGGTTGCCGGGCCGAGGGCGATCAGTGCTTTCAGGTCCAGGCGGGCAGCCAGCAGGATGAACAGCCCGGAGATCAGCAGGACGCTGAGGTTTTCCTTGAAGTGCAGGATGTGCTTGACGTCCACCCCGCGCATATTGGCCAGCCACATGCCCATCACGGTCACGGCCAGCAGCCCGGACTCGTGCACCAGCAGGTTGCTGGCGATGAAAATGCCCAGTACGGCGGCCAGGGCACCGAGATTTTCCAGGTACTCCGGCAGCCAGTGGCGGCGCAGTACCTGGCCGAACGACCAGCCGCCCAGGGCGCCGAAAAAGCTGCCACACGCGATCACCTGGGCGAAGGTCAGTATGCTCTCGCCAAGTGGTGTGCCGCCGCTGCGGCTGGCGATGAAGCTGTACACCACGACGGCCAGCAGGGCGCCGATGGGGTCGATGACGATGCCTTCCCAGCGCAGGATGTTGGCCACCGCAGCGTTGGGGCGCATCACCCGCAGCATCGGCACGATCACGGTGGGGCCGGTGACCAGGGTCAGGGTGCCGAACAGCACGGCCAGATCCCAGGAGAAGCCGAGCAGGTAATGAGTGGCGGCGGCGATGACCAGCCAGGTTGCCAGGGCGCCCAGGGTGACCATGCGCCGCACCACGCCGCCGATTTCCTTCCACTCCGACAGGCGCAGGGTCAGGCTGCCTTCGAACAGAATCAGGGCGACGGACAGCGATACCAGCGGGAACAGCAGGGGGCCGAAGAGTGCCTCGGGGTCGAGCAGTCCGAGTATCGGGCCGCCGAGAATGCCGCAGATAAGCAGGAACAGGATCGCCGGCAGGCGCAGGCGCCAGGCCAGCCATTGGCTGGCCAGTGCGGCGGCACCAATGCCGCCGATGCCGAGAAGGACTTGCGTTTCGTTCATCAGGACTCCGTGTCTCTGGTGAGGGTAGGTTGGCTGTGGAAGACTAGCGTTTGTCTCCGTGAATTACAGCCTGGCCATGCCCGTTCTCGACCATCCTCTGATTGACCGCTACCTCGATGCCCTGTGGCTGGAAAAAGGCCTTTCGGTGCATACCCGGGCGTCTTATCGCAGCGACCTTGGTCTGTTCAACGAGTGGCTGCAGGCGCGCGACCTGTCGCTGGAGAACGCCGGGCGCGAGATCATTCTCGATCACCTGGCCTGGCGTCTGCAGCAGGGCTACAAGTCACGCTCGACTGCACGCCTGCTCTCCGGCTTGCGGGGTTTTTATCGTTATCTGCTGCGCGAGGGCTTGATCGCCGAAGACCCTACTTTGCAGGTCGAGCTGCCGCAGATCGGTCGGCCCTTGCCTAAATCCCTGTCGGAAGCGGATGTCGAGGCGTTGCTGGCAGCCCCGGATCTGGATGACCCGATTGGCTTGCGTGATCGCGCCATGCTGGAGGTGCTGTATGCCTGCGGCTTGCGGGTGACCGAGCTGGTGTCGCTGACCCTGGAACAGGTCAATCTGCGGCAGGGCGTGCTGCGGGTGTTCGGCAAGGGCAGCAAGGAGCGCCTGGTGCCGTTGGGGGAGGAGGCCATCCTGTGGCTCGAACGCTACCAACAGGAGGCGCGAGGGCTGCTGCTAGGGGGGCGGCCCAGCGATGTACTGTTCCCCAGCCTGCGCGGCGAGCAGATGACCCGGCAGACCTTCTGGCATCGGATCAAGCACCAGGCCCTGGTCGCGGGCATCAGCAAGTCGCTGTCGCCACATACCCTGCGCCATGCCTTCGCCACTCACCTGCTCAACCATGGCGCAGACCTGCGCGTGGTGCAGATGCTGCTGGGGCACAGCGACCTGTCCACCACGCAGATCTATACCCATATCGCCCGTGCCCGCCTGCAGGAACTTCACGCCCAGCACCACCCGAGGGGGTGAGCCTGCTTGCGACGCACTGCGTCGCAAAGGGCGAACGCCTGGCCATGGATGGCCAGGCCGGGGTTCGGTGGCGGCACATGGTCGCGACAGGGATGTCGATACCAGGGTTGCGTACCGCGCGCGTCGCAAAGGGCGAACGCCTGGCCATGGATGGCAGGCCGGGGTTCGGTGGCGGCACATGGTCGCGACAGGGATGTCGACACCCGGGTTGCGTGCCGCGCGCGTCGCAAAGGGCGAAGGCCTGGCTATGGCTGAGTCAGGTGCGGGATCCATGCCGTGTCGAATCAACAGTCCATCTCCCCAGCATGCCCGCCTGGCGCATGCGGTCTGCTCTAGCCCGTGGCTGTGGTAGGCTTGCGCCACTGTTCATAGGAGTGCTCCATGTCCCTTTCCCGTGTTCTGGGCGGTGCCGTTCTCAGCCTCGCCGCTTCCGTTGCTTTTGCTGCCGATCCCGACCAGGCCATTCGCGCCACTCTGACCAAACTGCAACCCGATATGCCGATCGAGGCCATCGCCGAGAGCCCGATGAACGGCCTGTTTCAGGTGCACCTGCAGGGTGGTCGTATGCTCTATGCCAGTGCCGATGGCCAGTTCCTCATGCAGGGCAACCTGTATCAGATCAAGGATGGCGATGCCGTCAACCTGACCCGCCAGGCCGAGAGCAAAGGTATCGCCAAGGCGATCAATGACGTGCCGCTCAGCGAAATGGTGGTGTTCTCGCCGAAGGAGCCGGCCAAGGCGCATATCACCGTGTTCACCGATACCGATTGTGGCTACTGCCAGAAACTGCACAGCGAAGTGCCTGAACTCAACCGTCGCGGCATCGAAGTGCGCTACGTCGCCTTCCCGCGTCAGGGTGTGGGCAGTCATGGCTACAACAGCCTGGTCAGCGTCTGGTGCGCCAAGGATCGCCAGGCCGCCATGGACAAGGCCAAATCCCGTGAGGAACTGCCGACCGCCAGCTGCGACAACCCGGTCACCAAACAGTACGAACTGGGGCAGATGATCGGCGTCAACGGTACCCCGGCCATCGTTCTGGGCAACGGTGAGCTGATTCCGGGCTACCAGCCCGCGCCGCAACTGGCCGAAATTGCCCTGAAGGCCAAGTGATTCGGCCTTCGCGCCGATTGACCTGAGGTACTGGCGCTTCGTAAAGTGCGGCTCTTTTGTGCGGCCGGGGTTCGCCCCGGCCGTTTCGTGTAGGCAGATGGGGAAAACAACGTGAAACCGGTGAAAGTGGGGATCTGTGGGCTGGGCACCGTCGGTGGCGGTACCTTGAATGTACTCAAACGCAACGCCGAGGAGATTACTCGTCGCGCCGGCCGCGGTATTGAGGTCGCCCAGATTGCCATTCGTTCGCCCAAGCCCCAGTACGACACCACCGGCATCGCCCTGACCAACGACGTGTTCGATGTGGTCAACAACCCCGATATTGACGTGGTCGTCGAGCTGATCGGCGGTTACACCCTTGCCCACGAGCTGGTGCTCAAGGCCATTGAAAATGGCAAGCACGTGGTCACCGCCAACAAGGCACTGATTGCCGTGCACGGTAACGAAATCTTTGCCAAGGCCCGCGAGAAGGGCGTCATGGTCGCTTTCGAAGCCGCCGTGGCGGGTGGCATCCCGGTGATCAAGGCTATCCGCGAGGGCCTGGCCGGCAACCGCATCAACTGGCTGGCCGGCATCATCAACGGCACCGGCAACTTCATCCTCACCGAGATGCGCGAAAAGGGTCGTGACTTCGCCGACGTGCTGACCGAAGCCCAAGCGCTGGGTTATGCCGAGGCCGACCCGACCTTCGACGTCGAGGGCATCGACGCCGCGCACAAGCTGACCATTCTCGCCTCCATCGCTTTCGGCATCCCGCTGCAGTTCGACAAGGCCTACACCGAAGGCATCACCCAGCTGACCACCGCCGACGTGAACTACGCCGAAGCGCTGGGCTACCGTATCAAGCACCTCGGCGTGGCCCGCCGCACCGAGGCTGGCATCGAGCTGCGCGTGCACCCGACCCTGATCCCGGCCGACCGTCTGATCGCCAACGTCAACGGCGTGATGAACGCGGTGATGGTCAACGGTGACGCCTCCGGCTCCACTCTCTATTACGGTGCCGGTGCCGGCATGGACGCCACCGCGTCCGCCGTGGTGGCCGACCTGGTCGACGTGGTTCGCGCGCTGACCAGCGACCCGACCAACCGCGTGCCGCACCTGGCCTTCCAGGCGGACGCCCTGAGCGATCACCCGATCCTGCCGATCAGCGAGAGCGAAAGCGCCTATTACCTGCGCATCCAGGCCAAGGATCATCCGGGCGTGCTGGCCCAGGTGGCGAGCATCCTCTCCGAGCGCGGTATCAACATCGAATCGATCATGCAGAAAGAGGCCGAAGAGCACGACGGTCTGGTACCGATGATCCTGGTCACCCACCGGGTCATCGAGTCGCGCATCGACGACGCCATCGCCGCCCTCGAAGGGCTGGCCGATGTGGTCGGCAAAGTCGTGCGTATCCGCGTCGAGCAACTGGTCTGAGGTAGGAAAGTCATGCGTTATATCAGCACCCGCGGCCAGGCCCCGGCCCTCAATTTCGAAGACGTCCTGCTCGCCGGCCTCGCCAGCGACGGCGGCCTCTATGTTCCGGAAAACCTGCCGCGCTTCACCCAGGAAGAAATCGCTTCCTGGGCTGGCCTGCCGTACCACGAGCTGGCCTTCCGCGTGATGCGCCCGTTCGTCGCCGGCTCCATCGCCGATGCCGATTTCAAGAAGATTCTCGAAGAGACCTACGGCGTGTTCGCTCACAACGCCGTGGCGCCGCTGCGCCAGCTGAACGGCAACGAGTGGGTGATGGAGCTGTTCCACGGCCCGACCCTGGCCTTCAAGGACTTCGCCCTGCAACTGCTCGGCCGTCTGCTCGATCATGTGCTGAGCAAGCGCGGCGAGCGCGTGGTGATCATGGGCGCCACCTCCGGTGATACCGGTTCGGCCGCCATCGAGGGCTGCAAGGCCTGCGAGCACGTCGACATCTTCATCATGCACCCGCACAACCGCGTGTCCGAGGTGCAGCGCCGGCAGATGACCACCATCCTCGGCGAGAACATCCACAACATCGCCATCGAAGGCAACTTCGACGACTGCCAGGAGATGGTCAAGGCCAGCTTCGCCGACCAGGGTTTCCTCAAGGGTACCCGTCTGGTGGCGGTCAACTCGATCAACTGGGCGCGGATCATGGCTCAGATCGTCTACTACTTCCACGCAGCCCTGCAGCTGGGCGGCCCGGCCCGTTCCGTGGCCTTCTCGGTGCCGACCGGCAACTTCGGCGACATCTTCGCCGGCTACCTGGCGCGCAACATGGGCCTGCCGATCAGCCAGCTGATCGTCGCCACCAACCGCAACGACATTCTGCACCGCTTCATGAGCGGCAATCAGTATGTGAAGGACACCCTGCACCCGACCCTGTCGCCGTCCATGGACATCATGGTGTCGTCCAACTTCGAGCGCCTGCTGTTCGACCTGCACGGCCGTAACGGCGCTGCCATCGCTGGCCTGATGGACACCTTCAAGCAAGGCGGCGGCTTCAGCGTCGATGAAGATCGCTGGACCGAGGCGCGCAAGCTGTTCGACTCGCTGGCGGTCAACGATGAGCAGACCTGCGAGACCATCACCGAGGTGTACCAGGAGTGCGGCGAACTGCTCGACCCGCACACCGCTATCGGCGTACGTGCTGCGCGTGAGTGCCGTCGCAGCCTGGCAGTGCCGATGGTCACCCTGGGCACCGCGCACCCGGTCAAGTTCCCGGAAGCGGTGGAGAAGGCCGGCATCGACGCGGTTCCGGCGCTGCCGCCACACCTGAGCGACCTGTTCCAGCGCGAGGAACGCTGCACCGTGCTGGCTAACGATCTGCAGACCGTGCAGCAGTTCGTCGCCGCCCACGGCAATCGCGGCAAGCCGCTGTAAGCCTAAGGTTGTGATGAAAAGCCCCGCCCAGTGCGGGGCTTTTTTATGCACGTAGTAGCCAGCTGTTACCCTGAGACGGGTGAGGCGGCGCAGACTGGCGCCACATTCATCCAGAGGAGGTCACTGCCATGACGGCCAAGAAGATTCTGATGCTGGTCGGCGATTACGCCGAAGACTACGAAACCATGGTGCCGTTCCAGGCCCTGCAGATGGTCGGCCACAGCGTGCACGCGGTGTGCCCGGGCAAGACGGCCGGGCAGACGGTGCGCACCGCCATTCACGATTTCGAAGGCGACCAGACCTACAGCGAGAAGCCGGGGCACAACTTCGCCCTCAACTTCGACTTCGCCAAGGTGCGCGCCGAGGACTACGACGGCCTGCTGATCCCAGGTGGCCGCGCGCCCGAATACCTGCGCCTGAATGCCGAGGTGATTGCCCTGGTGCAAGCCTTTGCCAAGGCCGACAAGCCGATTGCCGCGGTGTGCCACGGCGCCCAGCTGCTGGCCGCCGCCGATGTGCTCAAGGGCCGCGGCTGCAGCGCCTACCCGGCTTGCGCGCCGGAAGTCCGTCTGGCCGGTGGCGAGTACGTGGAGGTGCCGATGGATGGCGTGCATGTCGACGGCAACCTGGTCACCGCTCCGGCCTGGCCGGCGCATCCGGCCTGGCTGGCGGCGTTTCTGAAAGTGCTGGGCTGAGTAGGAGAGCAGGGTATGTGCGAGCTGTATGTAAAGGCCGATCCGATCCTCTACGAGTCGCGCTCGCGCTCCCTGCGCATTCGCGGGGTGGTCACCACCCTGCGTCTGGAGAACCAGTTCTGGGACATCCTGCGCGAGATCGCCGAGGTGGACGGCATGACCACCAATCAGTTGATCAGCAAGCTGTACGACGAGGTGATGGAGTACCGCGGCGAGGTGATCAACTTCGCCTCCTTCCTGCGGGTCAGCTGTACCCGCTATCTGGCGCAGCGGCCGCAGCGCGGCGCCGAGGTGCTCAGCCTGGTGCAGAGCCGCTGAGGCGGCTGCAATATTCAGAAGCACAGCGCCGCGAGCCTGGCGTCAACCTCGCTGGCTAGAATCGGTCAGACCATGGAGTGACCTATTCACCAGAGGAACGTGCAATGAATACGCGTGGACTGCTCGACCAACTGCTCAAATCCGGCCAGGACCTGCTGCAACAGAAGCAGGGAGGCTCGGCATCTTCCTCCGGCCTGGGCGGGCTGCTGGGTGGTGTCACTGGCGGCAAGGGCGGTGGTGATCTCTCCAGCCTGCTCAAGGGCGCCGGCGGTGGCGCCTTGGCTGCGGGCGCTCTGGGTTTGCTCCTGGGCAACAAGAGTGCTCGCAAGCTGGGTGGCAAGGCGCTGACATACGGCGGCTTGGCCGCGCTCGGGGTCATCGCCTACAAGGCCTACGGTAACTGGCAGGCCCAGCAGGGCCAGCCGCAGGTTGAGCCGCAGACGGTCGACCGCCTGCCGGCGCCGCAGGTCGAGCTGCACAGCCAGGCGATTCTCAAGGCGATGGTGGCGGCGGCCAAGGCCGATGGCCATGTGGATGCCAAGGAGCGCCAACTGCTCGAAGAGCAGATCGGCGCGCTGGCCAATGATCCCGAGCTGCTGCGCTGGCTGGATGCCGAGCTGAACAAACCGCTCGATCCGGCCGATGTGGCGCGGGCTGCCAGCACGCCGGAAATGGCCGCCGAGATGTATATCGCCAGCGTGCTGATGGTCGATGAAGAGCACTTCATGGAGCGTGCCTACCTGGAGGAGCTGGCCCGCCAGCTCAAGCTGGAGCCCGGCCTCAAGGCCGAGCTGGAGGCACAGGTGCGCCGCGAGCTGGCCTAACCCAAGGTAGGGTTTCGCGGGGCTGCGACTGCGGGTAGGCTCGGTGAGCATAACCACAAGAACCGCCCTGCGAGGACTGCATGCCAGAGACCGCGGAGAGTTATGACTACCTGATCGTCGGCGCCGGGCCGGCCGGCTGCCTGTTGGCCAACCGCCTGTCCGCCGACCCTGGCAACCGTGTGCTGCTGCTGGAAGCCGGCGGCCCGGACAACTACCCCTGGATCCATATTCCGGTGGGCTACCTGTACTGCATCGGCAACCCGCGCACCGACTGGTGTTTCGACACCGAAGCGGTGCCCGGCCTGCATGGGCGCAGCCTGAAATACCCGCGGGGCCGCGTGCTCGGCGGCAGCTCGTCGATCAACGGCATGATCTACATGCGTGGCCAGGCCGGCGACTATGACGGCTGGGCCGCGGCCGGCAACCTGGGCTGGGGCTGGCAGGACCTGCTGCCACTGTTTCGCCAGATGGAAAACCACTACGGCGGCGAAACCGCGCTGCATGGCGGCGCCGGCGAGTGGCGGGTCGAGCGCCAGCGCCTGTCCTGGTCGATTCTCGATGCTTTTCGCGAGGCGGCGGCACAGAGTGGTATCGCCAGCGTCGAGGACTTCAATGGCGGCGATAACGCGGGTTGTGGCTACTTCCAGGTCAACCAGCAGCGCGGTGTGCGCTGGAATGCGTCCAAGGCCTTTCTGCGACCGATCAAGAATCGGCCGAACCTCCGCGTATTGAGTGGTGTCGAGGTGCAGCGCCTGTTGCTTGAGGGTGGCCGCGCCAGCGGCGTGATGGGTGAGTGGCAGGGGGTTAGCCGCGAGTGGCGGGCGCGCCGCGAGGTGATTCTCTGCGCCGGCTCGATTGGCTCACCGACTCTGTTGCAGCGCTCGGGCATAGGGCCGCGCGAGCTGCTCGAACGCCTGGGGATTGGCGTGCGCCACGAACTGGCGGGTGTCGGCGGCAATCTGCAGGACCACCTGCAGCTGCGCCTGATCTACCGCATCAGCGGAGCACCGACCCTGAATCACATCGCCAACAGTTGGCGGGGCAAGCTGGGCATGGGCCTGGAGTATCTGCTGCGGCGCAGCGGGCCTCTGTCGATGGCGCCGAGCCAGTTGGGCGCCTTTGCCAAGTCCGACCCCGGCCAGACCACGGCCAACTTGCAGTATCACGTGCAGCCGCTGTCGCTGGAGCGTTTCGGCGAGCCGCTGCACCATTTTCCTGCCTTTACCGCGTCGGTCTGCGATCTGCGCCCGCACAGTCGTGGCAGTGTGACCATCCGCTCGGCGGATGCCCGTGACAAGCCCCTGATCCAGCCCAACTACCTGAGCGACCCGCGCGACCTCAAGGTGGCCGCCGATGCCATTCGCCTGACCCGGCGCATTGTCGCTGCGCCGGCGCTGGCGCCTTACCAGCCGCAGGAATACAAGCCGGGGCTGGACTACCAGAGCGAGGAAGACCTGCAGCGCGCGGCGGGGGAGATTGGTACCACCATTTTCCATCCCGCTGGCACCTGCGCCATGGGCCAGGGCGCGCAGGCTGTGGTCGACAGCAGGTTGCGCGTGCACGGCGTGCCGGGTTTGCGCGTCGCCGATGCGTCGATCATGCCGCGCCTGATCTCGGGCAACAGCTGTTCGCCAGTGCTGGTGATTGCCGAGAAGGCGGCGCAGATGATTCTGGCTGATGCCGAGCGTGGGCAGCCGGCGCAGCCCGTCGAGGCGCCGGCTGCGCTGGCAGATTAGGAGCTCATGGCGTCAGGCAGTTCGCTGGCCTGGAATTCTGCGCGGTTCTTGCCGGCATGTTTGGCGCGGTACAGGGCCTGGTCGGCCAGTTCCAGGGCCTGGCCCAGGTCGGTGTGATCCAGCGGCCAGAAGGCCCCGCCAATGCTGCAGCCGACCTGGGCCTGTTGCTCGCCGAGTGCGACCGGCTCGGTCAGGGCCTGCAGGGTGCGCTCGGCAATCTGCCTGGCCTGCGGCAGGGCGTCAGCCCGGGAAACACGCAGGATCATGAGGAACTCGTCGCCACCCAGGCGGGCCACTAGGTCGCCGTCGCGCAGGCAGGTGCGCAGGCGCCTGGCCACTTCCTGTAGCAGGAGGTCACCGGCGGCGTGGCCGAAGCGGTCGTTGACCGGCTTGAAACCGTCCAGATCGAGGTACAGCAGGGCCAGGCAGGTACGGCTGGCGCTGGCCTCTTTCTGCATGCGTGGCAGGTACTTTTCCAGCGCCGCGCGGTTGGGCAGCCCGGTCAGCGGATCGCTGTGGGCGCGATCCTCCATGATGTTCAGGGCGGTCTGCTGATTGGTCAGGCTTTCGACCAGGTGGCGGATCGACTGGCTGAGCCGGGCGATCTCGCTGGGGCTGCGCAGGTCGGGAATCACCGTGACTTCGCCGGCGCTGAGGCGATCGGCTGCCTTGGCGATCTGCCGCAGCGGCTGGGTGAAGTAGCCGGTCAGCAGCCAGCCGACGAAGGCGAACAACAGCGCCAGCGCGCTACCCCAGAGCAGCACGTTGCGGGTCAGCTCGCGGGCCGGGGCATAGGCCTCGGCCTGGGGTTGGCGGGCCACCACGGTCCAGCCCAGGCCAGCATAATCCTGGTGGCCCTGGCTGGTAGCGAAGCCGGTGAGATAGCTCTGGCCATCCGGCCACTGTTGCACGGCCCAGTGATGGGAGGTCTTCTGGTTGTCTTGCAGCGCTGGCAGGTCGAGCTTCTGGCCGATCATCGACCTCGGACCGAGCAGGATGCTGTGGTCCTGGCCCAGTACCAGGAACTCCACATTGCGCTGTTTCTGGATGGGCTCCAGCAACGATTGACGTACTTCGTCGGCCCAGCCCCAGGACAGGTGCGAGGCCAGTACGCCGCTCAACTCGCCGTTCGGGCTGTAAGTCGCCAGGCTGATGTCGACGAACTTCATCGCCTCGCCGCTGGGGTTGGGCAACAGCTTGGCCAGCAGCACGGCTTCGTGCACATCGCCGATGAACAGGCCTTTGCGCCCTTCGAGATAAACCGGGCGCTGGGCGATGCTGACGCCTTCGAGTATGCCGTTGCTGGAGGCCAGTACCGTGCCTTGGGGATCGGTAAAGCCGATCCAGGAGATGCTGGGGATCTCCTGCTGCAGGCGATCGAGCAGGCGGCGGATTTCTCCGATGTCGTTCGGCTCACGCAGCGCGCGTAGGCTGCCGAGTACTTGCAGGTAGTCGGCGCGGCTGGCCATGTCTCGATCCAGGCGGTCGATCATCTGGAAGGAGGTTTCCGCCAGGTCACGGCCGATTTCGTCGCGAATACGCTGGCTGGAGTCGTGACCGATCAGGCTGCCGAGCAACCAACTGAGCGCCGCCACCAACAGGGCGATGAGAATGGCGAAGCGGCTGCGAAGGCTGGTCGAGGTGCGCATGGTGCGGCGACTCCGAATACGTTACAGGAGGCGAGTAGGGCGCACCTTTGAGAATAGTCCAATGTGCGGCGGATACATTCCACACAAAGCCTGAGCAGTCTGCAAACTTCTTCCTCATGTCGAGTTGCCCGATGCTCCCTGGACGCGGGCCTGGGCTTGCGCTGGCTGGCGACGCTGAAGGCGCCTGGCTGGCCGTAACCACGGCGCAGCAGGCGTCTTGATAGACTGCCGGGCGAATATCGGGAGGTGGAAGTGAATCGGTACGCAACCCTCTGTGCTCTGCTGCTGGCATCCATGGCCCGGGCGGACGAGCTGTTGCTCAATCAGCGGGCGCTGTTGCTCGACGATGCGCGACTGCCGCGTGAGGCGGCATTGGACCGCTTGCAGCAGGTGCGTTTCGCCTTTCGCGAGGCGGCCGCCGAGGCGGACGAGTGGCCGCTCTGGAGTCGTGCTTATGCCCAGCACGGCAGCTGGGATGGCGGTTTGCAGCGCAATGGCGAAGGTGTACTGCTGGGGCTGGATCGTCCCCTGGGCGGGCAGTGGGTTGGCGGCGGCCTGCTCGGCGTGACGCGCTCACGTTTGCAGCAGGATAGCGAGCGTGGCCATGAGCGCAGCCAATACCTGGGGCTCTACGCAGCCACGCGGGTGTATTACCAGCTGGGTTTCAAGCTGGGTTTCATCCACGGCTGGCACCATCTGGAACATGGCAGCGCGCGCAGCCAGCAAGTGTTTGGCGAAAGCAGCTTCGCCCTGGATTTTCGTGATTTCACCTTGGAGCCATTCGCTGGCCTGGCCCTGCAGCGACTGGATGCAGGCAGTGCACGTGATCGGGGAAAGCATTTGCCCGGAGCGGACGAGGAGGGCGGCTATCTGACCCTCGGCTGGCGCCTGAGCGCGCCCTGGTATGTCGGGACGCGCAAGTGGGTTGGGCGTGGCAGCCTGGCGTTGCGTCAGGACCTGGGTAGCGACAGCCTGTGTAGTCAGATGCTGGATGAGGCAGACGCCTCGGTGGATGCCTGTAGTCGCGAGTTCGAGCGTACGGCGCTGCGTCTGGATCTGGCGCTGGATCACGAGTTGAGCCGGCATCTCTATCTGGGCCTGAGTTATACCGGCCAGTACGCCGAAGACGCCCGTGACAATGCTCTGGCGGCGCGTCTGAGCCTGAAGTTCTAGCAGGCGCCGTCGGTCAGGCCTGGGGTGGTGCGGGTTGCACCGGGATGCCAGGGGCGGATGTGCTGAGTTATACTCGCCGGCTTTTCAGAAACTCCGGCGCACCGTTCGCCGCCCGGCCTGGGCTGATGCCCTCTGGCAGAGGCGCGACTGTTCTGCGCCCACCTTGCCCGAGAGTGCTGCCCACCATGGAAATCAATCCGATCCTCAACAGCATCAAGGACCTGTCCGAGCGCACCCAGACTATTCGGGGGTATCTTTGACTACGATCACAAGCATGATCGTCTGGTCGAAGTAAACCGCGAGCTGGAAGACGCCAGCGTCTGGAACAAGCCCGAGTACGCGCAGAGCCTGGGCCGTGAGCGCGCCATGCTGGCGCAGATCGTCGAGACCATCGACGACCTCACCGGCAGCCTGGCCGACTCGCGCGACCTGCTGGACATGGCCGCCGAGGAGAACGACGAAGGCGCGGTGAACGACATCGTTGCCGAAGTCGAGCGTCTGCGCGAAATCCTCGAAAAGCTGGAGTTCCGCCGCATGTTCAGCGGCGAGATGGACCCGAACAACTGCTACCTGGACATCCAGGCCGGTTCCGGCGGCACCGAAGCCCAGGACTGGGCCAACATCCTGCTGCGCATGTACCTGCGCTGGGCCGACAAGCGCGGCTTCAGTGCCGAGATCGTCGAGCTGTCCGAGGGTGAAGTCGCCGGCATCAAGGGTGCCACCGTGCACATCAAGGGCGAGTACGCTTTCGGCTGGCTGCGCACCGAGATCGGCGTGCACCGCCTGGTGCGCAAGAGCCCGTTCGACTCCGGCGCCCGTCGCCACACCTCGTTCTCGGCGGTGTTCGTTTCTCCCGAGATCGACGACAAGGTCGAGATCGAGATCAACCCGTCCGACCTGCGCATCGACACCTACCGCTCCTCCGGTGCCGGTGGTCAGCACGTCAACACCACCGACTCGGCCGTACGTATCACCCACGTGCCGACCAACACCGTGGTGGCCTGCCAGAACGAGCGCTCGCAGCACGCCAACAAGGACACCGCGATGAAGATGCTGCGGGCCAAGTTGTACGAGCTGGAGATGCAGAAGCGCACCGCCGCCTCGCAGGCGCTGGAAGACTCCAAGTCCGACATCGGCTGGGGCCACCAGATCCGCTCCTACGTGCTCGACGATTCGCGCATCAAGGATCTGCGCACCGGCGTCGAGCGTAGCGACTGCCAGAAGGTGCTCGACGGTGACCTCGACGGCTACCTCGAAGCCAGCCTGAAACAGGGCCTGTGATCCGCACCCGCAGGGGCCTGTGCCCCTGCTCGTAACCCATTTGATTTAGACGCCAGGCAGATAGACGACCATGAGCGAGCAACTCGACCAAACTGAACTGCAACAGGAAGAAAACAAGCTGATCGCCCAGCGCAAGGAAAAACTTGCCGCCGTGCGCGAGGCCAAGGCCATCGCCTTCCCGAATGACTTCCGCCGCGAAAACTACTTCGCCGACCTGCAGAAACAGTACGAAACCGCGACCAAGGAAGAGCTGGAAGCAGCCTCCATTCCGGTCAAGGTCGCTGGTCGCATCATGCTCAACCGTGGCTCCTTCATGGTGCTGCAGGACAGCAGCGCGCGCCTGCAGGTCTACGTCAACCGCAAGACCCTGCCGGAAGAAACCCTGGCCGAGATCAAGACCTGGGACCTGGGCGACATCATCGGCGCCGAAGGCACCCTGGCCCGTTCCGGCAAGGGTGACCTGTACGTCGAGATGACCAGCGTGCGCCTGCTGACCAAGTCGCTGCGCCCGCTGCCAGACAAGCACCATGGCCTGACCGATACCGAGCAGCGCTACCGCCAGCGCTACGTCGACCTGATCGTCAACGAGGAAACCCGCCACACCTTCCGTGTGCGCTCGCAGGTCATCGCCCATATCCGTCGCTTCCTCAGCGACCGCGGTTTCCTCGAAGTGGAAACCCCGATGCTGCAGACCATCCCCGGTGGCGCCGCGGCCAAGCCGTTCGAGACCCATCACAATGCGCTGGACATGGCCATGTTCCTGCGTATCGCGCCGGAGCTGTACCTCAAGCGCCTGGTCGTCGGTGGCTTCGAGAAGGTCTTCGAGATCAACCGCAACTTCCGTAACGAAGGCGTCTCGACCCGGCACAACCCCGAGTTCACCATGCTTGAGTTCTACCAGGCCTACGCCGACTACGAAGACAACATGGATCTGACCGAGGAGTTGTTCCGCGAGCTGGCCCAGGCCGTGCTCGGCAGCACCGACGTGCCTTACGGCGACAAGGTGTTCCACTTCGGTGAGCCGTTCGTGCGCCTGTCGGTGTACGACTCGATCCTCAAGTACAACCCGGACATCACCGCCGACGATCTGAACGACGTCGAGAAGGCCCGTGCCATCGCCAAGAAGGCCGGTGCCAAGGTGCTCGGTCACGAAGGTCTGGGCAAGCTGCAGGTGATGATTTTCGAGGAGCTGGTGGAGAGCAAGCTGGAGCAGCCGCACTTCATCACCGAGTATCCGTTCGAAGTCTCGCCGCTGGCGCGTCGTAACGACCAGAACCCCAACGTCACCGACCGCTTCGAGCTGTTCATCGGTGGTCGCGAGATCGCCAACGCTTACTCCGAGCTGAACGACGCCGAAGACCAGGCCGAGCGCTTCCTCGCTCAGGTCGCCGAGAAGGACGCCGGTGACGACGAGGCCATGCACTACGACGCCGACTTCGTCAACGCGCTGGAATACGGCATGCCGCCGACCGCAGGTGAGGGCATCGGTATCGACCGTCTGGTGATGCTGCTGACCAACTCGCCGTCGATCCGCGATGTGATCCTGTTCCCGCACATGCGCCCGCAGGCGTAATAGCGGGCGTGCCGGCGAGCAACTTTGTTGTGGCTGGCCTGTCTGTGTGAAGCCAGGGGGCTGCCGTTGAGGCAGCCCCCTGTTTTCTTTCATCGCTTCGTCTGAGGAATGCCCCTGGTGAATGTCAGTGTCGCTCTGGACTCCCCCGCTCAGCTTGCCGCCGAACTGGCGGCTACTGTGCAGTACCGCGGCCGCAAGGCCAGTCGTCAAGGCAGCGAGCAGCGCCGCCAGGCCATCCTGGAGGCTGCCCTGCGTATCGTGGTGCGCGAAGGGCTGCGTGGCGTGCGCCATCGTGCGGTAGCGGCCGAGGCCGATGTACCGCTGTCGGCCACCACTTATTACTTCAAGGATATCGGTGATCTGATCGCCGACAGCTTCGCCCTGTTCGTACAGCGCAGCTCGGCCAAGCTGGCGGCACTATGGGCCGACGTCGACGAGGACTTCCAGCGCATCAGCGCAGCCATCGAGCATAACCCGGCGGCGCGCCACGACATGGCTGCCCACATCATCGATCTGACCGTGGCGCATGTGCAGAGCAAGGCCAGCAGCCATGATGACGAGTTGTTGGTGGAGCTGGCCTTCCGCCAGGAGGCGTTGACCAACCCCGAGTTGCGCGCTTTGGCCCTGGCTCACCAGAGCCTGCGTTTTCGCTTTGCCGAGCGTGCTTTGCGGGCAATGGGCTCTGGCGCACCTTTCGAGGATGCCCAGGTGTTGACTACGCTTATTTTGCGGATGGAATATCATGCCGTTGTCGACGGGGTGGACGACTTCGATCTAGAGGCCCAGCGCGCTGTACTGCAGCGCTTTCTGGATCTGGTCATCGGGCAATGAGTCCCAGCCCTGCTTCGGCAGGGCTTTGTGTTTCTGGCCCGCCCGAATTCTCACAAGGAGTGCGAAATGAATGCCTGGCGCGTGGCGATAGCCGCCCTGAGTTGCCTGCTGTTGAACGGTTGCCTGGTGACCTTCAAGGAGCCCATTCCTGCCAACGAGGCGGCGCCGATTCCGCTGCTTGGCGACTGGGAGCGCCAGGACGAGTGGGGCGACCAGCAGTATCTGAGCATCGCCCGCGCCGGCTCCAATCTGTATCGGGCCAGAGTCTGGAGCGAGATCGACTCCGAGGTGGAAGAGCCTGAGGAGTATGGTTTCACCGTTTCCCATCATGGCCGCCGCTGGTATGTCTCTGCCGGCCTGCCCAAGCGCATGGGCGCCAATTTCGCCATCGCCGGTTTCGAGCTGACGGTGAAGAACGAGCTGGTGATCTACAACCTCGACGTCGACCGCATTCTCCAGGAAATGAACAGCGGCGTGCTGCAGGGGCAGGCGGTGGAAACCCCCGAGGGCGAGGGTGTGCTGGTTACCAGCAATCTGGACAAGGTCTTCGCTTACCTGGACGACCAGGCCAACTCGGATGTCTTTGTCGAGGTTGCGCGTTACCAGCGCAGCGCCGAGTAAGGGGAGCGCATGAGCCGGCAGGAGGATTATCACGACATCATTCGCGCCCTGTCCGGGCGCCTGGTCGAGGCGCAGACGCCGATCCGCGTGCTCGATGCGGTGAAGTGGGACGATGGCGTGCGTGAGGCTTTTCTGGCCGGCAAAGGCAAAGTGTTGCCGCCGGTCGATAAGGCCTATTACGACAGCCGGCCATTGGCCTTCGACCCCACTGAGAAGAAGCTGGAATTCCAGAACATCGAGCGTGACATCACCCGCCAGCTCGGCCAGTTCAATCCGGCCGGGCAGATCATGCGGCGCATGTGCAAGGAATACCGCATGGTCATCCGCATGCTCGAAGCGCGGGGCACCGCCGATTTCGGCGTGATCTCCCAGGAGCTCTACGGCGCCGCCTCGGATGCCTTCCATGCCGGCGACCCGACCCTGGCCGACCTGGGCGTGATGCTCTCCGAGTACCTGAACAACATCGCCGCCCGTGGTGATCTCGAAGCCGAGCCCAAGACGCTGACCGCCAAGGATGCCGTCGACATGCTGCAGAAGCGTCTGGCGGGGGTGTTCGGCGACGAGACCGTGCGTGTCTTCGAGTCCGACGGCATAGTTGCCGACGCTGCAGCGGGGGCGGACTACATCAAGATCCGCGCTGACGCGATGTTCAACGAGCGCGACGTGCGCGCCCTGGAAGTCCACGAGGGGCTGGTGCATGTGGGCACGACCCTGAACGGCCTCAATCAGCCGATCTGCACCTTCCTTTCCAAGGGGCCGCCCTCGTCGACCGTGACCCAGGAGGGCCTGGCGATCCTCATGGAGGTGATCGCCTTTGCCTCTTACCCGACCCGTTTGCGCAAACTGACCAATCGCACCCGCGCCATCCACATGGCCGAGGAGGGCGCCGACTTCATCGAGGTCTGTCAGTTCTACCGCGAGCAGGGTTTCAGCCTGGAGTACGCCTACAGCAACGCCAGCCGCGCCTTTCGTGGCTCGTCGCCGACTGGGCTGCCGTTCACCAAGGATCTGTCCTACCTCAAGGGTTTCATCCTGATCTACAACTACATCCAGCTTGCCGTCCGTAAGGGCAAGCTGGAGCAGATTCCCCTGCTGTTCTGCGGCAAGACCACCCTGGAAGACATGCGCACCCTGCGCCAGCTGGTGGATGAAGGGCTGGTGGTACCGCCTAAGTACCTGCCGCCGCAGTTCAGCGATCTCAACGCACTGTCCGCCTGGATGTGCTTCTCCAACTTCCTCAACCACCTCAGCCTGGATCGTATCGAGGCGGATTACGCCAATATTCTCTAAGGCTTCGCGCTTCTCTCCTCTCTCGCTTGTGGGAGAGGGGCCGGGGGAGAGGGTGGGGCGCGGCCCTCTCCCCAGCCCTCTCCCGTAAACGGGAGAGGGGGTTGATTACCCCCAGCAAGGAATCCACACATGCCCAACCATCAGCTCGACTACGAAATCCTCGGCGCTTCGGCGCAGGCCGTGGAGATCATTCTCGATCCGGGCGAGACGGTGATCGCCGAAGCGGGCGTGATGAACTACATGACCGAAGGCATCCGTTTCGAGACGCGCATGGGGGATGGTTCCAGCAATGGCGTGCTAGGCAAACTGTGGGGTGCCGGCAAACGCCTGCTGACCGGTGAATCACTGTTCATGACCCACTTCAGCAATGCCGGCAAGGGTCGCCAGCGTGTTGGTTTCGCCGCGCCCTATCCGGGCACGGTGGTGCCCATCGATCTGGGCCAGGTCGGCGGCCGGCTGATCTGCCAGAAGGATGCCTTTCTCTGTGCCGCCCATGGCACTGCCGTCGGTATCAGCTTCAGCAAGCGCCTGGGTGCCGGCTTTTTCGGTGGCGAGGGTTTCATCCTGCAGAAGCTGGAGGGTGACGGCCTGGCCTTCGTGCATGCCGGCGGCACGGTGATCCGCAAGGAGCTGAACGACGAGACCCTGCGCCTAGATACCGGCTGCCTGGTGGCCTTCAGTGGCGACATTGATTACGACATCGGCCTGGCGGGCGGCTTGAAAAGCATGTTGTTCGGCGGCGAGGGCATCCTCCTGGCCACCCTCAAGGGCACCGGCAGCGTGTGGGTGCAGAGCCTGCCATTCTCGCGTCTGGCTGAGCGCATCTACGAAGCTACCTTCAAGGCGCGCGAGGAAGTACGCGCCGGGGGCAAGTAACGATGCGCGTCTTGTTGCTGGCGCTGTTTCTGGTGCTGCAGGGCTGCAGCACCTGGCTGTTCTACCCGGTCAAGGGTCTGCCGATCACGCCGGAGAAGGCCGGCCTGGACTATCGCGACGTCTGGCTGCAGGCCGCCGACGGCACGCGCCTGCATGCCTGGTGGCTGCCGGCCAAAGAGGGTGTTGAAGTCAAAGGTACGGTGCTGCACCTGCATGGCAACGGTGGCAACCTGGCCTGGCACTTGGGCGGCAGCTACTGGCTGCCGGAGCAGGGCTACCAGGTGCTGCTGCTGGATTACCGCGGCTATGGCTTGTCGGAGGGGGAGCCGCTGCTGCCTGAGTTGTATCAGGATATCGACGCTGCCTTCGCCTGGCTGGGCCAGGCTCCTGAGGTGCAGGGCAAACCCCTGGTGTTGCTCGGCCAGAGCCTGGGTGGCGCGCTGGCCGTACATTACCTGGCCGAGCACGCCGATAGCCGCGCCAAGCTGCATGCACTGGTACTCGATGGCGTACCAGCCAGCTATCGTGAGGTCGGCCGTTATGCGCTGGGCAATGCTTGGCTGACCTGGCCGCTGCAGATTCCCCTGTCCTGGCTGGTGCCGGATGGCGACAGCGCCATCCACGCCATGCCGCAGCTGACGGGGGTGCCGATGCTGATCTTCCACAGCCTCGACGATGAAGTGGTGCCCCTTGCCAATGGCGTGCGCCTGTATCAGGCTGCGCCCCCGCCGCGGGCGTTCCAGCCGACCCGTGGTGGCCATGTGCAGACCTTTGCCGACCCGACCTGGCGCGAAGTGATGCTGCGTTACCTCGAAGACCCGCGCAGCTTCGTCGGCCTGCGTCGTCTGGTCGAAGTCCCCGATCCCCAGTCTCCCCAGTAAGTGATGAACGCCATGAGTGAAGAACGCAACGCCATCCCCCTGATCCTTACCGGCATCGCCAGCATCGTCGGCACCGTGGCGGTGCTCTGGTACTACGGTTACGTGCATTTCGCCAAGGAGGAGGACGCCCTGTTGCTAGCCGACTTCACCATGCTCAAGACTATTCCTGGCGAGGACTACAAGCTCTCGCTAAAGCCGGCCAACCAGGTGGCACAGTGCATTGACGGTGTGCTGGTGCTGTTCGATACCCAGCAGAAAGGTCTGACCGGCGTGCTGGTGGACAGCAAGAAGCAGGCGGTGCGCTGCATGGGGCAGGAAACCCCGCATGCACCGCAGCAGTAAGTCGGGACGACGATGGCAATGCGCATCGACGTCTGCCAGGGGGATATCACTCACCTGGCGATCGACGCCATCGTCAACGCGGCCAACAGCTCGCTGCTCGGTGGAGGCGGCGTGGATGGCGCGATTCACCGCGCAGCTGGTGCGCAACTCTTGGCCCACTGTCGTGGCCTGGGTGGCTGCCCCACGGGGGAAGCGCGCATCACGCCAGGTTTTGCCCTACCGGCGCGTCATGTGATTCACACCGTAGGGCCGGTTTGGCGTGGCGGCGGACAGGGCGAGGCTGAACTCCTCGCGGCCTGCTATCGCAACAGCCTGGCGCTGGCCGAGGCGCACGAGCTGGCCGAGATTGCCTTTCCCGCCATCAGCTGCGGTGTCTACGGCTATCCCCTGCAAGCGGCTGCCAGCATCGCGCTGGCTGAATTGCGCCGTGCTCGCCCGCCAGGCAGCAGCCTGCGTCGCGCCTGGCTGGTAGCGTTTTCGGGTGAGATGGCGGAGATATATCGACGCCTGCTGGATTGAGTGAGTGCGCCGCAATGTGCTGAGTTGATGCCTCGCCTCGCCTCGCCTTGCTGCAATAAAAACGCCGCGCCTCTGCAAGAGAGGCGCGGCGTTTTGCTTTACCGCATGTTGCGCTTATGAGCGCGGCGGCACTGGCGCGGCGTCGTTGGCGATGGTCACTTCCACGCGGCGGTTCAGTGCGCGCGACTGGGCACTGGCATTGCTGGCCACCGGATAGTCCTGGCCGAAGCCGTGGGTAGTGACGTTGCGCGGGCTAACGCCCATGCCCACCAGGGCGCTGCGTACCGAGTCGGCGCGGGCCTGGGACAGGCGCAGGTTGTGCTCGCGGCTGCCGGTGCTGTCGGTGAAACCTTCCACCACCACCTGGCGGTCCGGATTCTGCAGCAGGTAGTTGCCCAGTTCGCGCACGTTCTGCATGCCTTGTGGCGTCAGTTCCGAGCGATCGACCTGGAATAGCACGTCGCCGAGGGTGATCACGGTGCCGCGATCGGTCTGCTGCGCCTTCAGGTGCTTGGTCAGGGTTGCCACCTGCTTGTCGCGGGCATCCAGTTGGGCCTGGGTGCGCTGGGCCGGCGCCTGTTCCAGGCCTTCCTCGGCGGTTTTCTGCAGGATGGTTTCGTTGGCCACGTCGATGCGGCGGTCCGTCAGGTAGGCCAGGTGATCTACCTGCACCGGCTCATGGCCGGCCTTGTAGGCCTGTTCGGCGCGGTTCAGCATCTCGCCGGCTTCCTTGGTTTCCAGCGCGGCCATGCTCTGCGCCTGCGGGTTGCTTTGCAGCGCGGCGTAGTCGGCGCGGGCCTGTTCCAGGTTGGGGTTCGGGTCGTGAGCGCAACCGGCGAGAGCAAGGGAGAGGGCGGTCAGGGCGAACAGACTATTGATACGGTTCATGACGATCTCCTTGTTCACTGCACGATGATCGGGGTGCGCGAGCCTTCCTCGCGAATCTGCTGTACGCCCTGCTGGGCGTCCTGCAGGCTGCGCTGAGCCTTGCCAGCCAGGGCACGGCGTTCGGCGACACGGGCGTCCCACTCGGCCTGTTCGAGCATGCGCCGGGCCTCTTCGTACTTCTCTTCCTGCAGCAGCAGCTGGGCCTGGGTCATCTTGTCCTTGGCCGTTTTCATTTCGGCGGGAGCATATTCGGGGCCGCCAGCGGCTTCGGCGCTTTTCATCACCGCATTGGCGGCGGCGAGATTTTCGGTCGGAGGGTTACCGGCGCAGGCGGCGAGAAGCAGGGTGCTGCTGAGTGCGAGGGGCAGTAGCAATAGGCGTTGGGGCGTGTTCATGTTGATACTCCATGAAGTCCATTTGCACATAGATGCGGTCTTTTCTTTGCAGATGCGCTCAAAAGGCTGCAGATGGCTGCAAATCAAGCCGCCTGAAAGTGGGACGTCATGGCTCGGGCGATCGTTCAAGGTTTTTTCGAACAGGCAAAGTTCCCAGGTCACGCGGGCCTGGTTCGCGAAGAGAATGAGAGGTGCATGAGCTGCGCTTTCGCGAGCAGATTCGCGCCTGCGGGCGCGTCGTCAGAGCAAAAAAGGTCGGCCCCATAAAGAGGCACGACCTTTTCTGATATCAGCTGTCTGGGATTGTGCGGGGGCTCAGTGCTTGGCGCTGTCCTGCTGTGCCACCATGTCCTGCAGATAGCGACGTGACAGGGCGAGAAAGCGTGGCGTTGGCCCTATGTCCTCGTACAGCGGGTCTCCCTGCTCATCGGTGGCTACCACCTTGCTGCCTTTCACGTAGGGCAGGCTGGCTTCGAGTTCTTCCAGCGCGGCGCCTATCAGCTCGCCGAGCAGCTCTTCGGTATTGCGCTTGGGGTACATCTCGGCCAGGGCCGCGAGGCGGGCGGCGGACTCCAGGTCGAGGTGGATGTGGAATTGACTGCGGGTCAGGCGACCCTTGGCGTTCTGTTCCCAATGGCGCACGAGTTCCCTGATCTTCATAGTCACCTCGGTTGCCCATTCGTGGTGGGCGGCAATCCTGCCGGGTACGGCTGCATCCCGGCTCACGCGGCTTGTAGCCTCGTCATCTAGAGCCTAGACCGCCACGCGCAAGCCTGGGCAGATTTGTCGCTTGCTTGAAAGAACAGGACGCCCTGTGCAAGCTGGAGTTCAATCCCGTGCTGGAGAACAGGGTCATGGCGGAAATCGATGCGCGCCTGCGCGAAGAAGTTCACCTACTCGGCGAGTTGCTTGGCGACTGCATCCGCGGCCAGCGCGGCGAAGCCTTTCTCGACAAGATCGAGCTGATCCGCCAGGGCGCCAAGGCCGGGCGTCAGGGCTCCTCGGCCGGCGAGCAACAACTGCGCGAAACCCTGGCCAGCCTGGACGATGACGAGCTGCTGCCGGTGGCGCGGGCCTTCAACCAGTTCCTCAACCTGGCCAATATCGCCGAGCAGTACCACCGTATCCGCCGGCGCCGCCCGGGCGAGGCGCAGCCATTCGACGACCGGGTGCTCGACGAGCTACTGCAGCGCCTGGTTGCCGATGGCCACAAGCCGGAGCAGCTGGCCCGGCAGATTGCCCGGCTGGACATCGAGCTGGTGCTCACCGCTCATCCCACCGAAGTAGCGCGGCGTACCCTGATCCAGAAGTACGATGCCATCGCCGCCCGCCTGGGCGAGCTCGATCACACCGATCTTTCGCCCGCCGAGCGTGACGAGGTGCAACTCGGGTTGCGCCGCCTGATCGCCGAGGCCTGGCACACCGAAGAAATCCGCCGCAGCCGGCCCACGCCGGTGGATGAAGCCAAGTGGGGCTTCGCGGTGATCGAACATTCGCTATGGCACGCCGTGCCGAATTTCCTGCGCAAGGCCGACCAGGCCCTGCACGATGCCTGCGGCCTGCGCCTGCCTCTGGAAGCAGCGCCCGTGCGCTTCGCTTCCTGGATGGGCGGCGACCGCGACGGCAACCCCAATGTCACTGCCAGCGTGACCCGGGAGGTGTTGCTGCTGGCGCGCTGGATGGCCGCCGACCTCTACCTGCGCGATGTCGACCGCTTGGCCGCCGAGCTGTCCATGCAGCAGGCCAGCGACGAGCTGCGGCTGGTGGTGGGTTTGCATCCCGAACCTTATCGGGCGCTGCTCAAGCAGTTGCGCGAGCGTCTGCGCGCCACCCGTGCCTGGGCCCAGGCGGCGCTATATGACGATGTTCCCGCCGACGAGGCGGTGCTGCACGACAACCGCGAGCTGCTCGAACCCCTGGAGCTGTGCTACCACTCGCTGCACGCCTGCGGCATGGGCGTGATCGCCGAAGGTGCGCTGCTTGACTGTCTGCGCCGTGCCGCCTGCTTCGGCCTGTTTCTCGGTCGTCTGGACGTACGTCAGGATGCGGCGCGACATGCCGCGGCGCTGGGCGAAATCATCGACTTTCTCGGCCTGGGCAACTACGCCGAGTGGGAGGAAGAGCGCCGCGTGGAATTCCTGCTGCGCGAGCTGGACAACCGTCGCCCGCTGCTGCCGCCTCAGCATCGACCGTCGGCCGAGACTGCCGAAGTGCTGGCCACCTGCAAGGTGATTGCCGCGGCACCCGCCGCGTCACTGGGCACCTATGTAATTTCCATGGCTGGCGCACCCTCCGATGTGCTGGCGGTGCAACTGCTATTGAAGGAAGCCGGCGTGCAGCGGCCGATGCGGGTTGCACCGCTGTTCGAGACCCTGGACGACCTGAACAATGCCGGCCCGGCCATCGACCGTCTGCTCGGTCTGCACGGCTACCGCGCGCGTCTGCACGGCCCGCAGGAAGTGATGATCGGCTACTCCGACTCGGCCAAGGATGCCGGCACCACGGCTGCGGCCTGGGCCCAGTACCGGGCACAGGAGGCCCTGGTCGAGGTATGTCGCCAGCACGATGTCGAGTTGCTGCTGTTCCATGGTCGCGGCGGCACGGTGGGGCGTGGCGGTGGTCCGGCCCACGCGGCCATCCTGTCGCAGGCCCCCGGCTCGGTGGCCGGGCGTTTTCGCATTACCGAGCAGGGCGAGATGATCCGCTTCAAGTTCGGCCTGCCGCGCCTGGCCGAGCAGAACCTCAATCTTTACCTGGCCGCCGTGCTGGAGGCCACCTTGCTACCGCCGCCTGTGCCCAAGCCCACCTGGCGCGCGGCCATGGATCGCCTGGCCGAAGAGGGCGTTGCGGCCTATCGCGAAGTGGTGCGCGAGCATCCGCAGTTTGTCGAGTACTTCCGCCAGGCCACGCCGGAGCAGGAGTTGGGCCGACTGCCACTGGGCAGCCGCCCGGCCAAGCGCCGTGCCGGTGGCGTGGAGAGCCTGCGCGCCATTCCCTGGATATTCGCCTGGACCCAGACCCGCCTGATGTTGCCGGCCTGGCTGGGCTGGGAGCGCGCCCTGGGCAGTGCCGTGCAGCGCGGTGAAACGGCGCTGCTGGAGGAGATGCGCGAGGCCTGGCCGTTCTTCCGTACCCGCATCGACATGTTGGAAATGGTGCTGGCCAAGGCCGAGCTGGGCATCGCCGAGATCTATGACGAGCGCCTTGTCGACGCACAACTGCGACCATTGGGTGCAGGTTTGCGCGACCTATTGTCGCAGTGTCTTGATTTGGTGCTGGGTCTGACCGGGCAGTCCGAGCTGCTGACCCACAGCCCGGAGACCCGTGAGGCGATCACCGTGCGCAACATCTATCTGGACCCGCTACACCTGCTTCAGGCCGAGCTTCTGGCCCGTTCCAGGCAGCGTACGGATGAGGTGGACAGCCCTCTGGAGCAGGCGTTGCTGGTGAGCGTCGCCGGCATTGCCGCGGGCCTGCGCAATACCGGCTAAACGGCGCCGGATCTCCGACTTTCGGTGGCTTGTGCCGCACCGGGGTGCTGTGTATCGTGATCACCCTTTTGGCTGCTCGATAGCGCCGAAGCCCTAAATTCAACGAGATTGGCCCCACGAGGCGAGTCCGACGTCTTTCTGTCATTTTTCGAGGAGTACTTCGATGCGCGTGATTCTGCTGGGGGCGCCCGGTGCCGGCAAAGGTACCCAGGCTGGTTTCATCACCAAGAAATTCGGTATTCCGCAGATCTCCACTGGCGACATGCTGCGCGCCGCCGTGAAGGCCGGCACCGAGCTGGGCCTGCAGGCCAAGAGCGTGATGGATGCCGGTGGTCTGGTCTCCGACGACCTGATCATCAATCTGGTCAAAGAGCGTATTGCCCAGCCGGATTGCGCCAACGGTTTCCTGTTCGACGGTTTCCCGCGCACCATTCCCCAGGCTGAGGCCATGAAGGAAGCTGGCGTGACCATCGACAACGTGATCGAGATCGCCGTCGACGACGAAGAGATTGTTCAGCGCATCGCCGGCCGCCGTGTGCACGAGGCTAGCGGCCGTGTTTACCACGTGGTGTACAACCCGCCGAAGGTCGAAGGCAAAGACGACGAAACCGGCGAAGAACTGGTGCAGCGCAAGGACGACACCGAGGAAACTGTGCGTCACCGTCTGTCCGTCTACCACTCGCAGACCAAGCCGCTGGTGGACTTCTACCAGAAGCTCTCCGCCGCCGAAGGCACGCCGAAGTACAGCGCCATCGCGGGTGTTGGCTCGGTGGATGAGATTACTGCCAAGGTGTTTGCAGCTCTCAGCTGATCGGCTGCGCGTCGGCCATGCGTCGTTGGGAAACGGCCTCGGGTGCTCATTTACTGAATGTAAACTCGAATGCGAGCCCAGTTCGTCCCTCGGCCATTTCCCGCCTAGCCTGGCTCTAGCTCGCGCGATCAGTGTCAGACTCCCAACGGCCCGCAACTGCGGGCCGTTGGCGTTTATAATGCCCGCCTTTTTCTGACCGGACACACCGATGACCACTCTGCTGGCCCTGGATACCGCCACCGAAGCCTGCTCCGTTGCTCTGTTGCACGAGGGCCGTGTGCTCAGCCACTACGAAGTGGCGCCGCGCCTGCATGCCCAGTTGCTGCTGCCCATGGTGCAGCGGATTCTGGATGAGGCCGGTGTGGCGTTGGCGGCGGTGGATGCCATCGCCTTTGGTCGTGGTCCTGGCGCATTCACGGGTGTGCGTATCGCCATTGGCGTGGTGCAGGGCCTGGCCTTCGCGCTGGACAAGCCGGTACTGCCGGTCTCCAACCTGGCCGTACTGGCTCAGCGCGCCTTGCGCGAGCACGGTGCGCAGCAGGTGGCGGCCGCTATCGATGCTCGCATGGATGAGGTCTACTGGGGTTGCTATCGGGCCGAACAGGGCGAGATGCGCCTGCAGGGCACCGAGGCGGTGCTGGCACCGGAGCAGGCGCAGCTACCGCGTAATGCCGAAGGTGACTGGTTTGCCGCCGGAACCGGGTGGGGCGCCTATGGAGCCCGTATTGCTCTGGCTCCTGCAGGCAGCGATGGTGCCATGCTGCCCCACGCCGAGGACCTGCTGGCGCTCGCCGGATATGCCTGGCAGCGCGGTGAGGCCGTGGCTGCCGATCAGGCTCAGCCCGTCTATCTGCGCGACAATGTAGCCACGCCGAAACAGTCGGTCTGAGCTCGGCGCCTTTCGTCTGCCGCCTGGCGCCACAAAATTGCCATTTGTATCCACCGCCGCTACATTGCCACCCACGTGTTCCGAGCAGTAAGCGATGCGCATCGACGGCCTTAATTCCTCCTATCCGCTGGATCGCAGCCCCCGACCGGGCAGCGCGGTCACGCCTCTGCGTGAAAGCCAGCGTGAGGTCGAGGAACGTCGCGAGCAGCCCAGCTCGACATCCGCCAGTCAGGGTTTCGAGCAGGTCGCCCAGCCGCGTCGGGTTCAGGCCGGTGCCTCGTCCAGCGAAAACCTGCCGGCACGCAGCCAGGACGTCTACAGCCAGCCGCGCAACCTCAGCGCCCGCGCCAATCAGGCCCTGGCCGCCTACGGCGATACCGCCAGCTACACCTCAGATCGCGACGCCAACGAGATTCTCGGCCTCGACCTCTACGCCTGATGCTGCCGTACTTCCTCGGCTGCCCGTCCTGGAACGAGCCAGCCTGGCGCGGTTCCTTCTACCCGGCCGATCTACGCCCCGCGCAAACCCTGGCCCACTATGCTGCGACCTTCAACGCAGTCGAGGGCAATACCACTTTCTATGCCCGCCCTGCGGAGCAGACGGTGCAGCGCTGGGCCGAGCAGATGCCGATGCATTTCCGCTTCTGCGCCAAGCTGCCGCGGGATATCAGCCACGGCGGTGACCTGCGTGATCAGTTGGGCGCCACCGCAGACTTTCTCCAACTGCTGGCGCCTCTGGGCGAGCGCGTCGCCCCGCTGTGGCTGCAGCTGCCGGCCAGCTTCGGACCGGGGCGACTGGCTGAGCTGCTGACCTGGCTGGATGAATTCTCCGGGCGCGCCCTCGCCGTGGAGCTGCGTCATCCGGTTTTCTTCGCCAAGGGCGAGGACGAGCGCCTGCTCAACCGTGAATTGCAGGCGCGTGGCGTGGAGCGCATCTGCCTGGACTCGCGGGCGCTGTTTGCCTGCGCTTCGCGTGATGCGGCGGTGTTGCATGCCCAGGCCAAGAAGCCGCGCCTGCCAGTGCGGCCGACCGCCTTCAGCACCAGCCCGCAGCTGCGCTTCATTGGCGGGCCTGACCTGCAGGCTAACCAGACGTTTCTCGAGCCCTGGCTGGACAAGGTGGCGGCCTGGATCGAGCAGGGCCTTAGCCCCTATGTCTTCCTGCACACACCGGACAACCATCTGGCCGCTGCCCAGGCGCTGCGCTTTCATCAGAGCCTGATGCTGCGCCTGCCCGGTTTGCCGGCGCTGGCACAGGTTGAACCCGAGGTCGAACAACTCGGTCTGCTGTGAAAGAAGCGCTCTGCCGGCTGAATACGGCTAGGGTTGCTTCATCCCTCAGTGCAAGGAGCATCGATATGAGTGCGCAACGAGAGCGTGGTGAAGCCTTTCGCAATCTGCATCAGGGCGAAGGCCTGTTGATTCTGCCCAACCCCTGGGACGCCGGCTCGGCCAAGATGCTCGCTCACCTAGGGTTTCAAGCGCTGGCCACCACCAGTGCCGGCCTGGCGTTTTCCCTGGGGCGGCGTGATGCCGAAGGCGCGGTCAGCCGCGACGAGGCTCTGGCCAACGCCCGGGCCATCGTCGAGGCGACGCCGCTGCCGGTAGCTGCCGATCTGGAAAATGGCTACGGCGACAGACCCGAGGCCTGTGCCGAGACCATTCGCCTCGCTGCCTCGATAGGCCTGGTCGGTGGCTCCATCGAAGATGCCAGTGGGCGCGCCGAGGAGCCCATCTACCCGCTTGACCTGGCGGTTGCGCGTATCCGCGCCGCCGTCGAAGCCGCCCGTTCGTTGGATTTTCCATTCACCCTCACGGCTCGTGCCGAGAACTTCCTGAACGGCCGCGCCGACCTGGACGACACCATCCGCCGTCTGGCGGCCTACGCCGAAGCTGGAGCCGATGTGCTCTATGCGCCGGGGCTGACCACCCGTGAGCAGATTCGCGCGGTGGTCGGCGCCGTGGCGCCCAGACCGGTCAATGTGCTGGTCGGCTCGCCGAGCCTGCACCTGTCCATGGCCGAGCTGATCGAACTGGGCGTGAAACGGGTCAGTGTGGGCTCCAATCTGGCACGGGTTGCCTATGGCGAATTCTTCATCGCGGCCGGGGAGCTGGCTCGCGGCAGCTTGATCGCCATGGGCGAGGCCATGCCTTTCGGCGAAATCAACGACCTGTTTCGCTGAACGAATGCTACGCGGGTTCTGCTTGCTTCTGCTGCTAGGTCTGGCGAGTACGGCGCTGGCGGTGCAGCAGGGTTGGCTACAGGTGCCGCCGCGTCTCAATCCCTGGGCGCCGCTGGATGTGAGGCAGCCGCCCAACCTGCTGACCGGTTACAAGCTGCTGCGTCTGCAGCGCGACCCCGAGCTGTGCCGCCTGGCCCTGGACAGCAGCACGTTGCGCTACAC
Organism: Pseudomonas sp.; assembly: GCA_038147895.1. Lineage (GTDB taxonomy): Bacteria > Pseudomonadota > Gammaproteobacteria > Pseudomonadales > Pseudomonadaceae > Aquipseudomonas. Next base: position 93,043 of record JAYQUJ010000009.1, read on the forward strand.
CGCCGTAGACGACACCCAGCCCGGCAACGGCTGCGCCCTGGAGAACAGCGTGCGGGTGCAGCGCGCGGGCGTGCAATTCAGCTCCAGTTTCCTCGCCACCTGCAAGCTGGCGGTGGCCTACGCGCTGTTCGAGGAGCACGGCCTGCAGCCGGCAGCGCAGCGTGTGTTCGGCCAGCCGGTGGTGCGGGTCGACCATCTGGGTAGCTTCGCCTGCCGCAATATCGGCAACAGCCAGCGGCGCAGTCAGCACGCCACGGCCAATGCTCTGGACATTGCCGGTTTCCGTCTGCAGGACGGGCGGCGCATCAGCCTGATCCAGCATTGGAGCGACGAGGGCGCCGAGGGGCGCTTTCTCCGCGAGGTGCGTGATGCGGCGTGCGATAGCTTCCGGGTGACCCTGGGGCCGGAGTACAACGCGGCCCACCGGGATCACCTGCATCTGGATATGGGGTTGTTCAGCATGTGCCGCTAGCTGTTGGGCAAATGCTCAGCGACGCGCCAGCAGCAGGTCGGCGGCCTGGCCGTTGCGGCCATCGGCAAACTGGAAGCTGCCGAGCTGGGCGATTTCGTCGTAGGCGCCGAGTGCCTGTTTGACGTCGCGGGCCTGCAGTTCGATGGCGCTGACACCGGCCTGGCTCAGGCTTTGGGTGTGCTGGCGTCCTTCGGCATCGAAGCGCAGCAGGCGCAGGCGCTCGAACACGGCGTCGGCGGCGTCGATGCGACCATCGCCGTTATCATCGAAGCGGGCCAGTTCGGCGAAGCCATTGGCGGCACCATTCTGGTCGCCGAACAGTTCGCGTCCGTCATCGATGCGGCCGTTGCCGTTACGATCCAGGGCCAGCAGGGCATCGTCGCCACGGGGCGCGCTGATGCTGTCGAGGCGGCCGTCGGCATCCAGATCGAAGCGCACTGCATCATCCAGCCCGCGGGTGGCAAAGCCGTTGCCGGCCAGATCCAGCACCAGTGGGTCGGTCTTCTGGGGCTGCGGGTTGGCCGTGACGTTCAGCTGCAGCTCGCGTTGCTCCAGTACCTGCTGGAAACTGGCGATCTGGGTGCCGGCATCAATTGTCGTCTCACTGGCGGGGGAGGTCTGGGTGGCCTGCTCGATGTCCTGGGTGGCCGACGTTGGGTCAGGTTGCTCACCCTTGGGCATCAGGGTGCGGCGCAGGATCTGGTAATCGAGTGAGTCACGCAGGCCGGCGTCCAGCTGCTTGTCCAGGGTTGTGGAGCGCGGGGCGGAAAGGGCATCGAACATGATCGAACTCGGTGCGGCCGGCATAGACCGCGTCTGGCAGAATAGGCATCACCCTGCTATCGGCCGCGCGCCGATTCGATTGAGTGTTTTTTGAGCATATTTCCTGATGACTGATGAGCGGCCTATAACCAGAATCCGAGTCGAAGCCCTGATGCCGGCCTATGCCGACGACGCCCGCAGCTGGGCGCAACGCCTGGGGTTGGCGCAGGACGGCGAGGCCGAGTTCGCCTTGCAGCTGGGCGATGAGGGCTTGCAGCTGGCCGAACTGGGGCCGCAGGCGCCGGGGCCGGTGCGGGTGGATTTCGTCGAGGGCGCGGTCGCCCATCGTCGCCTTTACGGCGGTGGCAGCGGGCAGATGATCGCCAAGGCGGTCGGTGTGCAGTCTGGTGTGCGTCCGCAGGTACTGGATGCCACGGCCGGGCTGGGGCGCGATGCCTTCGTGCTGGCGACCCTGGGCTGTGAAATGACCCTGATCGAGCGTCAGCCGATCATTGCCGCGCTGCTGGAAGATGGCCTGGCCCGTGCCGGACGGGATGCCGAGGTCGCGCCTATCGCTGCGCAGATGCGCCTGCTGACCGGCAATGCCATCGAGCTGATGCAGAACTGGCAGGGCGAGCCGCCGCAGGTGATCTACCTCGACCCGATGTTCCCGCACCGCGACAAGAGCGCCCTGGTGAAGAAGGAAATGCGCCTGTTCCGCCCGCTGGTGGGCGACGACATAGATGCCCCGGCGCTGCTGCAGGCGGCGCTGGCGCTGGCCAGCCACCGGGTGGTGGTCAAGCGCCCGCGCAAGGCGCCGATCATCGAAGGCGCCAAGCCAAGCTATGCGCTGGAGGGTAAGTCCAGCCGCTACGACATTTATCCGAAGAAGGCGCTAAAGCCTCAGGGTTGATAGGCACGCACGAACAACTGCACCACGTCCTGCACATGCTCGTCGGCAGTCTGTTCGCTGGGTGGCTCTATGCAGCCGATCAGGCGGCGGAAATGGCAGCCGCCCTTGATCAGGCTGAAGAAGTGCTCGGCCGCCTGCTGTGGATGCTCGACCCTTAGCAGACCAAGCTGATCAGCCTGCTCCAGCAGATGTTTCATGGCCTGCAGCATGCGCTTGGGACCGGCGTCATAGAACAGCTGCGACATTTGCGTGCCCTGGGCGCCCTGGCTCATCACCAGGCGCATCATGGCCACCGATTCCTCGCTGTTGATCAGCGCATTGAAGCCGCGGCCGATGGCCAGCAGGGTGGTGTCGATACCGGCTTCCGTTTTCAGCTCGAAATACAGCGGCGGTAGTTGCTCTTCGCATTTGGACTCCACCGCGCAGGCGAACAGCGTCTCCTTGTCGGTGAAGTGGCTGTACACCGTGAGTTTGGATACACCGGCTTCGGCGGCGATAGCGTCCATGCTGCTGCCTTCGTAACCCTTCTGCATGAACAGGCGTTTGGCCGCTTCGAGAATGGCCAGGCGCTTGGCTGGGTCCTTGGGCCGTCCGGGGCCACTGGATGGCTGTAACAGTTTGTCGGACATTCGCACCTTTAATACTGGACTGGTGAGTTTGCTATTTTTACTATACCGGGCAGTATAAGTATTCCAAGCTTCTTTTGCGAAAGGTCATCCGTCATGTCCCGCCGTGCCTTGTCCCTTGCTGCGTCGTTGTCCCTGATCTCCCTGCTCGCCGCTTGCGGCAATGGTGAAACCGTCGAGGCGCCGCCGCGCCCGGCCATGGTGGTGCAGCCGCAACCGGCCGCCGATGCAGTGGACACTTACCCGGGCGAAGTACGGGCACGCTACGAGCCGGAGCTGGCCTTCCGTATCGGCGGCAAGATCAGCAAGCGTCTGGTGGACGCCGGCGATCGGGTGCGCAAGGATCAGCCGCTGGCCGAGCTGGATGCCGAGGACGTCAAGCTGCAGCTGGAAGCAGCCCGCGCGCAGGTGCATGCCGCCGAGGCCAATCTCAAGCTGGTGCGCGCCGAGCGTGACCGCTACAAGGCGCTGCGTGAGCGCGAGCTGATCAGCCAGTCGCAGTTCGATACCGTGGAAAACCAGTACCGCGCCGGCGAGGCACGGGTGAAGCAGATTCGTGCCGAGTTCGACGTGGCCAACAACCAGGCCGGCTACGCCGTGCTGCGTGCCTCCCAGGACGGCCTGATCGCTCGTCGCCTGGGCGAAGTGGGTCAGGTGGTAGCCGCCGGCCAGACCGTTTTCACCCTGGCTGCCGATGGCGAGCGCGAAGTGCTGATCAACTTGCCGGAGCAGGCGCTGGAGCGCTTCCGCATCGGCCAGGAAGTCAGCATCGAACTGTGGTCGCAGCCGGATAAACAATACCCCGGAACCATCCGCGAACTGTCCCAGGCCGCCGACGCGCAGTCGCGCACCTTCGCCGCGCGGGTGACGTTCAGTGATGCCAAGGTCAAGGCCGATGTCGGCCAGAGTGCGCGAGTGGCGATTCGTTCCGAGGGCGAGATTCCGCTGTCGGTGCCGATGTCGGCGCTGACCGCCGAGCAGGACAAGCCCTATGTCTGGGTGATCGATCCCAAGACTTCGACCGTGGTGCGCACGCCGGTGCGGGTTGGCGCCTATGGTCAGGAGCGGGTGTCGATCCTGGAAGGCCTGAAGGAGGGCGACTGGGTGGTCGCTGCCGGCGTACAGGTGCTGATCGACGGGCAGAAGGTACGCCCGGTGGATCGCGACAACCGCATGGTTGCGCTGGCTGGCAAGGAGTAAGCCATGTCCTTCAATCTGTCCGAATGGGCGCTGCGCAATCGCAGCATCGTCCGCTACATGATGATCGTGCTGGCGGTGATCGGCGCGCTGTCCTACACCAAGCTGGGCCAGAGCGAAGATCCGCCCTTCACCTTCAAGGCCATGGTGGTACGCACCGACTGGCCGGGCGCCACCGCCGAGGAAGTTTCGCGGCAGATTAGCGAGCGCATCGAGAAGAAGGTGATGGAGACCGGCGACTACCAGTTCGTCATGTCCTATTCGCGCCCCGGCGAGTCGGTGGTCACCTTCATGGCCCGCGACGACATCGTGTCGAAGAACATCCCCGAGCTCTGGTACCAGATCCGCAAGAAGGTCGGCGATATTCGCCATACCCTGCCGCCAGGCATTCGCGGCCCGTTCTTCAACGATGAGTTCGGCACCACCTACGGCAACATCTACGCGCTGACCGGCAAGGGCTTCGACTATGCGGTGATGAAGGACTACGCCGACCGCCTGCAGTTGCAACTGCAACGGGTCAAGGATGTGGGCAAGGTCGAGCTGCTCGGCCTGCAGGACGAGAAGATCTGGATCGAACTGTCCAACGTCAAGCTGGCCAACCTCGGCCTGCCCTTGGCCGCCGTACAGCAGGCGCTGGATGAGCAGAACGCGGTGAGCTATTCCGGCTTCTTCGAGGCGCCGACCGACCGCGTGCAACTGCGCGTCTCCGGACGATTCGAGACGGTGGAGCAGATTCGCGACTTCCCCATCCGCATTGGCGACCGCACCATCCGCATCGGCGATGTGGCCGAGGTGCACCGCGGCTTCAATGACCCGCCCGCGCCGCGCATGCGCTTCATGGGCGAAGACGCCATCGGCCTGGCCGTGTCGATGAAGGCCGGCGGCGACATCCTGCAGCTGGGCGAGGCGCTGGAGCACGAGTTCGCCCGCATGCAAAACGACCTGCCGGTGGGCATGGAGCTGCGCAAGGTGTCCGACCAGCCGGCGGCGGTGAAGACCGGCGTGGGCGAGTTCGTGCGGGTTCTGGTCGAGGCGCTGGTGATCGTGCTGCTGGTCAGCTTCTTCTCCCTCGGCCTGCGCACCGGCCTGGTGGTGGCGCTGTCCATCCCGCTGGTGCTGGCGATGACCTTCGCCCTGATGAATTACTTCGGCATCGGCCTGCACAAGATTTCCCTAGGCGCGCTGGTGCTGGCGCTGGGGCTGCTGGTGGACGACGCGATCATTGCCGTCGAGATGATGGCGATCAAGATGGAGCAGGGCTACGACCGCTTCCGTGCGGCCAGCTATGCCTGGACCAGCACGGCGTTCCCCATGCTCACCGGCACCCTGATCACCGCCGCCGGCTTCCTGCCGATTGCCACCGCGCAGTCCGGCACCGGCGAGTACACCCGCTCGATCTTCCAGGTAGTGACCATCGCCCTGCTAGTGTCCTGGATTGCCGCGGTGGTCTTTGTGCCCTACCTGGGCGACCGCCTGTTGCCGGACCTGGCCAAGCTGCATGCGAAGAAGCATGGCGGCAATCCCGAGGGGCACGATCCTTACTCGACGACCTTCTACCAGACCGTGCGCGAGGTGGTGGAGTGGTGTGTGCGCCGGCGCAAGACGGTGATCCTGGTGACCGTGGGGTTGTTCATCGTCTCCCTTGGGTTGTTCCGCTTCGTGCCGCAGCAGTTCTTCCCGGCTTCCGGGCGGTTGGAGCTGATGGTCGACATCAAACTCACCGAAGGCTCGTCGCTCAAGGCCACCGAGGAACAGGTCAAGCGCCTGGAGGCCAAGCTCAAGGATCATCCGGGCATCGACAATTACGTGGCTTATGTTGGCACTGGCTCGCCGCGTTTCTACCTGCCGCTGGATCAGCAGCTGCCGGCCACGCGCTTCTCCCAGTTCGTCATCCTGACCAAGTCGATCAAGGAGCGTGAGGAGGTCCGCAGGTGGCTGATCCAGGTGATGGACGAGGACTTCCCCCACGCCCGTACCCGCGTGTCGCGCCTGGAGAATGGCCCGCCCGTGGGCTTCCCGATCCAGTTCCGCATCAGCGGCGAACATATCAGCGAAGTGCGCGACTATGCCCGTCAGATCGCGGCCAAGGTGCGTGAGAACCCGCATGTGACCAACGTGCACCTGAACTGGGAAGAGCCGAGCAAGGTTATCTACCTGAACATCGATCAGGAGCGTGCTCGTGCCCTGGGCGTGAGTAGCGCCGACCTGTCGAAGTTTCTGCAGAGCTCGCTGACCGGCTCCAGTGTCAGTCAGTTCCGCGAGGACAACGAGCTGATCGAAATTCTTCTGCGCGGCACCATCCGTGAGCGCCAGGCCATGGAGCTGTTGCCGAGCCTGGCCGTGCCCACCAGCAGTGGTAAGAGCGTGCCGCTGGCGCAGGTGGCGACGCTGGAGTATGGCTTCGAAGAAGGTGTGATCTGGCACCGCGACCGCCTGCCGACCGTTACCGTGTATGGCGATATCTACGGTGGTGAGCAGCCGGCCAGTCTGGTCAAGCAGATCCTGCCGACTCTGGAGCCGATTCGTACGGCGCTGCCCAGTGGCTATCTGCTGGAAGTGGGCGGCACGGTTGAGGACTCGGCGCGTGGACAGAAGTCGGTCAACGCTGGCGTGCCGTTGTTCATCCTGGTAGTGCTGAGCTTGCTGATGCTGCAGCTCAAGAGCATGTCGCGCTCGGCCATGGTGTTCCTCACCGCGCCGCTGGGGCTGATCGGCGTGACCCTGTTCCTGCTGATCTTCCAGCAGCCGTTCGGCTTCGTTGCCATGCTCGGCACTATCGCCCTGAGCGGCATGATCATGCGCAACTCGGTGATTCTGGTCGACCAGATCGAGCAGGACATCGCCGCCGGCCAGGATCGCTGGCACGCCATCATCGAAGCCACCGTGCGACGCTTCCGTCCCATCGTCCTTACTGCCCTGGCAGCAGTGCTGGCGATGATCCCGATGTCGCGCAGCGTGTTCTTCGGGCCGATGGCCGTGGCCATCATGGGCGGCCTGGTGGTCGCCACGGCGCTCACTCTGCTGTTCCTGCCGGCGCTGTATGCGGCCTGGTTCAGGGTCAAGGAAAGCGAGGCGCGCTAAGCAGTGCGTAAGCCAAAAGCCCGGCATATAGCCGGGCTTTTGGTTGCTGGGGGGAGTTGCTGGGTTTCGCTGTGCTCTACCCAGCCTACGGTGTGCAGGGCGTGACGTGGGGGCGAGTAGGCTGGGTAGAGCACAGCGAAACCCAGCGAGCGTACCAGCTCAGAGCAATCACTCTGCTGCTCCCCATTCCCAGGGATACAGCCCCTTCGCCACGAAGTGGGCGAACGAGGAGTGCGGCCACTCCTTCGGGCTGCTGACCAATCCGTGTTTCACCGGATTGAAGTGGATGTAATCGATATGGCGCTGCAGGTCGTCACCTTCGCGGATCAGGTGCTCCCAATAACGCCGTTGCCAGATGCCGCGCTCCTGTTTGGCTCTGCGGCTGTCGCTGATTGCCTCGGTGGCGGGTAGCTGTCGGGCAAAGCGCGCCTTGAAGCGGCGCAGGCGGTTCGGGTAGTCGCTGTCATCGGCTGGCAGGCGCCAGAGCATGTGCAGATGGTCCGGCAATACCACCCAGGCGAGCAGGGCGAAGGGGTGGTTGTGTTTTTCTTCCAGAAGGGCACTGCGCAGTAGATCGATATGGCGGGTCAGACTGTCCTGGCTGCGGTCGGCCAGCACCAGGGTGAAGAAGTAGATACCGCCGGGCTGATAGATCCGGCGGTAGCTGCGTCTGTAGCTGGGCATATATCCATCCTTGGATAGTTGCGTTGCGTGTTGCTGGGTTGCTGGGTTTCGCTGCGCTCTACCCAGCCTACTCGCCCCTCCACCGTAGGCTGGGTAGAGC
>JAYQUJ010000010.1:0-81547 GCA_038147895.1 Pseudomonas sp.
GTACTACCCCGCCAGTGCCTCCACGGCCGGCAACCCGGATCTCAAGCCGGAAGAGTCGGAGAACTACGAACTGGGGCTGCGTGGCGTGGCCGGTTGGGGCGAATGGAGCCTGAGCGCCTTCGAGAACCAGATCGACGACTTGATCGTCTGGGCCGGCCGCAGTCCGATGCGCCCGGAGAACGTCGAGTCAGCGCGCATCCGTGGGCTGGAGTCGATGGTCCGCACACAACTGGCGGAGTGGGATCTGGCGGCGACCCTGACCCTGCTCGACCCGCAGGATCGCAGTGCGGAAAACCACGGCCACCAGCTGGCGCGTCGGGCCAAGCGCACCTTCAACCTGGATGCCGATCGCCGTTTCGGCGACTTCGGCGTCGGCGCGACCCTGTTCGCTGCCAGCCAGCGTTTCGACGATGCCAGCAACGACGAGGATTCGCGCCTGCCGGGTTATGCCCTGATCGACCTGCGTGGCGAGTACCACATCGATGCCGAATGGACTGTGCAGACCAAGGTCAGCAACCTGTTCGACCGCGACTACGAAACGGCGCAGACCTACGAACAGCCCGGCCGTGCCTTCTACCTGACCCTGCGCTACCAGGCGCTCTAAGCGAGGACATGGCTCATGCCCCAGTTGTCATCCCGTAGCCAGCTGTTTGTCGGCGTGCTGTTGGCGCTGCTGATGATTGTGACTCGCGGCCAGCATTTCGCCACGGTCAACCTGCCCAGCGCCAGCTGGGCGGTGTTCTTCCTCGCCGGCGTGCTGCTGCGCCCGCGCTGGGTATTCCCGGCATTGTTTGGTCTGGCGACGTTGCTGGACTTCGGCATGCTCGCCAACAGTAGCGTGACGGATTGGTGCACCTCGCCTGCCTACTGGCTGCTGCTGCCGGCCTACGGCGCCCTGTGGCTGGGCGGGCGTCTGTATGCCGGCTGGCACCGCGAGCGGCTCAGCAGCCTGGCGCTGCTGGTGCTGACCGTGCTGGTGGCGGCTTTCGTCTGCCACCTGCTGTCCAGCGGCGGCTTCTACTTCCTCTCCGGGCGTTACCCGGAACCGACCCTGGCCGGCTTCCTACCGCGTATTGGCCATTACTACCCGAGCTTCCTCAGCAATATGGCGCTGTATGTCGGCGTCGCCATTGCGTTGTATATCGGCTGGCGTGCTGCCGTGGGGCTCAAGTCCCGCGTGGCGAGTTGATGCAGCTCCGCGCCTGTCCGACCCTGCTGGTCGCCGCGTCGGCGTCCGGCCAAGGCAAGACCACCGTCACCGCTGCTCTGGCGCGTTTGCATGTGCGTGCCGGGCGGCGGGTGCGGGTGTTCAAGTGCGGGCCGGACTTTCTCGACCCGATGATCCTGCAGCGCGCCAGCGGCGCGCCGGTGTACCAGCTCGACCTGTGGATGGTCGGCGAGGCCGAGTCGCGGCGCCTGTTGTGGCAGGCGGCGGGCGAGGCCGATCTGATCCTGATCGAAGGGGTGATGGGGCTGTTCGACGGCCAGCCCTCGGCGGCCGACCTGGCGCGCCGCTTCGGCGTGCCGGTGCTGGGGGTGATCGATGCCAGCGCCATGGCGCAGACCTTCGCTGCCGTCGCCCATGGCCTGGCCAGCTATCAGCCAGACCTGCCATTCGCCGGCGTGCTGGCCAATCGCACCGGCAGCACGGGCCACGCCGAGCTGCTGCGTGATTGTTTGCCGGCGCATCTGCCGTGGTTCGGCGCCTTGCCACGCAGCGCCGAGGTGGAGCTGCCCAGCCGTCACCTGGGACTGGTGCAGGCGGCGGAGCTGGCTGATCTGGATGTCCGCCTAGATGCGGCGGCGGATGCCCTGCTGGCCAGTGCCGGGGCCGTGCTGCCAGCGCCGGTGACCTTCAGCGCTGCCGCTATCGACACGCCGGAACCCTGGTTGCGTGGCGTGCGTATCGGCGTGGCTCGTGACAGCAGCTTCTCCTTTATCTACCAGGCCAACCTCGATCTGCTACAGGCACTCGGCGCCGAACTGGTGTTCTTTTCGCCGCTGACGGACGCCACCCTACCGGCGGTGGATAGTCTGTACCTGCCCGGCGGTTACCCGGAGCTGCATCTGCAACAGCTGTCCGCTAATCAATCGATGTTGGCGGCTATTCGTGAGCATCACCGGGTCGGCAAGCCGATCCTCGCCGAGTGCGGCGGCATGCTCTATCTGCTACAGGCGCTGACCGACAAGCAGGGTGAACGTGCCGAATTGGCCGGGCTGCTGCCGGGTGAGGCGCAGATGCAACCGAAACTGGCGGCCCTGGCCCTGCAGCAAGTAGAGCTGCCGCAGGGCAGCCTGCGCGGGCATACTTACCACCATTCGACGCTGGACTGCCCATTGCCGCCCAGCGCGCGGGGCGCCTGTCCCAATCAGCGACGCACAGCCGAAGCGGTCTACCAGATAGGGCGCCTCACAGCGTCCTATATCCACTTCTATCTGCCGTCCAACCCACGGGCGGCGGCTGAGCTATTGCTGCCATGACCGATCACGCCTACCGCCCCGAGGACCGCGCCGCCGTTTACCGCGCCATTGCCGAGCGCCGCGACATGCGCCATTTCGCTGAGGGCGAGGTAGCGCCTGAACTGTTGCAGCGTCTGCTGGCGGCGGCGCACCAGGCGCCCAGCGTCGGCCTGATGCAGCCCTGGCGCTTCATTCGCATCACCCGCCCGCAGTTGCGCGAGAGCATCCACGGCCTGGTCGAGGCCGAACGCGTGCGTACCGCCGAGGCCCTAGGCGAGCGCAGTGACGAGTTCATGCGGCTCAAGGTCGAGGGTGTCCGTGACTGTGCCGAGCTGCTGGTGGCGGCGCTGATGGACGGCCGCGAAGCCCATGTGTTCGGTCGTCGCACCCTGCCGCAGATGGACCTGGCCTCGCTCAGCTGCGCCATTCAGAACCTCTGGCTGGCGGCGCGCGCCGAGGGCCTGGGCATGGGCTGGGTGTCGCTGTTCGAGCCCGAGGCCCTGGCCGAACTGCTCGGCATGCCGCCCGGCAGCCAGGCGGTGGCGGTGCTGTGCCTGGGGCCGGTGCATGAGTTCTACGAGCGGCCGATGCTGGTGGAGGAGGGCTGGGCCGAGGAGCGCCCGTTGGCCGAGCTGGTGTTCACCGACAGTTGGGGGCAGCGATGAGCCTGGCACTCGCGGTACTGGCCGGGCTTGGCCTGGATGCCTGGTTCGGCGAGCCGCGCCGTTGGCACCCGCTGGTGGGCTTCGGCAACCTGGCCCAGCGTATCGAACAACGCCTTAATGCCGGCGGGCGCGGCTGGCGCAGCCATGGGGTCACCGGCTGGTGCCTGGCGGTGCTGCCGGCGGTGACGCTGGTCTGGCTGCTGAGTCTTTCCAGCCTGGGCTGGTTGGTCGAGGTCCTTGCCCTGTATTTCGCCGTGGGTCTGAAAAGCCTGGCCCAGCACGCGCTGCCGGTGGCCCAGGCCCTGCGCCTGGGGCAGCTGGACGAGGCGCGCCGGCGTGTTGGCTACCTGGTCAGCCGCCGCACCAGTGATCTGGATGCCACGGCCGTGGCCCGTGCGGGCACAGAGTCGGTGCTGGAGAACGGCTCCGATGCTGTGTTCGCCGCGCTGTTCTGGTTCTGCCTGCTCGGTGCGCCGGGTGTGGTGCTGTATCGCCTGAGCAATACCCTGGACGCCATGTGGGGCTACCGCAACGAGCGTTTCGAGCGCTTCGGCTGGGCGGCGGCGAAGATCGACGATGCGCTCAACTATGTACCGGCGCGCCTGGTCGCTTTGACCTACGCGCTGCTCGGCCAGACGCACCGTGCCATCAGCTGCTGGACCCGGCAGGCTCCGCAGTGGGACAGCCCCAACGCCGGCCCGGTGATGGCCGCCGGTGCAGGCGCCCTGGGCGTGTGCCTGGGCGGTGCGGCGGTCTACCACGGTGTCGAGGAGCAACGCCCAGAGTTGGGCGAGGGCGCCCCGGCGCAGGCGCGGGATATCGAGCGGGCGCTGAATCTGGTGTATGCCGGCGTGGGCCTGTGGCTGTTGCTATTGATCGTGGGAGGAGTCTGTTTTGCTTGAGCATGGAGGCCGCTTGCGCCTGGCGGCGCAGCAATTCGGCATCGAACTGAACCAGTGGCTGGACCTGTCCACCGGCATTGCCCCCTATGCCTGGCCGCTGCCGACGATCTCGGCCGAGGCCTGGAATCGCCTACCGGAGCTGGATGACGGCCTGGAAGCCGCCGCGCGCGATTATTACGGCGTGCAGACGCTGCTGCCGGTAGCCGGTTCGCAGGCGGCCATCCAGGTACTGCCGCGCTTGCGCGGCCCGTCGCGGGTCGGCATCGTCGCGCCGGCCTATGCCGAGCATGCCCTGGCCTGGCGCCGCGAGGGCCATCGTCTGCAGGAAATCAGCGAGGGCTCGGTGCATCGCGCTCTGGAGCGCCTGGACGTGCTGGTGGTGATCAATCCCAACAACCCCTCGGGGCGGCGCATCGAGGTAGAACAACTGCTGACCTGGCATGCGCAGCTGGCCGAGCGCGGTGGCTGGCTGATCGTTGACGAAGCCTTCGTCGATGGCACCCCGGAGCAGAGCCTTGCTGCTCATGTGCACTTGCCAGGACTGATCGTATTGCGTTCGTTCGGCAAGTTCTTCGGCCTGGCCGGCATGCGCCTGGGCTTTGTGCTGGCCGAGCAGGCTCTGTTGGATCGGCTGAATGATCAGCTTGGTCCCTGGGCGGTGGCCGGGCCGACCCGCGAGGTGGCCCGCGCCGCCCTGCTCGACGTTGCGCAACAGGAGTACCAGCGCCAGCGCCTGCAGGCCGACGGTCTGCGCCTGGCAGTGCTGCTCAGCCAGTACGGCCTGCCCCCGGCGGGCGGCACCTCGCTGTTCCAGTTGGTGCTGCATGAGCAGCCGCCCGAGCTGCATGAATTCCTTGCTCGGCGCGGCATCCTGGTACGGCTGATCACTGCGCCGCCGGGCCTGCGCTTCGGCTTGCCGGGAGACGAGGCGGGCTGGGCGCGATTGGAACAGGCGCTCAAGGAGTACCGTTCGTGACTGCCACTCTGATGATCCAGGGCACCACCTCCGATGCCGGCAAGAGCACGCTGGTGACGGCCCTGTGCCGCTGGCTGCAGCGCCAGGGCGTGAGCGTGGTGCCGTTCAAGCCGCAGAATATGGCGCTCAACTCCGCCGTTACCGCCGATGGCGGCGAGATCGGCCGTGCCCAGGCGGTGCAGGCCCAGGCCGCGGGTCTGCCGCCGCATACCGACATGAACCCGGTGCTGCTCAAGCCCAACTCCGATACCGGCGCCCAGGTGATCATTCACGGCCGCGCCATCGGCAACATGCACGCCGTGGCCTACCACGACTACAAGCGCGTCGCCCGCGAGGCGGTGCTGGAATCCCACGCGCGCCTGGCCGCGCAGTACCCGGTGGTGATGGTGGAGGGCGCCGGCTCGCCGGCCGAGATCAATCTGCGCGCCGGCGATATTGCCAATATGGGCTTTGCCGAGGCGGTGGACTGCCCGGTGCTGCTGATCGCCGATATCGACAAGGGCGGCGTGTTCGCCCACCTGGTCGGCACCCTGGAGCTGCTTGCGCCGAGCGAGCAGGTCAGGGTGAAGGGCTTCGTGATCAACCGATTTCGCGGCGATATCGCCCTGCTGCAACCGGGACTGGACTGGCTGGAGGAACGCACCGGCAAGCCGGTGCTCGGCGTGCTGCCGTACCTGATGGACTTTCACCTGGAAGCCGAGGACGCGGTGCAGGTGCTGCAGCCGGACAAGGAACGCGAGGTGCTGCGCGTGGCGGTGCCGGTGTTGCCACGCATCAGTAACCACACCGACTTCGACCCGCTGCGCCTGCATCCGCAGGTGGATCTGCAGTTCATCGGCCCTGGCCAGGTCATTCCGCCGGCCGACCTGATCATCCTGCCCGGCTCCAAGAGCGTGCGTGCCGACCTGGCGCGCCTGCGCGAGCACGGCTGGGACGCCGCCATCGCCCGTCACCTGCGTTACGGCGGCAAGGTGCTGGGTATCTGCGGTGGCCTGCAGATGCTTGGCATGCGCATCGACGACCCGCATGGCCTGGAAGGCGAGGCCGGCAGCAGCGCCGGCCTCGGCCTGCTCGACTACAGCACCGTGCTGGAGCCGGAGAAGCAGCTGCGCAACGTGCGTGGGCGTTTGAGCCTGGGCGAGCTGGAGGTCAGAGGCTACGAGATCCATGCCGGGGTCAGCAGCGGGCCGGCGCTCGATATGCCTGCCGTGCGCCTGGACGATGGTCGCAGCGACGGCGCGATCAGCGCCGACGGCCAGGTCATGGCCACCTACCTGCACGGGCTGTTCGAACAACCGGCGGCCTGTGCCGAGTTACTGCGCTGGGCCGGCCTGCGCGAGGCGCGGCAGGTGGACTACCATGCGCGCCGCGAACGCGATATCGAGCGCCTGGCTGATCTGGTCGAGGCGCATCTGGATACTCGGCTGCTCCGTGAGCTATGTGGGTTGTGAGGGGGCGACGACTCCCTCACCCCAACCCTCTCCCGGCGGGAGAGGGAGTTATTCCGTGCTGGCGTTTGAGCACATACGTTAACGCAACCCCGATCCGCCCCCTCTCCCTCTGGGAGAGGGCTGGGGTGAGGGCCGATCGGCAAAGGTACTCCTCATGCTTGAACTGATCCTCGGCGGCGCCCGCTCCGGCAAGAGTCGCCTGGCCGAGAAGCTGGCCGTGCGCAGCGGTCTGGCCGTCACCTATATCGCCACCAGCCAGGCGCTGGATGGTGAGATGAATGCGCGCATTGCTCACCACCGCGAGCGGCGTCCGGCCGAATGGGCGCTGGTCGAAGAGCCCATCGAACTGGGCCGCGTGCTGCGCGAGAACGCCGCGTCCGAGCGCTGCCTGCTGGTCGATTGCCTGACTCTGTGGCTGACCAACCTGCTGATGCTGGAGGACGACTCCCGGCTGGCCATGCAGCGCGATGCCTTTCTTGAAGCCCTGGCCGAGCTGCCGGGGCGGATCATCCTGGTCAGCAACGAGACCGGTCTGGGCGTGGTGCCGCTGGGCGAGCTGACCCGCCGCTATGTCGACGAGGCCGGTTGGCTGCACCAGGCCGTGGCCGAACGGGCCGAGCGGGTACAGTTCTGCGTGGCCGGTTTGCCGATGTTGCTCAAAGGAGAGCCGCTCTGAATTCCTCCCTCTGGTGGCAGCAGGCCTGCCGTCAGCCTGATGCCGCCGCCGAAGCTGCCGCCCTGGCGCGCCAGGCGCAGCTGACCAAACCCACCGGCGCACTCGGTGCGCTGGAGACGCTGGCGGTGCGCCTGGCCGCGCTGCAGGGCCGCGAGAAGCCGGCAATCGGCAATCCACAACTGGCGCTGTTCGCCGGCGATCATGGGGTGGTCGCCGAGGGCGTTTCCGCCTATCCGCAGGCCGTGACGGCGCAGATGCTGGGCAACTTTGTCAGCGGCGGCGCGGCGGTCAGCGTGCTGGCACGCGAGCAGGGCATGCCGCTGCGCCTGATTGACCTGGGCACCATCAACCTCGACCTACAGTTGCCCGGCGTGCGTCACCTGCGCCTGGGCGCTGGCACCGCCAACTTCGCTGTCGAGCCGGCGATGACTTCGGAGCAGTGCCGGGCCGCCCTGCAGGCTGGCCGCGACGCCGTGCTGGAAGCTCAGGTTGCCGGCTGCGACCTGTTCCTTGCCGGCGAGATGGGCATCGGCAATACCAGCGCCGCTACGGCGTTGGCCTGCGCCCTGAGCTACCTGGCCCCGGCGCAGTTGACCGGTCCTGGCACCGGGCTGGATGGTGCTGGCGTTCGCCACAAGCAGGCGGTAATCGAGCGTGCCTTGGCCCTGCACGGCGCGAACTTGGATGATCCTTTCGAGGCTTTGCGCCGGCTTGGCGGCTTCGAGCTGGCGGCCCTGGCCGGTGCCTACCTGGCCTGCGCCCAGCTTGGCATTCCAGCCGTGGTCGATGGCTTTATCTGCTCGGCAGCAGCCCTGTGCGCGCTGCGCCTCAACCCAGGCGTGCAGCCCTGGCTGCTGTTCGCCCATGCCGGCGCCGAACCGGGCCACGCCGCCTTGTTGACCGAGCTGGGCGCAGAGCCTCTGCTCGATCTCGGCCTGCGCCTGGGCGAGGGCAGTGGCGCGGCGTTGGCGCTACCGTTGATCAAGCTGGCCTGCGCTCTGCACAGCGGCATGGCGACCTTTTCCGAAGCACTGGTCGAGGACCGTTCATGACCCTTTCCCTGGATATGTTGCGCCACGGCGTTACCGTGGCTGGCCCCGGTTTTCGCGGCAGCAGTGATGACGCATTGAGCGAGCAGGGCTGGCAGCAGATGCAGCAGGCGCTGGCCGGTCAGGGCGGCTGGGATCTGGTGATCAGCTCGCCGTTGCAGCGCTGCGCCGCCTTCGCCCAGCAGTACGCCGAGGCCAACGGCCTGCCGCTGCGCATCGAGGCCGATCTGCGCGAACTGCACTTCGGCGCCTGGGAAGGGCGCAACTCGGCGGAAATCCTGCTGGAAGATCCCGAGGCGTTGGGCCTGTTCTGGAACGACCCCTATCGCTTCACTCCGCCCGAAGCCGAGCCGGTGCGTGACTTCGCCGACCGTGTGCTTGGCGCCGTCGAGCGTTTGCAGGCCGAGCTGGCCGGCCGGCGCGTGCTGCTGGTGACCCATGGCGGGGTGATGCGCCTGTTGCTGGCGCGCGCCCGTGGCCTGGCGGAAAGCCAGCTGTTGCAGGTGGAAGTCGGTTATGGCGCGCTGCATGGCCTGCAGGTCGCTGCCGGCTTGGCTCTGAGCGAAGCCTGATGCTGCCCTTACCGGCGCTGATCGCCCTGCAGTTTCTCTCGCGCCTGCCGGTCAGCCTGCCGGGCATGCCGGAGCCCGAGCAGGTCGGCCGTTCGCTGCTCTGGTACCCGGCGGTTGGCCTGCTGCTCGGCGGTCTGCTGCTCGGGCTGCATGCCCTGTTGGGTGATAGTGCGCCGCTGCTGCAGGCCGCCATCCTGCTGGCGGCCTGGGTCGCCTTCAGCGGCGGCCTGCATCTGGACGGCCTGGCTGATACGGCGGATGCCTGGGTCGGCGGCTACGGCGACCGCGAACGCACCCTGGCGATCATGAAGGACCCGCGCAGTGGGCCGATTGCCGTGGTGCTGCTGGTGCTGCTGCTGCTGCTCAAGTTCGCCGCCTTGGTCGTGTTGCTGGAGCAGGGCGCCTGGGCCGGCTTGTTGCTGGCTCCCTGGCTGGGGCGGGCAGTGCTGCCGCTGCTGCTGCTGACCACGCCCTATGTGCGTGCTGGCGGCCTGGGCGCGGCGCTGAGCGAACATCTGCCCCGCGAGCGCCTGCCCTGGGTGTTGGCGGCGCACGGGCTGGCCATGCTGCTGCTGAGCTGGGGCGCTGTGCTCGCCCTGTCGGCGGCCGCGCTGGTGTTTTGGCTATTGCGCCGGGCCATTATCGCTCGTCTGGGCGGCACCACTGGTGATACCGCCGGGGCGCTGCTGGAACTGGTCGAGTGTGCGGTGCTGCTGAGCCTGGCGCTGGCGGTCTGACTCTCTGTGTAGGGCGGGTGAAACCCGCGTTGCCAGTGTCGCGGGTTTCACTCGCCCTACGGTCCGTTCATCTGTTCTGCTGCCTTGTTGCACAACTGTAACTGCCGATGCAGTTGATGCGGGTATATACCTGTATCCATGTTGCCGACCCACTGCCTCTGCACCAAATTGCGCCGCGCCAGCCGCGGTGTGACCCGCCTCTACGACGACGCCCTGGCGCCGGTCGGGCTGAATGCCGCGCAGTTTTCCCTGCTGCGCAATCTGCAGCGCCTCGGTGAGCCGAGCATTACCTGCCTGGCCGAGGCCATGGGCCTGGACCGCAGCACCCTGGGGCGCAACCTCAGGGTGGTGCAGGGCATGGGGTTGGTGGCGCTGGGCGAGGGCTGTGACCAACGCAGCCGGCAAGTGGCGCTGAGTGAGGCTGGCCTGCGGGTGCTGGAGCAGGGCGCACCGCTGTGGGAGCAGGCTCAGCAGGCACTGGCGAAGCGCCTGGGCGCGGACAGGCGGGCGGAGCTGATGCTGCTGCTCGATGATCTGGAAACCATCGATTGACGGGCGCGGCCCGCGGAGACGACGCAGATGAATGATTCCACGCACGGCGCATCCTGGCGCACGGCGGGCTGGGTGCTCCTCGGCGCATCGCTGGTGCTGGCCCTGTCCCTGGGCATTCGCCACGGCTTCGGCCTGTTCCTGGCGCCGATGAGCAGCGAGTATGGCTGGGGCCGCGAGACCTTCGCCTTTGCCATCGCTCTGCAGAACCTGATCTGGGGCCTGGCTCAGCCGGTGACCGGCGCCATCGCCGACCGTTTCGGCGCGCGGCGGGTAATCGTTGTGGGCGGTTTGCTCTATGCGGTCGGCCTGGGGCTGATGGCCAGTTCCGACTCGGCCTGGTCGCTGTCGCTCAGCGCCGGCCTGCTGATCGGCATTGGTTTGTCCGGCACCTCGTTCTCCGTACTGCTCGGCGTGGTGGGCCGGGCCCTGCCACCTGAGAAACGCAGCCTGGGCATGGGCGTTGCGGCGGCGGCCGGCTCCTTCGGCCAGTTTGCCATGCTGCCGGGCAGCCTGGGCCTGATTGGCTGGTTGGGCTGGTCTTCGGCGCTGCTGGCGCTGGGGTTGCTGGTGGCCTTGATCGCGCCGTTGGCGCTGATGGTCCGCGACCAGCCGCTACCGGCTGTGGCCGGTACCGAACAGAGCCTCGGCGAGGCATTGCGCGAGGCCTGCAGTCACTCGGGGTTCTGGTTGCTGGCCTTGGGCTTCTTCGTCTGTGGTTTCCAGGTGGTATTCATCGGAGTGCACCTGCCGTCGTATCTGGTCGATCAGCATCTGCCGGCCTCGGTCGGCACCACGGTGCTGGCGCTGGTGGGGCTGTTCAACATCTTCGGCACCTACGTGGCCGGTTGGCTCGGTGGGCGTATGTCCAAGCCGCGTCTGCTCAGCGGCCTGTACCTGCTGCGCACGCTGGTGATCGTCGCCTTCGTCTATTCGCCGCTGACCGAATGGAGCGCCTACGCCTTCGGCATGGCCATGGGCTTTCTCTGGCTGTCCACGGTGCCGTTGACCAATGGCACGGTGGCCACCCTGTTCGGTGTGCGCAACCTGTCCATGCTCGGTGGCATCGTGTTCCTGTTCCACCAGCTGGGCTCCTTCCTCGGTGGCTGGCTGGGCGGCTATCTGTACGATCACACCGGCAGCTACGACATGGTCTGGCAGCTGGCAATCCTGTTCGGTCTGCTGGCCGCGGCGCTCAACTGGCCGGTGCGTGAGCAGCCGGTAGCGCGCCTGCGCGCCGGGGAACTGGCGTGAGCCGCACACTGCTGGCCGGTGGCGGCCTGCTGCTGCTCGCCGTGCTGGCGTTGGCCTGGTGGGGCTGGAGCCATGGCGGTCTGGTCCTGCTGCAGATCGGCATGAGCCTGTGCTGAACGTTGCCGTGAACGAGCAGGGCGAGTAGCGTGGTGGCATTGCTGCCTTGGAGATTGCCCCGATGATTTCGCGATTCGCCGCGCTTGCCCTGTCCCTCTCTGCTGCGCCGCTGTGGGCGGCCGAATGCCCGCCCTTGCTGGAGGATCAGGCGCCGCTGCAGCAACTGCGCAGCAAGGAGCAGATCGACCTGTGCCAGCGCTTTGCCGGCAAGCCGCTGGTGGTGGTCAATACCGCCAGCCATTGCGGCTTCACCCCGCAGTTCAAGGGCCTCGAAGCGCTCTACCAGCGTTACAAGGATCAGGGGCTGGAAGTGCTGGGCGTACCCTCCGACGACTTCCGCCAGGAAGCTGAGACCACGGAGGAAACCGCCAAGGTCTGCTTCATCAACTATGGCGTGACCTTCGCCATGAGCGAGCCGCAGCCGGTCAGCGGCGCCGATGCCGTGCCGCTGTTCCGCGAACTGGCCGAGCAGAGCAGCGCGCCACGCTGGAACTTCTACAAGTACGTGGTAGGCCGCGACGGCAAGGTGATCGCCAGCTTCTCCAGCCTGACCAAACCGGACGACGCAGACCTGATCGCCGCAGTAGAGCAGGCTATCGCCCAGCCGCAGGCCGCTCCGGCCGGCCAATAAATGCGAGGCAAAGAAAAGCCGGGCGAGTGCCCGGCTTTTTTGTCGCTGCCTGCCGCCGTTAGAAGCGGTAGGTGGCCTGCAGGCCCAGGCCGTGGGCGCTGTTGCGGTACTCGGCGCTGTAGCCAGGGGCAATGTTGGCGCTCAGTGGGCCCGCAGAAAGGGTGCGGTCTGGCTGATTGACCGAGGCTTTGCTCTCGCGCAGGTAGGAATAGGCTACGTCAATGGTCAGGTCGTCACTTGGCGACCAGCCTGCACCCAGAGAGAACACTTTGCGGTTACCAACTGGAATGCGCGCTGTACGGTGGGCATTCTCGGCTGGCGACGGGTCAAAGGCCAAACCGGTACGCAGTACCACCTCCGGAGTCAGCTGGTACGAGGTGCCGATGGCGTAGGACCAAGTGTCGTGCCACTTCAGCTCTTCGCTGACAGTGCCCAGCGGTGCCGGCAGGGTGCCGATGCCTGGGATGGTCAGGTTTGGCGAATTCTCGTTCTCGACGACGATGGCTTCCAGGCGGCTCCAGCGGGTCCAGGTCGAGCCTGCATAGACAGTCCACTTGTCGTCCAGCTTGTAGCTGATGGAAGTGTCGACGGTCTCAGGTGTGGTGAAGTCTAGGCTGGCGTCGTACTCGCCGTTCAGGGTGCCGAGTACCGGGCCGTCGAAGCTGCTGACTTTGGTGCGTCCTTCCAGGGTGTAGTCGACCTTGGAGTGGTAGGTCAGGCCCCAGGTCAGGCTGTCGGTGACGTCGACCATCACGCCGAGGTTGAAACCTACGGCAGTATCGTCGCCCTTGATGTTGACCTTGGCGTCGCCAGAGCCACCCACTGCGGCCAGAGCGCCGTCATTCAGGTTGCTGGTCAGCTTGCCCTTGATCTTGTTAATGGTCGGGCCGAAACCGACGGAGACGCGATCATTGATCTTGTAGCTCAGAGTCGGTTGCAGGGTAACTACTTCTACCTTGCTGTAGAGGCCCTTATAGCGGCCGCCGAAACTCTTCTCGTAGTCGCTGACCAATGCGTAGGGCACGTACATGC
Organism: Pseudomonas sp.; assembly: GCA_038147895.1. Classification (GTDB taxonomy): domain Bacteria; phylum Pseudomonadota; class Gammaproteobacteria; order Pseudomonadales; family Pseudomonadaceae; genus Aquipseudomonas. Next base: position 13,072 of record JAYQUJ010000010.1, read on the forward strand.
CGATACCCCAGCTCCATTGCTCATTGATCGGGCTGGTGTAGTAGGCAAAGGGCACGGCAGAGGTGGGCACCATGTCGCCGTCGCTGGTATCGGCGCTGGCGTTATCGATATCGATATCGGCCTTGATGACTGCGAAACCGCCAACCACTTGTGGACGATCCAGCTTGCTGATGCCAGCTGGATTGCCGAACAGCACGGTGGCGTCGGTGGCGGCGGAAGCGCGGCCGGCGAAGGAGGTGCCCATGCCGCTGACGCTCTGTTCGTTGATGGCAATTCCGTTGCCCAGGCTGTGAGTGGAAATCGCGCTGACAGCCAGAGCGAGGGAAGTCTTCAACCAGAGATTTTTCATTAGGATGCTCACGAACGACTGGAACAAGGGGCGGCAAACTATAGGTTTTGCCATGGCTTGCCAACCGCTCTGGAATGCCTTTTTCGTGAAGATTCGTAATCAAATCAAGGCTGTGCGCTCGGCACCAAGATTGACCGAGGCGTCAGCTTAGAGTTCAGGCCGCGTGTGAGTAGCCGGCGACGCAATGCTGCCAGGCCTGCAGAAAGTCACGCAGGCGGCCGTGAGGGCGAAACACCTGGCGCCAGACTCGGGCCAGTCCGTGTAGGTCGTCGGCAGCCGGCAACGGAGCTTGCTCGGCCTCGACCAGTAACCAGGCGATGGCGGTGGCATAGCGCAGGTTGACAGCCAGCTCCAGGTGCGGCTCAGCGAGGAAGGCGTGTTGGCTGGCCAGGCCGCGGACCAGGCTGGCCAGATCCGGGTCGCGGGCCAGATGCTCATCCCAGAGTTGGCGATGGCGTGTTTCGCTGATGTGGTAGAGACCATGTCCGTGTGGGTCGCCGAGGGCGTGGCCGAGTGCTGACTGGCTGGCGGCGCTGCCAAGCAGCAAGGCTTCGGCGCTGGCGGAGTGGCGGCCCAGATAGAGCAATGTAGGGCGGATGACGTGCTGGCAGAGTTCGCTGGCGGCAATTCCCATGATCCCCTCGCTTAGGGTGCCGACGGGGCCAGTGCCTGGCAGCTGTACTTGATTCTAATAAAGGCCCCGCCGGGAGCGGGGTTAGCCGCTCGATTTGAAGTGTAGTGCTACAAATCAGCTGTAAAGGGCTGTTTTTAAACTGTTTAGGGCTTTGTCTTGCGGGCTATATGCCGGTCGGTGCTTAAACGGCGACTGGTTACTCGGGAAGCCGGCGTCCGCTGCCGGCCCCGAGCAGGCTTACGGATTGTGTTCGATGCGCAGGGTGGAAAACTTCACCGCACCGGCCTCGGTGTTGTCGCCGACGTTGTCCTGCGCGTAGGAACCTGCCTTGAAGTACATGGTTTGCGCCGCCCAGGACGGGTCGAGTTTGACGGTCCAGCGCTTGGTGTCGGTGCTGGGGGTTTTGGCGTAGACCGCCAGGGTGCCGCTCTTGGTCAGGGCGATGGTGTAGGAGAAGTCCTGGTCAAGCGGCACATTGCTCAGCACCGTGGCGCTGACGGTGCTGGCCCCCGGCTGCAAGCGGTAGATGGCGCTGATGACACCTGTCTTCAGGTCCGGCTTGTACTGGTACTGCAGCTTGATGGGTGGGTCGGTGCCTTCGACGTTGTGGATCTGGCCGATGACTATCTTTCCGGTGGACGGTACCTGGGTAACCCGCAGCGTGGCGCGCAGGAAGTTATCGGCATCTTGGTACTTCCAGTTGCGCAGCTTGCCGTCGGCGTAGGTTTCGCGCAGTTCACTGCGTGGGTACTTGGCGTTCTTGGTGGTGGTGCCATCGACTGGTGTCCAGAAGAACAGGGCACCGTCGATGTTCTTGAAGTAATCGTCCTGGTAACCAGCGGCAAGCAGAGGGGTGGAGATGGTGGTGGCGGGTTCGCCGACAGGGATTGTCAGGTTCCAGGTGTTGAGGTCGATCATGGTGCGGGTGACTCCGGCAGAAGAAGAGCAGGGGCATTCGTCGTGCAGAAAGTCCCTGTCCCAAAAACTGCCTAGCCGCCTTGCCAGTACGCGCACATTGAATGAGCCGTGAAGGTCGCGCGGCGCTCTGGGCCGCGGACATCGCGTGCTTTATACGGATGCGGGGGAGGAAACGTAATAGCCGTTCGTCGTTATATTGGCGTCAAAAAACAGGCTAAAAATAAAAAATAAAACCTGCTCCTCTATGGCTTGTGCTGATGGATAAGGCATTTTTTCTCGGCAGGGTGAATGTGCCTGGAGGTCGCCGGTAGCGTCCCTGGCGACGAGTGGAAGGTACGATCTAGAGAGGTTTGTGCGCTTGTGCACATTTGCGCAGGGCACAAAAAAGGCGCCTTGCGGCGCCTTTTGTATGTCGCGGGCTACTGGCCCGGCATCAGCATGAGCCTTTTGCTGCCGTAGACCTTGTCGAGGTTGCCACTCTGGAACGGGAAGCTCATGTAGCCACCCTTGAGCCATGCCTCGATGCCGTCGGCATAGTGCGGGCTGGCCGGGTTGCCGGACTGGCCGGAGCTGTTGACGCCGATCATGGGTTCTTCCAGGCCGAAGTCGACGACGATGCGCATGGCCGGGATCAGCCACACATTGAAGTCGTTGCCCCACTCGTAGGCGGCCACGTTGAGGGTGCCGTGGTCGCCGCCGGCCGGGTAGGGGCCGCGATCCAGGTAACCGCTGATGGCCTCGATGCCACTGCGCTGGCTGGCGCTCAGATAGGGCGCCATCTTGGTGGCTTCGCTGGTCCAGTTGTACTGGTGCAGCTTGCCCCACTGCCAGGCGCTGCGATTGGCGCCGAGCTTGCCTTCCAGGTAGGTGACGGCGCTGGCCAGGCTGCGCGCCATGATTGTCGGCTTGTCTTCTTTTTGTGTGGTCTTCACGTCGTCCCAGAACGGGCTGTCGTCGCGGCCTAGCAGATGGTCGGCCTGGGCCGAGTAGCTGTTGTTGGCGGTGTCCACCAGGGCTTGCCAGGCCGGCGAGGTCTCCGGGCCCAGCTCGTCGAGGAAGGTCTGCCGCGCGCTCTCGTGCAGGAAGGCGCTGTACAGCGCCGCGTCCGCCGAGGTGGCGGCCATGCGCCCGTCGAAGGCCATCAGGCGCTTGTAAGCTTCTTCGGCCTTGGCACGCTCGGCTGCCGGCAGTGCGGTGATGGCCTTTTTCAGCGGCGCGGCCATGTTCGGTGCGTCCAGCATCGCCTGCAGCTTGCCGGCGAAAGGTGTGGTCTGGTCGTACTGCATGGCGATCATGCTTTTCTGGTCATGCTTTCCGCTCCCGGCCAGTTGCGCGATGCGCTCGGCGCGCTCCGGGTAGAACCAGGAATTGGACAGCTGCATGCCATAGCCGCGCGGCACCGTGCGGTGGTTGGCGGTGCCCAGCCAGCCCTGCATCGGATCCTGGTCGTAGGGGTGCAGCATGGGGTCGGCGTAGCCGTCCCAGTCGTAGGCGCCGTTCCAGCCGGGTGAAGGCACCAGCCCGATACCCTGTTTGCGGTTGGGGTAGCGACCGGTGACCTGCCAGCCAACATGCTGGGCATCGGCGAATACGATGTTCAGCGCTATCGCGCGTACTTCGCGGGTGGCCTCGAAGGCTTCATCCACCGATTGGGCGCGGGACAGGTCGAAGAAGGCATCGATCGAGCGATCCGCCTCGCCCTGGATGCTGCGCAGGGCCAGGCCGTAGCCGCTGGCGAAGGGCAGCGGCTGCAGCGGCATCTTGCGCTCGCCCAGGGCGGAGTTGAGCAGCGGGCCGTGGCGGGTTTCCCAGATGGTCTCGCGGATCGGCCGTTGGCCGCGGATGAAGAAGGTTTCCTGGCGCTCGCGGGCCGGCTGCCATTTGCCGTCTGCCATGTAATAGAGGCGGCCGCCTTCGTGCTTGACCTTCTCCAGGTACAGGTCCTGGTTGTCGCCCATGACCATTGTCATGCCCCAGGCTAGCTTGCCATTGAAGCCGGCGACCACGGCCGGCACCCCGGCGATGGACACTCCGGCGGCCTGGAATTTCGGCGAGCGGATCTGTACGAAGTTCCAGATCGAGGGCATCGATAGCGGCAGGTGGGTATCGTTGGCCAGCAGGCTCTTGCCGCTGCGGCTGTTCTGTGGGGCGATGGCCCAGTTGTTGGAGGCGGCGACGCCGAGCATGTTCAGCGCGGCCACCTGGCCGGCGGCCTCGCTCACTGCGGCCAGGCCCGGGATCTTGCCGGCCAGGCTCAGGCCGCGCAGCTTCTCGGTCTCCTCGAACGGCAGCGGTTCGTCCGGGTAGGTGGGCAGCAGCCAGGCCAGTTTGTCCGCGCCGACCTTGTCGCTGAGGGTGAGGGCGGCGATCTCTTCCTGCAGGTTCACCGACAGGCCGAAATTGAGCAGGCAGAACAGCAGCACCGAGTCTTCCGGCTTCCAGTAGGCCGGGCGGTAGCCGCTCTCGGCCAGGTCCATCGGCAGCTTGTCCTTGTAGCGGAACAGGTAGGCGTTGACGCCGCGGGCGTAGACCTCGAAGAACTTCTTGATCCGCGGCGAGGCGCTCTTGTACAGCGCCTCGGCGCTGGCGCGCAGGTTGACGGTGCGCATGAATCGGTCGATTTCCAGCACGCCTGGGCCGTTCATCTCGGCCAGACGGCCTTCGGCCAGCAGACGCATGCCGACCATCTGGCTGAGGCGGTCGGCGGCGTGCACGTAGCCCAGGGTGAACAGCGCATCGTGGAAAGTGGTGGTTTCGATCAGCGGCATGCCTAGCGCGTTGCGCCGCACTACCACGCTCTGCGCCAGGCCCTGGACGCGGACGATGCCTTGATCCGGGTGCACGCTTTCGGCGTAGCGACTGTTGAGAAAGGACTGGCAGCCGCCGAGCAGCAGGCTGCTACCCAGGGTGGCGAGGACGGTGAGACGAAGGAAGCGCGAACCCATGACTGGCTCCTGGCGCGGGAGACGGATGATGGGTGCAAATTGTAGAGGGCGAACGTGAAGCGGAGTAGGGGCGCGGCAGGACTTGGTGCCCTGCCGGCGTGCGTTCAGATCAGGCGCCGTGGCACTTCTTGAACTTCTTCTGGCTGCCGCAGGGGCAGGGGTCGTTGCGGCCGACTTCCTTCAGCGGGTTGCGCACCGGCTCCTGGTGATGGTGGTTGCAGTGCGGGCCGTGCACATGACCGTCATCGTGATGATGATCGTGGTCGTGGTTGCAGTCGGGGCCGTGGACGTGGGGTTGCTGAGTCATGAAGCTCACTCCGGGATGTAATCGCCGGGGATTATCTCGCCATTGCGCTGCAGATGCACGTTGCGACCGAACAGCCAGCTACCGGCTTTCACTTCGCCGCGCAGCTGGTAGCGAATGGGCTGCTCGGGATCTTCCAGTGATTTGACCAGCTTCTTGAGGTGGCGCCAGAGATTGGTGCGAACCGCCACTTCGTAATTCCTGCGGCCATGGGCTGGCACTTCAAGGGATTGGCTGGACTCCCCAGTAGTCAGCGGCACGCCGTTGAGCTGGATGTCATAGATCAGGCCACGAATCGCCAGGGCCGAGTCGTTGGGGTTTTCGATCTGAAAACGCAGGCTGAAACGTTGTTCGTGCAGACGAGCCTTGATCACGTCGACCTTGATCAGGTGAACGTGCGGGTCCTGAAAATCGCTGGCGACCCAGCTGGCGCAGCCATTGAGGCCGGTTGCCAGCAGCGTCAGCAATGTCAGGGCGATAGTTGTTGTATGCGGCGCCCGTGAAAGCATCGAGAAACTCCAATGGTTACGTCAGTGTAACAAGCGCATGCTTGGTGGCCAGGTACTGCGCGGGAAAAAACTGCGCCATACTGAAGCCCGAATTGGACGGGAGTGTGACCATGAGTCTGTACGAGATTGCCTTCGCCGGGCAGGTGGTGCCCGGAGCTGCGGTTGAGCAGGTGAAGGCCAACCTTGCGCGGTTGTTTCAGGCTGACGAGCAACGTATTGCCTTGCTGTTCTCCGGTCGGCGTATCGTGATCAAAAGCGGGCTGGATGCTGCGGGTGCCGAGAAGTACCGCTCGACCATGGAGCGCGCCGGTGCTATAGCACTGGTTCAGGCCTTGCAGGTGGAAGAGGTGGATATGGCGCCGCCCCCTGCCGCGCCGGAGCCCGCACCCGTTGCTGCTTCTGCCCCTGCTTCGGCTGGCAGCAGTGCTCGGGTGATCCCGCGCGATGAGTACATGGCGGCCTTTACCGAGGTCGAGGCGCCGGATTTCGGCATTGCCCCGGTTGGCGCTGATCTGCAGGATGCCAAGCCGCCTGCGCAGGCGCCGCAGGTCGACATGTCGCAGTTCAGTCTGGCGCCGGTCGGCAGTGATATGGGGCAGGCCAAGAATGCCCCGCCAGCCCCGCCGCCGGACACCTCGCACCTCAAACTTCAGGAATAAGTACAGAGGCCCGCAGTTGCGGGCCTCTTCTTGTCCGGCATCAGCTCTTGCCGGTTGTGCACTTGGCCTGAGCTTGCTCGGGCGTCAGGCTGCGCACCGAGGTGTAGAACAGCTCGCAGGTTTGCACCTTGTTGGTGACCTGCCATTTGCTGGTGCAGCTGTTCAGCGTCTGCTGCGGATCGGCTGCCGGGTTCTGACCCATGCCTGCCTGCCAGCAGGCGGCGCTGATGTCCTGGCCCATGACCTGTAAGCCGGCGGCATCGGCCTTCTGCTGGTCACCGCCGTAGTTCGCCGGATCGGCCGCGTACCAGATGTAGCTGGGGTGGTTGGCGCCGAGCACTGCCACGCTCTGTCCGGGTGCCGGGGTGATTTCGTCCAGCCCGAGCACACCGATGTTGGCGTTGTACTGCTGGTTGACCCAGTTCCGCACCGGGGCGCCGAAGGCGACCATGGGCAGCGGGGTGCCATTGCCGGCAGTGAGCTGGGCGACCATGCGGGTCTGGTAGTCGCTGAAATAGCCGTAGACCTCTTCCAGCGTGCTGCCGGCATTGGCGGGGGCGGCAATTGGCGCAATGTCGATGATGGTCTGGTAGGCCGGCGTCTGTTCGTTGGTGACGCCATTCTCGGTGAGTAGCGTGGCCCAGCGGTCGGTGGTCTTGGATTCCAGATAGTCCTGCGCCTGAGTCAGCGAATAGTCCGGTGGGAAGTGCAGTAGCTCGACGCTCTTGCGGTTTTCCAGGGCCATGCCCAGCGGCAGGAAGAAGTACCAGTTGTATTGCCACTTGCCATCGCTATTGAGCTTGCTGGCGCCATCGAAGGCCAGGTCGCCGGCGGCCAGCAGGTTGGTCAGGGGCTTGCCATAGGCATCCGGCACGCCGCTGAACTCGGCTGTCAGTCTGTCGCCGTCCCGATGAACCCTGACCTTGGCACTGGCATAGCCGTCGCGCTCCAGGCTTTGCTCGAGATAGTGCTCGGCCGTCTGTTCCAGGCTCCAGTCGCGGTAGCAGATCACGCTGCAGTTATTGGGGAAGGCGAACAGACGGGCCACGCGTTCGCTGTCGCCCAGGTCCACTCGCGCTCCGGTGGCCTGGCAGCCTGAGCTGAGTAGCAGTCCGGCCAGTACGGCAACCACTCCATTTTGTTTGTGCATGGACTTCTCCTTGTTGTTTTTGGCTCAAGAGCGAGCCTCTTTTAGCTCATGTACACACTGCAGCACTTCTTGAATTTCTGCCCGCTGCCGCAAGGGCAGGGATCATTGCGGCCGGCTTTGAGGGGGACGGTCGGGTCGATGAAGTACCAGCGTCCATCGCGCTGGACAAAAGCCGAGCGTTCACGGTGGCTGTGCTCGCCGTTGCCATCGTGCCAACTGGCGGTAAAGGTGACGAAAGCATGTTCGGGGTGTGCGCCGATCACTTCGCTGCTTTCCACTTCCAGCCCAAGCCAGGTGCTGCCCAGGCTCCAGGCGCGAATGCCGGCGAGGTCAAGGCCGCTCTGTTGGGCGGGCAGGGTGGTGTCGCGCAGGTAGTCGATCAGGCCCAGCACATAGGCGCAGTAACGCGAGCGCATCAGTGCCTCTGCGCTGGGTGCGGGTGCGCCTTGGTGATATTTCCCGCAGCAGGTCTGCAGTAGGTCGCCGCTACCGCAGTGGCAAGTCTGGCTCATGGCATCACCACCAGTACTTTCCGAAGTTTTCCGGGTTGGCCCAGAACTTGGCATTCAGCCAGTCCGGTACCTGCTTGTAGTCGCGCAGGTCGTAGGTGAACAGGCTCAATACCTGATCGCCTCGCTCGAAGCGCTCGCTGGCTTGCAGGGCCAGGGCGAAGAAGTCGGTATCCTGCCAGTCGCAGGCGCCCAGATCGACCAGTACAGCCAGTCTACTGGCGTTGAGGTTGCGAATTCCGCCCAGCAGCTCCAATGCGGTGCGTTTGGGAAGGTGCTCCAGGCAATCCACGATCAGCGCCAGGTCGTAGCGCTGGGCAGCCAGCTCAGTGGGCAGTGGGCCGGCATCGGCATGGGCCAATAAGGCCTCTGGGTGGGCCTGGTGAAATGCTTCCATTGCGGGAAGCTGGCTGGCACCTACCAGCAGCACACGCTCTGGCTTGTGATGGGCGAGCAGTGCGGCAATGGCTTGTTGAGGTGTGCGGGTGGATAGGTTCTGACTCATCGACGGGTTCCCGAAAGCGGATTACAAGCCTATCGCGTCGAGAAAATTTGGCCTAGTTGTTGGAAGTCGGCCCGGAAACTGCCTATAACTGGCGGATAGTAAGGAAGCAATCTTTACTTCTTTGCTGTCGGTTCCATGCCGATTTCCCTCAGGAGACCTAAGAAATGAGTATCACAAGGAAAGCAGTACCTCTGATCCTGGCAAGCGGCCTGTTGACCGGTTGTGCCGGTATCCAGAAAACCGATTGGCCAACCTGTGCCGCCGTTGGCGGTGTAACAGGCGCAGCACTGGGCGCTATTGAAAGTTCCGAATGGGCGGGCGGTGGTGCCCTGTTGGGTGCTGGCCTGGCCGCAGCCTATTGCTGGGTGCATGGCGCCGAGGAGCAGGTTGTTGTCGAGGAAGTCGTGGTCGAGGAAGTCGTTCCCGAGCCTGCTGAGCCTGTTCGTGTTGAGCTGGACGTCAAGTTCGACTTCGACAAGGCCGTGGTTAAGGAAGAAAGCCAAGGCGACATCAAGTCCCTGGCAGACTTCATGAGCCAGTACCCGCAAACCACTACCGTGGTTGAAGGTCACACTGACTCCGTCGGTACCGATGCCTACAACCAGGGCCTGTCCGAGCGCCGTGCCAACGCCGTGCGTGACGTGCTGGTCGATCAGTATGGCGTAGGTTCCGATCGCGTGAGCTCGGTGGGCTATGGCGAAAGCCGTCCGGTGGCTGATAACGCCACTGCCGAAGGCCGTGCCATCAACCGTCGTGTTGAAGCCGAAGTAGAAGCTCGCCCCTAAGTAATCCAGGCCCGGCAAGGCGGCTGTTGATCTGTTCGCCCTCCGGGCATTGGCTTGTACACTTTGGGGGACGGGTCTTTACTCCTGTGTTACCGGTAATCAACCGGTGACACAGGAGATCCCCGCCATGAGAACAAGACTCTCAAGGGCTGTAGTACCCCTTCTCTTGGTCAGCAGTGTTCTTTCTGGTTGTACCACGACTTCCAGTACGGGAGACGCGCCACTCAACCAAGGGAACTGGCCCATCTGCACCGTGCTGGGCGGCTTAGCCGGCGGCGGTCTTGGTGCAATCGAAAGTTCTACCTGGGCAGCTGGAGGTGCGGTGGCGGGAGCCATCATTGGCACTCTGGTTTGCTATGCCCAGGATGGTGACGAGGATGGCGATGGCGTATTTGACCGTCGTGACCGTTGCCCCGGTACGCCCCCAAATACCGAAGTACGCCATAACGGCTGCCCGCTGCCGGTTTATCCGGATACTGCGCCGCCCATGGAGCCGGTTGTCGAGGCAACCGATGCGGTACGTGTCGAGTTGGATGTCAAATTCGACTTCGACAAGTCTGTGGTCAAAGAAGGCAGCATGGCTGATATCCAGAGCCTGGCTGACTTCATGAAGCAGTATCCGCAGACCTCTACCGTGGTCGAAGGCCATACCGACTCCGTCGGCTCAGACGCTTACAATCAAGGGCTGTCCGAGCGTCGTGCCAATGCGGTGCGGGATGTGCTGGTCAACCAGTACGGCGTGGAGAGTGGCCGGGTGTCATCAGTGGGTTACGGTGAGTCGCGGCCAGTGGCCGACAATGAGACCGATGAAGGCCGAGCCATCAATCGCCGAGTGGAGGCGGCGGTCGAAGCGCAGCCATGAGTCGCCGCGTCTTTTAGTGCAAACCACTCCTGCGCTGCCGTTACGCGACAGCGCAGGAGCTTGTCATCAGAAGCCCGGACGGGCCGCCGCAATGGCGACCAGTGCGAGTCCTACCAGCAGGTTGCTACCTACCAGGCGGCGAATACGGCCAAGCGCTTCGCCACCCTGCGGCCATTGCTGAGCTTCAACCGCACGCTTCAATTGCGGGAACTGCAGTAGCTGAATGCGCAGGAACAGGGCGAGCATCACCAGGTACAAGCCCATCATGATCTGCACGTAACGCGGTGCGCCCTCGAAGCCGGCGAAGCGCAGATGCAGCATGCCCATGCCGGAAACCGGCAGGGCCAGTACGGCGATCCATACCCAGAGAAAGAAGCGGCGGAACACTTCCAGCCACAGGCTCAAGCGTTCCGGTGCCTGCAATTTGGCCACGGCGGCCGGGCGCAGGATCATCCAGGCGAAGAACATGCCGCCGACCCAGATCAGGGCGGCCAGGGTGTGCAAGGCATAAAGGGCGGCAAAGACAGTCATCGGCAGGCTCCGGTTAACGATGGCGCGCGAGCATAACCTATCGGTAAACTACTGAAAATTTATCCAGCGTTCCCCGCCCGATGCTCAGTTCCGAACTCAAGTCCCAGATCCAGGGCGCCTACAGCCGTTTTCTCGAAGCCAAGGGGCTCAAGGCCCGTTACGGCCAGCGCCTGATGATCGCCGAAGTGGCCAAGGTGCTCGGTGCGATCAAGGTCAACGAGGAAGGCCAGCGCGACGGCGAGCCAGCCGTGGTGGCGGTAGAGGCGGGCACCGGCACCGGCAAGACGGTGGCCTATAGCCTGGCGGCCATTCCTTCGGCCAAGGCCGCCGGCAAACGCCTGGTGATCGCCACCGCGACCGTGGCGCTGCAGGAGCAGATCGTGCACAAGGACCTGCCGGACCTGATGCGCAACGCCGGCCTGCAGTTCAGCTTCGCCCTGGCCAAGGGCCGTGGCCGCTACCTGTGCCTGTCCAAGCTGGACCTGCTGCTGCAGGAGGGGCAGGCGCAGAGCGCCACCGCGCAGATGTTCGAGGAGGAAGGCTTCCGCATCGACGTCGACGAGCAGAGCCAGGAGCTCTACACCAAGATGATCGAGAAGCTCGCCGGCAACCGCTGGGACGGCGACCGCGACAGCTGGCCGGAAGAATTGGAAGACCAGGTCTGGAGCACCCTGACCACCGATCACAGTCAGTGCACCAACCGCCACTGCCCGAACTTCCAGCAATGCGCCTTCTATAAAGCGCGTGAGGGCATGACCAAGGTCGACATCATCGTCACCAACCACGACATGGTCCTAGCCGACCTGGCCCTGGGTGGCGGCGCCGTGCTGCCGGACCCGCGTGAGACCATCTATGTGTTCGACGAAGGCCACCACCTGCCGGACAAGGCCATCGGCCACTTCGCCCACTTCACCCGCCTGCGCAGCACCGCCGACTGGCTCGGTCAGGTGGAGAAGAACCTGACCAAGCTGCTGGCCCAGCACCCGCTGCCCGGCGATCTCGGCCGCCTGATCGAGCAGGTTCCGGAGCAGGCCAAGGAGCTCAGAACGCAGCAGCAATTCATGTTCAGCGCTTGTGAACAGCTGGCCGACTTTCGTGCCGGCGAGGACATGGAAGGCCGCGAGCGCCCGCGTCATCGCTTCGAGGGCGGCCTGGTGCCGGAGCACCTGCGCGAGCTGGGCATCGAGTTGAAGAAGGGTTTCGCCAAGCTTACCGACGTGTTCACCCGCCTGACCGAGCTGCTCAAGCAGGCGATGGACGACGAAGGCACCAGCCTGGGCCTGGCCAGTCACCAGGCCGAAGAGTGGTACCCGCTGTTCGGCAGCCTGCTGGCACGCGCTCAGGGCAACTGGGAGCTGTGGACCGCCTTCACCGTCGAGGACCCGGAAGACAGCCCGCCGATGGCGCGCTGGCTGACCTTGGCAGAAGCCGGCGCGGCCTTCGATATCGAGGTCAACGCCAGCCCGATCCTGGCCGCCGAAACTCTGCGCCGCAACCTGTGGAACGTCGCCTACGGCGCCCTGGTGACTTCGGCCACCCTGACCGCGCTGGGCACTTTCGATCGTTTCCGCATGCGCTCCGGCCTGCCCAAGGCGGCGGTCACCGCCGTGGTGCCGAGTCCCTTCCACCATGCCGATGCCGGCGTACTGCGGGTGCCGGACCTCAAGGCCGATCCGCGCGACGCTGCCGCGCATACTGCCGCGATCATTCGCGATCTGCCGGAACTGGTGAAGGGCGCACGCGGCACCCTGGTGCTGTATTCCTCGCGCAAGCAGATGCAGGACGTGTTCGATGGCCTCGACCGCGACTGGCGAAAACGTGTGCTGATCCAGGGCAACCTGTCCAAGCAGGAGACCCTGAACAAGCACAAGGCGCGGGTCGACGATGGTGAAGAAAGCGTGCTGTTCGGTCTGGCCAGCTTCGCCGAGGGTGTCGATCTGCCAGGCGCCTACTGCGAGCATGTGGTGATCGCCAAGATTCCCTTCGCCGTGCCGGACGACCCGGTGGAAGCGGCGCTGGCCGAGTGGATCGAGGCGCGCGGCGGCAACCCGTTCATGGAGATCGCCGTACCCGATGCCTCGCTGCGCCTGATCCAGGCCTGCGGCCGTCTGCTACGCACCGAGGCCGACCGCGGCACTATCACCCTGCTGGATCGTCGTGTGGTGACTCAGCGTTATGGCAAGGCCATCCTCAACGCGCTGCCACCGTTCCGCCGCGAGATCGTCTGAGCCGGGGTGGCATCTATCGGCCCGGCTGTTGTCTACTTGGGCACCTTCCGGAGAGCACGTTCGATGATTCGCCGTTCCCTGCCCCTGTTTTTCAGTCTCATGTGTGTCGCGCCAATGAGCGCGTTCGCCGCGAACCAGACCACGCTGCTCAGCTTCGTCAAACCCACTGATGTGGTGAAGGTCGGCAGCACGGCTGCCAGCTTTCCCGAGCTGACTGCCGAACCCACGCCCGAGGGCGAAGTGCTGCGCCGCTTCACCTTTACGGCGGCCAAGCAGCCGAGCCTGCGGCTGTCTCCACAGAAGGGGGATTGGGACTGGTCACAGCAGGGCGCCATGAGTTTGCGTCTGCAGAATGCGATGGACTGGGCGTTGACCCTGCATGTGCGTATTGAAAGCCGTGATGGCAAGGTGCTCTACAGTCGCATTGCTCTGCCTGCCGGGCCGGCGCAGACCTTGCTGGTGCCTTTGACTGCTACTTCCCCCCTGGCTCGCGGCATGCGCGCCGGCCCGCCCATGCCGGTCAGCCTGGACGGCAATCGTGTGTTGTTGGCCGAGTCCGTGAGTGGTGAGCTGACCCGCGACAAGGTCAGCGCCGTGACCCTGTCGCTGGATAATCCGGACTCGCCGCAAAGCATCCTCCTGGGTCGCTTTGGTGTCAGCACCGACGATCTGCAGGCGCAGGCCTATACCGGGCTGATCGATGTCTGGGGGCAGTACGCGCATGGTCAGTGGCCCGGCAAGATCGAGCAGGATCAGCAACTGCGCGAGGCTGCTCAGGGCGAGCGCGAGCAACTGAAAACCTGGTTGGGCCAGCGCCCGCAGCAGGACCAGTTCGGTGGCTGGCAGGGGAGTGCGGCGAGCTTCGAGGCAGCGGGTTTTTTTCGCGTCGAAAAGCATGACGGGCGCTGGCTGCTGGTCAGTCCGGAGGGCAACCCGTTCTATTCGCTGGGCGTCAATGCGGTCAGCGCCTGGCAGAGTCAGACCTACGTAGAGGGCCGTGAGAGTCTGTTCGGCAGCCTGCCGAAGGATGGCGAGGCATTGGCGGCCTACTACGGCACACGGGACAGCCGCAGCGCCAGCGGTGCCAACCGTGGCAGAGCCTTCGATAATGGACGCTGGTTCGATTTCTATCGTGCCAACCTGCAGCGCAGTTATGCCGAGCCTTGCGCTGTCGTGTCACCGCCTCTGGCCGCGACCCCGGCCCCGGCCGAGCCCACTCCCTGCCCGCCACCCGGCTTCGATGAGGGGCGTTGGGCGCAGCAGGCAATTGATCGTCTGCAGGCCTGGGGATTCAACAGTCTGGGCAACTGGAGCGACGACAGCCTGATTGCTGCCCGGCGCATGCCCTACAGCATCCCGCTGTCTATTTCCGGTGACTACGCGACCATCAGCACCGGCCACGACTGGTGGGGAGGCATGCCCGATCCCTTCGACCCACGCTTTGCCATGGCCGCCGAACGGGCCATCGCCATCGCCACCCGTGATCGCCGTGACGATCCCTGGCTGCTGGGCTATTTCGCCGACAATGAACTGGCCTGGGCGGCCCCCGGTGGCGAACCCCACGCGCGCTATGCCCTGGCCTACGGCACCCTGCGCCTGAGTACCGATGTGCCGGCAAAACGCGCGTTTCTCAAGCAGCTGCGCGACAAGTATCGCAACGAAGCGGGGCTGTCGAAGGCCTGGGGTATTCAGCTCAAGGCCTGGGAGTTGATGGAGGATCCGGGATTCGAGGCGCCACTGCCGAACGCCAGTTATCCACAGATCGAGGCGGATCTGCAGGCGTTCCAGCAGCTGTTTGCCGAGACCTACTTCAAGACCATCGCCGACTCGCTGAAGTGGCATGACCCCAATCATCTGCTGCTGGGTGGGCGCTTCGCCATTTCCACGCCGGAAGCCGTGACCGCCTGCGCCCAGTACTGCGATGTGCTCAGCTTCAATCTCTACACTGCCGAGCCGCAGCAGGGCTATGACTTCGCCGCCTTGCGGGCACTGGACAAGCCGCTGCTGGTCAGCGAGTTCCATTTCGGCTCGCGCGATCGTGGGCCGTTCTGGGGCGGTGTGAGCGAGGTGGCGCGTGAAGAGGAGCGAGGCCCGGCCTATACGCGGTTCCTCAAGCGTGCGCTGGAAGAGCCGGTGATCGTTGGTGTGCACTGGTTCCAGTATCTCGATCAGCCCGCCAGCGGTCGTCTGCTCGATGGCGAAAATGGTCACCTGGGGCTGGTTGCCATCACTGATCGCCCCTGGCAGGGCTTTGTCGAGGCCGTGCGGGCCGCCAACCTGGCGGTGCCCGAGAAGCTGCTGACCGCCCCCGCTGCTGCAAAACCGTGAGCCGTGCCCAGTTTTTCAGACCAACCCGCACCGTTGGTCTGAGGAACCTGTCTGGGCAGATGGCCAGGATTCCCATGGGCCGCCTGGGCTGGAACAATGCGCGGCAATCAGACCGAGGAGTATGGGGTTGCTGATCCAGGGCTATTTCGACCTGCGATTCGAGGCGCTCAAAGAAGCGTTTGCCGAATTATTCACCGATTCACAGGAGCGCGGCGCCGCGCTCTGCGTGCAGATCGGCGGCGAGACTGTCGTCGATATCTGGGCAGGCACTGCCGACAAGGACGGTAGTGAGGCCTGGCACAGCGATACCATCCTCAACCTGTTTTCCTGCACCAAGACCTTCGCCGCCGTTGCCGCCCTGCAGCTGGTGGAGCAGGGCAAGCTGGAGCTGGATGCGCCGGTGGCGCGCTGGTGGCCGGAGTTCGCCGCGGCCGGCAAGGAGCGGGTTACCCTGCGCCAATTGCTCAGCCATAAAGCCGGTCTGCCGGCCCTGCGCCAGATGCTGCCAGCCGAGGCACTGTATGACTGGCAGCAGATGACCGCCGCGCTGGCCGCCGAACAGCCCTGGTGGACGCCTGGCGAGGCTCACGGTTATTCCCCCATCACCTATGGCTGGCTGATCGGCGAGCTGCTGCGTCGGGTCGACGGGCGTGGCCCGGGCGAGTCCATCGTCGCGCGCATCGCCAAGCCGTTGGGGCTGGACTTTCATGTCGGCCTGGACGAGGAGGAGTTTCCTCGGGTCGCCCATATCGCCCGCAAGAAAGGTGAAATGGGCGATGCCGCTGCCCAGCGACTGTTCAAATGCATGATGAGCGAACCGAATGCACTGAGTACCCGTGCCTTCGCCAATCCGCCGTCTATCCTGACCAGCACCAACAAGCCGGAATGGCGGCGCATGCAGCAGCCGGCGGCGAATGGCCATGGCAATGCCCGTGCCCTGGCCGGTTTCTACGCCGCCTTGCTCGATGGCCGCTTGCTGGAGGCGGAAATGCTGAACGAGATGACCCGTGAGCATGCCTGTGGAGACGATCTCACTCTGTTGACCCCGACTCGCCTGGGCCTGGGTTGCATGCTCGATCAGCCGAAGGTGGCAAATGCTACCTATGGCCTTGGCAGCAAGGCTTTCGGTCACCCGGGCGCTGGTGGTTCGGTAGGCTTTGCCGACCCCGAGCGCGAAATAGCCTTTGGTTTCGTGACCAACAGCCTGGGCCCCTATGTTTTGATGGATCCACGCACGCAGAAACTGGCGCGTGTGCTGGGCCAATGTTTATGACCCGCCACCTGGAAGACCAATAATGAGAACTCAAGCCCTCGTTCTGCTCAGCTGCATCAGCCTGGCCGCCTGTTCCGGCTCTCTTTTCTCCAAGGCCGATGAGTCCAAGCCTGTGGCCAAGGTCGTGCCCAAGGTTGATCATCAGGTGACCAATGCCTGGCTGGACGAGTACGAGCCGCGTCTGAAGGAAGCGCTGAAAAATACCCGTATGGAGCTGGAGCGCCGGGAGAGCGTGCTGGTGGTAACGGCGCCGGTGGAAAGCTCGTTCAATCCGGATCGCCCGAGCATGCTGATGCCGGCGGTACTCGGGCCTTTCACCAAGGTGGCCAAGATTCTGGAAAAAGACCCGCGCACTGCGGTGCTAATCCTCGGTCATGCCGATAGCAGTGGCCAGGTCGATGCCAACCGCAAACTCAGCGAAGACCGCGCCAGGGCGGTAGCTTCGATCTTCCGCCTCAGTGGCCTGCAGCGTGATCGTCTGCTGCTCAAGGGCGTGGGTTCCGACATGCCGCGTGCGGCCAACGACAGTGCCCCGGGCCGTGCGCTCAACCGCCGTGTGGAAATCGTCCTGACCCCGCAGCCGACTCTGATCGCGTTGCTGGCCCAGTACAGCCAACCGGCTGCGGTGCCGCTGTCGCAAGCTGTCGCAGATCAAGGAAAACCGGCCAAGGCGCAGTAAGCTAGGTGCATTCTGAATCAGGAGTCCCTATGCCCCAGTCCCTTGCCGACATGCGTCGCGACTATGTTCGCGATGGCCTCAGCGAAGCTCAGGCTCCAAGTGAGCCCTTTGCCCTGTTTCGCCAGTGGTTTGACGATGCGGTACAGACCGAGCAGCTGCCGGTGGAGCCCAACGCCATGACCCTGGCGACGGTGGATGGCGAAGGCCGTCCACATTGTCGCGTGTTGCTGCTCAAGGGCCTGGACGAGCGAGGCTTCACCTTCTTCAGCAACTATGACAGTGCCAAGGGCGAACAACTGGCGGCGCGCCCCTATGCCGCCATGACCTTTTTCTGGCCCAGCCTGGAGCGCCAGGTGCGTATCGAGGGGCGGGTAGAGAAAGTGTCCTTTGAGGACTCCGATGCCTACTTCCAGGTACGCCCGCTGGGCAGTCGCCTGGGTGCCTGGGCTTCGCCGCAGAGCCGGGTGATTCGCGATCGCGACGAGCTTGAAGGTTACCTGGCCGAGACCGAGCGGCGCTTCCTCGACACGGCCCCGCATTGCCCGCCGCACTGGGGTGGTTATCGCCTGCTGCCCGAGCGCATCGAGTTCTGGCAGGGACGTGCCAGTCGCCTGCATGACCGTCTCAACTACCGGCTGGTCGATGGTGACTGGCTGCGCGAGCGCCTGGCACCCTAAACTCTGGCCTCCCTGAGGAGGCCGCTCAATGCTCGAACTCGACTCCGCCCTAGCGCAGCACATCGTTGACCGCGCCATGGCGATCCTGCCGCACAACATCAATGTCATGGATGCCCAGGGCATGATCATCGGCAGTGGTGATCCGCAGCGCCTGCATACGCGTCACGAAGGCGCGCAGCTGGTACTGGCCAACCGGCGGGTGGTGGAGATCGACGAGCAGGCTGCTGCCTGCCTGCGCGGCGTGCGTCCCGGCGTCAATCTGCCCCTGCTGCATGCCGACCAGTTGATCGGCGTGCTGGGTATCACCGGCGATCCCGATACCGTGCGGCCCTACGCCGAGCTGGTGCGCATGGCGGCTGAAATGCTGGTCGAGCAGCGCCAGCTGCAGGCCGAGCGACACTGGCAGCGGCATCAGCTGGAGGCCTGGTTGCGACAGCTGTGTGACCCGCTGGTGAGCGTGGCGCAACTGAGTGCCGAAGCCGAGCGTATCGGCGTGCAGTTGAGCTGGCCGCGCCAGTTGCTGCTGCTGGAGCTGGACGGCAAGGGCGATCCGGGGCGTCTGCTCGCCACACTCAACGGAAAAGGCGAGCAGTGCGGGCCTCTGGCTCTGGGGGAGCTGCTCTGGTGCCGCCCTCATCAGGCTGGCCGTGACGAGGCCTGGCTGGAACAGGCAGACGCCCGCAGCTGGGGGGTGCAGCGCCTGCTGCTCAGCGACTCTCTGGACAGCCTGAGCGAGTTGCGCGAGGCGGCCCAGGCGCTGCGTGAGCTGCAGGCATACGCTCGTACACACAAGGCGGGTAGTCGCCTGTTGCCGTTGGAGCAGCACCGCTTGCAGGCCCTGCTGCACGGTCAGCGCCACAGCTGGTCACTGCAACGCTGGTTGGCACCGCTACGTCGGGTGCTGGCCCAGGATGCCCAGGGGCAGCTGCGCCAGACCCTGGAGGCCTGGTGTCAGCACGATGGTCATCCGCAGGCCTGTGCCGAGGCGCTGGGCATTCACCGTAACACCCTGCGTTACCGTCTGGAGCGCATTGCCGAATTGAGTGGTCTGGACCTGACCCGACGGGATCAGCGGCTACTCTTCACTCTGGGCTTGGAGCTGCTGGAAGAGTGATGCCGTCTGTGCGTTTGCACAGAATTTACAAGTTCCTTGCTGGGGTTATTGGTGCGTCTGCACGGCGCTTGGCCCGTGGGCGCTGAGTCAAAATGGCAGGCCTTCGACCATAACAACAAGAGGAAACGGTCATGACCTTGGTCCTGATCCTGGTGGCGCTGATCGCATTCATCGTCCTGTCCACTACCCGTCTCAAACTGCACCCCTTCCTGGCTCTACTGGCCGCGGCTTTCGTCGCCGGCTTCGGCTACCAACTGCCCAGCGGCGAAATCGTCAAGACCATTACCGCCGGCTTCGGTGGCATTCTCGGCTATATCGGTATCGTCATCGTGCTCGGCACCATCATCGGGGTGATCCTTGAGCGCAGCGGCGCGGCGATCACCATGGCCGAGACGGTGATCAGGCTGCTCGGTGAGCGCTTCCCGACCCTGACCATGTCGATCATCGGCTACCTGGTGTCGATCCCGGTGTTCTGCGACTCCGGCTACGTCATCCTCAATTCGCTGAAGAACGCTTTGGCCGCACGGATGAAGGTCTCCGTGGTGGCCATGAGCGTGGCCCTGGCCACGGGGCTCTATGCCACCCACACCTTCGTGCCGCCGACCCCGGGCCCGATCGCGGCTGCCGGTAACCTGGGGCTGGAGTCCAGCCTGGGTCTGGTGATCGGCGTCGGCCTGCTGGTGGCGATGGTGACGGCCCTGGCCGGCATGCTCTGGGCCAACCGTTTCATCGGCAAGGACATCGCTCTGGAAGACGATGGCCAGCCATTGCCGGCCGCTGAAGACTTCGCCGTGCTCAAGGCACGCTATGGCGAACTGCCGAGCGCTTTCCAGGCCTTCGCACCGATCTTCGTGCCGATCCTGCTGATTTGCCTCGGCTCGATTGCCGCGTTCCCCAGCAAGCCGCTGGGCGAGGGCGTGCTGCTCAGCGTGCTGAGCTTCCTCGGTCAGCCGGTGGTGGCGCTGCTGGTCGGCCTGGCGCTAGCCTGCACCCTGCTCAAGAGCGAAGACAAGCGCAAGGAACTGCATGACCGTGTGGCCGAAGGTCTGATGGCCTCTGCGCCCATCCTGCTGATTACCGGTGCCGGCGGTGCCTTTGGTGCCGTGCTCAAGGCCACGCCGCTGGGCGATTATCTGGGCAGCACCCTGTCGTCGCTGGGCATCGGCCTGTTCATGCCGTTCGTGGTCGCCGCCGCGCTGAAGAGCGCCCAGGGCTCGTCCACTGTGGCGCTGGTCACCACCTCCGCACTGGTGGCGCCGCTGCTGGGGCAGCTGGGCCTGGATAGCGAGATGGGTCGCGTGCTCACCGTGATGGCCATTGGTGCCGGCGCCATGACAGTGTCCCATGCCAACGACAGCTTCTTCTGGGTAGTCACCCAGTTCAGCCGTATGCCGGTGGCGGTGGCCTACCGCGCACAGACCATGGCCACGCTGGTACAGGGTATCGCCGGTATCGTCACGGTCTGGCTGCTCAGCCTGGTGTTGTTGTAACTCTCTGCAAGGTCGTTGTTGATGAAGATTGTCGTTGCCCCCGATTCCTTCAAGGAAAGCCTCAGCGCGCCGGAGGTGGCCGAGGCCATCGCCCGCGGCTGGTTGCGGGTGTTTCCCGAGGCCGAAGTGCTGCTGCGGCCAATGGCCGATGGCGGTGAAGGTACGGTGGATGCCGTGCTGGCGGCCTGCGGTGGCGAGCGGCGCGAGCTGCGCGTCAGTGGCCCGTTGGGCGAGCCGGTTCAGGCGCACTGGGGTTGGCTGGGCGATGCTACGGCAGTGCTGGAAATGGCCGCGGCCAGTGGCTTGCACTGGGTGCCGGCCGGGCAGCGCGATGCGACACGCGCCAGCAGCTACGGCACCGGCGAGCTGATTCGCGCGGCGTTGGATGCCGGCGCACGGCGCATTATCCTCGGCCTCGGTGGCAGTGCGACCAACGACGGCGGTGCCGGTCTGCTGCGTGCGCTGGGCGTACGCTTTCTCGATGCCCAGGGTGTCGAACTGGAGCCAGGTGGCCTGGCGCTGGCGCAGTTGGCGCATGTCGATGTCAGTGGCCTGGACCCGCGCCTGCTCAACGTGCAGGTGGAGGTCGCTGCGGATGTCGACAATCCATTGTGCGGGCCGCGCGGTGCGTCTCATGTTTTCGGGCCGCAGAAGGGCGCCAGTACCGAGCAGGTACTGGAGCTGGACGCGGCGCTTGGCCACTTCGCCCAGGTGGTTGCCGCCACGCTGGGCAAGGACCACAGCAGCTTTCCCGGTGTCGGCGCGGCCGGTGGTCTGGGCTTTGCCGCGCGGGCTTTTCTGCATGCCAGGTTTCGTCCCGGCATTGAGCTGGTGGCCGAGCTCTCCGAGCTGGCTGCAGCGGTGCAAGGCGCCGATCTGTTGATCACCGGGGAAGGGCGCTTGGATTCACAGAGCTTGCATGGCAAGACGCCGGTGGGCGTTGCGCGCGTTGCGGCGGCAGCTGGTGTGCCGGTCATCGCGCTGGCGGGTAGCCTGGGTGAGGGCTATCAGGCGGTGTACGAGGCCGGCATCGACGCCGCTTTCAGTCTCACTTGCGGGCCCCAGAGCCTGGCGCAGGCCATGGCGGGCGCCGCGGCTGAGCTGGAGGCGCGCGCCTGCGATCTGGCGCGGGTGTGGCGTCTGGCCCGCGCTTAGCGGGCTTGGTGCAGGTAATCCTTGGCGGCCTGGTGCAGCCAGTCTTCCAGCTGGCGGCGCGGGATGCCCTGGTGCTTGGCCTGTTCCAGGCATTCCAGCAGGTGGGCTTGCATGGCCGGGTCACCGGCGGCGATGGACAGCGCCAGGTCGCGATCCATCCAGCGGCGAATGAGCCGGTACAGCCACCAGTGGAAGACCAGGCCGGCCAGGGTGGCGACGGTAACGATGAAATAATCCATGCAGGGATTTCTCCAAGTATCCCGCCATCCTGCGCCAGCTCGATCCGCCAGGAAACCTGACCCGATGTCGCACCCGGCTTCTACACTATGACTGACGACCATGGAGCGGATGACAGACAGCAGATGCCGCTGTCTAATACCTGCCTTACTTGGAGAGAACCCTATGCGTAAATCCAATCTGCTGACTGTTTCTGTTGTCGCCCTGGGCCTGGCCCTGGGTGGTTGTGCTTCCAATCTGAGCGGCGACAGCTACAGCCGTGACGAAGCGCGCAAGGTGCAAACCGTGCGTCTGGGCACCGTCGAGATGTTGCGCCCGGTGAAGATCGAAGGCACCAAGACCCCGATCGGCGCCGGCGCCGGTGCCGTGGTGGGTGGTATCGGCGGTAGCACGATTGGCGGGGGCCGTGGCTCCGCCGTGGCGGCGGTGATCGGTGCGGTCGCCGGTGGTTTGCTGGGCGCAGCCACCGAGGAAGGCCTGACCCGCACCCAGGGTGTGGAAATCACCGTGCGCGAGGATGACGGCACTTTGCGCGCCTATGTGCAGGAAGTGCAGGAAAACGAGATTTTCCGCGTAGGTGATCGAGTGCGCATCATGACGGTGGATGGCACCAGTCGCGTCGCTCACTGATCTGAAAAGGCCCGGCATTTGCCGGGCTTTTTCTTTCTGCGTCTATTGAGCGGCCTGATTAGATAAGTTCTGGTAATAATTCAGCCATGACTTGCCCTTCCCAGTCATGGATAATCGCCCGCTAGTCCTGCGCTGACAAAGACTTAGCAGCGCAACGGGAAGTCTGATTCGCCTCGGCCATGCAACGGCGTGGGGCTTGCGGAAAGGGGAGATTCATGGAGCTGCTGCTCATTGTCGGCTTGCCGTTTTTCGGCGCTCTCCTGCCAGTTTTATTCGATCGCTTCGGCCGTGTGCAGACCACGCTGGCAGCTGCAGTCGCGCCTTTGCTGGGCTTGGGCTGGCTGCTTTGGCTGGCACCGCGTGTATTCGCCGGCGAGCGGCTGTTGGTGTCGTATAGCTGGCTGCCCGAACTGGGGCTGAATCTCTCGCTGCGCCTGGACGGCCTGGGCTTTCTGTTTGCCCTGCTGATTCTCGGCATCGGTCTGCTGGTCATCCTCTACGCCCGCTACTACCTGTCCGAGCGCGAGCCGGTCGGGCGGTTCTTTTCCTACCTGCTGCTGTTCATGGGCGCCATGCTCGGTGTGGTGCTGTCGGAAAACCTGCTGCTGATGATGGTGTTCTGGGAGCTGACCAGCCTGTCGTCCTTCCTGTTGATCGGCTTCTGGGGCAATCGTGGCGATGCGCGCAAGGGCGCGCGCATGGCGCTGGCGGTGACCGGTGGTGGCGGTTTGGCGCTGCTGGCCGGTGTGCTGCTGCTGGGGCAGATGGCCGGCAGTTTCCAGCTCAGCGAAGTGCTGGCCGCTGGCGATCAGGTGCGTGCCCATGCCCTCTATCCGCTGATGCTGGTGCTGGTGCTGCTGGGCGTGTTCACCAAGTCGGCGCAGTTCCCCTTCCACTTCTGGCTGCCCCATGCCATGGCGGCGCCAACGCCGGTGTCGGCCTATCTGCACTCGGCGACCATGGTCAAGGCCGGGGTCTTTCTGCTGGCGCGTCTGTACCCGGTGCTGAGCGGCACCGACCTGTGGTTCTACTTGGTTAGCCTCACCGGCCTGGCGACCCTGCTGGTGGGCGCCGGCATGGCCCTGTTCCAGCACGACCTCAAGGGCTTGCTGGCCTACTCGACCATTAGCCACCTGGGGCTGATCACCCTGCTGTTCGGCCTCGACTCGCGCATGGCGACGGTGGCGGCGGTGTTCCACATCATCAACCACGCGACTTTCAAAGCTTCGCTGTTCATGGCCGCGGGGATCATCGATCACGAGACCGGCAGCCGCGACATGCGGCGCATCAACGGCATGTGGAAGTACCTGCCGCACACGGCGGTGCTGGCGATGGTGGCGTCCTCGGCGATGGCCGGTGTGCCGCTGCTCAACGGCTTCCTGAGCAAGGAAATGTTCTTCGGCGAGACCCTGCAGCAGGATCTGCTGGGCAGCTTCAACTGGGTGATCCCGGCGGCCGCGACCCTGGCCGGGGTGTTCTCGGTGGCCTATTCGCTGCGCTTCATCCATGACGTGTTCTTCAACGGCGAGCCGATCAACCTGCCCAAATTTCCGCCCCACGAGCCGCCGCGCTACATGAAGGTGCCGGTGGAGGTGCTGGTCTTCCTCTGCCTGCTGGTGGGCATGCTGCCGGGCTATACCGTGGCGCCGCTGCTGTCGGTGGCGGCCCAGGCCAGCCTCAACGGGCCGCTGCCCGAGTACGACCTGGCGATCTGGCACGGCTTCAACTTGCCGCTGGCGATGAGCTTCGCGGCGACTCTCGGCGGCATCCTGGTGTACCTGTTCCGCCAGCCGCTGTTCCGCTGGTATGCCGGCCTGCCCGAGGTGGATGCCAAGGATGTGTTTGAGCGCGGCGTACGCGCCGTGGTGGCGTTCAGTCGGCGGATTACCGCGCTGCTGGAGAATGGCTCGCTGCAGCGCTACCTGGCGCTGATGCTGCTGGCGGCGCTACTGGTGGTGGTCAGCGGCCTGACCCGCCTGCCGCGCTTTACCGGCTCCCTGGGGCTGTCGCCGCTGGATGGACCGGGGCTGATGGGCGGCACCGTGCTCTGCGTGGCGGCGCTGCTGACGGTGATCTTCCACCGCCAGCGCCTGGTGGCGCTGCTGATGCTCAGCGTGGTCGGTCTGCTGGTGGCGCTGGTGTTCGCCCGCTATTCGGCGCCGGACCTGGCCCTGACCCAGCTGTCGGTAGAGGTGGTGACCATCATCCTGCTGATGCTGGCGCTGTACTTCATGCCTTCGCATACCCCGGCCGAGAGCAGCAGCCTGCGCGGCTTGCGCGACTTC
This sequence comes from Pseudomonas sp., assembly GCA_038147895.1. GTDB lineage: Bacteria > Pseudomonadota > Gammaproteobacteria > Pseudomonadales > Pseudomonadaceae > Aquipseudomonas. The sequence goes on from JAYQUJ010000010.1 coordinate 37,828, forward strand.
ATCGTGGCGGTGGGCTGCGGCGGGGTAGTGGCGCTGCTGACCTATGCGGTGCTGACGCGCCCGCTGCAGAGCATCTCCGGCTTCTTCCTGGACAACAGCGTGTCGGGTGGCGGCGGTACCAACGTGGTCAACGTCATCCTGGTGGACTTCCGCGGCTTCGATACCCTGGGCGAGATCAGTGTGCTGGCCATCGCCGCCGTGGGCATCTTCGCTCTGCTCGAAGGCCTGCGTCTGTATCAGCCGCAGGCCGACAGTGCAGGGCACCACTGGGCCAGTGACCGCCATCCGCTGTTCCTTTCCACCCTGTCGCGGGTACTGCTGCCGCTGGCGCTGCTGGTGTCGGTATTCATCTTCCTGCGCGGCCACAACCTGCCGGGCGGCGGCTTCATCGCCGGCCTGATCACCGCCGTGGCGCTGATTCTGCAGTACGTCGCCAACGGCGTGAGCTGGACGCAGAGCCGCCTGCCGCTGGACTACCAGCGCGTGGCCGGTGCCGGCGTGCTGCTCGCCGGCCTTACCGGGCTGGGCAGCTGGCTGTTCGGTTATCCCTATCTGACCACTTCGTTCGGCCACTTCCACCTGCCGCTGGTAGGTGAGTTCGAGCTGGCCACCGCCATGTTGTTCGACCTCGGCGTCTACCTGGCCGTGGTCGGCGCCACCCTGACGATTCTCGCCAGCCTGGGCAAGCTGACCCGTGGCAATGGCACCGAGGAGCTGCTCTGAGATGGAAGCCCTGTTCGCTCTGGTACTCGGCGTGCTGACCGCCAGCGGTGTGTACCTGCTGCTGCGTGCCCGCACCTTTCCCGTGGTAATGGGCCTGACCCTGCTGTCCTACGCGGTCAACCTGTTCCTCTTCGCCATGGGCCGCCTACACAGCGGCGTGCCGGCGGTGATTCGCGAAGGCGGGCGCTATACCGATCCGCTGCCCCAGGCGCTGGTGCTGACCGCCATCGTCATCGGTTTCGCCATGACCGCCTTCGTCGTGGTGCTGGCCCTGCGCAGCCTGGGTGAACACGATACCGATCATGTCGATGGTGGAGAGCCGCGCCGATGAATCATGCGCTGATCCTGCCGATCCTCATTCCCCTATTTGCCGGCGGCCTGTTGCTGCTGGGCGGGCGCACCCGCATGGCGGCGCAGCGCACCCTGTCGCTGCTGGCCACCCTGGCCTTGTTGCCGGTCAGCCTGTGGCTGGTGCAGCTGGCCGGGCAGGGCGAGTTGCAGCAGTACGCCCTGGGCAACTGGGCTGCCCCGTTTGGCATCGTGCTGCTGCTCGATCGCCTGAGCGCGCTGATGTTGATGCTGACCGCCGTGCTGGCGGTGTTCGCCCTGCTGTATGCGATACGTGGCGATGACGAGCGTGGGGCCAGTTTTCATGCGTTGTTCCAGTTCCAGCTGCTGGGCATCAATGGCGCCTTTCTCACCGGCGACCTGTTCAACCTGTTCGTGTTCTTCGAGATCCTGCTGATCGCCTCCTACGCGCTGCTGCTGCATGGCGGTGGTCGCGAGCGGGTGAGGGCGGGGCTGCACTATGTGGTGCTCAACCTGCTGGGCTCGGCGCTGTTCCTGATCGCCGTGGGCACCCTGTATGGCATTACCGGCACCCTGAACATGGCCGATCTGGCGGTGAAGGTGGCTGCTGCCTCTGCGGATCAGGCGCCGATTCTGGGGGCTGCCGGCCTGTTGCTGTTGCTGGTGTTCGGTCTCAAGGCGGCCTTTCTGCCGCTGTATTTCTGGCTGCCGAGCGCCTATGCCTCGGCCAGTGCGCCGGTGGCGGCGCTGTTCGCCATCATGACCAAGGTAGGTCTGTATTCGATTCTGCGGGTTTACACCCTGGTGTTTGGCAGCGAGGCCGGCAGCCTGGCCAACCTGGCTCAGGAGTGGCTCTGGCCACTGGCCCTGTTAACCCTGGCCGCGGGCGTGCTCGGTGCCCTGTCCGCCAGCAGCCTGCAGCGGTTGATCGCCTATCTGCTGATCATTTCGGTGGGAACCCTGCTGGCTGGCATGGCCATCGGCACACCGGCCTCGCTGCAGGCGGCTCTGTATTACTGGCTACACACCACCTGGGTATCGGCGGCCATGTTCCTGCTGGTCGATCTGGTTTCGCGCCAGCGTGGCGACAAGGCGGGCGATCTGGTCCAAGGCCCGGCACTGCAGCACCCACGCCTGCTTGGCGGCCTGTTTTTCCTCGGCGCCATCGCCATTGCCGGTTTGCCGCCGTTGTCCGGCTTTATCGGCAAGCTGTTGCTGTTGCGTGCCGCCAGCGACTGGCATTACGCCCTGTGGCTGTGGCCGCTGCTGCTGGTCGGCGGTCTGGCCATGCTGGTGGCTCTCAGTCGCGCAGGCAGCACCGTTTTCTGGCGCGTCGGCCTGGATCAGCTGGATAGCTCGGAGCTCGATCGTGGTCGTCTGCTGGCCTGCATCGGCCTGTTCCTGCTCAGCCCGCTGCTGACCCTGCTGGCCGCCCCCGTGCTGGATTACCTGAGCGCCGCGGCGTTGCAACTGCAGGACGTGAATACCTATCTGCTGCTCGGAGGTGGCCAATGAGAACCTGGCGCTGGCTACCGCACCCACTGCTGAGCCTGTTCCTGCTGCTGCTCTGGTTGCTGTTGGTCAATGACTTCAGCTTCGGCCATGTGCTGCTGGGGGCTTTTCTGGGCTGGGTGATTCCTCTGGTTTCTCAGCTGTTCTGGATCAATCCGCCGCAGATTGCCAAGCCCTGGCAGCTGTGCCGTTTCCTGCTGCTGGTGCTGTTCGACATCATCGTCGCCAACTTGCAGGTAGCGCGCCTGGTACTCAACCCGTTCACGCGTCCGCGTCCGGCTTTCGTCGAGGTGCCGCTGGAGCTGACCGACGAACTGGCGCTGACCATGCTGGCCAGCATCATCTGCCTGACGCCGGGCACAGTGTCCGCCGACCTCAGTGCCGATCGCCGCACCCTGCTGCTGCATTGCCTGGATATCGACGACGAGGCCGCGCTGGTGGCGCAGATCAAACAGCGCTACGAGCGTCCGCTGCTGGAGGTATTCGCATGCTCGCCTACGTGATTCCCCTGTGCGTCGCCCTGGTCGGGCTGGCGCTGTTGCTGACTCTGGTGCGGCTGATCCGCGGGCCGAGCATGCCTGATCGCATCCTGGCCCTGGATACCCTGTACATCAATGCAATTGCCCTGATCGTACTGCTGGGCATCTGGGAGGGCTCCGACCTGTACTTCGAAGCGGCCCTGCTGATCGCGGTAATGGGCTTCATCGGCACGGTGGCGGTGACCAAGTACCTGTTGCGCGGCGACATCATCGAGTAGGAGCGACGCATGAATATCTGGATCGAAGCCTTGGTCGCGTTCTTTCTGCTGGCCGGCAGCCTGTTCACCCTGGTTGGCGCTATCGGCCTGGTGCGCCTGCCGGATTTCTATACCCGCCTGCACAGCCCGACCAAGGCCACGACCCTGGGTGTCGGCGGGCTGGTGGTCGCCTCCATGCTGTTCTTCGGCGCCGGCGATGAGGTGCTCAGCCTGCATGAGCTGCTGATCACCCTGTTTCTCTTCATCACTGCGCCGGTCAGTGCGCACATGCTGGCCAAGGCCGCCTTGCAGCAGAAGCTGCCTATCGACTCGGCCACTCGCGGCAACCCCTGGGAGGAGTGACCTCGCCAGGTAGGCGGGAGCACAGTTTTCCTTGCCTGCTGTGTCTGTCCGGGCTCTGTCGCAGCTTCTAGACTGTCGGTTTTCTGGAGATACAGTGATGCAGGGGCGGACATTCGCAACGCTTTGCCTGGTGCTGGCCATGGCGCTGTGGGGCAGCTCCTTCATCGCCCTCAAGCTGGCCTTTGCCGAGCTGCCGCCGATGTGGGTGGTGTTCGGGCGTATGGCCATCGGCAGCCTGGTGTTCCTGCTGGCCTGGCGCTGGAGAGGGCGTGTCGAGTACCGCCCTGGCGACTGGCGCTACCTGCTGTTGCTCGCGGCTTGCGAGCCCTGCCTGTACTTCATCTTTGAAGCCTTGGCGCTGCAGCACACCAGCGCTTCCCAGGCGGGGATGATCACGGCCTTGCTGCCCATGCTGGTGGCGGTGGGCGCCTTCTTTTTCCTGCGTGAACGCATCGCTGCGACTACCTGGGCAGGCTTTCTCCTGGCGTTGATCGGGGCACTGTGGCTGAGCCTGATCGGCGAAGCCGATGCCAGTGCGCCGGCACCGCTGCTGGGCAATTTCTACGAGTTTCTCGCCGTGCTCTGCGCCACGGCTTATTCCCTGTTGCTCAAGCGCCTGTGCGAGCGCTACTCGCCCTTTGTGCTGACCGCCATGCAGGCCTTTATCGGCACGCTGTTCTTTCTGCCGCTGGCGTTGGCGGGTGAGTCGTTACCGGCCGAGCTGAGCTTCCAGGGCATTGCTGCGGTGGTTTATCTGGGGCTGCTGGTCACGGTAGGGGCCTATGGCCTGTACAACTTCGGCGTCAGTCGCCTGCCGGTCAGCCAGGCATCCGGTTTCACCAACCTGCTGCCGGTATTCACTCTGCTGTTCGCTGCACTGCTGCTTGGCGAGAGCCTGAGCTCCTGGCAGTACGTCGCGGCAGCCCTAGTGTTTGCCGGGGTCGCATTGAGCCAGTGGCGGGGCAGTACCCCGGTGCCGGCCGGTATTCTCGATTGAGGACTCATCCATGACCTATCCACGCCACTGGGCACGCGAGGCGGTACGCATTATCGAGGCGGACTTCCAGCGTAGCGCCGATACCCACCTGATTCCCCTGGAGTTGCCGGGGCTGCCGGGCGTCGAGCTGTATTTCAAGGACGAGTCCAGCCATCCCACCGGTAGCCTCAAACACCGCCTGGCCCGCTCGCTGTTTCTCTATGCCCTGTGCAATGGCTGGCTCAAGCCCGGCGCACCGGTGATTGAGGCATCCAGCGGTTCCACGGCAATTTCCGAGGCCTATTTCGCCCGCCTGCTGGGGCTGCCATTCATTGCTGTGGTGCCGGTTGCTACCGCCAAGGAAAAGCTGGCGCAGATCGCTTTTTACGGCGGTCGAGCCCATCTGGTGGACGATCCCACGCAGATCCATGCCGAATCCATGCGCCTGGCCAGGGAAAGCGGTGGCCACTTCATGGATCAGTTCACCTACGCCGAGCGTGCCACCGACTGGCGGGCGAACAACAACATCGCCGAGTCGATCTTCCAGCAGATGCGTCACGAGTCGCGCCCAGTGCCGGACTGGCTGGTGTCCAGCCCCGGCACTGGCGGCACTCTGGCGACCCTGGGGCGTTATGTGCGCTACCGCCAGCACAGCACCCGAGTGCTGTGCGCCGATGCCGAGCGCTCGGTGTTCTTCGACAGCTATGTCAGCGGCGACCCTAGCCTGACCCTGGACTGTGGCTCGCGCATCGAGGGCATCGGCCGGCCGCGGGTCGAGCCTTCGTTCATGCCGGATGTGCTGGACGCCATGTGCAAGGTGCCCGATGCCCTGTCCCTGGCAGCCATGCACTACCTGGCGCAGCGCCTGGGGCGGCGGGTCGGTGCCTCCAGCGGTACCAACCTGGTTGGTGCCCTGCTGGTGGCGCAGCGCATGGTCGAGGCGGGTGAGCGTGGCTCGGTGGTGGCCATTCTCTGTGATGGCGGCGAGCGCTATGCCACCACTTACTACGACGACCTCTGGCTGAGTGGCCAGGGCTATGTGCTGGCACCGCTGATCGAGCAGGTGCGCGCCTGCGCCGAAGAGGGCGCGGCGCTACCCAAGCTGGATAATCTGTTCCGCAGTTAACTCTGCCAGGGGGCTGGGGCGCCGATCAGGCGGCCCATGGCGCCATCGATACCCAGCTCCGTGAGCACTGCCAGTTCGCCTTCGGTTTCGACCATCTCGGCAATCAATGGCAGATCGATACTGTTGGTGGCGCGGAAGATGGCTTCGATGAATACCCGTTTGTCGTCTTCCTGGTCGATGGCGCGGATGTAGCTGCCATCGATCTTCAGGTAGGCCAGGCCCAGGTGGGTGAGGTTGCCGATCAGGCTGAAGCGCCCACCGAAGTGCTGCAGCCCCAGGTTGAAACCGGTTTCGCGCACCTGCTGGCTGAGCTTTTCCAACTCGGCAGCCGGAGGCAGGTGGCGCTCGTCCAGTTCCAGGGTCATCAGCTCGCCTTGCTCGGGGTGGGCCCTGAGCATCTCCAGCAGCTTGTTCAACTGGTCGGGTTCGCGCAGGGTCGCGGCGGACAGGCTCAGTGCCAGTGGCTGCGGATGGCTGCTCAGGTGAGCCAGGCTGTGTTCGAGCATGGCAAGGTCGAAACGCGCGGTCCAGCCGAGGCGTTCAATCCAGGGCAGGAAGCGGCCTGCAGCGATGGCTTCGCCCTGTGGGTCGAGCAGGCGGGCCAGCACTTTCTGGTGGATCACCTGGGTGCGTTCGGTGCAGTCGACCACCGCCTGGAAATACAGTTGCAGTTTGCCCTGGTTGAGCGCTTCGTCGATCCACTTGCGCCAGTCGTGCTGGCCCTGACCGGCCAGGGCATTGAAGTCGTCCACCCGCTCCCAGGGTTTACCGGGGTTGGCCTGGGCCTGGGCCAGGGCCTGGTCGGCGCGGGCGATCACCGTGCTGGCTTCCTCGCCGGGTTTGAACGCGGCGATACCCAGATGGGTGACCGGCGTGCAGTCGCTGGCACCGGTCTGGCGCAGGCTTTCCAGGCTTTCGGTCAGGCTCATGGCCAGGCGGTCGGCATCCTCGCCGGCCAGGCCTGGCGCCAGCAGGGTGAACTCGCCGCCGCGGCTGCGCGAGGCCAGCCAGTCCGGGCTGCCGCGTTCTGCGAGCAGGCGCTTGAGGATGTCGCCGATGGCGCTGATCAATTCGTCGGTCTTCTGTCCGCCAAGGCGCTGGTTGAGGCCGCCGAGGTCATTGACCCGCAGGAACATCACGTAGCCCTCGGCGTTCTGCTCGCTGACGTCCAGCTGGCTGGCCAGTTTGATGTCGAACAGGCGGCGGTTGGCCAGGCCGGTGAGGGTGTCTTGGTAGGCCTCCTCGCGCAGCTTCTCGCTGCGTGCAGCCTCTTCGGCGAACAGCTGCTTGAGCTTCTCGACCATCTGGTTCATCGCCAGCACTACACGCTTGAGTTCGGGGGTGCGCGGTACGCGGGGCAGGGTGAGGAATTCGCGGCGGGTGATGGCCTGGGCCTGGTGCACCATGTTGTCCAACGGTCGCAGCTGGGTACGCAGCAGCCAGCCGCCGAGGATGGCGCTGACCACCCCGCACAGCAGCAGCCAGAGCAGGCTGCCGATGGCGCTGTCCCACAGTTTGGCCAACGCGAACTGGGGATGGCTGAGCACTTCGACACGCGCGGCCTGTTCCCAGCCACGCATGATCAACGCGTCGCCACCTTGCGGGTCGAGGTCGACCATGTCGACGAACCAGGCCGGCACCTTGTCCGAGGTGGTGGTGGTGCGCCGCTCCACCATCACTTCGTCGCCGGGGATGCGCACCACGCGGATGGTGGCGAAGTAGCCGCTGTCGAAGATCGAGCTGACCATCAGTTCGATCATCGCCGGATCATCGATATGTGGCGTCATCGACAGGCCGAGGGCGGTGGCTGCGTCCTGCGCGTGGGAGCGCAACTGGCCGAGCAGCTGTTCCCGGGAGCTCTCCACGCCGGAAATGAAGCTGCCGGTGAAGGCCACCACGAGGAACAGGCAGATGGCGAGAAATAGCTGTTTCAACAGGGACATGGTCTTCTCCTAACCCTCGCCAATATCGAATCCTTCGGCGCGCATCTTCTTCAGCAGATCCTGCCAGCGCGAGAGTTTCTTGGTGTCGCTCTTCCTGCCGGTCTGGCCGGGCAGATAGAGGCCTTCAGCATTGAAGGCATAGACCGGCAGCAGATCCTTGCGCTGGGAGGCGGGACGGATTTCGCCGATCAGGTTGTCCAGTACCAGGGGCTCGGCCGTGGGGCTGGCGTAATAGGTCAGCACCATGTGCGCCTGGTTGTATTGCAGAGCCTTGACGTAGGTGATGCGCAGCTTTTCCGAGGGCACGCCGAGCCGGCGCAGAGTGAAGTATTTGGCGATGGAGTAGTCCTCGCAGTCGCCAGCGCCCTTGACCAGTGCCTCGATGGGGGTGGCCCAGTAGTCGTTCTGGCGCCAGTTGCGAATATCGTCGGAGAAGCGGAACTGGCGGTTGAAGAAGCGATTGACGCTGGCCAGCTTGTCTTTTTCGGGAAGGCTTTCGCTGGCACGGATCAGTTCGTCCCAGGCCTGGATGCGGCTCTTGGCATTGCCCAGGTTGCCGTAGCGTTTCTCCGCGTTGCCGAGGATCAGATCGAAGTTCCAGTTGGCCCTGGCTGTCAGCCCCAGCAGCAGTCCCAGCAATGCGCCCAGCACGAGCCAGCCTGCCGACAGGCGCCGGGTTCGTCCCTGGGGGCTGGGCAACGACATGAAGAGTCTCTCCATGAAAAGTCTGGAGAGTGTAGGCAAGGCACTGCAGCTTTGCCGCTTTCGCTTGGATCAGCGGCTCGGCAGGGTCTTTTGTCGCAGGATGTAGAGGGTGACCAGTACCGCACTGGTAAGCATGAAGGCGCGAGCCCAGAACATCGGCACCAGGTAACAGGACAGGCTGATGCTGAGCCACATCAGGCCGATGGCGTAGACCTTGCCCTTGAGCGGAATGCCATTGCCTTCCAGGTAGTCGCGGATCCACGGCCCGAGGTGTTTGTGGTTGACCAGCCAGAGGTAGAAACGCTGGGAACTACGCACGAAACAGGCGGCTGCCAGGAGCAGGAAGGGGGTAGTCGGCAGCACTGGTACGAAAATGCCGATCACCCCCAGTGCGACGCTCAGCCAGCCGATCACCAGCAGCGCATAACGCACGCTGCGGTGACGGCTTGGCTGGATGTCGGCGTGCGCCATCAGCGTTCGCTCCGACTTCTGCGCGAGAAGTCGCCGAGCGAAGAGCAGGCTGCTATCAACAACGCATGATCGAGCGCAGGCACTTATCGATCAGAAGTCAGTGGTGGCGGGGCTTGAGCAGCGCCGGCTTCTCTTCCGGGGCCTGGCAGAGCAGGAACAGGGCGGTGAGAACGTCCGGAATCTGGTCGACCATGCTGTCTACCAGCTGGTGATCGCGGGCGATTTCGGCGAATTCAGGCTGCTCGTCGAACAGGCCGGAGGCGACCATGATCGGCAGCAGCAGCTCGCTGACTTCGTCTTCGGAGTCCTCGAACCACACGGCTTCGCGCAGGAACACGCCTTCCATGAAACCGATGCACCAGCCGCGTAGCTCGGAGTCGTCCGGGTTTTCACCCAGGTCCAGGTCGCAGGGGATTTCCGGCTCGTCGTCGCCGGCCAGCTGGCGGGCGATGTGCGACTTGAGCAGGTGCAGGGTGATTTCCACTTCTTCGCGCTCGATGTCGCTGCGGTAGTGCGGCGGCTCGGCGAACAGTGCGTCGATCCACTCGCGCTCCGGCACCTGCTCGGGGCAGATCGACAGGGCGGTCAGGTAGCCGTGGGTGGCGATGTAGTCCAGCGCTTCCTCATGCAGATCATCGGCATCGAGAAAGGCTTGCAGGCGGGACAATTGCTCGGCGAAGGACATCGTGGGACTACCTTGAGTGGGAAAACACCGGGATTCTAGCCGTCCAGCCCGGCAAAAGCACGGCCGACGGGCGAGGGCGCCCCGGCTGGCCGGCTCGCGTATACTGCGCGGCCGCTTCTGCAAACAATGGATGACCCCGCCACCCATGTCCGCTGCTCTTCGCATTCTCAAAGATGTCTTCGGTTACGACGCCTTTCGTGGCAACCAGGCGGCGATCATCGAACGCGTGGCGGGTGGTGACGATGCCCTGGTGCTGATGCCCACTGGCGGTGGCAAATCGCTGTGCTACCAGGTGCCGGGGCTGCTGCGCGATGGCCTGGCGGTGATCGTCTCGCCGCTGATCGCGCTGATGGACGATCAAGTCGCCACTCTCGATGAACTGGGCGTGGCCGCCGTGGCGCTCAACTCGACCCTAAGCAATGACGAGCAGCGCGAGATCGCCGAGCGCGTCCGCCGTGGCGAGATCAAGTTCCTCTACCTGGCGCCGGAGCGCCTGGTGCAGCCGCGGATGCTGGATTTCCTGCAGCGCCTGCCGAATATCGCCCTGTTCGCCATCGACGAGGCCCACTGCGTGTCGCAATGGGGCCACGATTTCCGCCCGGAATACCTGCAACTGGGCCAGCTGGCCGAGCTGTTCCCCGGCGTGCCACGCATCGCCCTGACTGCCACGGCGGACAAGCGCACGCGGGAGGAAATCGTCCAGCGCCTGCACCTGCAGAACGCCGAGCGCTTTCTCTCTAGTTTTGACCGGCCAAATATCTTCTATCGCATCCAGCCCAAGGATCAGCCGCGCAAACAGTTGCTGGCCTTCCTTGCGGCGCGCAAGGGCGATGCCGGCATCGTCTATTGCCTGTCGCGCAAGAAGGTCGAGGAAGTGGCCGAGTTTCTCAGCGCTCAGGGGTACCCGGCGTTGCCCTATCACGCCGGGCTGTCGAATGATCTGCGCGGCTACCACCAGAAGCGCTTCCTCAACGAGGAAGGGCTGATCATGGTGGCCACCATCGCCTTCGGCATGGGCATCGACAAGCCCAACGTGCGTTTCGTCTGCCACATGGATCTGCCCAAGTCGCTGGAGGCCTACTACCAGGAAACCGGCCGCGCCGGCCGCGATGGCCTGCCGGCGGATGCCTGGATGGCCTACGGCCTGCAGGACGTGATTTTCCTCAAGCAGATGCTCAGCAACTCCGAGGGCGACGAGCGCCATAAGCGCATCGAGCAACACAAGCTCGACGCCATGCTGGCCCTGTGTGAAGAGACGCGCTGCCGCCGTCAGGCGCTGCTGGCCTATTTCGACGAAGAGCTGGCCCAGCCCTGTGGGCACTGCGACACCTGTGTCGACCAGGTACAGACCTGGGACGCCACCGAGCCGGCGCGCCAGGCCCTGTCGGCCATCTATCGCAGCGGCCAGCGCTATGGCGTGGGCCATCTGGTCGACATCCTGCTGGGCCGCGACAACGACAAGATCCGCGCCGTCGGTCATCAGCACCTGCCGGTGTTCGGCATCGGCAAGGCCCTGGCCGAAGGCGAGTGGCGCACGCTGTTCCGCCAGCTGGTGGCGCGCGGCCTGGCCGATGTCGACCTGGAAGGCTATGGCGGCCTGCGTCTGAGCGAGGCCTGCCGGCCATTGCTGCGTGGCGAGGTGACGTTGCAGCTGCGCCGCGACCTCAAGCCACAGCAGGCGGCCAAGGCCAGCGGCAGCAGTGCCAGCCAACTGGTGCGTGGCGAGGAGCGCGAACAGTGGGAAGCCTTGCGCACCCTACGGCGCAAGCTGGCCGAGGAGCACTCGGTGCCGCCTTATGTGATCTTTCCCGATGCCACTCTGCTGGAGATGCTGCGCAGCCAGCCGCGCACTCTCGACGACATGGCGCGGGTCAGTGGCGTCGGTGCGCGCAAGCTGGAGCGCTACGGCCAGGCCTTCCTCGAAGTGCTCAACGGGGCAGGCGAGGGCGAGGCGCCGAAAACGGTACAAGACCTGCGCCACGAGCTGATCAGCCTGGCCCGCGCAGGCATGACCCCGGCGCAGATCGCCAGCCAGCTGAACTGTGGCGAAAAGAATGTGTACAACCTGCTGGCCGAGGCTATCGGCAGCCAGCAGCTGAGTCTGGAACAGGCACTGGATCTGCCGGAAGAGCTGCTCGGTGAGATCCAGGATGCCTTCCTCGATGGCGAGGGCGAGCTGCCGCCAGTAGCGGCGGTGGCCGAGCAGTTCGCCGGCCAGGTGCCCGAAGGCGTGCTGCATTGCGTGCGTGCCGCGCTGCAGGCCGAGTTCGAGGTGTAGTGGCCGCAAGAGTCGCTGCGCCTGGCGCATCTCGTCTCTCGGCTAGGCGCAGGTGGCTGTTAGGATCGCTGCACCTTCCCGTCGGGTGCATTCATGGAACGACTGATCCAGGCCAATGGCCAACCCCGCTATGGCATCTTTTCCGGCGCGCCGGAGCAGATCAACTGGCGTGACTTCGACTTCCGCTCACCCATGGGGCGCCGACGTAGTGCCCTGGCCAAGTGGCGGCGCTATCACCAGTTCCAGTATTTCGGCCTGGTCAGTGACGAGCTGATCGGTGGCTGCGCCCTGGCCGACATCAGTCTGCTCAGCGTTGGTTTCGTCTATCTGTTCCAGCCGTCCACCGGGCGCATGATCGAGCGCCAGTTCAAGCGCCCGCTGGGTCTGGGAGCGAGTTTCTCGACGCAGCCCAATGCCGGTATCTGCGAGTTGCGCAGCGGCGCCAACCTGTTGCGTCTGGACAACCAGGGCGCCAGGAAAAGCCTGCTGGTGGAACTGGATGATGGCACGCATATCGAGGCGAGCTTCTCCGAAGAGCACTTCCAGCCCATGTGCATCTGTACGCCGACGGCGGTCGATGGCTGGGTCTATGCGCAGAAGGTTGCGGGGGTTCGCTGCCAGGGGCAGGTACAGAGTGCGCTGGGTGACTTCGACCTGGCCGGTATCGACGCCTTCGCCCATCACGACTGGTCGGCCGGCTACATGCGCCCGGAGACGAACTGGAACTGGGCCTGCCTGTCCGGGCAGGTAGGCGCAACGCGGGTGGGGCTCAACCTGTCCTGCGGAGTCAACGAAACCAGCTTCAGCGAGAACTGCTACTGGCTCGATGGCCAGCTGCTGCCGGTGGGCGGCGTGCATTTCCAGTTCGATCGCGAGCAGCCGCTGGCGCCGTGGCGCATCGTTTCCGGGGATGGTCAGGTGGAGCTGACCTTTCGTGGCCATGGCCTGCACCGTGAGCGCTTGAATCTCGGTCTGCTGGCCAGCAACTTCAAGCAGGTGTTCGGTTGTTTTCAGGGCACATTGCGCCCGCCGGGGCGGCCGCCGATCCACATCGACAATCTGTGGGGCTTTGTCGAGGATCAGTATGTCAAATGGTGACATTGGGCTTGGCGGGCAGCTTTGCCGAGGTTATGGTTAGTTGACTAATAATTAGGTTTTTCTGCAGTCCGCACATGCCCAGGGGAGGTGGACAGCAGCAAGAACCAGCTGAGAGCCCCGTCCATGCACAAGTTCGCCCATCACAGTTTCGGTATGCAGTTGGCCCAGTTGTCCCGCGCCTGGCGCGCGGAGCTGGATCGGCGCCTTTCAGGTCTTGGCCTGTCCCAGGCACGCTGGTTGGTGCTGCTGCACCTGGCCCTGCTCAAGGAAGCCCCCACCCAGCGCGAGCTGGCGCAAACCGTAGGCGTGGAAGGGCCGACTCTGGCGCGTCTGCTCGATGGCCTGGAGGGCCAGGAGCTGGTGCAGCGTATTGCCGTTCCCGAGGATCGCCGGGCCAAGAAGGTGGTGCTTACCGCCAAGGCACGTCCGCTGATCGAGCAGATCGAGAGCATCGCCCAGCAACTGCGGGCGGAGCTGTTTGCCGGTATCAGTGAGGAAGAGCAGCAGATTTGCCAGCGTGTACATGCGCGTATCCTGGCCAATCTGGAACGCTCATAAGAGCTTGTTGTTTTTTGGTCTGTCGTTTTTATCACCAAATAGAATGAGAGCTGGTTGGCATTTATAGGGTTGCATTAATATGCTGGCCCTATGCCCGTCAGTTTCGTGCACCTTTCCAGGCGCTCTGGCCGGCACATTCGTTGCCGGGCCGCCAGGGATTGCCCCCCGACAGTTGTCACCTCACGCGCCAAGCCAACCAGGGAATGCAGGCTCAGAGAAGCAGAGCGGGCGCGTATGAGGGGAGGGCCTCATGGCTCGATTTCGTCTTTTGCTGCTGGGCTTGGCCTCGGGGTCGGTCTTCTATTCGGGCATCGTGCCTGCCTTGGGCCTGGGTGAGATAAATCTGCACTCGGCGCTCAACCAACCACTGGATGCCGAAATCGAGCTGCTTCAGGTCGGTGACCTGGGCGATCAGGACATCAAGGTGCGTCTGGCCTCCGCCGAGGAGTTCAACCGAATCGGCGTAGAGCGCTTCTACTTTCTCAACGACCTGCGTTTCACCCCGGTATTGCGCGGCGGGCGCGGATTGGTCCGCGTGCAATCGAGTAAGCCGGTACGCGAGCCTTACCTGAATTTCATCGTTGAAGTAGCCAGGCCGGGTGGCAACCTGTTGCGTGAGTACACGGTACTGATCGATCCGCCGGGTTCATCCACCTACGCTCCGCCGGCGGCACCATTGCCCGCGCCGGTGGCGAACACATGGCGGCGTGATCCTGAGCGGCCTTTGCCGCAGGCCGTGAATGGCGAGCGCTACCAGGTGCAGCGCGGCGACAGCCTGTGGACGATTGCGGGCCGCTTGCAGGGCAGCGCAGCCTCCGGCTCTCGTGAAGCCTTGATGAGCGACATTCTCGCCCTCAACCCGCAGGCCTTCAGCAACGGTGATCCTGGTCGCCTGCTGGCGGGAGCCCAGCTGCTGCTGCCCGACTATGCCCAGGCCGCACCGGTCGCCGAGCCTGCCGCTGTGCCCGCGGTCACTCCGGCTCCTGCCAGTCAGGCTGCCCAGGCAACAGCAGACGCCGCTGAGGTGGAAGAGCCCCAGGCGCAAGTCGAACAGGAGCGCCTGGCTGCCGAGCTGGTTCAGGTGAATGCGCAGAACCTGCAGTTGCAGAACACCCTGAGCCAGCTGCAGGAGCAACTCCAGCAACTGCAGACACAGATGGCCGAGAAGGATCTGCAGATGCAGCAGATCCGTACTCAGCTGGAGCAGCAGGCTGCACCCGCAGAGCCTTCCGTCCCGGTTGCGCCACAGGCTGTTGCCCCGGTAGTGGAATCGCGGGGCATGGCCTGGGGGCTCTGGCTCGCGGCTGCCCTGGCTCTGCTGCTGTTACTTGCGGGCATAGCTCTGCTGGCCCGGCGGCGCAAGCCTCAGCCCGAACCCCAGCCGCAGCGTCAGCCGCCAGTGGAACCGCGCATGGAGTCCAGGCCGGTGGTGCAAAAAGCCGAAGAGATGGAAGCGCCTGTACCTGCACCGGTCAGGGTGGCGGCGCCGTCTGCACCTCAGCCCAAGGCCCAGCCGGCAACCGACCCACTGGAGGGGGCCAACATCTATATCGCCTATGGACGCTTTGCCGATGCTGCCAACAGCCTGCGAAAGGCCATCGAGCAGCAGCCTGATCGCCTGGATCTGCGTCTGCGCATGCTGGAGGTCTGTGGCGAGCTGGGTGATGCCGATGCTTTCTTTGAGCAGGAGCGGCAGCTGCATGAAATGGGCGCCAGCCACGTGCAGATCGATCAGGTACGGGCACGCTACAGCGACCTGCAGAAAGGTCGGCAGAGCGCTACACCGGCCGCCAGAGAGCAAAGCGAGCAGGCTGCTTTGCTGCAGGACGACTTCCAGCTCAACCTGGACGATCTGTCGCTGGATGCCGACTGGGGGCTGACCAGCCCGTTCCAGCCCGAGCAATCGGCCCGGGCCAAGGCCGAAAAGGCCAGGCAGGATCTGCACGACCCTGACTTCAGCTCCAATCTGCAGGAGTTGCCCGAGGTGGCCGAGATGAGCGCGGACGATGGCCTGCTGGCCACCTTTGCCGAGCTGCCTCAGGAACAAGTGCTGGATGCCGACTTCATCGACGCCTTCGACATCCAGCAGGTGGAACATCAGCCCTTGCGTGGCATGGAGCCCATGTCTGGTGATCTCGACCATCTGGCCGGTAATCGTGACCATCTGGTGCGCCTCAATACCGCGCTGGCTTATATCGAGCAGGGGGACATCGGCAGCGCCTGCGACATCCTCAACGAGCTGATCAGCCAGGGTGACGAACAGCAGCGCGAACGGGCCCGCGAGCTGCTGGCGAAAATCGCCTGAACACGGATTCAGGGCGGGAAGACAGCGCCGCGGCATAACCGCGGCGTTGTCCTTTGTGCGGCGTTATCATGCCGGCCCGAATCGAATGGAGCTTGCCATGAGCAAACCGGAAGTGGTGATCACCTATTGCACCCAGTGCCAATGGCTGCTGCGCGCGGCCTGGCTGGCCCAGGAGTTGCTCAGCACCTTTGCCGACGAGCTGGGCATGGTCAGCCTGGAACCGGGCACGGGCGGCGTGTTTCGTATCGTCTGCGATGGCGTGCAGTTGTGGGAGCGCAAGGCCGATGGCGGTTTTCCCGAGGCCAAGGAGCTCAAGCAGCGTTTGCGCGACCTGATCGATCCCGAGCGCGACCTGGGGCATATCGATCGCTAGCCCCTTTGTATCAGGGCCTTTACCCAGCTTTTACCGGGCTCTGACGTTGCTCGCCCCCGGTCTGCAGGACAATTCAGCTTCCAGAATCCTTCTTGAGGTGAATCGTCATGCGCCGCGCCCTGCGACTTCTCGGGCTCAGTCTGCTTACTTTCAGCCTGTCCGGCATGCTCCTGGCAGCACCGCCCGGCCCGGGCGGCCATGGTGGGCCCGGTGGCTACGGTGGCCCAGGCCCCGGCGGCGGGCATCATGGTGGCCACGGCTTGCCCGATTATGCCCGTGAGCTGTGGATCGGCAGCGTGCTGTACTTCGTCGCCGCCGGTACCTACTACCTGTGGAATGCCAACACCCAGCGCTACGAGGTGGCCAGCCCGCCACCGGTGGTGCAGGACAACAGCGTGGCCAGCTACGAGGTGATCGCCTATCCGGCACGCGGCCAGAGTGCCGACCTGCAGGCGCGGGATCGTTACGAGTGCCACAGCTGGGCGGTCGGGCAGAGCGGTTTCGATCCATCCACGGCAACCCGCCCGGTCGGTGCCGACACCGCCGAGCGCTACCGTCGTGCCCTGGGCGCCTGTCTCAGCGGGCGCGGCTACAGCGTCAACTGAGGTCCTCGACGGTGGCGGCGTGCTTGCTCAGGCGGGCCGAGATCAGCGTGGCCAGCAGGATCAGTACGCCGCCGAAAACCATGCGCAGACCGGGCTCCTCGTTGAACAGCCACCAGGCAAAGAGGATGCCGTAGACCGGCTCCAGGGCAAATACCACCGAGGCGCTACGCGCATTCAGTACGCGCAGGCTGGCCACGAACAGGCTGTGGGCCAGGGCGGTGCAGAGCAGGCCGAGCAGGGCGATCCACAGCCAGTCCAGGGGGCGGACAGCGGGCAACGCCGTCCACACCAGCGGCAGGGTACAGATCAGGATGCCGAGGTTCTGCCATAGCGCCGCCTGGGCCGGCTCCACGCCCTTGGTGGTGGCGCGGTTGCTCACCGATACCAGGGCGAACAGCAGGCCCGAGAGGATTGCCCAGACCAGCCCCAGCGTGGCCTCGCTGCCGAAGTTGAAGTGTGGCGTAACCAGCACCAGCCCCGAACAGACCAGGCCGACTACCAGCCATTCGACGCTGCGGATGCGCTCACGGAACAGGATGCCTTCGAGCAGCACGGTGAAGGCGGGAAAGCTGGCGAAGCCGAGCGTGGCCACGCCGACGCCGGAAACCTTCACGGCAATGAAGAAGGTCCACCAGTGCCCGCCCAGCAGCAGGCCGGCGCCGGCCAGTGCCAGGCGGTGACGCCCGCTCAGGTGTCGGGTGGTCTCGGCGAGGTGGCTGAACAGGCCCAGGGCGCCCACGGCGAACAGGGCGCGGCCGAACACGATCACCAGGGGCGCGGCCAGGGCCAGCTTGCCGAAGATGCCGGAGAGGCCGAAGCAGACTGCGCCCAGGTGCAGGGCGAAAAGCGCGGTGCGGTGTTGCATCAGGTTTTCCGGAGTGGGGTTGGAAGAGAGGTCTTCATGCCAGACGAGCGCCATTGGCCAATGGTCGGTCGAAACCGGCCAGCACCACCTTGCCCTGCGGGTCGTAGGCGCCGGTCACCAGCACCTCCGAGCGTACCCCGGCGATGTGCTTGGGCGCGAAGTTGCATACGCACAGTACCTGGCGGCCAATCAGTTCCTCGGCACTGTAGTGTTCGGTGATTTGTGCGCTGGAGGTCTTCACTCCCAGCTCGCCCAGGTCGACCTCCAGTACATAGGCAGGCTTGCGGGCAGCGCTATTGGGGCGGGCGCTGAGCAGGGTGCCGACACGCAGCTCCACTTGCTCGAAGTCCTGCCATTCGATGGTCGGCACCTTGGCGTCTCTCCTGGATGGGTCGGCAGAGTCTAGGATCTGGCGGGTGCCGAGTCTGTCGCGCTACTCGCGAGGATTGTCGTGCGTCTCGCGCGCCTGGCGGCGTAGCTCGCGCGGGGTGGTACCCAGCTCACGCACCAGGGCTGCAGTGAAAGCGCTCTGCGAACCATAGCCGACCCGGGCGGCAATCTCGCCGACTGCTAGGTTGCTGCCCAGTAGCAGCTCGCGGCCCAGTTGCAGGCGGCGCTGGCGCACGTGCTCCATCGGCGTGCGCCCGGTTTCGTCGAGGAAACGGGCGTGGAAGCGGGCGGCCGACAGGTTGCACAGACGTGCCAGGTCGGCCACTTCCAGGGGGCGGGCGCAGTGCTGGTCGATATGGGCGTCGAGGCGTGCCAGCGGCAGGCCGGAAGGGACAGGGGCCGCATGGGCGCCGCTGAGGCTGGCCAACAGCAGGGCTGCGCCCTGCTGGGCAATCACCGTGTCATCCAGCGGGCTGGCGGCGAGCCAGTTGACCAACTGGCTCTGTGTCGGGCTGAGTTGCAGGCGCCCCGGCTTCTCCAGCAAGCGCCTGCCGTTGTCGAAATGATGGCCGAGACGCTGCTGCAGCCAGGCTTCCTCCGGCACGTCCAGCACCAGGCAGTGGCTGCCCTGGACGCTGGCGCAGGCATGGTGGGCATCACAGGGCACCACGGCCAGGCTGGTGCTGGCGATCTCGCAGCCCTGACCATCGACCTCGAAAACGAGGCGCCCGGACAGGCCGAATACCAGCTGGGCGTGGTCGTGACTGTGGGCGATCTGTTCGTGGTAGTGGCGCAGCGAGAGCAGGTGAGACATGGCGGGCTCCTGAACGAGCGGTCAGTGTACACGGCGCTTGTGCGGCTTTGCTGTCATGCAATGGTCACGGCTCGGTCACTTGCACTTCACTGCGGCGGCGCACGCTTGACCAAACCCAGCCGGAGGCCGCCCATGAGCATCGCCGAGCGCAGCAAGCCCAGCCGCAAGCAGCATGTCCGCACCCTGTGGATTTCCGACGTCCATCTAGGTACCCGCGACTGCCAGGCCGAACGCCTGGCGGCTTTCCTCAAGCGCTACCAGGCTGACCGCGTGTATCTGGTCGGCGACATCATCGATGGCTGGAAGCTGCGTGGCGGCATCTACTGGCCGCAGGCCCACACCAACGTGATCCGCCGCCTGCTGACCATGAGCAAGCGCGGCACCGAGGTGATCTACGTCACCGGCAACCACGACGAATTCCTGCGCCGCTACTCGACGCTGATCCTCGGCAATATCCAGCTGGTCGACGAGGCGGTGCACGAGACGGCCGACGGCCGCAAGCTGCTGGTGATCCACGGCGACCAGTTCGACGTGATCACCCGTTACCACAAGTGGCTGGCCTTCCTCGGCGACTCGGCCTACGAGTTCACCCTGACCCTCAACCGCTGGCTCAACCACTGGCGCGAGCGCTGGGGCTATGGCTACTGGTCGCTGTCGGCCTTCCTCAAGCACAAGGTCAAGACGGCAGTGAACTTCATCAGCGACTTCGAGGAGTCCATCGCCCACGAATGCGTGAAGCGTGGCCTGGATGGCGCCGTCTGCGGGCATATCCACCATGCCGAGATCCGTAAGGTGAACGGCGTCGACTACATGAACTGCGGTGACTGGGTGGAGTCCTGCACGGCGCTGATCGAGCATCTGGACGGCAGCATCCAGCTCTACCGCCTGGCCGAGGATCAGACGGCCGAGTCCCGGGTCGTCGCGCTTGAGCATGTCGCGTGAGGATTCTCATCGTCAGCGACGCCTGGCATCCCCAGGTCAACGGCGTGGTGACCAGCCTGCAGGCGCTGGTCAGCGAGCTGCGCGGCCTGGGTCACCTGGTCAAGCTGCTGTCGCCGCAGGACTTTCGCCATGTGCCGTGTCCGAGCTATGGGGAGATACCCCTGGCCTGGGATCTGTGGCGGGTCGGCCCGGCGATCCGCGACTTTCGCCCGGACTGCGTGCACCTGGCCACCGAAGGCCCGTTGGGCTGGGCGGCCCGGCACTGGCTGAGCAGGCGCGGACTGGCCTTCTCCACGGCTATTCACACCCGCTTTCCCGAGTACGTGAGCACGCGCTGGCCTCGGATTCCACTGGCCTGGGGCTACTCCTACCTGCGTCGCTTCCATCGCCCGAGTCAGGCGGTGCTGGTCAGTACCGAGCGGCTGCGTGAGGAGTTTGCACAGTGGCGTTTGCCGCGCCTGCAACTGTGGCGCAAGGGCGTCGATACCGAGCTGTTCTATCCCCGTGAAACTGTGCGGGAGACACCGGTATTTCTCTATGTCGGGCGTCTGGCGACGGAGAAGAATCTGCGAGCCTTCCTCGACTTGGATTTGCCAGGTGAAAAGCGCGTAGTGGGCGATGGCCCCGAGCGCGGAGAGCTACAGGCGGCTTACCCGAACGTCCATTTTCTCGGTTATCAGCAGGGCGAGGTGCTGGCGCAGTCCTTTGCCGCGGCCAGCGTACTGGTGTTCCCCTCGCGCACCGATACCTACGGGCTGGTGATGCTGGAGGCCCTGGCCTGCGGCACACCCGTGGCAGCTTTTCCGGTGGCGGGGCCGCTGGACGTGCTGGAGGCGGGCGTTACCGGCGTGATGAGCGAGGACTTGCGCGAGGCCTGCCAGGCGGCGTTGCAGCTGGATCGCGCCCTGTGCGCGGAACATGCGGCGCGGCAGTCCTGGCGGGCGTCTGCGCTGGAGTTCCTGGCCAGTCAGCCGTTGCTCGATGGCGAGCTGCTGGAGCAGCAGGACTGGTTGCCGGCCTAGGTACTGCTGCTCGAAACGACAAGGCCGCCTTTCGGCGGCCTTGTCGTTTACAGAATGACCTTGTCGCGCAGCTTGTCGGCTGCGTGATTCAGGGCCTGGATGACTTTCTCCTTGTCGTAGTTCTGGATGCCGTTGGTATCCAGGTACATGGAGAAGCCGGGCAGTTCGTGCTCGACGTAGCTGGAGCGGGCGCCCAGGTCGCGGCGGAAATCCACCACCTGGTAGATCTGCACCGGGCGGCTGAAGCCCTTGACCGCAATCTGGCCCTTGTCGCGGCACATGATCACGTCCTTGATCAGCGAGTAGGTCTCGTGGGAGATGAGGATCTCGCCGGCTTCCGAGGAGCTTTCCAGGCGGCTGGCCAGGTTCACTTCGCGGCCGATGATGGTGTAGTCCATGCGCGTGTCGGCGCCGAAGTTGCCGACGGTGCAGTAGCCGGTGTTGAGGCCCATGCGGATTTCCAGCGGCTTGGTGATGCCCTGGGCACGCCACTGCTGGCGCAGCACCTTCATGTGCTTGCGCATGGCGATGGCCATGGACACTGCATTCACCGCGTCCTTCTTGGCGCCCTGGCTCGATGGGTCGCCGAAGAACACCAGCACGCTGTCGCCGACGAACTTGTCGATGGTGCCGCCGTACTTGAGGGCGATCTTCGACATTTCGTTGAGGTAGGTGTTGAGCAGGTCGGTGAGCTGCTCGGCTTCCAGTTCCTCGGCCAGCTCGGTAAAGCCCTTGATGTCGGAGAAGAACACGGTGAGCTTCTTGCGCTGGGTCTCCAGGCGCACATGCTTCTTGCCGCTGAAAATCAGCTCCCAGACCTGGGGCGACAGGTACTTGGCCAGGTTGCGCGCCAGGCGCGCGGCCTTTTCCTGTTCGCGCTTGATCTCGTGGCGGGCCAGGGTCAGGCGCAGGCCCTGCTCATGCACGAAGAAGGCGGTGATACAGACATACAGGGTGCTCAGCAGAATGCTGACCAGCGCGACCAGGGTCGGGGTGTTGGTGTTGATCTCGGGGTGAATCAGGGCGGTGTTGAGCGCCATGCTGCCGGTGGCGATCAGCACGGCCAGGCCCATCTGGCGCACGCCGCCGGCGATCAGCGCACTGAAACACAGGGTCAGCAGAAACATCAGCCCCGGCACCACCGAGAACCCCATCAGCACCGCGGCAGCACCAGCGTGCACAGCATCGATGAACATCAGGGTGAGGTTGGTCTTCTCCGGGTAATCACGCTTGAAGCGGTTGCTCAGGTGATAGGCCAGGTGAGGGTAGAGCAGCGCGTAGGGCACCATCCACAGGATGGCGTAGGCGAAGTGGTTGACGTAGGTGCCGGCGGCGATGGCGGCGGCGGGGGCGATGTAAGCCAGCACCCGCGAGTAGTATTCGCGCAGCAACGGGGCAGGTTGCGCCCTGAGTACTTCCTGGACGTTGGACTTCATTGACGGAGCGATCCCTGATGATTTTCTGACGCTTCTGCTGAGCGTCTGGGCGGTCTGCAAGACCTGCGCCAAGGCTTGGCGGGTGAGGGATCATAACCACCCGTCATCCGGCGGCCAAGTGCGACCGCCGAATGGCGTGGCTTTCAGCAGGCCTGGCGCTCCATGGCGGCCATGTAGATGGATTGCTTGGGCTGGGCGAAAACCCGGCGCAGCATGGGCTCGAAGAACTCCAGCGGCAGGGTTTCACCTTCCGGGTCGAAGGCGGCGGCGTCGTAGCGCGCGCAGAACTCGATGGTGGCCTGGAACTGGGGATGCTCCTTGAACTGCTCGCGCAGGTGACGATCCAGCCCCAGGTGATGGAAGAAGTAGTAGCCCTGGAAGATCGCGTGCTTCTCGATCATCCAGTGGTTTTCCGGGCTGACAAAGGGTTTGAGCATGGCGGCGGCGATATCGGCATGGTTGTAGGAACCAAGGGTGTCGCCGATGTCGTGGAGCAGGGCGCAGACCACGTACTCCTCGTCCTTGCCGTCGCGGTAGGCCAGGGTGGCGGTCTGCAGCGAGTGGGTCAGGCGGTCGACCGGGAAGCCGCCGAAGTCGCCATCCAGCAGCTTGAGGTGGGCCAGGATCCGATCAGGCAGCAGCTTGGCATAGGCGCCAAAGTCCTGGGCGATGATGGCCCAGTCTTCGGCGCTGCCGTCTTCCATATGGGTGAATTGGGCGTGAGCGTTCATCGGGCTGTCTCTTGTTATTGGATTAGAAGCGGATGCGGCCGGTAAAGGCGTCCTTGAGCATCACCCAGTCGCCCATGAAGCTGTACAGCGGGTACTTGAAGGTGGCCGGCTTGTTCTTCTCGAAGGCGAAATGGCCGACCCAGGCAAAGCCGTAACCGGCGAGGGGCAGGGCCAGTAGCCACAGCCATTGCTGGGTGAAAAGGGCGTAGGCGAGGATGCTCAGTACCAGCAGGCTGCCGACGTAGTGCAGGCGGCGACACACGTCGTTGCTGTGCTCCTGCAGGTAATAGGGGTAAAACTCGGCAAAGCTGTTGAAGCGTTCGGTGGTTTCGGCGCTCATGGCGTACCTCCTGTCATTGTTGGCCACAGTCTATGCGCGCTGTCTTGTGGGGCCAGTGACATACAGTGCCAGTTTAGTATCCTCGTGGCGCCAGACCGTGCCGACCACTCCATAAGAAGAACGATGAGCGAAAGAACCACTTCCTCCAGCTGGGCCACCAGCATCGTCCAGGGCCTCGAACTGGGCGGTGTCGACTGCCGGCGTCTGTTTGCCCAGCTGGGCATGGACTACGAGGCACTCAGCGATGCCGACGCACGTTTTCCCCAGGACGGCATGACCCGCCTGTGGCATCTGGCCGTCGAGGCCTCGGGCAATCCGGCCATCGGCCTCAACCTGGCTCGTCTGCCGGTGCGCCCCACGGCTTTTCATGTGGTGGGTTATGCGCTGATGTCCAGCCGCAACCTGCTCGAAGGCTTCCAGCGCCTGGTGCGCTACCAGCGCATCATTGGCGAAGGTGCCGATCTCAGTCTGCAGCCCAGTCCGGATGGTTATGAGCTGATCCTGGCCATCCACGGCGACCATCTGCCCGCCGCCCGTCCCAGCTTCGAGGCCAGCCTGGCCCACACCATGGCCTTCAGTCGCTGGCTTACCGGCAAGCCACTCAAACCGCGCGAGGTACGTTTCCAGGGGCCCGCCCCGGCGGATCTGCAGCCTTATGAAGAGGTGTTCCAGGCGCCGTTGCGTTTCGGTAGCGAGCGCTATTCCCTGTTGTTCGACCGTGCCGACCTGGAAAGGCCTCTGCCTTCGGCCAACGAAGCCCTGGCGCAAGTGCATGACCGTTTCGCGGGGGAATACCTGGCACGCTTCTCCGATGGCCGGGTGACCCATCAGGTGCGCCAGGTGCTGTGCCGTCTGCTGCCGCAGGGTGAGCCCAAGCGCGAGGCGGTGGCCCAGGCCCTGCTGCTGTCCGAGCGTACCCTGCAGCGGCGCTTGCAGGAGGAGGGCACCAGCTACCAGCAGTTGCTCGACGACAGCCGCCGCGAGCTGGCCGAACAGTACCTGGCCCAGCCCAACCTGACCCTGCTGCAGGTGTCCTACCTGCTCGGTTTTGCCGACCCCAGCAACTTCTTCCGTGCCTTCCGCCGCTGGTTCGATACCACGCCGGGCGAGTACCGCGCGCGGCTTTGAGCCTTTTGGGCGACGGCGATGTAGCGCGTAGGCTGGGTCAGGCCAAAGGCCGTAACCCAGCAGCGAAGTCGAGCGTTTCTCCGATTCGCTGGGTTACGCCGCTGGCGCGGCTAACCCAGCCTACATTGGGGCGCAGCGGCCTAATGGCGCCAGAAGGCGGGGAACAGCAGTACCAGCACGGTGAGAATTTCCAGGCGCCCCAGCAGCATGCCGAAGGTCAGTACCCACTTGGCCATGTCCGGCAGGCTGGCGTAGTTGCCGGCCGGGCCGATCACCTCGCCCATGCCCGGGCCGACGCCGGACACCATGGCGGCTGCGCCGCTCAGCGCGGTGATCCAGTCCACACCCGTGAGCGCCACGCCCAGGGCCAGGGTGGCGATGGTGATGGTGTAGAAGAAGGCGAAGGCCAGGATCGAGCGGACGATATCCTCGTCCAGGCGATGGCGGTTGTAGTTCTGCCGGATCACCGCGCGCGGGTGTACCAGTTGCTTGAGGTTGGCCTTGAGCAGGATGTAGGCGACCTGGAAGCGGAACACCTTGAGGCCACCAGCGGTGGAGCCGGAGCAGCCGCCGACGAAGCCCAGATAGAAGAACAGCATGCTGGCGAATGGGCCCCACAGGTGGTAATCGCCCACGGCGAAGCCGGTGGTGGTCATCACCGAGGTGATGTTCACCGTCACGTGGCGCAGGGCATCGAGCCAGTGCAGGTCGGTGGTCAGCCACTTCCACAGAGCCAGGGCTAGGCAGCTGGACAGCAGAATCAGCAGGAAACCGCGTACCTGCTCGTCGCGCCACAGCGCTCGATAGTTGCCGCGCAGCATGGAGACGTAGAGCACGAAGGGCAGGCTGCCGAGGATCATCACCACCACGGCCACCCAGTGCACGGCCGGCTGCTGCCACTTGCCCAGCGATGAGTCCGAGGTAGAAAAGCCGCCGGTGGCGATGGCCGACATGGCGTGGTTGATGGCGTCGAACAAACCCATGCCGGCCAGCCAGAAGCCCAGCACCGCCAAGGAGCTGAGGCCGACGTAGGCCAACACCATGTACTTGGCGACCATGTGCGAGCGCGGCATGACCTTTTCCGAGCGATCCGACGACTCGGTCTGGAACAGACGCATACCGCCGATGCGCAGCATCGGCAGGATCGCCACCGCCATGCCGATGAAGCCGATGCCGCCCAGCCAGTGCAGCAGCGAGCGCCAGAGCAGCAGGCCGGGGGCCATGTCGTCGAGGCCGCTGAAAATGGTGGCACCGGTGGCGGTGATACCGGACATGCTCTCGAAGTAGGCGTCGGTGAAGCTGATGTGGCGGGTGAAGATGAACGGTAGGGCGGCGAACACCGACACCACGACCCAGCTGGACACGGTCAGCATGTACATGTCGCGCGGGCGCAGGTGGCTGTCGGCTGGACGGCCCTGCGCGAGCATGGCGATACCGGCGACGAAGGTGATCAGGCTCGACCAGAGAAAGGCGTTGATGCCCCTGGGGCTGGCATAGATCAGCTGGGTGGCGACGGGCGCCAGCATGCTTACCGCCAGGGTGATCAGGAAAATGCCGTTGATGAAGGCAACGGTGCGCAGGGTAGACAGCCGCATCCGGGTCAGTGCTTCCAGAAGGTGCGGGTAACCAGGACCAGCACGGTGAGAATTTCCAGGCGCCCGAGCAGCATGCCGGCGGTCAGCAGCCACTTGGCGCTATCAGGCAGGCTGGCGAAGTTGCCGGCCGGGCCGATGATCGGGCCCAGGCCCGGGCCGACGTTGCACACCGCAGTGGCGGCGCCGGTCAGCGCGGTGACCCAGTCCAGGCCGGTCAGGGTCAGGGCCAGGGCCAGTACGCCGATGGTGATGGTGAAGAAGAAGGAGAAAGTGATCAGTGAGCGGACGATGTCTTCGTCCAGGTTGTGGTTGTTGTACTGCTGCTTGATCACCGCACGCGGGTGCACCAGTTGCTGCAGGTTGGCGCGCAGCAGCACGTAGGCAACCTGGAAACGGAAGACCTTCAGGCCGCCGGAGGTCGAGCCCGAGCAGCCGCCGACGAAGGTCAGGTAGAAGAACAGCAGTACGGCAAAGCTGCCCCAGGTGGTGTAGTCGCCCAGGGCGTAGCCGGTGGTGGTAACCACCGACGTCACGTTGACCGCGACGATGCGCACCGCATCCAGCCAGTCCTGATCCGAGTTGAGCCAGAGCCAGGTGCCGAATACCAGCCAGGTCAGCACCAGAAAACCGAGGAAGCCGCGCACCTGGTGGTCGCGCAGCAGGGCCCTGCGGTGCCCGCGCAGAAAGGCCACGTAGAGCATGAACGGCAGGCCGCCGGCGATCATCAGTACCACTGACACCCAGTGCACGGCGGGCTGCGGCCAGTGCGCCAGAGACGCATCTGAGGTGGAGTAGCCGCCGGTGGAAATCGAGGTCATGGCATGGTTGATCGCCTCGAAGGGGCTCATGCCTGCCGCCCAGTAAGCGAGGAAGCCGATCAGCGTGAGACCCAGGTAGATGGCGAAGATCGACTTGGCGGCAATGTGCGAGCGCGGCACCACCTTTTCGCCCCAGTCCGAGGACTCGGTCTGGAACAGGCGCATGCCACCGACCCGCAGCAACGGCAGAATCGCCACCGCCATGCCGATAAAGCCGATACCGCCCAGCCAGTTGAGCATGGAACGCCACACCAGCAGACCCGGCGACATGTTGTCCAGCCCGGACAGCACGGTGGAACCGGTAGTGGTGATGCCAGACATGGTCTCGAAGAAGGCATCGGTGTAGCTGATGTGGGCAATGATCAGCATCGGCAAGGCGGCGAAGATACACACCACCAGCCAGCTGGAGGTGGTCAGCAGGTACATGTCGCGGGGGCGCAGATGTACGTTCTTGGGGCGCCCGGGCAGGATCAGCGCCATGCCGGCGACGAAAGTGATCATGCTCGACCAGAGGAACGCGGTGATGTCGTCGGAGCGCTCATAGCTCAGCAGGGTCAGCATGGGGATGACCATGCTGACCGCCAGGGTGATCAAAAAAATGCCGATGATGAAACCGATGATGCGCAGGGTCGGCAGGGCCATTTAGGGAGCTCTGGCTACGGGCGAAGGCCGTCATTCTAGCCTGCCCGACGGGCGCCCTGTAAATCTGCAGGGAGGGGGCTTCCCAAGCGCTTGCCGATGCATAGAATTGCGCCCCAGGTGCCGGCCCTTGCCGGTTTTCTGAGTTCCCTCCTTCATGTCGCAATCCAGTCCGTGTCTCAGCTGTGGCGCCTGCTGCGCCTTTTTTCGTGTGTCTTTCTTCTGGGGTGAGTGCCAATCTGCCGGCGGCACGGTGCCCGATCAGCTGGTCGAGCAGATCGGCCCGCACCACGTTGCCATGATCGGCACCACGGCCAAGCCGGCGCGTTGCGTCAGCCTGCTGGGTGAGATCGGCGACGGTGTGCGCTGCACCATGTACGAGAACCGCTCCAGCAGCTGCCGGGACTTTGCCGCCAGTTGGGAGGACGGTGAACACAATCCGCGCTGCGATGCCGCTCGTGCGGCTCATGGCCTGCCGCCCCTGACGCCGCCGCAACAGCCGGAGCTGAGCCCAGATCGGGTCGCTTGACCCTCCAAGGTCGCGGCCCGAGGCCAATAGACCTTAAAATGCCGGCCTGTCCGTTCAGGAGTAGGCCGATGCAAGCCCTCGATCTGTTGCTCAACCGTGTGTCCGTTGGCCGTCTGCTGGCGCCGGCGCCTGATGCCGCCCAGCGCGAACTGATGTTTCGCGCCGCCCTGCGTGCGCCGGATCACGGCCAGTTGCGCCCCTGGCGTTTCATCACGGTGGAGGATGAAGGGCGTGTGCAGTTGGGCGAGCTGTTTGCCAGTGCACTGGCCAGCAATCCTGCCAGCAAGCCCGAGGCGCTGGACAAGGCCCGTGGCATGCCGCTGCGTGCACCGCTATTGATAGTGGTCGTTGCCTGCCTCAGCGAGCATCCCAAGGTACCCCGCGAAGAGCAGGTATTGTCTGCTGGTTGTGCTGCCCACAGTCTGCTGCTCGCGGCTCAGGAGCTCGGCTACGGCGCCATCTGGCGTACCGGCGATCTGGCACATCATCCACTGGTACTGGCCGGCCTCGGCATAGGCGTCAACGAGCAGATCGTTGGTTTTCTCTATGTCGGCAGTTTCGAGGGCGAGCGGCGCACACCGCCGCCCCTGGAGTCGGCCGAGTTTGTCAGCGCCTGGAGCGGGCTTAGCCCGGTAGCTCCAGCGTAGCGACGAAACCACCCTGCGGGTGGTTACCCAGCAGCAGGCGCCCACCATGGCGTTCGGCGGCGCGGCGGGCAATGGCCAGGCCCAGGCCATGCCCAGCGGCCTGCTGGTTGGGCGCACGGAAGAAAGGCTCGCCCAGGCGTGCCAGGATTTCTTCGGGAGCTCCGGGGCCATGGTCGCGCACGGCAATGCGCAGCAGGCCGTTGTCGGCGCTTACGCTGATCTCTATGGGCTGTTGTGCCGGGTTGAAGCGCAGGGCGTTGCGCAGCAAATTGTCCAGGGCGCTGCGCAGCATATCGGGCCAGCCCGGCAGGCTTAGGGCCGGGTGGGTCATGCCAATGCGCAGGTCTTGCTCCGGGGCCAGCAGGCGCGCATTGGCCTGCACTTCGTCGAGCAATGGCTGCAGCTCAAACACCTGGGCTGCGCCGGTGTCTGCGTCCACGCGAGCGAGAGCGAGAATTTCGCCGATCAAGGCCTCTAGACGATCGCATTCTTGAGTCAGGCGCCCCCACAGCTGTTCGCGTTCTGCAGGGCTGGCACGCTCGGTCAGGGCCAGGGCGATGCGCAGCCTGGCCAGTGGCGAGCGCAGTTCGTGAGACACGTCGCGCAGCAGCTGGCGCTGGCTGCCGATCAGATCCTGCAGGCGTGAGCCCATGCGGTTGAAGTCGCGGGCCAGCACGCCGAACTCGTCGCTGCGACTGGCCAGACGCGCGAGGCTGTTCTGTTGATAAGTGGTCTGGCCGAGGTCGTGCACGGCACCGCGTAGTCGCCCCAGTGGACGAGTGATGGACAGCGTCAGCAGCACGCTGACGGCGGTCAGCACTATCAGGGCGATGGCCAGGGCGCTGAGCGGCCAGAACAGGCCATCGCGCTGCCAGTCCGCCAGCTCCGGGTGCGGGATGCGGTGGATGAACAGGTAGTTTTCCCCGTTCGGAGTGCTGTATTCCTCGGTCAGGCGCCGCCAGGGCAGGCGGCGCTCATTGCTTTCGCGGGCTTCGAAGGCCATGGCGCGCGGTGGAAACGTACCTCGCACCAGAGGTTGGCCGTCGGCGTCCAGAACCTGTGTGTCGATGCGAAAGCGCCGCTTACGCTTCTCCAGCAGCTCCTGTGCGGCCGCCGGCCCTTGCTGTTCGTAAACAGTGCTCCAGCGTTCGGCAAAGTTCTTCAGCGCCGGATGATGGCTGAGCACCCAGGCGTCCTGGTTCAGCGCGCGGCCCAGCAGCAGGGACAGTCCTGCGACCAGGGCAATGGCCAGCCAGAAGCTGGCGAAAATGCGCCAGAACAATGAACGCATGGGGACTCCTCGAAATACGAGGCCCGGCAGAGATGCCGGGCCTGGGTTTTACTGGGATTTCTTGTCTTTCTCGGCCTTCCAGGCTTCGAACTCCTCGCGTTCGGCGCGGCGCTTGTCCATCTCTGCCTTGCGCGCATCGAAGGTCTTCTGCTGCTCGGGCGTGAGGATGGCGCGGAACGCCTTGTCATGCTCCAGGCGAGCCGTTTCCAGCTCTTTCTTCATGGCGTCCTGATCGGCCTTGGGCAGCTTGTCCAGGTACTTCTGGGTGATCTCGCGCGGGTCATCGCGGTGCTCGCGCATCAGTTTGCCCAGTTGCTCGCGCTGCTCGGCGCTGAGGTTGAGGTCCTTGAACATTTTTCCGCCCGGCGCGCCACGGTGCTCGCCTTGCATGGGTTTGTTGCAGGGCGCGTGATCTCTCGGGCCGCCTTCGGGCATGGCCAGGGCGATGGTCGGCAGGCTAGCGGCCAGCAGCAGTGCGGTCAGTGTCTTGCGCATGGTGTGTCTCCTTGTCTAGAGGCCGGTGGGTTACCGGATGAGCTCAGTCTAGGGAGCGCAAGGTCAAGCGCGGTCAGGCGTGGGTAAAGGCTGGGTAAAGAAAAATTCAGGAGCTGTTGCGTCACGGGCTGTAGTAATAGCCGCGGCTGCGCAGGGCGACGATGCGCGGGCGGCCGTCGGGGTGAGGGCCGAGCTTCTTGCGCAGGTTGCTGACATGCATGTCCAGGCTGCGGTCGTACAGGGTCAGCTTGCGGCCCAGCGCCAGTTGCGCCAGGGCTTGTTTGTCCAGTGGCTCGCCGGGTTGCTGCAGCAGGGCTTCGAGGATGCGGCTCTCGGACAGGGTCAGGGGAATTTCCTGCTCGCCGATCTGCACTACGCCACGCACCGGGCTGTAGCTGAGGTCGTCCAGCTCCAGGCGCGAGGGTGTGGCTACCGGCTGGCTGCGGCGTAGCACGGCGCGCAGGCGGGCGGTCAATTCGCGAGGGTCGCAGGGCTTGGCCAGGTAGTCGTCGGCGCCCAGCTCCAGGCCGAGAATGCGATCCAGCGGCTCGCCACGGGCCGACAGCATCAACACCGGTAGGTCGGCGTGCTCGCTGCGCAGCTGCTTGAGCAGCTCCAGGCCACTGCCGTCGGGCAGCATGACGTCGAGAATCACTGCCGCCGGGCTGTGTCCGGACAAGGCGGCGCGGGCACTGACGCCATCGTGACAGGCGTGCACGGCGAAGCCCTCCTGCTGCAGCCAGCTGGCCAGCAGTTCACAGAGTTCTTGATCATCGTCGATCAGCAGCAGTTCGGTCATATACGGGCTCGTCGAGAGTGGATCGCGCTCAGATCCACTCGCTGCGTCTTTTGTTCCGTCCACCCGCACTCAGGCGGCCAACGACAAAGGCCAGCAGGGCCGTGCCGGCGCCGATGGCGAACCACAGTTGCTGCTCGCTGAGCAGACGCTGCGGCTCCTGGGCCTGGGCCTGCTTGAGCTGCAGCTTGAGGCGCTGATTGTCCTGGCGCAGGCGGCTGAGTTGGGCGTTGTCGCGTTCGCCTGCTTCGCTATCGGCTTGCAGGGCCTGGCGCTGGCGTTCGCTTTCGGCCAGCTGCTGTTGCAGGCTGAGAATCTGCGCCGCGCTCTCGTCCGTCTGTGGCATGGCGGGGCTGACCTGTTCTTCGGCGTGTGCCGCAGAAGCGAGGGTCAGGGCAGCGAGCAGCAGATAGAACGGGCCTTGGCGCATGAAAACTCCTTATTCCTGTTGCGGCCTGCGAAGCGTCAGGGCAATACCCGCTTGAAAGGCTTGACCAGCACTTCGGCGTAGACGCCGGCAGCGCGATAGGGATCGGCATCGGCCCAGCTCTGGGCGGCGCTCAGCGATTCGAATTCGGCGACGATCAGGCTGCCGGAGAAGCCTGCCGGGCCCGGGTCGTTGCTGTCCACGGCCGGGTGCGGGCCGGCCAGTACCAGGCGGCCTTCGTTTTTCAGCTGCTCCAGGCGGGCCAGGTGCGCCGGGCGGCTGGCCAGGCGTTTTTCCAGGGATTCGGGCGCGTCGGTGGCGATGATGGCGTAGAGCATGTCAGTCCTTGCTTTGCTGGGGGGCGTCGTCGTGGATATGGCGCGCCAGGTAGACGCCCTGGGCAACCAGGAACAGCACGGTCATGCCCAGGCTGCCGAATACTTTGAAGTCGACCCAGATGTCGTGGAAGGTAAAGGCCACGAACAGGTTGGCGCAGCCACTGAAGATGAAGAAGGCGATCCAGGCCAGGTTCAGGCGCGTCCAGATCTGCTGCGGCAGGTTGACCGCGTGACCCATGATGCGCTGGATCAGCACCTTGTCGCCGATGAAGTGGCTACCGGCGAAGCCCAGGGCGAACAGCCAGTTGACCACCGGGGCCTTCCACTTGAGGAAGGTTTCGCTGTGGAAGGCCAGGGTCATGCCACCAAACAGCAGGCAGGCGGCCAGCGTCAGCCACTGGCCCTTCTCCAACTTGCGTTGCATCAGGAAGAGAATGCCGTAGACCACCACCGAACTGACGATCAGCACCGCCGTGGCGCTGAAGATGCCACCCAGCTCGAATGTCTGGCCAGCCAGTTCAACGTTGCGGGGATCGAGTTTGTAAACGATGAAAAACAGAATAAGCGGGATGAAGTCGATGAATTGTTTCACAGCGGCAGCCAGAAGCGGGATGTGGCGGCATAATAACAAACATCATTCACCGCGAAAGTGGCTCCCATGAAGGTTGATCTGCACTGCCACAGCACCGCTTCGGACGGCGTCCTAGGGCCTGCCGAGGTAGTGGCGCGTGCCCATGAGCGGGGCGTGGAAGTGCTGGCGCTGACCGACCACGACACCCTCGAAGGGCTGAGCGAGGCTCGCCAGGCCGCAGATTCGCTAGGCATGCGCCTGATCAACGGGGTGGAACTGTCCTGTACCTGGGGGGGCGCGACCATCCATGTGCTGGGCTACGCCTTCGCTACCGATGCTCCGGCGCTGTGCCAGGCCATCGCCGATCTGCATCAGGGCCGCTGGTTGCGAGCCGAGGAAATCGACCGGCGCCTGGCGGCCAAGGGCATGCCTGGCGCGCTGGACGGCGCACGTGCCGTGCAGCAGGGGCTGGGGGACAGCGGCAACGCACCGGCCCGCCCGCATTTCGCCGAGTTTCTGGTGCGCGCGGGGCACGTGCGTGACCACGCCGAGGCGTTCCGCAAGTGGTTGGGTTCGGGCAAGCTGGGTGACGTCAAACAGCACTGGCCGACGCTGCAGGAGGCGGTTGGCACGCTCAAGGCGGCTGGCGCCTGGATCAGCCTGGCTCACCCCTGGCAGTACGATTTCACCCGCAGCAAGCGCCGCCGACTGGTGGCCGACTTCATCGAGTCCGGCGGTCATGCCCTGGAAGTGGTCAACGGCCTGCAGCCGGCCGAACAGGTCGGTAGCCTGGCCATCCTGGTGCGCGAATTCGGCATGCTGGCCAGCGTCGGCAGCGATTTCCATGCTCCCGGCCCCTGGTCGGAGCTGGGCATGTATCGCCCACTGCCGGACGACCTGCCTCCTCTTTGGGAGCGCTTTGACCATGCACGCGCTACTACCGCCTGAACAGGGAGAGTTCATGAGCCAGTTCTTCCAGATTCATCCGGAAAATCCGCAGCCGCGCCTGATCAAACAGGCGGTGGAAATCCTGCGCAAGGGCGGCGTCATCGTCTATCCCACCGATTCCTCCTATGCGGTGGGCTGCCTGATCGGCGACAAGACGGCGGTTGAGCGCATCCGCCGCCTGCGCCAGCTGGATGACAAGCACAACTTCACCCTGGTGTGCAGCGACCTGTCGCAGATCGGTCTGTTTGCCAAGGTCGATACTGGCGCCTTCCGCCTGCTCAAGGCGCATACCCCCGGCCCCTATACCTTCATTCTCAATGCCACCCGCGAAGTGCCGCGCATGCTGCTGCATCCCAAGCGCCGCACCATCGGCTTGCGCGTGCCGGAGCATCCCATCGCCCTGGCCCTGGCCGAGGCGCTGGGCGAGCCGCTGATGAGCGTGAGCCTGATCCTGCCCGGTGACGAACTGCCGATGAGCGACCCCTACGAGATGCGCCAGGTGCTGGAGCATCAGGTCGACCTGATCATCGACGGCGGCTACGGCGGGCTGAAGGCTTCCACTGTGGTCAATCTGGCTGATGGCGAACCGGAAGTGTTTCGCGTGGGCTGTGGTGATCCGACGCCGTTCCAGGAGGTCGAGGCGTGAGCGAGCAGGTCGACAGCCAGGCCGGTGCGCAGCAGGAACTGCCCTTTGCGCTGGTCTACGGCCAGGCCGTCACCGAGCTGCCGCTGGACCTGTATATCCCGCCGGATGCCCTGGAGGTGTTTCTCGAAGCTTTCGAAGGCCCGCTCGACCTGCTGCTGTACCTGATCCGCAAGCAGAACATCGACATCCTCGACATCCCGGTGGCCGAGATCACCAAGCAGTACATGGGCTACGTCGAGCTGATGAAGTCTGTGCGCCTGGAGCTGGCCGCCGAGTACCTGGTGATGGCCGCCATGCTGGCCGAGATCAAGTCGCGCATGCTGCTGCCGCGCTCGACCGAAGCCGAGGAAGAGGAAGACGACCCGCGCGCCGAGCTGATCCGCCGCCTGCAGGAGTACGAGCGCTACAAGGCCGCTGCCGAAGGCCTGGACGAGCTGCCACGGGTTGGCCGCGACCTCAGCGTGCCGCGCCTGGATGCGCCCGAGGCGCGGGCACGCAAACTGTTGCCGGACGTCAGCCTGGAGGAAGTGCTGTTGTCCATGGCCGAAGTGCTGCGCCGCGCCGACATGTTCGAGAGTCACCAGATCACCCGCGAGACCCTGTCCACTCGCGAACGCATGAGCGAGGTGCTGGAACGGCTCCGCGGCGCGGGTTTCGTGCCGTTCGTCGAACTGTTCACCGCGCAGGAGGGGCGCCTCGGCGTGGTGGTGACCTTCATGGCGGTGCTCGAACTGATCAAGGAACAACTGGTGGAACTGGTGCAGAATGAGCCTTTTGCCGCCATCCACGTCCGCGCCCGAGCCGAATGATGAACCTGACCGACCCCAAGGAACTCGCCTCCCTGCTCGAAGCCTGGCTGCTGGCCCTGGGCCGGCCCATGTCGCTGGAGCGCATGGCCGAGCTGTTCGAGGAGGGCGAACGTCCCGAGCTGGCGCAGATTCGTGATGCGCTGGCGATACTGAGCAGCTCCTGTGCCGGCCGTGCCTTCGAGCTGAAGGAGGTCGCCAGCGGCTATCGTCTGCAGGTGCGTGAGCAATTCGCGCCCTGGGTCGGCCGGTTGTGGGAAGAGCGCCCGCAGCGCTACTCGCGCGCCATGCTGGAAACCCTGGCGCTGATCGCCTACCGCCAGCCGATCACCCGGGGCGAGATCGAGGATATTCGCGGCGTGGCGGTCAACAGCCAGATCATCAAGACCCTGCAGGAGCGCGACTGGATTCGTGTGGTCGGCTACCGCGACGTGCCGGGTCGGCCGGCGATGCTGGCCACCACCAAGGCCTTCCTCGACTACTTCAATCTGCAGAGTCTGGAGCAGTTGCCGCCGCTGGCGGCCCTGCGCGAGCTGGAACCGGAGCCCATGCTGGCGCTGGACGAGGATCTGCCCGTACCGCCCGAGCTGCAGGCCCTGGCCGATGCTGCGACAGGTGAGGAGCCTGCGGCCGAGCCGCGCGAGGAAACCAGCTTCCGCAGCCTGCTGGTCGAGCTGGACCAGATGGAGCAGGGGCTGAAAACCGATTTCAGCGACCTGTTGCACGAGGACGAAGCTGAAGAAGAGCAGGGCACGGAGCTGGACGCCGGCGACGCTCTGCATTGAAGGCATTGAGACTTTCAATGCGGGCCTGAGCCCCTCCGTTGCTTATGCTGGCCGCACCTTTTTCTGACGGGTGCCGTCATGAGCAAGAGCCCCTGCATCAAAGTCTGCGAGTTCGAAGCGGATATCTGCCTCGGCTGCGGCCGCAGCAAACGCGAGATCAAGGCCTGGAAGCGCCTGGACAGACACGAGCGTTTTGCTCTGTTGGCAGAAGCCGATCTGCGCCTGCTGGCCTTCGAGGCGACCGGGCGGCGCAAATACCGCTGAGCGGTCTATAGTCAGCCGGTGCGCGCGTCGGGCGATGCGCGTATGATGCGCGACCTTTTTCATCCTCAGTTACACCGGGAGGTGCCCAGATGAGCGAATCCGAATTCGAACCCCGTCCCAGCGGCGAGAAGCTGCAGAAAGTCCTGGCCCGTGCCGGTCTCGGCTCGCGCCGCGACATCGAGCAGTGGATCGCCGATGGCCGAGTCAAGGTCAATGGCGCGCAGGCGACCCTTGGTGCCCGCGTCGAGGCGCGTGACGCCATCAGCGTCGACGGCCAGTTGCTCAAGCGCGAAGACGCCCAGGTGGTACGCCGCGTGCTGATCTACAACAAGCCGGAAGGCGAGATCTGCACCCGTGACGATCCGGAAGGCCGTCCCACTGTCTTCGACCGCCTGCCACGGCCGAAGGAAGGTCGCTGGATCAACATCGGTCGCCTGGACATCAACACCACCGGCCTGCTGCTGTTCACCACCGACGGCGAGTTGGCCAACCGTCTGATGCACCCCTCCTACGAGATGGACCGCGAGTACGCCGTGCGTGTGCGTGGCGAAGTCACCGAGGAAATGATCGAGCAGCTCAAGGCCGGCGTGATGCTGGAAGACGGCCCGGCCAAGTTCACCGACATCAAGGAAGCGCCGGGTGGCGAAGGCTTCAACCACTGGTATCACTGCGTGGTCATGGAGGGTCGCAACCGCGAGGTTCGCCGTCTGTGGGAGTCCCAGGGCCTGGTGGTCAGCCGACTGAAGCGGGTGCGTTTCGGCCCGGTATTCATGACTTCCGACCTGCCCATGGGGCGCTGGCGTGAAATGGGCCAGCGCGAGATCGATATCCTCAGTGAGGAAGTCGGCCTCAAGCCGGTGGCCCTGCCGGCTATGAAGGAAAAGGTACGCGACAAGCTCGACCGCCTGCAGCGCAAGGCTGCCAAGCCGCTGACCCGTAGCGAACGCCCCAAGCGCGTGCTGCGCCCGGCCGAGGATGGCTCGGCGGCAGAGCGCGCCCCGCGTGCTCCTCGTGAAGACAAGGCTCCGCGCAAGCCAGCTGGTGAACGCCGTGGTGGCACGCCGGTGGCGGAACGTCCGTCGGACGTGAACAAGAAGCGCAGCCCGCGCCCGCCGGTCGAGTTGGGTGAGCGTCCGGCGCGCAAGCCGCGTCCTTCCGGTACCGCCCGTGGCGGTGACGGCCAGCGTCCGGGTCGCAAGCGCTGATCGCGGCAAATTGAAAAGGGCTCCTTCGGGAGCCCTTTTTACGTGTGCCTGTTTTGACCGTACTGCTTTAGCCCATCGCGACTGAAGTCGCTCCCACACAAATGCCAGGAGCAGCGCGCCCCCGTAGGAGGGGCCTTGGCCGCGACACTTCTTATTGTAGGAGCGGCTTTAGCCGCGAACGGTGCAGCGCAGAGGCATGGTCGTAAAGGGCTTGCCGTTCAGCGCCGTCCAAAGATGATCAGACTGACCCCGCCCAGCACGGCAGCGCAGGCCAGTGCCGCAGTGAGACTCAGTTGTTCACCGAGGATCAGGTAGCCGAGCAGCATGGCCACCAGCGGATTGACGAAGGCGAAGGTCGATACCAGGCTCGGCTTGACCTCGCGCAGCAGCCAGAAATAGGCCGGATAGACGCCCAGACTGACCGGCAGCACCAGGTAGGCCAGCCACAGCCCTGCCGTCAGCGACAGGTTGTGCAGTTGCAGGTCGTGCCAGTCGCCATGCCACAGACCGAATCCAGCCAGCACGGCCGCGCCAACCAGCATCTGCAGGCCCAGTCCGGTGCCGGCGGAGCGAAACGCCGGACGCTGGCGCAGGCTCCAGGCGCCGATGGCCCAGAGCAGCGTGGCGCCAAGCACCATGGCGCCGGACAGCCACTGCATGGGGCCGGCGTCGTGGGCCAGGCGGTCACCCATCAGCAGGGTGATGCCGCCGCAGGCGAGGGCCAGGCCCAGCAGTACCCAGAACGGTGGACGGCGATCCAATAGCCACTCCAGAGTCACGCTCCACAGCGGCAGGCTG
The DNA here is from genome assembly GCA_038147895.1 of Pseudomonas sp. Taxonomy (GTDB): domain Bacteria; phylum Pseudomonadota; class Gammaproteobacteria; order Pseudomonadales; family Pseudomonadaceae; genus Aquipseudomonas. Next base: position 75,860 of record JAYQUJ010000010.1, read on the forward strand.
GTGTAGAGCATGGCCAGCATGCCGGTCGGTAGGTGCTGGTTGGCATAGATCAACGCACCCTGGCCTACGGCGATCAGCAGCAGGCCACCAATCAGCGCGCCGCCCCAGTCGCTGCGTTGCACGCGCAGGCCCCCGCGCAGGCCTATGAATAGCAGGGCGAGTCCGCCGGCAAAGGTGAAGCGCAGGGTGCCGAGGACGAAGGGTGGCAGCTCGCGCAGGAGAAAGTGGTTGGCCAGATAGGTGGTGCCCCAGCCGATATAGATCACCAGAAAGGCGCCGATCAGCAGTAGCGAACGGCTTCGCGAGTTGGACATGCAGGGCTCGAAACGAAACCACGCCGCAGGTGCGGCGTGGTGGGTCAGTGGGCTGCGCCGCCGGTGGCGCCGGCAGGCAGTTTTCGCGTGAGCAGCACGGCGAGCATGCTGATGGCCAGGGCCAGGCCGACGAAATGGAAGGCGTCATTGTAGGCCATGATGGTGGCCTGCTGATGGGTGATTTCGTTGAGCTTGGCCAGGGCTGCCTGCTGGCTGCCGAGCTGCTCGGTGAGCAGGCCAAGGCGCTCGTCGACTGCGGCGTTGCCCGGCACCAGTGCTTCGCGCAGGTAGTCGAAGTAGGTCTTGGCGCGGCTATCGAGCAGGGTGGCGAGCAGGGCGATGCCGATGGCGCCGCCGAGGTTGCGCAGGATGTTGAACAGGCTGGAGGCCGAGCCTGCGTCTTGCGGCTGGATATAGGCGGTCGCGATCAGCGAGATGGTCACCATGATCAGCGGCTGGCCAAGGGCGCGGACGATCTGGATATGGTTGAACTGCTCTCCGGCGAAGTCCGGGTTGAGCACGCCGGAAAAGAAGCTGGAGATACCGAACAGGGCGAAGCCGATGGCACACAGCCACTTTGGCGAAATCACCTTCATCAGTTTGGGCACCAGCGGAATCAGGAACAGCTGGGGAATACCCATCCACATGATCACTTCGCCGATCTGCAGGGCGTTGTAGTTCTGGATCTGCGCCAGGTACAGCGGCAGCAGGTAGATCGAGCCATAGAGTCCCAGGCCCATGCCGACGCTGGCGATGCTGGTGAGGCCGAAGTTGCGCTCACGCAGGATGCGCAGATTGATCAGCGGGTTGTCGCGGGAGAACTGCAGGATGACGAACAGCACCAGGCTGACCAGCGCCACGCTGCCCAGGCCGACGATCAGCTGCGACTCCAGCCAGTCCTTGCGGTGGCCTTCTTCGAGGAATACCTGCAGGCAGCCCAGGCCCAGGCCCAGGGTGACGATGCCGGCATAGTCGGTGCTTTTCAGCAGCTCCCAGTGCGGCGGCTTCTTGTCCAGGCCGTACATCAGGCCGGCGATCATCAGCAGGCCCGGCGGTACGTTGATGTAGAAGATGTATTCCCAGCCCCAGTTCTCGGTCAGCCAGCCGCCCAGGGTCGGGCCGATGGAGGGGGCGAAAGTGGCGGTGATGGCGAACAGCGCCATGCCCTTGGCGCGGTGGTGTTCCGGCAGCTTGATCAGGGTCAGGGTGAAGGCCAGGGGAATCAGTGCGCCGCCGGTGAAGCCCTGCAGGGCGCGGAACACGATCATGCTCTCCAGGTTCCAGGCGAACGAGCAGAGCAGCGAGGAGAACAGGAAGCCGACGGACACCCACACCGCCAGACGGCGGGCCGAGAGCAACTGCACCAGCCAGGCGGTGAGCGGGATCATGATGATCTCGGCCACCAGGTAGGAGGTGGAGATCCACGAGCCTTCCTCCAGGGTGGCCGACAGCGCCCCCTGGATGTCTTTCAGCGAGGAGTTGGTGATCTGGATGTCCAGTACCGCCATGAAGGCGCCGAGCATGGCGCTCATCACCGCGATCCAGTCGCGCCGGCTCGGTTCCCCGGCCGGGCGCAGCAGGGCATCAGCCGCCATGGTGGGCGTCGCTGGAGATATCCACTTTCACTTCCACCGACATGCCCGGGCGGATCTTGCCGGCCAGCGGGTTGTCGGCGGCGAAGGTCAGTTTGACCGGAATACGCTGCACGACCTTGGTGAAGTTGCCGGTAGCGTTGTCCGGCGGCAACAGGCTGAACTGTGCCCCGGAGGCGGCGAACAGGCTTTCCACATGACCTTCGATCGGCATGTCCGGATAGGCGTCGAAGATCAGCTCGGCGCTCTGGCCGGGCTGCATGCGGCCGATCTGGGTTTCCTTGAAGTTGGCCTGCACCCAGATCTCGTTGTCGGGGACGACGGACAGCAGGTAGGCGCCAGCCTGCACCACCTGGCCGGCACGGGACGAGCGCTGGCCGATGGTGCCGGCGATAGGGGCGTGGATCTCGGTGCGGGTCAGGTTCAGTTCGGCCTGGGCGACATCGGCGCGGGCGTTGCTGATCTGCGCCTGCAGGCGCTTGACGTCGGCATTGAGGCTGTCGATCTGCTGGCGCTGTGCGGCCAGATCGGCCTGGGCCTTGGCCAGTTGCGAGCTGGCCACGCGGCTGTCGGCGGACAGGGTGGTGACCCGCTCTTCGGACACGTAGCCGGGTTTGCGCAGGGTCTGGGCGCGGGACAGGTCGATCTGGCTGCGACTGAGATTGGCCTGGCTGGCGGCGACATCGGCCTGGCTGGCGGCGATCAGACTACTCTGCTGCTGCAGGCGGCTCTGTGCCTGGGCCAGCTCGGCTTCACGGGTCTCCAGGGCTGCGCGGGCGCGCTCCAGGGCCAGTTCGAAGTCCGCGGCTTCGAGCTTGACCAGCAACTGGCCTTTCTCGACCTTCTGGTTGTCATGCACCAGTACCTGTTCGATGCGCGCGCCCAGCTGGCTGGATACGCGGGTGATCTCGCCCTGCACGTAGGCGTTGTCGGTGTTCTCGTGAAAACGGCCGATCAGCAGCCAGTGGCCGAACAGGCCCAGGGCAACCAGGGCCACGATGACAACAAAGATGGAGAGGCGACGTTGCAATTGCGCAGGCATGAGAAGGGCTCGAACGGCGGGCGTAAGTGGCGGCCAATTTAACAGTGTTGCCGTGAATGATGTAGCCGGTAGAATTCGCAAACTTTGTTGCTTTGGGGGAACAATCATGGGGCTGGATGATGCGTTGATTTTCACCCGCGTCGTGGAGTGCCACAGCTTCACCCAGGCGGCGCATAGCCTGGGTATGCAGAAGTCCACGGTCAGCCGGCGTATTGCCCTGCTCGAAGAGCGCCTCGGCGTGCGCCTGCTCAATCGCACCACGCGCAAGTTGCGCCTGACCGAAGTGGGGCAGGCCTACTACGAGCGCTGCCGGCAGATCATGCTCGACTTCGCCGAAGCCGAGCAGGCGGTGATGCAGCTGCAGCAGGAGCCCTCCGGACTGCTGCGGATCACCGCGCCGATCGAGTTTGGCCAGCTATTTCTCGGCAATGTGCTGGGGCGCTTCATGCGCCAGTATCCGCAGATCAGCGCCGAGGTGGAGCTGACCTCGCGTGATGTGGACCCGCTGGAGGAGGGCGTGGATATCGCCATCCAGGTCGGCCAGCCGCAGGACTCCACACTGATTGCCCGCAAGTTGTTCGAGACGCCGCGGCATCTCAGTGCCAGCCCCGACTACCTGGCTCGTCACGGTACTCCCGCTTCGGCTCAGGAGTTGGCGGGGCATCGTGCCATTCACCTGCCGGCCGACTCGCCACGGTACTGGCCGCTGTTGGATGAACATGTGCCGTGCCAACGGGTGCTGGCCTGCAACAACATCACCCTGGCCCGCGAAGCGGCGCTGGCGGGCGCCGGTATCGTGGCGCTGCCGGTGATGATTACCGAGGATGCGGTACGCAGTGGCCGGCTGATTCAACTGCTGCCCGATGCACGCCTGCCCATCGGCGAGCTCTATGCGGTCTATCCGTCCCGGCGCTTTCAGGCGATGAAGGTCAAGGCCTTTCTGGATTTCCTGATGGACAGCCTGCCGTTGCCCGCTGGCCTGCTAGAGCCGACAGTGGCCAGCCTGCTAACATTGCGCCCCTGAATTTTCCCGCTTTCGAGACTTGTCATGACCAAAGTCCGCACCCGCATTGCGCCGTCGCCCACCGGTGATCCGCACGTCGGTACTGCCTATATCGCCCTGTTCAACCTGTGCTTCGCCCGTCAGCACGGCGGCGAGTTCATCCTGCGCATCGAAGACACCGACCAGCTGCGCTCGACCCGCGAGTCCGAACAGCAGATCTTCGACGCCCTGCGCTGGCTGGGTATCGAGTGGAACGAAGGTCCGGATGTTGGCGGTCCGCACGGCCCGTATCGGCAGAGCGAGCGCGGCGCGATCTACAAGAAGTATTCCGATGAGCTGGTCGAGAAGGGCCACGCCTTCCCCTGCTTCTGCTCCGCCGAGCGCCTGGATCAGGTGCGCGCCGAGCAGATGGCGAAGAAGGAAACGCCGCGCTACGACGGCCACTGCATGCACATTGCCCCGGCTGAGGCGCAGCAGCGCATCGCCGCCGGTGAGTCGCACGTGGTGCGCATGAAGGTGCCGAGTGAAGGCGTCTGCGTGGTGCCGGACATGCTGCGTGGCGATGTGGAGATCCCGTGGGATCGCATGGACATGCAGGTGCTGATGAAGGCCGACGGCCTGCCCACCTACTTCCTGGCCAACGTGGTCGACGACCACCTGATGGAAATCACCCACGTCCTGCGCGGCGAGGAATGGCTGCCGTCGGCACCCAAGCTGATCAAGCTGTACGAGTACTTCGGCTGGGAGCAGCCCAAGCTCTGCTACATGCCGCTGCTGCGTAACCCGGACAAGTCGAAGCTGTCCAAGCGCAAGAATCCGACCTGCATCACCTTCTACGAACGCATGGGCTTTATGCCCGAGGCGCTGCTCAACTATCTGGGCCGTATGGGCTGGTCGATGCCGGACGAGCGCGAGAAATTCTCGCTGGCCGAGATGATCGAGCACTTCGACCTGTCGCGCGTCTCCCTCGGTGGGCCGATCTTCGACGTTGAGAAACTGTCCTGGCTCAATGGCCAATGGCTGCGCGAGTTGCCGCTGGAGCAGTTTGCCCAGCGCGTACAGGACTGGGCCTTCAACTCCCAGTACCTGATGCAGATTGCTCCGCATGTGCAACAGCGTGTCGAGACCTTCAGCGATATTGCGCCGTTGGCCAGCTTCTTCTTCAGCGGCGGCGTGCAGCTCGACCCTGCGCTGCTGGCGCACAAGAAGTTGACCCCGGATCAGGTGCGCCAGGCCTTGCAGCTGCTGCTGTGGGAGCTGGAAGCGCTGCGCCAGTGGGACAAGGAGAAAATCACCGAAAGCATCCAGTTCGTCTGTGCCGGCCTGGGCCTCAAGCTGCGCGACCTGATGCCGCTGATCTTCCCGGCCATCACCGGCAAGGCCAGTTCGGTCTCGGTGCTGGATGCCATGGAGATCCTTGGCGCCGACCTGTCGCGCTTCCGCCTGCGTCAGGCCATCGAGCTGATCGGTGGGGTGAGCAACGGTGAAACCAAGGAGTGGAAGAAGCTGCTGGAAAGCTTCCGCGGCTGAAGGGGAGCTTGCCGGTCATCGCCTCATGCGGGAGTGGCCGGGCCAGCTTTTCGGGTAAGTGATTGTTCTGCCTTCAAAATTTTTTCAGGCTCGATGAAGAATTGTGTTGACAGGCAAATACCTCGCCCCTAATATGCGCCCCGTCCAAGCGACGGGGCTATAGCTCAGCTGGGAGAGCGCTTGCATGGCATGCAAGAGGTCGACGGT
>JAYQUJ010000011.1:0-79217 GCA_038147895.1 Pseudomonas sp.
TCAGCGGATTGTGCCAAGATGGGTGGCAGGAGACGAATAAATCAGCGTCTCCTTAACTATTACCCCATCTTGGCGGCGAATAGGGTTTGCCACAAGCGTTAAGTACTTCCAGTGCTCGTTATCTATGCCGTTGTTGGAGTCTAGGTTTGCAGTGAATTTTTTCTTCATCGCAAAGTCAATGTCTCTATAGTTAATCCGGAAGCCGAAAGCTACAGTTTCGTCTTCTCCTTTGAGTTGTAGTCTCCCGTTTCCGGTGTTGGTGTTAAAGCGTCTAATACTTGCGATTAAATCAAGTTTTTCGTCACGTCGGGTTGCCAGTACGGCATGGACTGATTCTTTGGTGAATTTTGCAAGAGGAATTCGATCTTCAAGGCTTTTTCGATATCTTACCGAAACATCGTAGTCAAATTTTACTGAGATTTCATGGATATTTTCCATTGCAGGCTTGCGTAGTTGCTTTATCAGTTCTTCAGACGTGTCGCCCAGACGATTTAATACTGCTTGGGCTTTCTCGGATGGATCTGGTGTTTCAATATAAAGCGCTTCCTTCATGAAGTAAGACATGAGCTCGACAAATGTTGCCTGGCCGATTTTTCTGAGCTCTTTCTTTGATTCCTCATCTAGTACGTCAAGTCTAAAACTCTGGCCGTACGAGCCTTTGAATGTCTTTTTTAAAGTTGTTCTAACACTGCTCTTTGATGAAATGCGCTCCGGAACTTTTCCAAGAAGAAGAGTCTCTCCAATAGTCCTTGTTGCATCAGAAACTCCTTGCAACGTTTCAAGGCCGGCTTTCATGTCAACCTCATAATCAGGTGACTCAATAACGATATCGAAATTAATCGGCATAAATTTCCTTATAAAAATTAAGGTGAAAAATTGTTTCATCGTTGCTGCAAGGTGATTGCAGCCACTCTTTTCGCCTTCACGGCGAGTCACTTTCTCTTTGTTTGCGCAAAGAGAAAGTAACCAAAGAGAAAGCGCCCCCGGCATACGGGTCTGGCGGCTGCGCCGCCAGACTTCCTTCGCTCCATCGTTGTTCCAGGGGCACGCCGCGAAGGGCCATCCCTGGCCCATCGCGGCTCTCGCGGCATCCATGCCGCTCAAGCCTCCCCGGCCGGCCCACTTACACAACGATTCCACTCAGCCTCCTGACGGGACCCGATCCCGGCCCGAGCTTCGGGTGTGCTGGTGATGTTGTGGAGGGGGCGTTTGATTCTGTTTTGATGGTTCCCACGCTCCGCGTGGGAACCCCTCCGGGGACGCTCTGCGTCCCGCAGACGCGGAGCGTCTGTGGCTGCATGCCCACGCAGAGCGTGGGCACGATCAGCGGGTGATGATGCAAACCGACAACGCCGATCTGCCTGAAACTCGAAGCCTTCATGCGCGCAATCTCCCCGTCAGCAGGCCGAGTGGAGGTGTTGCGCAGGGGGACGAGCCGCATGGATGCGGCGAGAGGCTTAAAGGGGCAAGGACGCCCCTTGTAAGCCGGCCCCCGGAGCGGCACCGGAGGGAGGGGAGTCGAGCGCAGCGAGACCCGGATGCCGGGGTGCCCTTCTCTTTGGTTACTTTCTCTTGGGCAAACAAGAGAAAGTGACGCGCCGTGAATGGCGCAATCTGTAGCCGAAAGCCGAGGAAAGTGCTGAGAGTAAATTCGAGGCAATAAGCCTCCGAGCAGGCAATGGCCGCTCGGCAAAGCTGAAGAAGTCAGGCTAGGAATCGTGGCAACCACCGCCATGAACAACGCATCCCTGCTAGTCGATGCCCGACCTTACCCCCAAATAATGGCCCAACGCCATACCTGACAGCCCAGTCAACCTCCCCACAGCATTACTGTTAGTTGGCTAACAAATTTTCTCCCCGGCCCATCCCAAGCGGCAGGCATCGATTAGAATGCGCGCCTGCTGCCGGCGCCGGCTGTGGTTCCTCTCCGCATTCACGCGCGCCTATTTTCATAAGAACCGAACAGCACTCCCTGTCCTCACCGCGCCCCTGCTCGCGTCGTGAGCGATGTTCTTTTGCTCTGCGCCACCTGCGAAATAAGGAATTACTGTGTCGATCAAATATGTATTGCGTGCACTGCTGCTCGGTTGCGGCTTGTCGGTCAGTTTGGCCAGCTGGGCCCAGATGGCCCCGTTGGAAGCCATGAACATGGCGGGGCTGCAGCGCAGCCTGGGCCAGATCATCGCCAAGGATTACCTGATGATCGGTTCCGAGGTGAAGGTCGAAGACGCCACGCGCCAGCGTGCCGAGAGCATCGCCCTGTTCGAGAACCATCACCAGCAACTCAAGGCCTATGCGCCGAATGACGAGATTCGCGCGGCGCTGGCCAAGGTCGAGAACACCTGGGCGGCCTACAAGCCGAGCGTCATCGGCGCACCAGACAAGGCCCAGGCGCCTGCGGTGCTGGCGTCTGCCGAGCAGCTGGTCAAGGACTGCCAGCAGGTGGTCGACCTGTTCGAGAAGCACAACGGCGATGCCGCGTCGCACGCCATCAACCGCAGCGGCTGGAACCGCGTGCTGACCCAGCGCACGGCGATGTTCTACATGGCGCGCGCCTGGGGCGTGGCCGCGCCGAACCTGGATGCCGACTTTGCCGCCGCCGTGCAGGAGTTCGGCAGCATCATGCAGGAGCTGCAGGCCAACGGCGCGCCGACTCCGGCAATCGCCGATGCGCTGCGCAAGACCGACGCCAAGTGGCAGTTCACCAGCAAGGCGTTCGCCTCGAAGAACTTCATGCCGACCATCGTTGCGGTCAACGCCGACTCGATGTTCCGTCAGCTCAACGAAATGACCCGTCTGTACGCCGGCCTCAACGGCGACAAGCTGTAGGCGCGAGCGGCCAGGAACAGGCACGTCGTCTGAAACGAAAGGCCCCGCATCTGCGGGGCCTTTTTCTACCAGTGACGATGATGATGCTTGGGCTTGTGCCAGTGCTTGTGGCGTGGCGGGCCAGGCACGTAATAGACCGGCCGTGGCGAGTAGTAGACCGGTCGCGGTTGGACATACACAGGCTGCGGCTGCATATACACCGGGGCGGGGTAATAGGCCACCGGTGGCGGCGCCTGATAAACGACCGGCGCCGGCTCATAGACCTGAACGGTACGGCTACCGATCACCGTGCCCAGCACCGCGCCGATGGCCACACCCGCAGCCACATCGCGGCTGTCTGCGGCCTGGGCTTGTTGCCCGCTGAGTGCCAGGCTGGCGAGCAGGCCAGTGATAAGAGGGATACGTGTACCCATGGTCGGGACTCCTTTGCTACCGGACTGTCCGGTTACAGCTTCGACTGCCCCAATCGGCTCATGTATCCGTCCTGAAATGTAAAGCCTGAGTAAAGCCGTATGGCTTGATCGCTGGTCGCCGTTTTGCGCTTTACTCCATGCAGCGCGTAAATGGGGGGCCATGAGGCGTATGCAGGGTTACGGGGGATGGTTGCCGGTATTCGGCGTGTTGCTGCTGGTGAGCCTGTGCGGTTGTACGGGGCGGCTGGATCACGCCAGCATCATCAACAAGACGGCTGAGCTGAACCCCCGGGAGCTGCTGCAGAGCGACGTCGACCGCATGGCGACCCTGGCCATGCGCAACAACCTCAACAGCCTCTATCGGCTGATGGACAAGCTGTATCAGCGCAACCCCCGGGAGTGGCGCAAAAGTGGTGCGGCCAGCCGCTCGGCGGCGGAGCAGGCCATTCACCAGGCCATCGAGGGCAACCAGCCACTGGCGCAACTGGGCGGCCGGCGCGATGTGGCGGCGCTCAGCTATGCGTTGGGGCCGGATTTTCAGGGTGACCGGGTCGGCGCCTTCATTTATGCGCTGGGCAGCATGCTGGTTACCGCCCATGGCGGGCGCACCGAGTTCTACCTGACTGATTCGTTCAACGCCGAATTCATCCACAACGCCGCGCGCAACGTGGAGAAGGCTGCCTGGATGCTCGGCCAGCGCCGCGATGACCAGGGCCGCCCGCTGCTGCTGTCCAACGAGGCCGGTAATCTCAGCTATGCGGTGGAGTTCGGCAAGATGGTGGCGCGCCTGGACCTGCTCACCCATGTGCTGGAAGAGCGCTACCGGCGCATGGGCTCCAACTATGCGCAGAGCCTGATGTTCATCAATTTCCTGCCGGTGCAGTAGCGGGCACCGTGGTGCTGGCGCGATACTCGCGCCTTTCTGGCGATGCAGGCGCGGCATGATTTCCTTCGACTGGTTGCTCAACCATCCCGGCCATGTGGATCGCGTGGCCACCTGGCTGTACCAGCAGTTTCCCTACGAATTCGCCGAGCAGAGCCTGGCCGACTGGACGGTGGAGTTTGCTGCCGGCCAGAGCAACGGCGACTGGCGCATGCTGATTGCGCTGGAGGCCGGTCAGCTGCTCGGCTGTGCCGGGCTGGCGCGTGATGACCTGCCGCAGCGCCCCGAGCTGGGGCCCTGGCTGGCCTGCGTCTATGTGTTGCCCGAGGCGCGTGGTCGCGGCCTGGCCGAGCAGATGATCGCGCGGGTGTGTAACGAGGCTCGCGAGCTGGGCCATCCGCGCCTGTACCTGCACACCCAGGACCGAGCCGACTACTACGCGCGGCGTGGCTGGGCGCTGCTGGAGCGGTTCCGCGCCTGGGATGCCGAGCATTGCCTGATGTGGCGCCAGCCCTGAGCGCTCATTCCTCCCATTTGCGCAGAATCGCCTCCAACTCGCCGCGCTCACGCAGGCGTTCCAGGGCCTGGGCGAACTGCTGTGCACGGGCCGTGTCGCCCTTGGCGAAGGCCACGTAGCGCGGCATTTCCACCAGTGCCTTGGGCAGCAGGCGAACCTGTTTCTGCGCGCGCTGTTCCTGAACGAAATACAGCAGCTGGGTGCGGTCGCCGACGATGATGTCGATGCGTCCGGCCAGCAGCATGGACACCAGTTGGCGGGGGTTCTGCGCGCTGGTATCGCGGCGCAGGTCGGCCTTGTCGAAGGCGGACTCATAGGCATAACCGCGGACCTGCCCGACGACGAAAGGCACCAGGTCATCGAGGTTCTGCCAGTCGACGATGCTGGTCTTGCTGGTGGTCATGAACACGGTAGAACCGGTGCGCAGGGGGCCGACCAGTTCGTACTGGGCCTGGCGCTCGGGCGTGCCGGCGAACTGGAAGGCCATGTGCGTTTCACCGCGTTCGAGCATGCGCTTGACCCGTTCCCAGGGGTACAGGCGCAGTTGATACTCGACGCTGGCTTCCCTGAGCACGGCCTCGACCAGTTCGACGTCCAGGCCGCGAGGCTGGTCGCTGTCGTGGGTGACGAAGCTGTAGGGGGCGAACTGTTCGTCGCCGACCACTTTCCAGCTGTCGGCGTGTAGCAGGGGACTGAGCAGTAACAGCAGGGCAAGCGACAGAAAGCGCATGGTGATCACCCGGCAAGGCAGGGGGCACGTTGCGCGCCCCACGGGATGAAGCCTAGTTGCGCTTCAGACCTTGCGCACGAACTCCGACTTCAGCTTCATGGCGCCGATGCCGTCGATCTTGCAGTCGATATCGTGATCGCCGTCGACCAGGCGAATGTTCTTCACCTTGGTTCCGACCTTGACCACCAGCGAGCTGCCCTTGACCTTGAGGTCCTTGATCACGGTGACGGTATCGCCATCCTGCAGCAGGTTGCCGACCGAGTCCTTGATCACGCGGGCGTCCTCATCACCCTGGGCGGCGGCATCGGCCGACCATTCGTGGGCGCATTCCGGGCAGACCAGCTGGGCGCCGTCTTCATAGGTGTATTCGGACTGGCACTTGGGGCAGGGCGGCAGGGTGCTCATGGAGATCCTCGGCTGGTTGGCTGCGAAAGGCCGCGCATTGTATAGGGTTTTTGCCGGGTCGATTAGTCGAACCGATACCTGTCTGTCACCGTCCCATGTATCAGGGCCAAGAAGCAGGGGAGGCGGCATGCCATTTATCGACTTGCGCGGGGTGTCCTGGTGGACCATCGCCAGATGCACTGCCACGGACTTCATTGACGACGAGTTGCCGACCTATGCTTCGGCGCTGGCTTTCCAGCTGTTCTTTTCGCTGTTCCCCTTCCTACTGTTTCTCATCGCCCTGATCGCGGTGTTCGATGCCCAACCGGTGTTCGACTGGCTGCACCAGCAGGCCGAACTGGTATTGCCGCGTGATGCGCTGAGCCTGGTTGATCCGGTGATCGGTCAGTTGCAGACGCAGAAGAGCGGGCTGTTTTCTCTGGGTATCCTGCTGGCGTTATGGACGTCCTCCGCTGCCGTGCGTTCGACCATGACCGCGATGAACCGCGTTTACGGGGTGGAAGACGGCCGCCCGGCCTGGAAGCGTATTCCGCTATCGGTGCTGTACACCCTGTTTGTCGCCGGCGCCATGTTGCTGGTGGCGACGCTGATGGTGGTCGGGCCGCAGGCAATGAACTGGCTGGCCGGGCAGTTCGGCCTTGAGCAAAGCGTGGTGCTGGTCTGGTCGCTGCTGCGTTGGCCGCTGGCGGTGCTGATGCTGATCCTGGTGATCGCCGGGGTGTATTACCTGGCGCCGGATGTGAAGCAGGAGTTTCGCTTCATCACGCCGGGTTCGGTATTGGCGGTGGTGGTGTGGATCGCCGCCTCGCTGGGTTTCGGTTTCTATGCGCAGAACTTCGCCAACTACAACGCCACCTACGGCAGCATCGGCGCGATCATCGTGTTCCTGCTTTATCTGTATATCTCCTCGGCGGTACTGCTGCTGGGTGCCGAGCTCAATGCGGTGATCGAGCACCACGCCCATGAGGGCAAGGAGCCGGGGGAGAAGAGCGCTGATTGAGCTCGATAGGCTCAGGGCGTGCCGGCTGGCTGTGGCCAGTTGAGGGTGCCGGCGCTGCTGAAGCGCGCGCTGCCGAACAGGCCGCCGCCGAGCTTGCCGCGCAGCTCGTAAGGCAGGTTGCGGCCCTGCTGATAGCCGGCGGTGGCCCAGGCTTGGCGCATTACCGAGAAGGCCGAGATGGTCACTGGGACTTTCAGCAGCGCCTCGCCGAAACGTGGCACCTGGCCGCTGGCATCGCTCACCCCGCTGGCCAGGGGCTGATGGTTGACGTCCAGCTCCAGGGACAGGCCGTCATAGTCGATCACGCTGTCGTTGGGGTTCTGTAACCGTAGCACCACGGCGAAGCGCACTTCCATGCCCTGGGCTGGCAAGGGTTCGAGGCCAACCAGGTCGATGCGCAGCGGGTCGTTCGGAGTCAGTGACGCGCAGCCGGCGAGAATCAGGGTGGCCAGCAGGGCGAGCAGGTTTTTCAAGGTATGGGCTAGGGGCATTCCGGGCTCCAGAGCGGACGTTTGGTCGGGCGAACTGCATGCCAGGCAGAAGACTTGAGTGAACCGCCCTCGGTTCAAATGTTTAGGTTGGACACCAGTGTCGGTCCGCTCGCAGGAGTACTTTGGGGTGTAACTATAGTGTCCTATAGTGCTCGCGTTTCTTCCGGCCAAGGACTCCGATGTCTTTCCAGTGGTGGTCCGTTCTCTTGTCGTTTTGCCTGTGCGCACTGGCGTCCGCGTCAGCGGGCGAGCTACGGGTATGCCAGCAGGACCCGAGCAAGTACGCCTACCGCATTGAGCTGGCCAACCTGATTCTGGCGCGCACGGACCAAGACTACGGCGAGCTGCGCATCCTTTCCCATGACCGCGCAGACCCAGCCCAGGAGCGCTGCCTGGCCTTGCTCGCTGAGGGGCTGGTCGATCTGGCCTATGTGCCGCCAAGCGAGGCGCGTTTGCGTGACTTTGCCGTTATCCCGTTCGACATCCACAGCGGCATGCTTGGCTACCGCCTGCTGCTGATCAATCGCGCCGATGCCCAGCGCTTTGCCACGGTCAACAGCCTCGATGATCTGCGCCGCTTCACCGGCGGTTTCGGCAGTCAGTGGAGCGATTTCCCGCTGTTCGCCCACAACCGCCTGCCGGTGGTCGGCGTCGCTCAGGCGGACAACCTGCTGGCGATGCTCAACGGTCGGCGTTTCGAGTATTACCACCGTGGTCTGCACGAGGCCTGGCGCGAGGTGGCCGCCCACCGTGAAAGCTACCCGCAGTTGATGGTCGAGCCGCACCTCGCGCTGGCTTATGCGCAGCCGGTGTATTTCACCTTCAATCGTGCCGATACGCAGCTCAAGCAGCGTTTCGAGGCGGGCCTGGCGCAGGTTCGTAGTGACGGCAGTTATCGCCAGCTGTTCCTGCGCCATTTCGGTGAGCTGGTACGCCAGAGTCGGCTTAGCGAGCGGCGGGTGATCCACCTGCAGAGTGAGACGCCCGCTGGCCTGCCGGAAGTCGATAGCAGCTTCTGGCTGCAGCCCTCGGCAGAATGAAAAATGGCAGCCTAGGCCGCCATTTTTGTTTGCTGCGCGAGGCTTGTTACAGCACCTCGAACAGCCCGGCAGCGCCCATGCCGCCGCCGACGCACATGGTGATGACCACGTACTTCACGCCACGACGCTTACCTTCCAGCAGGGCATGGCCGACCATGCGTGCACCGCTCATGCCGTAGGGGTGGCCGATGGCGATGGCGCCGCCGTTGACGTTCAGCTTGGCCGGGTCGATGCCGAGCTTTTGCGCGCTGTACAGCACCTGGCAGGCGAAGGCTTCGTTGAGTTCCCACAGGCCGATGTCGTCAACGCTCAGGCCATGCTGCTTGAGCAGCTTGGGCACGGCGAATACCGGGCCGATGCCCATCTCTTCCGGGGCCAGGCCGGCCACGGCCATGCCGCGGTACAGGCCCAGCGGCTGGATACCGCGCTGGGCGGCCAGAGCGCCGCTCATCAGCACGCTGGCGCTGGCGCCGTCGGACAGCTGGCTGGCGTTGCCAGCGGTGATGCAGCCGCCTTCGATCACCGGCTTGAGGTTCTGCAGGTCGGCCAGCACGGTTTGCGGGCGGTTGCCCTCGTCCAGGCTGAGGGTGACTTCCTGGTAGCTGACCGCGCCGCTTTCCTTGTCGACCAGTTTCTTGGTGGCGGTGACCGGGACGATTTCATTGGCGAACAGGCCGGCGGCCTGGGCGGCAGCGGTGCGCTGCTGCGACAGGAAGCCGTACTCGTCCTGGGCTTCGCGGCTGATGTTGTAGCGCTTGGCGACGATCTCGGCGGTCTGCAGCATCGGCATGTAGGCATGCTCGGCCATCTTCACCACGTTCGGGTCGAAGTCGGCACCGGACCACTTCATGTGGGTGTTCTGCACCAGGCTGATCTGCTCCTGGCCGGCACCGACGGTGACCTGCATGCCATCGACCATGATCTGCTTGGCGGCGATGGAAATGGCCATCAGGCCCGAGGCGCACTGGCGGTCGATGGTCTGCCCGCTGACCGACAGCGGCAGGCCGGCGGCGATGGTGGACAGACGCGCCAGGTTGATCGCGGCGGTACCGCCCTGCATGGCGGTGCCCATGACCACGTCTTCGATCTCACCCGGCTCGATGCCGGCGCGCTCGACGGCGGCGCGCAGGGCGACGGCGGCCATGGACGGCGACTTGAGGTCGTTGAAGGCGCCGCGGAAGGCCTTGGCGATCGGCGTGCGGGCGGTGGAAACGATGACGGCGTCTTGCATGGCGGATTCCTCGGTTTTTCTCTGGTTGTCAGTCGCGCAGCAGGCGGGCGAGCGCCGTACGCAGGTTGTCGGGGATGCTGACCGGGCGATTGCTCGCGCGGTCGACGAACACGTGGACGAAGCGCCCGGCGGCGCAGGCTTCCTCTTCACCGGCCTTGAAGATGGCCAGCTCGTACTGCACCGAGCTGTTGCCCAGCTTGCCGACCCGCAGGCCGACTTCGATGCGCTCGGGGAAGGCGATGGAAGCGAAGTAGTCGCAGGAGGAGCTGACCACGAAGCCGATGACTTCACCCTCGTGGATATCCAGGCCGCCGACCTCGATCAGGTAGGTGTTCACCGCGCTGTCGAAATAGCTGTAGTACACGACGTTGTTGACGTGACCGTAGACGTCGTTGTCGTGCCAGCGTGTGGTGATCGGCTGGAAGTGGGCGTAGTCGCCGCGCAGGTGCTGCGGTGGGTTCATGCTCGTTCCTCGTGCTTGGCAACACCCTAAGGCCTGGGCGCTGCGCGGGATACTTTGATTCGTGGGCTGTATTGCGGCTTATCGATCAGTCGTAGCCCGGATGTAATCCGGGGCGGAGTTGCCGGTTTCCCGGATTGCATCCGGGCTACTCGCCTGAGTCACCCCTCTCCCTGTGGGAGAGAGGCGGGGCCGCGTAGGGTGGGGCGCTATAGGCCGCTCCGAGTGGCCTGCGTCACCCTCACCCCAGCCCTCTCCCGGGGGGAGAGGGAGCCAATTCAGTGACTCAATACGCCGCCTGGTAGATCGCCAGCGCATCGACTTCGCTGACCTCGCGCGGGTTATTCACCAGCAGGCGCTGTTGCAGCATGGCGTCGCTGGCCAGTTGGCCGAGCATGGCTTCCGGCACATTGGCGTCGCGCAGGCGGCTGGGCAGGCCGCAGCGCTCGTTGAGCGCGGCCAGCTCCTCGATGAAGGCGGCGCAGCGCTGCTCGACACTACCACCCTGGAAACGCTCACCAAGTAGCAGCGGTGCCAGTTCGGCATACAGCTCAGTGGCGACCGGGGCGTTGAAGCGCAGCACATGCGGCAGCACCAGGGCGTTGCTCAAACCGTGAGGGATGTGGAAGTGCCCGCCCAGCGGGTAGGCCAGGGCATGTACCGCCGCCACCGGCGAGTTGGCGAAGGCCTGGCCGGCGAGCAGGGCGCCGAGCAGCATGGCCTGGCGAGCCTCGCGGTTCTGTCCGTTGTGCACCGCCTGGTCGAGGTTGGCGGCCAGCAGGCGCAGGGCCTCGCGGGCCAGCAGATCAGACAGCGGGTTCTTCTTGATCTTGCTGGTGTAGGCCTCGATGGCGTGAACCATGGCGTCGATGCCGGTGGCAGCGGTCACTGCTGGCGGCAGGCCGAGGGTCAGGTCGGCATCGAGCAGGGCCAGGTCCGGCAGCAGCAGCGGCGAGACCACGCCCATCTTGGTGGTTTCACCGGTGGTGATGATGGCGATCTGGGTGACTTCCGAGCCGGTGCCGGCAGTGGTCGGCACCTGGATCAGCGGCAGGCGCCGGCCACGGGCATTGCCCACACCGTAGATGTCCTTGAGGCCCTGGGCGCACTCGGGGTGGGCGAGCAGGGCGACCAGCTTGGCCACGTCCATCGAGCTGCCGCCGCCGAAGCCGACGATCAGCTCGGCCTTGAGCTCGCGGGCGCGCTCCACGGCGTTGAGCACGATGGCCTCGGGCGGGTCGGCGATCACTTGGTCGAATACCGCCACTTCCACCCCGGCGCTGGCGAAGCCCGGCAGCACACCGTCGAGCAGGCCGAAGCGGGTGATGCCGGGGTCGGTGACGATCAGTACGCGCTGCGCCTCGCGCTCGCGGCACAGCTCGGCCAGGCGTACGGCGGAACCGGACTCGCAGAGGATCTGCGCGGTGGTGGCGAAACTGAAGGGCTGCATGGTGGTTCCTCCGGAGTGTCAGAGCGAGGCCGGCGCGGGGCGCTGGCGGGCGAAAAAGTCCCAGATGGCCTGGGGGCCGTCGAAGCCGCTCGGGGTCGGCCCGAGTAGGCGCGGGGCGCGGAAACCGGCTTGCGGCAGCAGGTGGCCGCCGCCGATCAGGCTGTACAGGGCGACTTCGGCATGCTCGGGGCTTTGCCATTGATCGAGCGTAGCGCGTTGCGCCGGATCGTTCGGGTTTTGCCAGGGCGTGCTGCTGTGCACGGCCGCCTGGGGGTAGCCGGCCAGTTCGGCGAAATAGCGCGCCGATTCGTAGGCCGAGCGCACGGTGCCGCGATTGCCCATGCCGAATAGCGTGACCACGCCACCGTTGTAGGGGTTGATCGGGTCGCGGGTGCCGTTCATGAGCAGCACCGGCACGGCCTGGCCGCTGGGTTTGCAGTCGAGGTTGTCGTCGGTGGGCAGGTTGGCGGCGAAGGCGGCGACGCCGGCCAGCAGCTGCGGCTGTTCCAGGGCGATGCGCAAGCCCAGGTGACCGCCGTTGGAGTAGCCGGTGAGGAAGGCGCGACGGCTATCGACGTCATGTTCCTTGGCGAAGCGCTGGATCAGCGCGGTGATCAGGCCGATATCGTCGATGTTCTGCGCCCGCGCTGGGTAGTCGGCGGTGCGCCGGCAATCGTTCCAGTTGCGCTCGAAGCCCTGCGGGTAGACGACGATGAAACCGTGCTCATCGGCCAGCTGCTCGAACTCATAGGCGCTGTAGCGGCGGATATCGTCGATGGTCTGCAGCGAGCCGTGCAGGACGAACAGCAGCGGCGCCTTGGCCGGCAGTTTGGCGGGAATGTAGTAGGCGAAGTCGCGCTGGCGCTCGCCGACCTGAATCTGACCCTGTTGCAGTGCTGCGCTGAGGGCGGGCTGCGCGGGCTTGGGGGTATAGAGGAAATAGCCGTACAACCCGGCGAGGGTCACGGCGATCAGTAACAGCAGACTCAGCACGATTTTTATTGTTTTCATCGGTGCCTCTCGGTACGCGGTTTGGCGCTGTTCACTCGCGGCCAGCCCGGTAATGGACCCGGACTGGCCGCGAGCTTCGGTTACAGCGCGAAGCTGTCTTCCGGCATGGCCATCAGGCACCCGGCGCCGCCCAGCAGGGCTTCGCGGTGGGCGCTGGCACGCGGCAGCACGCGGCGCACATAGAACTCGGCGCTGTGCAGCTTGGCCTGGTAGAACTCGGCCTCACCGGTGCCGGCGTCCAGCGCCTGCTGCGCAGCGTTCGCTGCCTGCAGCCAGAAGCCGGCGAGCAGGGCGTAGGACGAGTACTGCAGGAAGTCCACCGACACGGCGCCGATCTCCTCGGCATCCTGCTGGCTCATGGCGATCACCTGGCCGGCCAGCTCGCGCCACTGGCGCAGGCGGGCGATGACCAGACCGGCCATTTCGGCCAGCGCCGGCTGCGCGGCAGCCTGGGTGGCCTGGGCCAGCAGCTCCTCGATCAGCGCCTGCAGCTCGCTGCCGCCGTCGCCAAGCAGCTTGCGGCGGATCAGGTCCAGCGCCTGGATACCGTTGGTGCCTTCATACAGCTGGGTGATGCGGCTGTCGCGCATCAACTGCTCCATGCCCCACTCGCGGATGAAGCCGTGGCCACCGTAGACCTGCACCGCGTGGCTGGCCACTTCCTGGCTCATGTCGGTAAAGAAGGCTTTGACGATCGGGATCAGCAGGGCGGCGCGCTTGGCCGCGGCCTTGCGCTCGGTGGGCTCGATGGCGCCGTGCTCCAGGTCGAGCTGGCGTGCGGTGTAGGCGGCCAGCATGCGGCAGCCTTCGACCAGGGTCTTCTGGGTCAGCAGCATGCGGCGCACATCGGGGTGCACGATGATCGGGTCGGCTGCTTTTTCCGGCGCCACGGCACCTTTCAGGCCACGCGACTGCAGGCGTTCGCGGGCATAGCTCAGCGCACCCTGGAAGGCCGCCTCGCCGATGCCCAGGCCTTGCAGGCCGACCTGGAAGCGTGCGTCGTTCATCATGGTGAACATGCAGGCCAGGCCCTGATTGGCTTCGCCGACCAGCCAGCCGGTGGCGCCGTCGAAGTTCATCACGCAGGTGGAGGCGCCCTTGATGCCCATCTTGTGCTCGATGGCGCCGCAGGACAGGGCGTTGGCCGCGCCCAGCGTGCCGTCGGCATTGGCAATGAACTTGGGTACCAGCAGCAGGCTGATGCCCTTTACTCCGGCTGGAGCGTCCGGCAGGCGCGCCAGCACCAGATGGACGATGTTCTCGGACATGTCCTGTTCGCCGCCGCTGATGAAGATCTTGTTGCCGCTGACCTTGTAGCTGCCGTCGGCCTGCGGTTCGGCCTTGGTGCGCAGCAGTGCCAGGTCGGTACCGGCCTGCGGTTCGGTCAGGCACATGGTGCCGGTCCACTGGCCGCTGACCATCTTGCTCAGGTAGTCGCGCTTGAGCGCTTCGCTGCCGTGCTTGTGCAGCGCCAGCACGGCGCCTTCGGTGAGGCCGGAGTAGATGCGGAACGACAGCGAGGAGGCCATCAGCATCTCGTGGAAGGCAAAGGACACCAGCTGCGGGAAGCCCTGGCCGCCGAACTCGACCGGCCCGGTCATGCTCGCCCAGCCGTTGTCCACGTATTGCTGGTAGGCGCTGCGGAAGCCCTTGGGCGTGGTCACCTTGCCGTTTTCCAGGCGGCAGCCTTCCTCGTCGCTGTTGCGGTTGAGCGGGGCGATTTCATTGCCGGTGAAGGCGGCGGCCTCTTCCAGTACGCCGTCGATCAGCTCGCGGTCCAGGCCGTTGCCCAGGCGCTCGCAGTGGCCGGCGACGTCGAACAGTTCGTGGAGGACGAAGCGCATGTCGCGCAGGGGGGCTTGGTAGCTCATGCTTTACCTTCCTGTACATCGCTGAATTGCTTGCCGTCGGCCACCAGGCGGTCGATCAGCTTGGCCGGCTGCCAGCGCTCACCGAGGTGCTCGCGCAGGTGCAGCAGGCGCTCGCGGATATGCGCCACGCCCTGGGCATCGGCCCAGGCCATCGGGCCGTCGGCGGGGAAGCCGTAGCCGTTGAGGTAGACCAGATCGATGTCGTGGCTGTTGGCCGCAATGTTTTCTTCGAGGATCTTCGCGCCTTCGTTGACCAGGGCCAGCAGGCAGCGTTCGAGGATTTCCTCGGCGCCGACGTTACGGCGCTGGTAGCCGAGGCGCTCGGACTCGCGCTGCACCAGGTCGTCCACCAGCGGGTCGTGCTCGGCCTGGCGGCTGCCTGGTGCATATTGGTAGTAGCCCTGGCCGGACTTCTGACCGAAGCGGCCCAGCTCGCAGAGGCGGTTGTCGACCTGTACCTGGTCGACGTCCTGGCCCTTGCCAGCCAGCTCGCGGGAACGCCATTCCAGGTCGATGCCGACCACGTCGTACATGCGGAACGGGCCCATGGCGAAACCGAAGCCCTGTAGCACGCTGTCGACCTGGTGCGGGAAGGCACCTTCCAGCAGCATGCTGCGTGCCTCGAACACGTAGGTGTGGAGCATGCGGTTGCCGATGAAGCCGTCGCAGTTGCCGGCCACCACGCTGATCTTGCCGATGCGCTGGCCCAGGGCCACGGCGGCGTCGAGCACGGCCGGCGCGGTCTTGGCGCAACGCACGATCTCCAGCAGCTTCATGATGTGCGCCGGGCTGAAGAAGTGCAGGCCGAGCACGTCCTGCGGGCGCTCGGTGACGGCGGCGATGGCGTCGATGTCCAGCGCCGAGGTGTTGCTGGCGAGGATCGCGCCCTGCTTCACAGTGCTGTCCAGGGTGCGGAAGATCTGCTGCTTGAGTTCCAGGTTTTCGTAGACCGCTTCGATCACCAGATCGACCTCGGCCAGGTCGGCGTAGCCGCTCACCGCCTGGATGCGCGAGCGACGCAGGCTGGCTTCGCCGGGCGTGATGCGGGCCTTGGCGACGTTCTGCGCCCAGGTGTCCTCGGCCATCTGCAGGCCGGCGGCGACCATGTCCGGGTTGTTATCCAGCCACAGCACCGGGATGCCGGCATTGGCCAGACTGATGACGATACCGCGGCCCATGGTGCCGGCACCGATCACGGCGGCCTGCTGGATGTTGTAGTTGTTGCTCATAGCCTTACCTCGGTCGCAAAAAACGGAACTGACGCACCTTATGCAAGGCAGTACTATTTGAGAAATTTTGACTTGTGATAAGAAGTATTTAGTCAGTGAATATATCGACCTTCGACCTCAATCTGCTCCGGGTGCTCGATGCCCTGCTGCGCGAACGCAATGTTTCGCGCGCGGCCGAGCGCCTGGCGCTGAGCCAGCCGGCGGTGAGCAATGCGCTGAACCGCCTACGCGATCTGCTCGATGATCCGCTGCTGGTGCGCGTCGGCAGGGCCATGCAGCCGACGCCACGGGCCCTGGAACTGGAGGCACCGATTCGCGCCGCGCTGCGCCAGATCGAGGAAAGTCTGAGCGAGGGTATGCGCTTCGATCCCGCGCACAGTCGCCAGCGTTTCACCATCGCCATGACCGACTATGCCGAGATGCTGCTGATGCCGCGCCTGCTGTCGCGACTGGCCGAGCAGGCGCCTGGCGTGCGCCTGGATGTGCGCCACCTGACCCCGCGCCTGCCGTCTGAGGCCCTGGAGAAAGGCGAGCTGGATCTGGTGCTGGGCCGCTTCGAGGCCTTGCCTCCGCGCTTTTCCAGCAGCCGCTGGATGAGCGAGACGTTGCAGGTGGCGGCCTGCAAGGGGCATTCGCAGTTACGCCAGGGCCTCAGCCTGCAAACCTTCCTGCAGCTGCGCCATCTGTGGGTTCACGGTGGGCAGACCCGTGGCATGGTCGATCAGTGGCTGGGCGAACAGGGCCTGACTCGGGACATTGTCTACAGCACCCCCAACTACCTGCAGGCCGCCCATATTGCCGCCGGCAGCGAGCTGGTGGCCGTGCTGCCGACCCGCCTGGCGCGCTACTTCGCCGGGCTGCTGCCGCTCGAACTGTTCGACCTGCCGTTCGAGCTGGGGCCATTTCATCTGGATGTGGTCAGCCTGGAGCTGCGCCAGCGTGATGCCGCGTTGCAGTGGTTGATAGGGGAAATCCTGTCTCTGGGCGAAGGCTGAGCCTGGCTCACTGGCCACGATTGGCCTCGGCGGCGCTGTCCGCACGCTTGCCCAGGTACCAGCCGAGCATGCCCCAGAGCGCCGCGCACGCCGCGCCAACCAGCGCCACCAGCATCACGCCCTGGCCCAGCGTATCGAGCAGCGCCTTGGCCCAGCCGCTGAGGGCATCACCGCCGCGATAGACCACGGTGTCGATGAAGTTCTTCGCCTTGTACTTGGTCTCGGCGTCGAGCGGGGCGAACAGCATCTCGCGACCGGGACGGACGAAGGCGTACTCGCCGATGCGCCGCACGATCATCAGCGCCGCCAGCACGGCGAAGGTCGGCGCCAGCGCCAGGCCGAGAAAACCCAGGCTCATCAGGACCGGCACGGCCGTCAGCAGCATGCGGATGCCCAGGCGCTGGGCGATTCGCCCGGTGATAAATAGCTGGCTGGCCAGCGCACCGGCCTGCACCACGAAGTCGATGCTGGCGAATACCCGCACCTGGGCATCGCGATCGGGAAACAGCTCGGCCACCAGGCGGGCCTGCTCGAAATAGAGGAAGGTGCTCACCGTGGCCAGCAGAACCACGAAAGCCGCCACGCCGAGCAGGTAGGGCGAGCGCAGCACCCGGGTGAAGCCGCTGAACGGGTTGCCCGGTACCGGGCGCTGCGGGCTTTCGCTGCAGGCGCCGGGGCGGCCGGCGCCTGCGTATTCACGCCAGTGCATCAGGTGTTGCTTGAGCAGCAGCGCAGCCCCTAGCAGTGCCGCGGCCAGCAGGCACAGCCCGGCGGCGTTGAGGGTTTCAATCAGCAGGGCGCTGAGAGCCGGCCCGCTCAGGCCGCCGAGGCTGGCGCCGGCGGCGATAAAGGCGAACAGCCGCCGCGCCTGGCCGGTATCGAACACGTCGGCCATCAGGCTCCAGGCCAGCGACACGACGAACAGGTTGTACACCGAGATCCACACATAGAAGCCGCGAGCCAGCCACAGGCTGTCGCCGGCGCTGGCGAACAACCCGGCGAAGGCCAGCAGGTTGAGACCGAAGAAGCCGAACACCCAGTCCGCGAACTGTCGCCGTGGCACCCGCGAGTTGAGCCAGGCGAACAACGGCACGGCCAGCAGCATGGCGATGAAGGTAGCGCTGAACAGCCACTGCAGGTGCTCCACGCCGGCCTGGATGCCCATCGCCTCGCGAATCGGCCGCAGCATGAAGTAGCCGCAGAACAGGCAGAAGAACAGGGCGAACCCGGCCAGCGCCGCCGACAGTTCGCCGTCCGCGGCGTTGATCGCCCTGGCCAGACGCTGGCGCATGCTCAGGCGAACAGTTCGGCGATGCGTTGGCGCTGGGTGGCGTCGGGCAGCTGGCCCTGGCCGGCCTTGAGGTTGTCGGCCATATAGCGCGGGTTGGACGTGGCGGGGATCACCGCCGTGACTGCCTGGTTGGCGAGGATGAACTTGAGCATCAGCTGGGCCCAGGAGCTGGCGCCGAGCTCGATCATCGCCCAGTCGGGCAGATCCTTGCCGCGCACCTTGTCGAACAGCGCCGCGCGCTGGAAGGGGCGGTTGATCAGCACGGCAATGCCTTTGTCGGCACAGAAGGGCAGCAACTCGCGCTCGGCATTGCGCTCACCCACCGAGTAGTTGAACTGCACGAAGTCCACCGGCTCGCGGCGCAGCACCTGCAGCAGGCGCTCGTGGGCGCTGTCCAGGTAATGGGTGACGCCTATGTAGCGCACCTTGCCCTGTTCTTTCAGCTCACGCAGCAGCTTGAGCTGGGTCTCGGTGTCCTGCAGGTTGTGTACCTGCATCAGGTCGATGCGTTCGGTGCGCAGGGCGGCGAAGCTTTCGGCGATCTGCCGCTGCCCGGCTTCGCGCCCGCTGGAGGACACTTTGCTGGCCAGGAACAGGCGCTTGCGCATTTCGTCTTCGGCGGCCAGCGCCCCGCACACAGCCTCGGCACGGCCATAGCTGGGCGCGGTGTCGATCAGACTGGCACTGCCGTTGACCAGGGTGCGCAGCACTTCGCGCAGGGGTTCCAGGTGTTCTTCATCGAGCGGGACATCATGGGTGCGCGAGGTGCCCAGGCCGATCACCGGTAGCAGCTCGCCGCTGCTGGGAATCTTGCGCTGCATCAGGTTGCTGATCGCGAAGGCAGGCTGGACTGGCAGCCAGGGGGCCAGCGCCGCAAAGGCGGCGAGGCTGGCGCTGTGTTGCAGAAAGCGGCGGCGGCTGGGCATGGCGGGCTCCTGAAGGTCGGTCGATGGGTTTACCCCTTGGTTATAGGCCAGACCACGGGCATGCCCAGTTGTTACAACGCATCGTGCGATGCACTGCTTCCCTGCCTACGCTTGCAAAGAAATTTCACGGAGGTGACAGGATGGCCAAGCAGGAATCCGCAGCAAAGTTGAAGCGCAAGGACTATGAGGCGCAACTGAAGAAGCTGCATGTGCAGCTGGTGCATTTGCAGCAGTGGGTGGTGGCCACGGGGGCCAAGGTGGTGATCGTGTTCGAGGGGCGCGATGGCGCCGGCAAGGGCGGCACCATCAAGGCCATCACCGAGCGGGTCAGCCCGCGTATCTTCCGCGTGGTGGCACTGGCGGCGCCGACCGAGCGGGAGAAGAGCCAGATGTACGTACAGCGTTACCTGAGCCATATGCCGGGGGCGGGCGAGGTGGTGATCTTCGACCGCAGTTGGTACAACCGCGCCGGCGTCGAGCGGGTGATGGGTTTTTGCACGGACGATCAGGTGGATAAGTTCCTCAGCCAGGCGCCGGCCTTCGAGCGCACTATGGTCGAGTCGGGAATCATCCTGCTCAAGTACTGGCTGGAGGTCAGTCCCGAGGAGCAGGAGCGCCGCCTGCGCGCGCGCATCGACGATGGACGCAAGACCTGGAAGCTGTCGCCGATGGACATCAAGTCATTCACCCGCTGGGACGACTACACCAAGGCCCGCGATGAAATGTTCGCCGCCACCGATACGCCTTGGGCGCCCTGGTATGTGGCGCGTTCGGAAGACAAGAAGCGCGTGCGGCTGAACGTGATCAGCCATCTGCTGCAGCAGATTCCCTACGAGAAGGTGGAGCAGCCCAAGGTCAAGCTGCCCAAGCGCAAGGTCGGCAAGTACAAGGCGGCCAATTACCCGTGCAAGTACATTGCCGAGCCGTTTTGATCGGCGCTTGTCACCCCTCTCCCGTTCAGGGGAGAGGGGATGCCGCGCAGCGCAAGCTTAGAGATCAGGATCGAGCGGCGGATGCTTGTGCCAGGCGCTGCCGCCCGGCAGCAGCAGGTTCAGGCCCAGCGCCACCAGCGCCGCCAGCGAGATGCCGGAGAGGCTGAACTCGTTGCCGCCGATGGCCATGCCGCCGATGCCGAACACCAGCGGCACGGAGACGATGATCAGGTTGCGAGCCTCGGACAGGTCCACCTGGTGGCGGATCAGGGTGTTCAGGCCGACCACGGCGATGGAGCCGAACAGCAGGCAGAGGATGCCGCCCATCACCGGTACCGGAATGGCCTGCAGGGCAGCGCCGAACTTGCCGATGAAGGCCAGACCGATGGCGAACACGGCGGCCCAGGTCATGATCTTCGGGTTGAAGTTCTTGGTCAGCATCACTGCACCGGTCACTTCGGCGTAGGTAGTGTTGGGCGGGCCGCCGAACAGGCCGGCCGCCGAGGTGGCCAGGCCGTCACCGAGCAGGGTGCGGTGCAGGCCGGGCTTCTGGATGAAGTTGTTGCCGGTGACGCTGCCGATCGCCACCACGCCGCCGATGTGCTCGATGGCCGGCGCCAGGGCCACCGGGACGATGAACAGGATGGCGCCCCAGTGCAGCTCGGGGGTGACGAAGGCCGGCACGGCCAGCCAGGGTGCGGCGGTCACGGTTTCGGTATTGATCACACCGAAGAAGGCCGACAGCACGCAGCCCACGGCAATGCCGGCGAGGATCGGCACCAGGCGCAGCAGGCCCTTGCTGAGCACGGCGACCAGTACGGTGGTGACCAGCGCCGACATCGAGATGATCAGGGCGGTGTGGTAGGGCACCAGTTCGGCGGCGCCGTCACCGGTCTTGCCCATGGCCATGTGCACGGCCACCGGCGACAGCGCCAGGCCGATGGAGATGATCACCGGAGCGATCACCACCGGCGGCAGCAGACGGTCGATAAAGCCGGCGCCGCGCACCCGCACCAGGGCGCTGAGCAGCACGTAGACCAGGCCGGCGGCAACGATGCCGCCGAGCACGGCCGGCAGGCCGAACTGGCCCTTGGCAGCCAGGATCGGCGCAATGAAGGCAAAGGAGGAGGCCAGGAACACCGGTACCTGGCGGCCCGTGACCAGTTGGAACAGCAGCGTGCCGATGCCGGCGGTGAACAGTGCGACGTTGGGGTCCATGCCGGTGATCAGCGGCATCAGCACTAGGGCGCCGAAGGCCACGAAGAGCATCTGTGCGCCGGAAATCACCTGGCGCCAGAGCGGGTCGTTGAACTGCTGACTCATGCTCAGGCGTCCTTCTGCTTGGTACCGAAGATCTTGTCGCCGGCGTCGCCAAGGCCCGGAATGATGTAGCCGTGCTCGTTGAGTTTCTGATCGATGGAGGCGGTGTAGATCATCACGTCGGGATGGGCGTCTGCCACGACCTTGATGCCTTCCGGTGCAGCGACCAGCACCATGGCACGGATTTCCTTGCAGCCGGCTTTCTTCAGCAGGTCGATGGTGGCGACCATGGAACCGCCGGTGGCCAGCATCGGGTCGATGATCAGCGCCAGGCGCTCGTCGATCTCCGGCGCCAGCTTTTCCAGGTAGGTGTGTGCCTGCAGCGTTTCTTCGTTGCGCGCCACGCCCACGGCGCTGACCTTGGCGCCGGGGATCAGGCTGAGCACGCCGTCGAGCATGCCGATGCCGGCGCGCAGGATGGGCACCACGGTGATCTTCTTGCCAGCGATCTTCTCGACCTGCACCGGACCGGCCCAGCCGTCGATCTCGTAGTGCTCCAGCGGCAGGTCGTTGGTGGCCTCATAGGTCAGCAGGGCGCCGACTTCCTGAGCCAGTTCACGGAAGTTCTTGGTGCTGATGTCGGCGCGGCGCATCAGGCCGATTTTGTGACGGATCAGCGGGTGGCGGATCTCGCGGATGGGCATGCAAAGTCTCCTGGCGGCAAATTCTGGCTAGAGTAAAGCACTGCTCATGCCAGCTTGAAGGCGCGCAGTTTACTGCCTGGCCTGAGTGAATGGTCAGAAATTACGCCTTCGGACTTGCCCCCAGGCGCCAGTCTGAGTACATTCGCCGCCCATTTTTTGACCAGACTGTCCATTTTCTAACCGGAGCCCGCCATGCCTGCCGATCTCGCCCAAATCCGCCAAGTCATGGCCGAAGCCGACTGCCTGTTCACCGAGGCCCAGGTCGAAGCAGCCATCGATCAGGTGGGCGCCACCATCAGTGCCGAGTTGGCCGAGCGCAACCCGGTGGTGTTCTGCGTGATGAACGGCGGCCTGATCTTCGCCGGCAAGCTGCTGACCAAGCTGAACTTCCCGCTGGAACTGTCCTACCTGCACGCCACCCGCTATCGCAGCGAGACCACTGGCGGCGAGCTGTTCTGGAAGGCCAAGCCGGAAGTCTCCTTTATCGACCGCGAAGTGCTGATCATCGACGACATCCTCGACGAGGGGCACACCCTGTCGGCCATCATCGAGTTCTGCAAGCACGCTGGCGCCAGCGCCGTGCACACCGCCGTGCTGATCGACAAGGATCACGACCGCAAGGCACGTCCTGATCTGAAGGCCGACTATGTGGGCCTGTCCTGCGAAGACCGTTTCATCTTCGGCTATGGCATGGACTACAAGGGTTACTGGCGTAACGCCGCTGGCATCTACGCCGTTAAAGGCCTGTAAGTGCAGGCGCCGGCCTTTCTCGATCGCCGTCTGTTCGCCGACCTGGTGGCCAGAGCCGGGGAGAGCCCGCGTCAGCGTGCCCATCACAATCTGCACGAGATGAGCGAGCCCTGCCACCGCCTGGCGGTGGGGTTGCAGCCGGATACCTACATTCCACCTCATCGCCATCTGTCTGCCGACAAGGCCGAGACCCTGCTGGTGCTGCAGGGGCGCATCGGCCTGCTGCTGTTCGGCGAAGATGGCAGCCTGCAGGCGACCCATCTGCTCGAAGCGGGCGGCGACTGTCTGGGCGTGGATCTCGCGCCTGGCCAGTTCCACGCCCTGGTCGTGCTGGCCGCCGACAGCATCCTGTTCGAATGCAAGGCTGGCCCCTATCGAGCGCTGGCCGAGGCCGAGCAGGCGAGCTGGGCTCCGCGTGAAGATCAGCCCGAGGCGGCTGCCTACCTGGCCTGGATGAAGGCGCAGTTCTAGCCGTAGTCAGCCATTCCCGGTTCTCTTTTCATTGCGGGGCGTTTCGGCTGAGGCGCCATGCCGCGCGAACAGTGCTTTAGTCGCGTTGAGTGGCGCACGGGGCGAGGGTAAACTGCCGGCCCCGTAATGCCCGCTAGCTGGAGTGCGTGATGCGTAAAGACAAGAAACAGGTGATCGGCGAAGAGATCGGTGACGAGTCCATCAAGCTG
Source organism: Pseudomonas sp. (assembly GCA_038147895.1). GTDB lineage: Bacteria > Pseudomonadota > Gammaproteobacteria > Pseudomonadales > Pseudomonadaceae > Aquipseudomonas. Next base: position 23,099 of record JAYQUJ010000011.1, read on the forward strand.
TTCCTCGCCGTCGAGCCGGCGGATGCCACGCCGCCCTCCCTGCATAAGCTGATCAAGGCCTATCGCGGTCTGCGCATTGACGATTTCGAGCGCTTCCTCGGCTTCTTCAAGGAAGCCGGCTATGACCTGGACGCCAAGGATGCCCAGGGCCAGGACTTCATTGCCCTGATCCAGGATCAGCGCCAGGCCGAGCCCTATATAGAAGCGATGAAAGCGGCCAAGGCTTGATCATTCGTATGCAAAGTGACCATTTGCCGGAGTTTGTGCATTTTTTGCGCCTGCGATAGCGGCAAAGTGGTATCGTGCGCGCCGGAAAATACCGGTCCGCAAGGGCTGCCGGGGTTGATGCTGTTACAGCATCCCCTGCAGGGCCTGGAACAGAGCCTTCGGGCGCTGGTGGATGGTTAAAGAATTGAACGCACGTCTGCCCACAGGTGGCACGTGCCTGACGAGGTTGCTCGGGATCGAACCAGGCCAAGTCATCGGCTGTGGATTCCGGCGCCTCCGAAGCTCCAGACACTCGTCTGGCTGTCAGTGATTAGACGTCGATGAGCGGCTCATAAGGCTGATTTCAACGACTTGGTACTGCAGATCTTGGAGAAGCGTTAATGACGCAAGTCAATCACGAAGCTGTTGATGTGCTGCTGGTCGGCGCCGGCATCATGAGTGCCACCCTGGCGGTGCTGCTCAAGGAGCTGGACCCGAACCTCAAGCTGGAAATCGCCGAGCTGCGCTCTTCCGGCGCCATCGAAAGCTCCAACCCGTGGAACAACGCGGGCACCGGTCATGCCGGCCTGTGCGAGCTGAACTACACCCCGCAGGCTGCCGACGGTTCCATCGACATCAAGAAAGCCGTCCACATCAATACCCAGTTCGAAGTCTCCAAGCAGTTCTGGGCTTACCTGTGTGGCAAGAGCGCTTTCGGCTCGCCGAAAGACTTCATCAATCCGGTGCCGCACCTGAGCTTCGTGCGCGGTGACAAGGACATCGGTTTCCTCAAGAAGCGTCATGAGCTGATCAGCCAGCATCATGCCTTCGAGGGCATGGAATACAGCGAAGACAAGGCGGTGATGGCCGAGTGGATGCCGCTGATGATGCAGGGCCGACAGGCCGACGAGCGCATCGCCGCGACCCGTTCCGCCAACGGCACCGACGTCAACTTCGGCGCGCTGACCCACCAGCTGCTGCAGTACCTGCAGAGCCTGGGCGGCGTGACCATGAGCTATCACCAGAAAGTCGTCGGCCTGAGCCGCAACGCCCAGGGCTGGGCGGCCGAGATCAAGAACACCGAAACCGGCGAGCGCCGCGATGTGCAGGCCAAGTTCGTGTTCCTCGGCGCCGGCGGTGGCGCATTGCCGCTGCTGCAGATGTCCGGCATTCCGGAAGGCAAGGGCTTCGGCGGCTTCCCGGTCAGCGGCCAGTGGCTGCGCTGCGACAACCCTGAAGTGGTCAAGGAGCACCAGGCCAAGGTCTACAGCCAGGCCGAAGTGGGCGCGCCACCCATGTCCGTGCCGCACCTCGACACCCGCGTGGTCGACGGCAAGACCTCGCTGCTGTTCGGCCCTTACGCCGGCTTCACCACCAAGTTCCTCAAGTACGGTTCGTTCTTCGACCTGCCGCTGTCGGTGCGCCCGGGCAACATCGGCCCGATGCTGGCCGTGGCCCGCGACAACTTCGATCTGACTCGCTACCTGATCAAGGAAGTGATGCAGTCCCAGGACCAGCGCCTGGATGCCCTGCGCAAGTTCTATCCGACCCTGAATCCGGCCGACTGGCGCCTGGAGATTGCCGGCCAGCGCGTGCAGATCATCAAGAAGGACGCCAAGAAAGGCGGCATTCTGCAGTTCGGTACCGAGCTGGTGGCGGCCGAGGATGGCTCCATCGCGGCGCTGCTGGGTGCTTCGCCGGGTGCTTCGGTGACGGTATCGATCATGCTCAACCTGATCGAACGCTGCTTTGCCGAGCAGGCCGGTAGCGAGGCCTGGGTCAGCAAGCTGAAGGAAATCTTCCCGGCCCGCGAGAAGGCCCTGGAAGAAGATGCCGCGCTCTATCGTGAGGTGGTGGCGCAGAGCACCAAGGCCCTGCAACTGGTCTGAGTCGTGCTCAAATGAAAAGGCCGCCGATGGGCGGCTTTTTTGTGCCTGGTGCTCAGGCAGCCAGGGCGTGTGCAGGTCGAGTGATGATCTGCACGCGGGCCGCGTTGGGCAGTGGCTGGCCGAGCCATTGGGTACGTATTTCGTGTACTTCGACCCAGCCTGCTTCAGCGGGCTTCTGGCGTGATTCGCGCAGGGCGCGACAGGTGCCCTTGGCATCCAGCAGGGCGTAGCAACGCATCCGTGCGCGCGGGCTGAACAGGGACCAGAGACTCATCATGTTGTGCACTCCTCGGATGGGCCGGGCTTTTATCTCATGCGCCGGTGACAGGGCCGTGACAGGAACCGCCAGTGCTATATCGAGTCAGAATCTCAGCTGTCGGCGACCTTGGCCGCTGGTTATACTGCCGGCCATTTTTCGCCATCACCTTCTCGGAGATCGCCCATGAAGAAGCACCTGTTGTTCGGTCTGCTCGCCGCTTTCGGCCTTACCCTCGTCGGCTGTGCCCACAGCCCGCAGAACCTGCAGCCGCAGCCCAAGCTGATGGCGCCGCTCAGTGCAGTCGGCCAGGGGCAGCCTGTGGTGGTACGCGTGGTCGATGGGCGCCAGTCGCCGGTGCTGGGTACCCGTGGCGGGCTGTATCCGGAAACCAGCGCCATCAGCGTACAGGGCCAGGACATCCTGCCGCGTCTGCAGGCCGAAGCCGAAGCTGCCGTGCGCCTGCTCGGCTTCACTCCTAGCCCGAATGCCTACAATGCCCCGCAGTTGACCCTGACCCTGGCCGAACTGAAGTATCAGTCGCCGAAAGAGGGCATGTACGTGACCGAGGCCGATATCAGTGCCACTTTCCGTGCCGATGTGCAGAACAGCAGCCGTCGTTACAGCGGTCGTTACGGTGCCTCGCTGAATCAGCGCTTCGGCATGGCGCCGAATCAGGAGACCAACACCAAGCTGGTCAGCGATGTACTCAGCGATGCGCTGACCCGCACCTTCAAGGATCCGACCATCGGCCAGCTGCTGAGCCAGCAGTAATATCCTGTGCATGAAAAAGCCCGGCCAGTTGGCCGGGCTTTTTGCTGTCTGGGGTCAGGCTGCTTCGGCGTAAAGCTCGGGCAGGCTCAGGCCGGTGTGTTCATCGATGTCGGGCAGGTCGTAGTGCTCATGCCCGCCGAGGGCGCAGTACACCAGCCAGTGGTGGTCGTGCACGTTGAAGGAAAGCTCTTCTACCACGGCTTCCACTTCGTCCAGCGAGTCGATCAGGTAGTCGGTATCAACAGGTTGTGGGTTGAGCATGGCGGTTCCTCCGCTATTAAGGTTGCCACCGGCCATATCGAATGACTGATGGGTCACTGTAGAGGTATCAAACTCTAGGCCAGTGTTATGACGGTTTTCAGACGATTTGGTGATGACGACTGACGCTCGTCGGAAACGGAACTTCTAAACAGCCGCTTTCCAGTAGACTGCCGCCCGCCGCGCCCACCCCGACTGGGAAGACAGTGCCTTTTCCTGGTGCGCAAAAAGGCTGTTTTGACCCGGCTAGCAGGCTGCTTGCGCCGCTCTTGCCTGCTTCTGGTGCCGGTTTTTCCTGATCCTGGTGCACTTGAGGTGATTTTCGTGTCCCTACAGTACCTCTGGACCCTGTTTTCCACATACCCCGCGCAAACCATCAACGCCCTGGCCCTGTTCTTCGCCGTGGCGGGTAGTTGGCTGCTGATGGCCACTCGCCTGCGCGAGCAGCGCGCGATGGCGCGCCTTGCTGCCGAGATGGATGAACTTGATGAGCAGTCCTCGCTGCTGGACGAGCCAGCCCTGCGCATCAATCGTTTCTTCTACCGTTTCTCCGCAGCAGCGCTGGGGGCAGCGCTGCTGCTGTCCTGGTACAGCACCGGTCTCTGACGGAATCTAGAAAGAAAAACGGCAGCCCATGGGCTGCCGTTTTCGTTTCTGCTTCAGGCCGGCTTTACAGGGGTTGGCCGGCCTTGACCCGATACTGGTTGCGCACCGGCATGGCGTATTGGCCGATCAGCCAGGGGCGTTGCTCGGTGGGGCAGGCAGCCAGGCGGCGCTGCCACTCGGTGCGTGCCTTTTCCAGCTCGGCGGCAGGGAACAGCTGCTCGGCCGTGGGCACGCCTAGCTCTGCATCGCGTTGATCCCACTGGGCGTAGGCCAGGTAATGCACGGGGAACAAGCGGTAGCCGCTGAGAATGTGCTGGTCCATCAGCGTGGCCAGCTGTTTGGCATCTTCGAAACCCTCACGTACCGGCGTGCCGAAATGCACATGTACGCGGCCTTTGTAGCCGGTGATGCCGAGGGCGATGCTGGCGTCGTCCTCGCCTTGGGCCTTTTCGTAGCTACCGCTGGTGGCGCGGATCTGCAATTCACGTGCTTTGGCCTGGTCGCAGGGGTCGTATTCGTAGCTGATCGATACCGGTACCAGGTTGAGCGCTGCCAGGGCCTCGGCAAAGGGCTCGTCCTTGCGGCTCATGTGGAACATCTTGAGGATCGCCGGGTCGGTGCGGTCGTCACCGTCCTTGGCCCGGCCTTCTGCCTGGGCAATCCAGATCGACTGACCCTCTTCGCGGATCGAATGGTTGATATAGCCGGACAGCAACTGGAAGGCCGCCAGCTTTTCGCGGCGTCCGGCGATGTTGCGGTGCACGATGAAGCTCTTGTTTAGGCGCATCAGGTCGCTGACGAAGGGGCGCTGCAACAGGTTGTCACCGATGGCAATCCGTGGCGTCGGCAAGTCGGCGTGGAACACCGCGTAGTTGACGAAGGCCGGGTCCATCACGATATCGCGGTGGTTGGCCAGGAACAGATAGGGTGTGCCGGCCTTGAGTTGCTCCAGGCCGGAATAGGTCACCCCGTCGGTGGCCTGCTCGATGCTGTGGTCGACATAGGGCTCGATGCGCGCCTGCAGGGCATCCACCGAAGCGATGTCGGCCAGCTGCGAACGCAGGCGATGGGCTATAAGAGGTTTGAGCAACCAGCCGAAAGGACCGGCCAGGCGCGGAAAACGGAAGTGGGTGAGGGTGCCGAGAAAGGTGTCATCGCCCAACAGGCGCGCCAGTACGGCGGGGACTTCGTGGTCGGCATAAGGTCGGATGGAATCGAATTCGCCCATCATGTTCTCGTCAGTCGGCTGCTCGGAATGCCCGGGTTGCATAAAGCGGGGCTTGCAATAGACCGGCGATTATACCGGCAAGTCACACGGAGGCCGTGATGCTGGAAACACAGATGTATCAGTGTCCTTATTGTGGGGAGCCTGTGGAGGCCGTGCTCGACCTGTCCGCTGGCGATCAGTGCTATGTCGAGGATTGCGCGGTGTGCTGTCGGCCGATCGTGTTCGATTTGCGTACCGATGGTGTCGAATGGTCTCTGGATGTGCGGCGGGAGGACGATTGAATGCAGCGAATCTATGAGCCGCAGGATCTGCTGGAGGCCGAATTGCTGCTGGGCATGCTGGCCAGCGAGGGGGTGGATGCGCACCTGACCGGGCGGCATCTGCTGGGGGCAGTGGGTGAGCTGCCGGCGCTGGGGCTGCTCGGCCTGTGTGTGGAGGATCAGCAGGCCGAACGGGCGCGGGTACTCATCGCCGCGTACAATGCCGCCGCGCCACTGCCCGGTGAGGAGCCTGAGAGCTGCCCGGGCGTGCTGCTCTGTTGATTCTCTTTCACTGGAAACCCGTCACCACATGAGTGGACGCTACGCCCTGTTTCGCTGGCCCCAGGCCATTTCCAACTTGCCGGGTTTTCCCTCCGATCTGGCGCAGCGCTGGAACCTCTCGCCTGGTGCTCAGGTGTTGTTCCTGCATCAGGCTGATGGCGAGTTGCAGGCAGCCGCTGGCCGCTGGGGGCTGACCCCGGCCTGGCTGGACGATTTCGCCAAGGCCCCGGCCCATGCCCGTGCCGAGACGCTGGCCGAGCAGCCGATGTTCCGAGAGGCGTTCCGCCAGCGCCGCTGCCTGTTGCCGGCCAACGGCTTCTACGAATGGCGCGGCCAGGCCAACCGCAAGCGCCCGTACTGGATGAGCAGTGAAGGCCTGTTGTACTGCGCGGGGGTGTGGGAGCTGTATCCGACTGCCGGGCAGACCTATCTCAGCGTGGCGATGGTGACCCGCGAGGCGAGCTACCTGCGCCGCCCTTTATTGCTCGATCAGGCCGCGACCCGAATCTGGCTCGACCCGCAGGCCACGCCGGAACAGTTGCAGGCCGTGATGCAAGGCGTGCAACCGCCGCTGCGCGAGCGGGCACTGGCCAACCTGGTCAACGACCCGTCCTTTGAGGGGCCGGATTGCCTGACGCCGGCGTAGCGGCTCTTCAGGTTTTGAGTGGTCTGTGTCGGGCTTCGCTGCGCTCAACCCGAGCTACGGCAAGGCGACAGGAAGGCTAGCCTTGGGGTTAGTCGCTGAGATGGCGGTATTCCGGGCGCTGGGCCAGTCCTTCCTTTAATAGCTCGACCAACAAACGCACCTTGGGCGACAGATGGCGTTGCTGCGGATACAGCGCCCACACGGCGGTATGCGGCGGGCGTTGTTGTGGCAGCAGGTCGACCAGCGCGCCACTGCGCAGATGTGGCTGTACGTAGTAATCCGGCAGCTGGCACAGGCCGAAGCCGCGCAGCGCGGCATCGAGCACTGCCTCGCCGCTGTTGCAGCGCCAGTTGCCCTGTACCCGTTGGCTCAGTTCGCGGCCCTCCTGCTGAAAGGTCCAGTGATCGCTGCTGCCGATCAGGCAGTTGTGCCGGTTCAGTTCAGACAGAGAGTGCGGGCGACCGTAGCGCTCCAGATACTCGGGCGCTGCACACAGGTGCATGGCTCGCGGCGCCAGGCGGGTGGCGACCAGGCGCGAGTCCTGCAGGCGGCCGAGGCGGATGGCCAGATCCATGCCTCCGTGCAGCAGGTCGAGGGTCTGATTGCTCAGTTCGATCTCCACCCGCAGTTGTGGATGGCGTGCCATGAACTCGTTTACCAAGGGCACGATGAAGCGCTCGCCGTAAGCCACCGCGCAAGTCATGCGCAGCAGACCCTTGGGCTCGTCGTTGAGGTCGCCGATAGCGCGCAGGGCTTCCTCGCGGGCGTCCTGCAGGCGCTGGCAGTGCTGCAGGAAGGTCTGTCCGGCCTCGGTCAGCGTCACCTTGCGCGTGCTGCGGTAGAACAGGCGCGTCTGCAGGCGTTCCTCCAGGCGCGCGACCTGGCGGCTGACCTGCGAGGTAGACAGTCCGAGGCGTTTGGCGGCGGCAGCGAACTGACCGCTCTCGGCGACGGCGACGAACTCATCCAGACCTTCCCAGCGGTTCATTGATTATCCCTGTTTGGCAATAATGTTTTGCAAGCATGCCGATTATCCCTGGAAAGGCGCTGTTCTACACTCTCGCCACTTTGCCAAACCGCTGGAGAGCGAACTCATGATCAAGTCCCGTGCTGCCGTGGCCTTCGGCCCGAACGAACCTCTGAAAATCGTCGAAGTCGATGTGGCGCCGCCCAAGGCCGGCGAGGTGCTGGTGCGCATCGTCGCCACCGGTGTGTGCCACACCGACGCCTACACCCTGTCCGGCCAGGACAGCGAAGGCGTGTTTCCCTGCATCCTTGGTCACGAAGGTGGCGGCATCGTCGAGGCGGTGGGCGAGGGCGTCACCTCGGTCCAGGTCGGCGACCACGTGATCCCGCTGTATACCGCCGAATGCCGCCAGTGCAAGTTCTGCACCTCGGGCAAGACCAACCTGTGCAGCTCGGTGCGCGCCACCCAGGGCAAGGGCCTGATGCCGGATGGCACCAGCCGCTTCAGCTACAACGGCGAGCCGGTGTACCACTACATGGGCTGCTCGACCTTCTCCGAATACACCGTGCTGCCGGAAGTCTCGGTGGCGGTGATTCCGAAGGAGGCGCCGCTGGAGAAGGTCTGCCTGCTCGGTTGCGGCGTGACCACCGGCATCGGCGCGGTACTCAACACCGCCAAGGTCACCGAGGGCTCCACCGTGGCTATCTTCGGCCTCGGCGGTATCGGCCTGGCGGCGATCATTGGCGCCAAGATGGCCAAGGCCAGCCGCATCATCGCCATCGACATCAACCCGGCCAAGTTCGACGTGGCTCGTGAGCTGGGCGCGACCGATTTCGTCAACCCGAAGGACCACGCCAAGCCGATTCAGGACGTCATCGTCGAGATGACCGACGGCGGCGTCGACTACAGCTTCGAGTGCGTCGGCAATGTGCAGCTGATGCGCGCGGCGCTGGAGTGCTGTCACAAGGGCTGGGGCGAGTCGACCATCATCGGCGTGGCGCCGGCCGGTACCGAGATCAGCACCCGTCCGTTCCAGCTGGTGACCGGCCGTGTCTGGCGTGGCAGCGCCTTCGGTGGCGTGAAAGGCCGTACCGAGCTGCCGAACTATGTGGAGAAGGCGCAGAGCGGCGAGATCCCGCTGGATACCTTCATCACCCACACCATGGGCCTGGAGCAGATCAACGATGCCTTCGACCTGATGCACGAAGGCAAGAGTATCCGCACCGTCATCCATTTCTGAGTGGCAGGCCGGGAGCTTGGCTCCCGGCCTCGTCGAGGTTTGTCATGACCCTTGAAATCGTTTCCAGCAACAAGAGCTTTGGCGGCTGGCACAAGCGCTATCGGCATCGATCGACCGCGCTCAACTGCGACATGGTGTTCGCCGTCTACCTGCCGCCGCAGGCCGAGCAGGGCGGCAAGCTGCCGGTGCTGTACTGGCTCTCCGGCCTGACCTGCACTGACGAGAACTTCATGCAGAAGGCCGGCGCGCAGAAACTCGCCGCCGAACTGGGCCTGATCATCGTCGCGCCCGATACCAGCCCGCGTGGCGAAGGCGTGCCGGATGACGCAGGCAAGGCCTGGGACTTCGGTCTCGGCGCGGGCTTCTACATCAATGCCACCCAGGAACCCTGGGCGCGGCACTACCGCATGTACGACTACGTGGTACAGGAGTTGCCAGCGCTGATCGAGGCCAACTTCCCGGCCAGCGACAAGCGCGGCATTGCCGGTCACTCCATGGGCGGCCACGGGGCGTTGATCTGTGCGTTGAAGAATCCGGGGCGCTATCAGTCGCTGTCGGCGTTTGCGCCCATCAGCAACCCGCTGGATTGCCCCTGGGGCGAGAAAGCCTTCTCCAATTACCTGGGGAGTGATCGTGCGCAATGGCGCGAGTGGGATGCCTGCGCTCTGCTGGCCGAGGCGAGCGAGAAGCTGCCGATCCTGGTCGACCAAGGCGATCGTGATGACTTCCTGGAAAACCAGCTGAAGCCTCAGGCCCTGCAGGCGGCGGCCGATGCAGCCGGTCACCCGCTGACCCTGCGTTTGCAGCCAGGCTATGACCACAGCTACTACTTCATCGCCAGCTTTATCGATGACCACCTGCGGCATCACGCTCAGGCGTTGGGCCGCTGAATAGAAAAGGGCACCACGCGGTGCCCTTTTTTCGTTTGCCGATTACTCGCCCAGGCTGGAGCGCAGCATCCAGGCATTTTGCTCATGCACGCCGATGCGCGCGACCAGCATGTCGTGGGTGAAAAGGTCGCCTGCTTCTTCCGCCAGTTCGGCGAATTCGCTCATGCGCCTTGCCACGGCCTCGTTGTCATTGACCAGTTGCTGGATCATCTGCGGTGTGGCTTTGTGCGGTGCTTCGTTGTCGATCACCGTCAGCGCGCGGAAGGTCTCGGCACCGGTGGGGACGAACTTGCCCAGGGCGCGAATACGTTCGGCAATTTCATCGGCTGCCTGATGCAGTTCGTTGTACTGCTCGTCAGTCAGTTTGTGCAGGCCGTAGAAGTTCTGGCCTTGCACGTTCCAGTGCACGCCCAGCGTCTTCACATACAGGGTGTAGCTGTCGGCCACGGCCTTGCTCAGTGCCACGGCAACCTTTTCGCGGGCGCTGCTATCGACGCTGGTGTTGATCGCCAGGCCATCACCCTTGGGTTTCTTGGCAACGGTCTTTGCCTTGGGCTTTGCGACTACCGGTTTTTTGGCTAGGGCCATGATGGTCTCCATCTCTTTGCTAGAAAGACGGTCTTATCGACTCGCCACCGGGCTGAAACATTCCAACTTTTTTTGAGCAGGCTCCGGTGAGCAAGAAGACTGCCTGTGCAGTCCGTGGCTATCAGCGTGCCTCGGTGTGGGCCGCTGAGCGGCTCGATACCGGGGGCCAGCAGCGCAATTCGTCTTCGCTCATTTGCGAATCAGTCGCGTCATCTGTCCTTTCGGGTAGAATCCCGGCCCTGTTCAGAAGGGTAACGATCATGCGTATTGGCCATGGCTACGACGTGCACCGCTTCGGCGAGGGCGACTTCATCACCCTCGGTGGCGTGCGCATTCCCCACAAGTTCGGTCTGCTGGCCCACTCAGACGGCGACGTGCTGCTGCATGCCTTGAGCGATGCGTTGCTTGGCGCCTGCGCGCTGGGCGATATCGGCAAGCACTTTCCTGACACCGACCCTACCTTCAAGGGCGCCGACAGCCGTGCTCTGTTGCGCCATGTGATGGGGCTGATCCAGGCCAAGGGCTATGTGGTCGGCAATATCGACGCCACCATCATTGCTCAGGCGCCGAAAATGGCGCCGCATATCCAGTCCATGCGCGAGCGGATCGCCGAAGACCTGCAGGTCGAGCTGGATGCGGTCAACGTCAAGGCCACCACTACCGAGAAGCTCGGTTTTACCGGGCGTGAGGAGGGCATCGCGGTTCACGCCGTGGCGCTGCTGTACAAGGCATGACCGAGCTGCAACTGCTGGGCCCGCGTGCCCATGGCGAGCCTTGTGGCACTGCTGTGCTCAAGGCGGTGGCCGAGGACTTCCAGGTCGATGAAGTGCTGGAAATTCCGCTTTCCGGGCAAGGTGAGCACCTCTGGTTGTGGGTGGAAAAGCGTGGCTTGAACACCGAGGAAGCGGCCCGCCGCCTGGCTCGTGCCGCGGGTGTGTCACAGCGCAATATCAGCTATGCCGGGCTCAAGGATCGCCAGGCGCTGACCCGCCAGTGGTTCAGCCTGCATCTGCCAGGCAAGAGCGATCCCGACCTGAGCGCTGCCGAAAATGACAGCCTGAGCATCCTCAAAACCGTGCGTCATTCGCGCAAGCTGCAGCGCGGCGCCCACTCGGCCAATGGCTTCACCCTGCGCCTGACCAATCTGCATGGCGACCGCGAAGCCTTGGAACAGCGCCTGCAGAGCATTCGTGAGCAGGGCGTGCCCAACTACTATGGACTGCAGCGCTTTGGTTGGCAGGGCGGCAATGTGGTCGATGCGCGTGCCTTCGCCGAGCGCAAGGAGTTGCCCGAACAACGCAACACCCGCTCGCGCCTGCTGTCGGCGGCGCGCAGCTATCTGTTCAATCGGTTGTTGGCCCGTCGGGTGGCCGCTGGCACATGGAATGCCGCTCTGGTCGGCGATCTGCTGGCCTTCACCACCAGCCGCAGCTTCTTCATGGCCGGTGAGGCGGAAACCAGCGACCCGCGCCTGGCGATTCTCGACCTGCACCCCACCGGGCCGTTATGGGGAGAAGGGCCTTCGCCGGCGGGCTCCGCCTCGCATGACCTGGAGCAGGCGGTGGCTGGGGATGAGCCTGCCCTAGCTGACTGGCTGGTCGCTGCGGGCATGGCGCACGAACGGCGTATCCTGCGCCTCCCCATCACCGGTTTGACGTGGCATTATCCGGAACCCGAGATACTGCAACTGCAATTCGTCCTGCCGGCCGGATGCTTCGCCACCGCGGTGGTGCGCGAACTGGTTGATCTACTGCCGGCAGGGCAGACGGAAACTCCATGCGAATTCTGATCTCCAACGACGACGGGGTGCTGGCACCCGGTATCGCCGCGCTGCACGGCGCGCTGCAGGACTACGCCGAGTGCGTGATCATCGCTCCGAGCGAGGACAAGAGCGGCGCCAGCAGCGCGCTGACTCTCGACCGCCCGCTGCATCCTTCGACGCTGCCCAACGGCTATATCAGCCTCAACGGCACGCCGACCGACTGTGTGCACCTTGGCCTCAATGCACTGCTCGACCCGGTGCCGGATATGGTCGTGTCGGGTATTAACCTGGGCGCCAACCTGGGGGACGACGTGCTCTATTCCGGCACCGTGGCGGCCGCTCTTGAGGGGCGCTTCCTGGGGCGTCCGGCTTTCGCCTTCTCGCTGTTGTCACGCCAGCCTGACAACCTGCCGACGGCGGCCTATTTCGCTCGCAAGCTGGTCGAAGCCCATGATCGGCTCGATCTGCCGCCGCGTACCGTACTCAACGTCAACGTGCCCAACCTGCCGCTGGAGCATATCCGTGGCGTGCAGCTGACCCGTCTGGGGCACCGTGCCCGCGCGGCCGCGCCGGTCAAACAGCTCAATCCGCGCGGCAAGGAAGGCTACTGGATATCCGTCTCCGGCGATGCCGAAGACGGTGGCCCGGGCACCGACTTTCATGCGGTGATGCAAGGCTATGTGTCCATCACCCCGCTGCAACTGGACCGCACCTTCAACGAGGCCTTCGGCACGATCGAAGGTTGGCTGGAGGGGCTGCTGTGATGCGCGATCTGCAACAGCATCATGGCATCGGCATGACCTCGCAGCGTACCCGCGAACGCCTGATCGAGCGGCTGTATGAGGAAGGCCTGTCCAACCCTCATGTGCTGGAAGTGATTCGCCGCACACCGCGCCATCTGTTCGTTGACGAGGCGCTGGCCCATCGCGCCTATGAGGACACTGCGCTACCCATCGGCCACAACCAGACCATTTCCCAGCCCTACATAGTCGGGCGCATGACCGAGCTGCTGCTGGCCGGTGGCCCGCTGGACAAGGTGCTGGAGATAGGTACCGGTTCCGGCTACCAGACCGCCGTGCTGACCCAGTTGGTCGAGCGGGTGTTTTCGGTGGAGCGCATCCAGTCACTGCAGGATCGCGCCAAGGAACGCCTGGCCTCGCTGAATATCCGCAACGTGGTGTTTCGCTGGGGTGATGGCTGGGAGGGCTGGAATGCACTGGGCCCGTACAACGGCATCATCGTCACGGCTGCTGCGGTTGAAGTGCCGCAGTCGCTGCTGGATCAGCTCGCTATCGGCGGGCGTCTGGTGATTCCGGTAGGCTCTGGGGAAACTCAGGAGTTGTTGCTGATCGTCCGCGAAGAGGACGGCTACAGTCGTCATGTGCTCGACCTGGTGCGCTTCGTTCCCTTGCTCAACGGGCCGCTGGCCTGACTCGCTTCTGCTACGGAAAGCTCAATGAAGAATTATCTGCTGTTGTTCGCCAAAGGCATGGCGATGGGCGCTGCCGACGTGGTGCCAGGTGTCTCTGGTGGCACCGTTGCATTTATTACCGGCATCTACGATGAGTTGCTGCGCTCTATCGCCAGCGTGCCCGAGGCGCTGCTACAGCTGTTGCGCGGGCGTGTAGCGCGGGCCTGGCAGATCGCCAACGTCAACTTCCTGCTGGTGCTGTTCGCCGGCATTCTCACTAGCGTGTTCAGCCTGGCGCGTTTGATTACCTGGTTGCTGGCCGAGCAGCCCATTCCCGTCTGGTCGTTCTTTTTCGGCCTGATCCTGGTATCCAGCCATCTCGTCGCGCGCGAAATCAGCCGCTGGAACTGGACGCGGGCGCTTAGCTTCGTCGTGGGTATTGCCTTCGCCTGGTGGATCACCGTGGCCGCCCCCATGCAGTGGGCGAGTGACCCGCTAAGTCTGTTCTTTGCCGGCGCCATTGCCATCTGCGCCATGATTTTGCCCGGTATTTCCGGCAGTTTTCTGCTGCTGCTGATGGGCCTCTATGCTGTGGTGCTGGGGGCGGTCAAAAGCCTGGATCTGGCCGTGTTGGCAGTCTTCGCGGCGGGTTGCCTGGTCGGGATTCTCAGCTTCTCCCGCCTGCTCAGCTGGCTGCTGTCGCGCTATCGCGACCTGACCCTGGCCTTCCTCACCGGCTTGATGCTCGGTTCGCTGAACAAGGTCTGGCCGTGGAAGCAGACGCTGACCTGGCGTATCGACAGCCATGGCCAGCAAGTGCCCCTGTTGCAGGAGAATCTCTGGCCGGCGCAGTTCACCAGTCTGGTCGGCCAGGATTCACAGTGGGTGCTGGCTATTGTGCTGGCGGTGGCCGGCGTGGCGCTTGTGCTCGGACTTGAGTGGCTGGCCGGGCGGCAACAGCAAAGCGCTGGTTCTGCCGAATAAATCCGGCACAATACGCGCACTTATAAGCAGAGCGCCAAGGGAGCACGGATTGAGTCTCACACAGCAGCGAAAGCACCACGCCTTGGGTGCAGTGTTTTTCGCAGCCTTGCTGGCAGGCTGCGCAAGCAAGCCGTCGGGACCGGTTCAGGTGGTCGATCGCACGCAGAGCGGCACTCAGGCCCAGCGCCAGTACCAGCAGCAAGTCACCAGCGGCCAGTACCGGGTGCAACGTGGTGACACCCTCTATTCCATTGCGTTTCGTTTTGGTTGGGATTGGAAGGCCCTGGCTGCGCGGAACAATATCCCTGCGCCTTATGTGATTCGTCCGGGGCAGGCAATCCATTTTGGTGCTCCCGTGACTTCTACTCCTGTGGTCGCTCAGCCGGCAAGGCCAGCTGCACAGGCAACGCCTTCTGTCGCCAGCCGTCCGCCCGTTCAGAGCACGCCTGCCAGCAAGCCCACCGTTGCCAGCAAACCGCCGGTCGTGAGTAGCCCGGCACCGTCGGCGCCCGGTAAGGTCGAGTCGGTCACGCGCTCGGCGCAGGGGTGGGCATGGCCTGCCAATGGCGCACTGATTGGTAAATTCTCGTCAAACGGCAGTTTGAATAAAGGCATTGATATCGCCGGAGATTTGGGCCAGCCTGTTTTAGCTGCGTCTGATGGCGCCGTTGTGTACGCCGGAAGTGGATTACGGGGCTACGGCGAACTGGTGATCATCAAGCACAGCGATACCTACGTAAGCGCCTACGGTCATAATCGCAGGTTGCTGGTTCGGGAGGGACAGCAGGTCAAAGTCGGTCAGCATATTGCCGAGATGGGTTCCACAGGAACCGACCGGGTGAAGCTCCACTTCGAGATTCGCCGCCAAGGTAAACCTGTCGATCCTTTGCAGTATCTACCCCGTCGTTGATCTTGCCGCCAGCCCGTTCCAAGCGTAGGAGGAGCGGGCTTTGGTGTTGCCAAGGAGTTATCCAGCGATTCATCAGGTGCGCAATCTGTCGGCAGCAGGCCAGTCTCGGACTAGCTTGGGGGGCTGACTCTCCTGATGCGGAACTGGAGTGGGCGTCGCTAGGGCTTGTTGTCGAACTCAGCAAGGGACAACAACAATGGCACTCAGCAAAGAAGCGCCGGAGTTTGACGTCGACGATGAGGTGCTCCTGATGGAGCCGGGCATCGTCCTGGAAGAGCGGGCAGAAGAAAGCGAGCTGCCGACCTCCAGCGCCAAATCCAAAAATTCGACCAGTACCCTCAAGCAACACAAATACATCGACTACACCCGGGCGTTAGACGCCACTCAGCTGTACCTCAACGAAATTGGTTTCTCACCACTACTGACCCCACAGGAAGAAGTGCACTTCGCGCGTCTGGCGCAGAAGGGTGACCCTGCTGGGCGCAAACGCATGATCGAAAGCAATTTACGCCTGGTGGTGAAAATCGCGCGACGTTACGTCAACCGCGGGTTGTCGCTGCTGGATCTGATTGAAGAGGGCAACCTCGGCCTGATCCGAGCGGTGGAGAAGTTCGATCCGGAGCGCGGCTTCCGCTTTTCGACCTACGCGACCTGGTGGATTCGACAGACCATCGAGCGGGCGATCATGAACCAGACTCGCACGATTCGCCTGCCTATTCACGTGGTGAAGGAGCTCAATGTCTACCTGCGGGCGGCCCGTGAGCTGACCCAGAAGCTGGACCATGAGCCTTCAGCCGAGGAAATCGCCAACCTGCTGGAGAAACCGGTCGGTGAGGTCAAGCGCATGCTCGGCCTCAATGAGCGGGTTACTTCCGTTGACGTATCCCTCGGGCCCGATTCGGACAAGACTCTGCTCGACACCCTTACTGATGACCGTCCAACCGACCCCTGTGAGTTGCTACAGGATGACGATCTGTCGGAGAGCATCGATCAATGGCTGTCGGAACTTACCGACAAGCAGCGCGAAGTGGTCGTGCGCCGCTTCGGCTTACGCGGCCATGAGAGCTGTACCCTGGAGGAGGTCGGTCAGGAAATTGGCTTGACCCGTGAGCGTGTGCGGCAGATCCAGGTCGAGGCGCTTAAACGTTTGCGAGAGATCCTTGAGAAGAACGGCTTGTCTAGCGACGCCTTGTTTCAGTAAGGCTCTTCCGCTATCCAAAACCCGGCGTAAGCCGGGTTTTTATTGCCTGCTTGTAGGTTATTGCTTACGCGGGCTGTAAGTGATTCCGGTTTTTAGGCGCTGGCCGATAACCATTTTCGTGCATATCTGTTCTGTAAGTATCTGATACTAAAGGTTTTAGTGTGTTTATCCTGGCACGTTTATGACAGTGCTACGGGGCTTCGGTAGGGTTGTTCTGCCCGGGTGAGACGCTAATATGAAGCCGTGCCAAGGGAAACGGCACGGTCGTCAGGATGGCGACTCAGGATCAACCGCTGGATGCGGTTCATCAGGATGATGAAAGGATTCTCAGGGAGCAGGGAAGAAAGAGCGGGCGGGTAACACCGCCCCTTTTTTTTGCCCGCAGAAAAGCAAAAGGCCCGCAGAGTGCGGGCCTTTTGGTATCCGGGCTTAGCGCTCCAGATGCTGCAACTTGTCCTTCACGCCGTCCCACTCTTCGGCGTCAGCCAGAGCGTCTTTCTTCTCGGTGATGTTCGGCCAGACTTCGGCCAGGTCGGCGTTCAACTCGATGAACTCCTGCATGTCCTCCGGCACCTCATCTTCGGAGAAGATGGCCTGTGCCGGGCATTCAGGCTCGCACAGGGCGCAGTCGATGCACTCGTCCGGATGGATGACCAGGAAGTTCGGACCTTCATAGAAGCAGTCCACCGGGCAGACTTCCACGCAGTCGGTGTATTTGCACTTGATGCAGTTGTCGGTAACGACGAAGGTCATTGCTGATTCTCTCCTCAGGCGGCGGCCTGCTCCCAATCTATGCGGGTTTGCAGGCGCTCGATGTTGGCCGCGGCTCAGGCTGTAAACCGGGCAGTCGTAAAATTGCGCGCGATTCTATCAGCTTGCACGGGGCTAGCGTTAGAACCGCGTCTTCCATGCATATAACAGCTCCAGAGCCTGACGCGGAGTCAAATCATCCGGGCTGATGCGCGCCAATTCCTCGACCATAGGGTGTGGCAGGCTGGCGAACAGGTCGTTCTGCATGGGGGCGGTTGGCTGTCCGGGCTCTTGCCGCGGTGCCTCATGGGGCAGGCTGGTGGTTTCCAGGCGTGCCAGATGCTCACGGGCGCGGCTGATCACCGGGGCCGGAACGCCTGCCAATTGCGCCACTGCCAGGCCGTAGCTCTGGCTGGCCGGGCCAGGCAGCACATGGTGGAGGAAGACGATGCGCTCATTGTGCTCGGTGGCATTGAGGTGCACGTTGGCCACCACCGGCTCGCTTTCTGGCAGCACGGTCAGCTCGAAATAGTGGGTGGCGAACAGGGTCCAGGCGCGCAGCTTGGCCAGGTGCTCAGCCGCCGACCAGGCCAGCGACAGGCCATCGAAGGTACTGGTGCCGCGGCCGACTTCGTCCATCAGCACCAGGCTGCGGTCTGTGGCGTTGTGCAGGATGTTGGCGGTTTCGCTCATCTCCACCATGAAGGTCGAGCGGCCGCCGGCCAGATCATCGGATGAGCCGATGCGGGTGAAGATACGGTCGACCAGCGATAGCTCGCAGGCCGCGGCGGGCACGAAGCTGCCGATATGGGCCAGCAGCACGATCAGCGCGGTCTGGCGCATGTAAGTCGACTTACCGCCCATGTTCGGGCCGGTTATGATCAGCATGCGCGTGCTGTCGTCCAGGCCCAGATCGTTGGCGACGAAAGGCGTGTCGAGCACCTGTTCGACCACCGGGTGACGGCCTTGGTCGATACGCAGGCAGGGCTCTTCGACGAAGCGCGGGCGATTGAGGTCGAGGTTCAGCGCACGCTCGGCCAGGTTGGCCAATACATCCAGTTCGGCCAGAGCCGCTGCCGTGTCCTGCAGCGGCGCCAGTTGGGCGATAAGCAGCTCCAGCAGTTCCTCGTACAGCTGTTTCTCGCGGGCCAGGGCGCGGCTCTTGGCTGACAGCGCCTTGTCCTCGAAGGACTTCAGCTCCGGGGTGATGAAGCGTTCGGCACCTTTCAGGGTCTGGCGGCGGATGTAGTCGGCCGGCGCCGACTCGGCCTGCTTGCTGGGCAGTTCGATGAAATAGCCGTGCACGCGGTTGTAGCCGACCTTGAGGTTGGCCAGGCCGGTACGCTCCTTCTCGCGGGCTTCCAAGTCCATCAGGTACTGGCCGGCGTTTTCGCTGATCGACTGCAGTTCGTCCAGCTCGGCGTCGTAACCGGTCTTCAGCACGCCACCATCGCGGATCACCGCTGGCGGGTTGTCGACGATGGCGCGGGCCAGCAGGTCGGCCAGTTCCGGATAGGTACGGATGTTCACTGCCAGTTCGGCCAGGTGCGCGGCATCCAGCTCTGTCATGGCGCTCTGCAGCTGTGGCAGGGCGGCGAGGGCATCGCGTAGGCGTGCCAGATCGCGTGGGCGGGCATTGCGCAGGCCGATACGGGCGAGGATGCGTTCGACGTCGCCAATGTCCTTGAGCTGCGGTTGCAGCAGTTCGAAGCGGTAGCGGTCGAGCAGGCAGGCAATCGACTCCTGGCGCGCTTCCAGTACGGCCCGGTCGCGCAGTGGACGGTTCAGCCAGCGGGTCAGCAGGCGCGAGCCCATGGCGGTCTGGCATCGATCCACCACAGACTGCAGGGTGTTGTCGCGGCCACCGGACAGGTTAGTGTCCAGCTCCAGATTGCGGCGGCTGGCACCATCGAGGATGACGGTGTCGTCCAGGCGCTCGTGGCGCAGGCTGCGCAGATGCGGCAAGGCGGTGCGCTGGGTTTCCTTGGCGTAGACCAGCAGGCAACCGGCGGCGCCGATGGCCAGGGTCAGGCCCTCGCAACCGAAGCCCTTGAGATCCTGCACGGAGAACTGCTGGCACAGGCTCTTGCGCGCGCTGTCCAGCTCGAAGTCCCAGGGCGCGCGACGGCGCGAGCCGCGGCGCTTCTCGGCGGGCAGGCCCTGCGGCCAGTCGTCGGGGATCAGCAGCTCGGCGGGGTTCAGGCGTTCCAGTTCGGCCAGCAGGTTCTCCCAGCCCTTGATCTCCTGCACGCTGAAGCGGCCGCTGGTGATGTCGAGCGTGGCCAGGCCAAACAGCTTCTCGTCACCCAGCACGGCACCTACCAGATTGTCGCGGCGCTCATCGAGCAGCGCCTCGTCACTGATGGTGCCCGGGGTGATGATGCGCACCACCTGGCGCTCCACAGGCCCTTTACTGGTGGCCGGGTCGCCGATCTGTTCGCAGATCGCTACCGACTCGCCAAACTTCACCAGTCGCGCCAGGTAGCCTTCTGCCGAGTGGAAGGGGATACCGGCCATGGGAATGGCCTGGCCGGCTGACTGACCACGCGCGGTGAGGGTGATTTCCAGCAGGGCCGCGGCCTTCTTGGCGTCCTCGTAGAACAGCTCGTAGAAGTCGCCCATGCGGTAGAACATCATCAGATCCGGATGCTGGTTCTTCAGCTTCCAGTACTGCTGCATCATCGGGGTGTGGGCTGACAAATCGCTCATGTTCTACGGTCCGGCTGAAATCGCAAAAGCGCGTAGTGTAGGGTATCCCCCCATCCCGTTTCACCCCGGAGAGCACATGGATTCGATCACGCTGTTGGCGGAGCAATTGGGTTCGCAACTCAAGGAGGCAGGTGCTCAGGTCAGCACTGCCGAGTCTTGCACTGGTGGCGGTATCGCCGAAGCCATCACCCGTATTGCTGGTAGTTCGGCCTGGTTCGAGGCGGGCTACATCACCTATTCCAACTCGCAGAAAACGGCCCAGCTTGGTGTTCCTGCCGAGCTTTTTCCACAAGTCGGAGCCGTCAGTCAGGAGGTGGTTGAGGCCATGGCGGCCGGCGCGCAGAAGACCAGCGGCGCGCGTTTTGCCGTGGCGGTCAGTGGTATTGCAGGGCCGGATGGCGGCTCGGTGCACAAACCGGTCGGCACCGTCTGGCTGGCCTGGACCTCAGGAGATCAGATGTATAGCGAGTGCTGCCTGTTTGCCGGTGATCGTGGCGAAGTACGTAGGCAGACGGTCGAGCGTGCGTTGCAGGGCTTGCTCCGACTGGCGGCAGGAGAAAATCCTGAGCGGGGGTAGGCGGGCGACTTGCCTTATGGAATACTACTGTCTACTTATACAGTTGTTGGTGAGCGCACGGCTCCCTTAGATCACGTGAGGATGGAAATGGACGAGAACAAGAAGCGCGCGTTGGCGGCTGCCCTGGGTCAGATCGAGAAGCAGTTCGGCAAGGGTGCCGTGATGCGTATGGGCGATCATGACCGCCAGGCCATCCCGGCCATTTCCACCGGCTCCCTCGGCCTCGACATTGCTCTCGGCATTGGCGGTCTGCCGAAGGGCCGTATCGTCGAGATCTACGGGCCGGAATCTTCCGGTAAGACCACGCTGACCCTGTCGGTGATCGCCGAAGCCCAAAAGGCCGGCGCCACCTGCGCCTTCGTCGATGCCGAGCACGCACTGGATCCAGACTACGCCGGCAAGCTGGGCGTCAACGTCGATGACCTGCTGGTCTCGCAGCCGGACACCGGTGAGCAGGCCCTGGAAATCACCGACATGCTGGTGCGCTCCAACGCGGTCGACGTGATCATCGTCGACTCCGTGGCCGCGCTGGTGCCCAAGGCCGAGATCGAAGGCGAGATGGGCGATGCCCACGTCGGCCTGCAGGCCCGTCTGATGAGCCAGGCGCTGCGCAAGATCACCGGTAACATCAAGAACGCCAACTGCCTGGTCATCTTCATCAACCAGATTCGTATGAAGATCGGCGTGATGTTCGGCAACCCGGAAACCACCACCGGCGGTAACGCTCTGAAGTTCTACGCCTCCGTGCGCCTGGATATCCGCCGTACTGGCGCGGTGAAGGAAGGCGACGAAGTGGTCGGCAGCGAAACTCGCGTCAAGGTGGTGAAGAACAAGGTGGCTCCGCCGTTCCGTCAGGCCGAGTTCCAGATCATGTACGGCAAGGGCATCTACCGCACCGGCGAGATCATCGACTTGGGCGTACAGCTTGGCCTGGTGGAGAAATCCGGTGCCTGGTACAGCTACCAGGGCAGTAAGATCGGCCAGGGCAAGGCCAACGCTGCCAAGTTCCTGGAAGACAATCCGGAAACCGGCAGCGCCATCGAGAAGATCATCCGCGAGAAGCTGCTGGTGGCCAGTAACAACCGTGGCGCGGCGGAAGTCGATGCCGATGAAATGGCTGACCTGGACGCCTGAGCAACCAGGGCGCAGGCATGAGCGTCATCCTGGATACACCGGTAGCCGTACGTCGTGCCGCGATGGATTTGCTGGCGCGCCGCGAGCATGGCCGGGTCGAACTGACCCGCAAGCTGCGTCAGCGCGGCGCTCCGGACGAGTTGATCGATACTGCCCTTGAGCGCCTGGCGCAAGAGGGCTTGCTATCGGAAGCCCGCTATCTGGAGAGTTTCGTGGCCAGTCGTGCGCGCGGTGGATATGGGCCGCTGCGGATTCGCGAGGAACTGGTCCCGCGCGGCTTACCGCGTGAGGCTATCGAGCAGGCTCTGAGCCAAGCAGAGGTCGACTGGGGCGAGCAGCTACGCGACGTGTGGCAGCGCAAGTTCGGCGGCCATCTGCCTCAGGATATGCGCGAGAAAGCCAAGCAGATGCGCTTCCTTGCCTATCGTGGCTATGCCCAGGAGCAGATAGGCCGTCTGTTACGTGGCGCCAGCCTGGACTGATTTCCCTTTGAGTCCGAAGCCTCCCCTCTTCGGACTCTGTTTTGGACCCGCTCAATGGCGGGTCTTTTGTTTTCTAGGTAACGGTTTTTCCTGCGTTCTGTTGCCAGTTCTGTGGCAGGTTGATGAAGTCCACCAGTTCGCGCAGCCGCCCATGGTTGCGTGCGTTGAAGTGGAAGGCCAGGCGCGGTAGGGCACAGAGTTCCGGCTCGTCGCTTTCCGCTTCACAGGATGATTGCTGCAGATAGCTGCCGCTCAAGCAGAGGTCACTGAATTCCCTGTTCAGAGTTTCCAGTGCAGGAGTATTGAGCGGCTGATTCATGCGAATCACGAAGTTGCTCTTGAGCCAGCGTGAGGAGTGGAAGTTGCTGTAGAAACGCGCAATTTCCTGACCGGCTTCCTCGGCGCTGTGCACCAGGCGCACCAGTTTCAGGTCGCTCGGCAGGATGTAGTGGTGACCTTGCAGTTGCTCGCGTAGAAACTGCAGCGCCGACTCCCAGTAGTTGCTGCCGGGCTCGTCGAGCAGGACGATCGGCACCAGCGGGCTCTTGCCGGTTTGCACCAGGGTCATGACCTCCAAGGCCTCGTCCAGGGTACCGAAGCCTCCTGGGCAGAGCACCAGTGCATCGGCTTCCTTGACGAAGAACAGCTTGCGTAGAAAGAAGAAGTGGAACGACAGCAGATGCGGACTGCCACTGATGGTGCGGTTGGCACTTTGTTCGAAGGGCAGGGTGATGTTGAATCCCAGGCTGTTTTCCAGTCCTGCACCTTCATGAGCGGCAGCCATTACACCGCCGCCAGCGCCGGTGATCACCATCAGGTCGAGACGTGCCAGGGTTTGGCCGAGATCGCGGGCTAGCTCATAGACGGGGTGATTGGTCGGTGTACGGGCTGAGCCGAACACAGTCACCTTGCGGCGGCGCTTGAAGTCTTCGAGCCTGCTGAAGGCGGTTTCCATTTCCCGCAGGGTCTGCAGCATGATCTTGGCGTCCCAGCGATTGCGATCCGCCTGGGCCATACGAATCACCGTGGTGAGCATTTCCCGGTATAGCGGCAGGTTGGCGCTGTTGGGCGGGACGATGAGGGTGGTGAGCTCGTCGATCTTGCTGTTCAGGTCGATGCCACTGGTCTGGAAGTGGCGGGACAGGTAGTCGTCCGGTTCGTAAGGCATGAACGTCTCCTTATATGCGGCCCTCTGCAGCCACTCCTGTGGCGCTGGGCTCTCCCTGAGAGTATGGCCGGTCAGGCGAGCCAGAGCCTTGTGAACATTCGAGCGCTTTGGCGTTCGCCGCTCGTCTGTTGCAGTAGGGCGCGGCAATTCCTCTGATTTACTTGTCTGGTGAAGCCCTAGCGGGGCTTTACCGAAAGGTTGAGGCAAGGCGTGACAGGAAGGGAGGGGCAGGTATGCCCAAGCTGACACTGGAGCTGAATCTGGAGTTGTACCGTTTGCTGGTGCATGCCGCGCGCAGCAATGGCTTGAGTCTTGAGGATGAGTGCTTGCGCCGCTTGGAGGGTGGTGTGCGGCGCTCACGCTACATGGAGGCTTTGTTGGCCGAGATCAGGGCTGACGATGAACAGAACAAGGCGGCGAAAGGTTAGGTTCCTTGCGTCAGTCGACTAGGGGGCAGGGCAGTCGGCGGCGCTGAAGCGTTCGGTGACGACCGGGCGGTTGCTCTTGAACTCGCTGAACTCGTAGCGCAATACCGCTCCCTTGAGCAGCAGTTGGCGGTAGCCGGAGTTGCTGCACACGCTGTTGGCTAACTGGGCGCGCACGCTGTCCGGGTTGGCGCGCATTTGCTCGGCGTGGGCCGGGCGCACGCTGAGATGGTTGATCAGTTCCGCACCCTGGGCGGTATAACCTTGGTCAAGAATGTCGG
The DNA here is from genome assembly GCA_038147895.1 of Pseudomonas sp. Taxonomy (GTDB): domain Bacteria; phylum Pseudomonadota; class Gammaproteobacteria; order Pseudomonadales; family Pseudomonadaceae; genus Aquipseudomonas. The sequence goes on from JAYQUJ010000011.1 coordinate 46,984, forward strand.
CATTGATTGCCCGCGGTGTACCGACACTGCTCTCTTGGGCAACCTGCTTCAGCAACTGGTCGAGCTCTCTCTCCTTGAGCGAAACGGCGTGGGCGCCGGGCAGCACGAGCAGCAGGGCGATCAGGGTGGCAATACGTTGCATGAAACTCTCCGATGGCGTTTATGCGGCCTTCGACCGCTATTCGTCGGTCGGGTTCGTTTGTGGCCATCTTAACCCCGAGCCAGGCTGACGGTAGACTGCGCGCCCTTCTCGCCGGAGTTCTTCATGAGTCATGCCGTCGCCCGCTTGCGAGCCGAGCGCCTGGCCCGCAGCCGCAAGCCTTTCGTAGCCCGTGGCTCGCGGGCCGAGCGCTGCCCGGATTGCCGGGTTATCCCCAGCTATTGCCTGTGTGCCTGGCGACCCAAGGTCGAAGTGCAGGCCGGCGTGTGCCTGCTGATGTATGACGTGGAGGCTTTGAAGCCGAGCAATACCGGCTGGCTGATTGCCGATCTGGTACCGGACACCCATGCCTTCGGCTGGCTGCGTACCGAGGTTGACCCACGTTTACTGGCGCTGCTGGATGATCCGCAGTACGCGCCCTGCGTGGTGTTTCCAGGCGAATATGTTGAGCCAGAGCGCGTGATCGAGGCGTTGCCGCCGCCGGAGGCGGGCAAGCGGCCGCTATTTATCCTGCTGGATGCCACCTGGACCGAGGCGCGCAAGATGTTTCGTAAGAGCCCCTACCTGAATCGCTTTCCGGTACTCAGCCTGCGCCCTGAACAGTTGTCACGCTACCGCCTGCGCCGCTCCAAGCATGACGAGCACCTGTGCACAGCCGAGGTGGCGGCGCTGTGCCTGGAGCTGGCTGGTGAAAACCAGGCTGCCAATGCCCTGGACGCCTGGCTGGATCTGTTCACCGAGCACTACCTCGATGCCAAGCATCGCCGTGTGCTGGACGAAGGTAGCCCGGCACACCAGGCGCTCAAGCCTTTCCTCTGATCAGGCCTTCTTCGGCCACAACTGCGCCAGGAGCATGCCGGTGAACATCAGCGCGCAGCCGAAATAGCCTTTCAAGGCCAGTGCTTCGCCCAGCAGCAGGGCACCGGCAATAGCGGCGAACACTGCTTCCAGAGAGAGAATGATGGCAGCGTGGGAGGCGATGGCGTGCTTCTGCGCTACCACCTGCAGGGTAAAGCCGACGGCTACGCCGAACAGGCCGCCATAGAGAATGGCCGGGCCGGCGGCGACAATGGCGTCCAGCTGGATTTCTTCGAAGATCACTGCCAGCACCAGGCTCAACACGGCGCAGGTCATGAACTGCAGCAGCGCCAGGCGCAGCGGGTCATGGCGGCTGGCGAAGAAACTCACCAGCAGCACGTGTACACCCCAGACAAAAGCGCCAGCCAGTTGCAGCCAGTCTCCGGAAGCGACCTGGAATCCTTCGCCGACGCTGAGCAGGAACATGCCGACCACTGCCAACAGCGCGCCCAGCCAGGTGCCCATGCCGGTGCGCTGGCCGATGACCAGGCCGAGCAGCGGGACTACGATGACATACAGACCGGTGATGAAGCCGGAGTTGGTGACACTGGTGAACAACAGGCCGACCTGTTGCAGATTGATCCCCAGGGACAGTGCCAGGCCCATGGCCAGGCCGCCCAGCAGCAGGCCGCGGTTCACCGGCGCGGGTTTGTGCTCGCCTTCGCGCCGGCCCAGCCAGTAGACCAGAGGCAGCAAGACCAGGCAGGCCAGGGTGAAGCGTAGGCCGGTATAGAGGAAGGGGCCGATGGCATCCATGCCCAGTCGCTGGGCGACGAAAGCCGAACCCCAGATCATGGCGGTCAGCAGCATTAACAGGTCGGCGCGCAAGGCTTGGCTTCGCATGGTATTTCTCGGCAGGCAAAAGCCCGCGACTTTGCCGTAAAGCGCGGAACTTGACCACCCCGTCACGGCTGGGCATGCTTGGCGCCGCCTGTAGACCGGCCCACAACAACAACAGGGAACGCCCATGGCCGCATACGAAATACTCATCGCCGACGATCACCCCCTGTTTCGCAGCGCATTGCAGCAAGCCCTCACGCTTGGCCTGGGCCCGGATGTGCGCCTGGTCGAGGCCTCCAGCATTGCCGAGCTGGAAACTCGCCTGGCCGAGAAGGGCGACTGGGACTTGGTGCTGCTCGACCTGAATATGCCCGGCGCCTACGGCTTTTCCGGCCTGGTGTTGTTGCGTGGGCAATACCCGCAGGTTCCGGTGGTGATGATTTCCGCGCAAGAAGAGGCCGCCGTCGTGGCCCGGGCTCGCGAGTTTGGCGCCAGCGGCTTCATCCCCAAGTCCAGCCCGCTGGAGACCATCCAGCAGGCCGTGCGTCAGGTGCTCGATGGCGAGGTCTGGTGGCCGCCGCAGGCTTTCGAGGCAGTCAGCGTTTCCGACGAGGCCAAGGCCGCCAGCGCCGGCCTGGCAAGCCTGACACCCCAGCAGTTCCGCGTGCTGACCATGGTCTGCGATGGCCTGCTGAATAAACAGATCGCTTTCGAGCTGAACGTTTCCGAGGCCACCATCAAGGCTCATGTCACCGCCATTTTCCGCAAACTAGGCGTACGAACTCGTACCCAGGCGGCTTTGTTGCTGCAGCAGATGGAGTCTGTGCCGGGACAGTAGCCGGGCTTCACGCATTTTTGACGGCGCGGCCATTAGAGTCGCGCCGTTTTCTATTCAGGACAGTGATTTCCCATGTCGCCATTCAAGGGCCAGACCGGCCTGAAACGCATCCTCAACGCCGCCGGCTATTCATTCGATGGCCTGCGTGCGGCCTTTACCGGTGAAGCGGCTTTCCGTCAGCTGGTATTGCTCAATGCGCTGTTGATTCCGCTGGCTTTCTGGCTGGATGTCAGCCCTGTGGAGCGTGCACTAATGGTGGCAGTTAGCATGCTGTCGCTGATCGTCGAGTTGCTCAACTCTGCAGTAGAGGCGGCCATCGACCGTATCTCCCTGGAGCGCCACCCGCTGTCGAAGAATGCCAAGGACATGGGTAGTGCAGCTCAGTTGACTTCGTTGGCGGTGATTACGCTGGTCTGGGCGATCATTCTGCTCGGTTGATAGTGCTAGCTGGGTTGCGGCGCGTGGCGCCTCTACCCAGCCTACCCTGCGATTTGTGTGCTTACAGCACCCCGGCCTTCTTCCAGGCCAGGTAGCTGCTGACCAGCTCGGGGCCGAGTTCTGCCGGGCGCGCATCCAGTACCGGCACGCCGTGGGCCAGCAAGCGCTCGTGCAGGCCGGCGCGGGCGTTCAGGTAGTCCACGGTGCCGCAGTAGGCCAGGGCCTGCTCGTAGTCCTGCACCTGGGTATGGCGCAGGCGATCCAGCACTTCTTCGCGCAGGCTGGCGATCAGCACGCGATGCTGGCGGCCCAGGCGTTTGACCGCCCCGAGTAGTTCCTCATCGTCTTCGTCGCGCAGGTTGGTGACCAGCACCACCAGGGCGCGGCGGCGCTGCCGCGCCAGTAACTGGTTGATGGCGGCGGCGTAGTCGGCCGGGCGACGGGTGCTGTCCAGTGCATATACGGCGTTGAGCAGGCTGTTGATATGGGCGGGGCCCTTGACCGGTGCCAGGTACTGATCCTGGTCGCTGGCGAAGGTCGCCAGGCCCACCGCATCGCCCTGGCGCAGGGCTACGTAGCTGAGCAGCAGGCATGCGTTGAGCGCGTGATCGAAATGGCTGAGGTCATCGTCCAGGCTGCGCATGCGCCGGCCACAGTCGACCAGGAAGACGATCTGCTGGTCGCGCTCGTCCTGGTACTCGCGAGCGATCGGCGTGCGTTTGCGCGCGGTGGCCTTCCAGTCGATCTGGCGCAGCGTGTCGCCGTCGCGGAATTCGCGCAGCTGGTGGAACTCCAGGCCCAGGCCACGGCGCTGGCGTTGGCGCACGCCGAGCTGGCTGAGCCAGTCGTCCACGGCCATCAGTTGGGCGCCGTAGAGGCGGGCGAAATCGGGGTAGACGCGGGTCTCGCTGGCCTGATCAATGAAACGTCGGGCTTGCCACAGATTCAGTGGGCTGGGCAGCAGCAGTTCGCAGCGGGGGAAGTGGAAGTGCCCGCGCTTGAGCGGGCGCACGCGGTAGCCAAACTCGGTCCGCTCGCCTGGATGCAGCGCCACCCGCTGCGGCAGGAACTCGAAGTCCATGCGTTCGGGCAGGTGATCGAAGACCTGCACGGCCAGCGGTTGGCGATAGTCGTGATGCAGGGTCAGGCGTACCTCGCTCCAGCGTCCCAGCGGCAGGTTACCCGGCAGCTGACGCTCCAGGCGTGGCAAGGGCAGGCGGCGGAGCCAGGCGGCGTCCAGACCGGCGATCAGCAGCAGTGCCAGCAGCAGGCCCCACCACAGCGGCTGCAAGGTCTGCGGCAGCTTGATGCCGAGCAGGGGCAGCGTGCCGAGGACGATGGCCAGGGCCAGCAGTGCGCCGAGCAGGCCGAGGAACAGGCGGGATGGCTTCATGCGTTGGCGATCACAGGCGCGGCGCCGGAACCTGGTCGAGCAGCTGCTGCAGCACCTGATCCACCGACAGCCCCTCGATATCCAGCTCCGGTGCCAGGCGCACGCGATGGCGCAACACGGCCAGGGCGCAGGCCTTGATGTCGTCCGGCAGCACGAAGTCGCCCCCGCGCAGCAGGGCACGGGCACGACCGCCACGCACCAGGGCGATCGAGGCGCGCGGCCCGGCGCCCATGGCCAGGCCTGGCCAGCTGCGGGTGGCGCGGGCCAGGCGCACGGCGTAATCGAGTACCTGTTCATCGATGGCCAGCTCGCTGGCTATCTTCTGCAGGGCCAGTACGTCCTTGGCTTGCAGCAGGGTGCGCAGCGGCGCCACTTCCAGCATGTCGGCCTTGGCCGAGCGAGTCACCTGGCGCACCAGGCTCAGTTCCTCGTCGGCCTGCGGGTAGTCCATGCGCAGCTTGAGCATGAAACGGTCCAGCTCGGCCTCTGGCAGCGGGTAGGTGCCTTCCTGCTCGATGGGGTTCTGTGTGGCCAGCACCAGGAACGGCTGTGGCACGGGCAGGGCACGGCCTTCCAGGGTGATCTGGCGCTCCTGCATGACTTCCAGCAGGGCAGCCTGGGTCTTGGCCGGGGCGCGGTTGATCTCGTCGGCCAGCAGCAGGTTGGTGAAGGCCGGGCCCTTGCGCAGCTTGAACTGCTCGCTGGCCAGGTCATACACGGCGTGGCCGGTGACATCGCTGGGCATCAGGTCCGGAGTGAACTGGATACGTGCGAACTCGCCGCCGAAGCACTTGGCCAGGGCGCGCACCAGCAGGGTCTTGCCCAGGCCCGGTACGCCTTCGACCAGGACGTGGCCGCCGGCAACCAGCGCGGTGAGCACGTCATCGATCACCTCGCGCTGGCCGACCACGGCCTTCTGCAACTCCAGGCGCAGGGCCTGGAGCATCTGGCTGGCGCGCTGGCGTTGATGGCTGGCCGGGTTGGCGGCCGGTGCTGCAGGGGCAGGCGCGGCTGGATTGGTGCCGGGTTGTTCCGGGGTGTGTTCGCTCGTCATAGGGCATTCCTGAGAGTTTGCAGGTTGGCGACCTGGCGGGTGAAGTCGGCGGCTGACAGTTTCTGTACCGGTGCAGGGCGCATGGCCTGGCTGATGGCGCTACTTGGCAGGCGGGTGAGGCGACCCAGCACCTGCCATTGTTCTGCCACCGACAAGCGCTCGAAGCCTGGGTGGCGGTGACGGGCACGGCGCTGGATATCGCGCTGCAGGTTGGCCAGCAGGTGTTGCTGGCCCGAGCGCCGCAGCAGGAAGTCGGCGCCGGCGCGCAGGTGCTCTTCCAGTTGTCGCCGAGCTCTGGTGGACTGCTCCAGCAGTGGGCCGTGGCGCATACCCACATGCCACAACAGCAGCGTGATGAGCAGGGCCAGCGCCGCCAGCGCTGCCGGATAGTGCTTGAACAGCTGGCTGAACAGGTCGTCACGCTGGGAGTCGTAGATCAGCGTCACGGCACTGTCCTGCGTCAGGTACCAGAGCAACCAGGCGTTGTCGTAGTCGGCGATGCTGTGGTTCTGCCACAGCCAGGCATCGGTCAGTACGGTGATCAGCCCGTCGCCATGCTCCAGTTGCAGCATGTGGGTCGATTCGCCGCTGTTGGCCCAGGCGTAGGCGCGGTTCTTGGCGTCGAACAGGTGGTAGCTGGTATCGAACTCGGCGTAAGCCGGGGCTTCCTCGTTCTCCAGGTAGATTTTGGTCAGCTCGGGATAGCGATCTTCTTCCTCCTCGGCTACCTCATCGCTTGCCGCCGCTTCGCTGTCGGATTCGCTCTGTTCCTCGTCGGCAGGTTCGCTAGCGTCCGCCTCTTCGTCCTCGTCGGCGCTGTACTGCTGAATGCCCAGGCTATCGAGTAGCAGGTCGCCGCTGCGGCCTTCTTCTTCGTCCCAGACCTCTTCGGCGACGAAAATCAGATGTCCGCCCTTGGCCGCCCAGTCCAATACCTGTTGGCTTTGCCGCGGTGTCATGTTGTGCCGAGGGGCGAGCAGCAGCAGGGTGTGGCCAGCGCTGGGCAGGTTCTGCAGGGCATCGAGGCCGCTGGCACGGGTGACCTGCAGCTTCTGCTGGCGCAGGAACAGTTCGGCGGCCAGGTAGTCGTTGCTGCGAGCCTCAGGGGAGGGGCCATGGTTGACCTCTTCCTCGTAAGGGTGCAGATGCTGCAGCACGTATAGGCCAAGGCCTACCAGCAGGACCAGCAGCAGGCCGAGCAGGGCAATCTTCAACGGCCGGCTCATGCTGTCGCCCTCTGGGTGAACAGCTGTCGCCAGGCATCGCAGAGGCTGCGCTTGAGGCGTTCCGGCGGCAGGCGGTGGCCGTAGGCAAGGTTCTGCCAGTGCCCGGTCAGTGCTCGGCTGAAGCGGCTCAGTTCATCACGCTGCAGTTGCTCCACCAGGCGCAGGACTTCGCCCTCGGTGTGTGAGCTCTTCAGTGGCAGGCGGAAGTCGTGCAGCAGGTTGCTCAGCAGGCCACGGTAGAGCAGGCCTAGAGCCTCACGCGGGCTACTGTCCCATAGCCGTTCGGCTTCGCCGGCGATGTCGTCGGGCAGGCTTTCCGGGGCGATTTCCAGGCCGAACAGCTGGCTGGGCATCTCACGTACCTTGCGTTGCGGCAGGCCGAGACGGCCAGCGAAGGTACTCAGCCAGTCGCGGTAACGCCAGATCAGCAGGGCTAGCAGCAAGGCCAGGGCGGCCCACAGCAGCACTTCGAGAATCACAGCGAGGACTTCCAGCTTGCTCCACAGACCGAAGAGTTTGGCGACGGTTTCCAGCATGTCGAAGAAGCCTTTGATCTCTTCTTCGCTGGGCTCCTCAGCCTTCTTTTCCTCACCGAAGCGCCAGCCGCTAACGGTCTCGCGATTGGCGAAAGGCGGGGCGTCGAGCAACTTGCCGATCTGGTCCTGGGCCTGCTGGCTGGTCAGGGGCTGGTTGAGCAGACGCGCAGACTCCGGGCCCATAGGATCATCGGAGGGCAGTGGGCAGCTGCTGCTGGGCAGCTCGTCGGCCATGGCGTCCTGGCCTGGCAGCAGCAGCGTCAGGCTGGCGATGGCCAGGAACAGGGCATAGGCGCTGCCCAGCAGGCGCTGGCGCAGGCGGCGGAAGGTCAGCTCGACGTCCCAGGCCTCCAGCTCGGTGCGCCGATTGAGGTAGAGGGTAAAACCGCAGGCGACGTAAATGGGCTCCCAGAACACCAGGATCAGGGCGTAGGCCAGGTTGGACAGGTGTTCCAGCCACAGTTGTTGGCCGCTTTCGGCATCGATCAGGGCCTGCCAGCTCCATTCGACTTGTAGCTGCTGTGGTACCAGCAAGTAGCCGAGTGCAACCAGGCCCGCCCACAGCAGCATCTCCAGATGGACGCCAAATACGGTGAGCCAGGCCGAGGCGCCGGCATGCCGTTGGCCCAGCACCACCAGGCGCTTGCTGCGCGTCTGACCACTCAGACCTTCGAGTTGCAGTACCGGCAGGTCGAAACTGCGGGTAGGGCTGAGGCGGCGCCAGGTGAGGCTGGCAAACAGCTGGGGCTTGATCAGGCGCGGCAGGGCTTTGAGCGAGTCCCGAAGCGTTGGCGCATCACCGAACAGGGCCTGGGACAGGATATGCAGCGGCAACCTTTCCCAGGCCGGTTTGAGCCACCAGAACAGCAGCACGGCGATGCTCGGATATTGCCAGAGCAGGGCTGTGAGCAGGGCGAAGATCGGCAGGGTCAGCACTGCCCAGCTGGCCATCAGCAGGCCGAGGTGACGGCGCGCGAGCAGCACGCCGAGGTCGATCGCTTCCCAGGCAGTGCGCGGGCGAATGGCGACGCTGGCGTCAGTCAGGCGCATGACGATTTCGTCCGGCGAACAGGAAATAGGCGAGCACCAGCAGCCACAGGCCGCCGCCAACCCAGTACTTGATGCTGGCGTCGGCGTAGGTCATCGATGACCAGTAAGCCTCGATGAAGGCGGCGATGAGCAGGAACAGGATGACCCCGGCCACCAGCTGAATGCTCTTGCCGGCAGCCTGGCGCAGAGCTTCGCCTCGACGTAGGCGCCCCGGGGCGAGCAGTGCCCAACCCAGCTTGAGCCCGGCGGCTCCGGCGAAGGCGATGGCGGTGAGTTCGAAGGCGCCGTGGCCAATGACAAAGGACCAGAAGGTTTCGCTGTAGCCGATGCGGGTGAGATGGCCGGCGACTGCGCCGATCACCAGCCCGTTGTAGAGCAGGAAGAACAGGCTGCCGAGGCCGAACAGCAGGCCGCTGGCAAAGGTCTGGAAGGCGATGCCGATGTTGTTCATCACATAGAAGCCGAACATCATCCAGTCGTCGCCGGAGTCGCGCTCGGCGAAGCGGCCGATACGCCGTGCCGCAGGGTCGTACATCTCTTCCATGTTGCGTACCTGATCCGGTGCCATCAGCGAGTAGATCAGGTCGGGAAACTGCCAGGTGAGCAGGCCCATGAGCAGCAGGCTGCCGAAGAACAGCAGGGCACCGGCCAGCACCACGCGCCATTCCTGGCGTACCAGGCGGGGAAAACCGGCAATCACGAAACGGATGATTTGCGCGCCCAGGTGGCTGCGGTGGCGATAGAACTGCTGGTGACCACGCATGGCCAGCTGCTGCAGCTGGTCGATTAGGTGGCTGCTGTAACCGCGCTCGCCGGCCAGGGCCAGATGCTGGCAGATGCGCCGGTAATCGCTGGCGAAGCGCTCGCTGTCGGCCCGCTCGATCTTGCCTTGCTCCAGCTGATCCAGGCGCTTGGCGAAGCCTTGCCAGTCGGCGGCGTGGCGCTGTTCGAACAGGTGTTGTTTCATGCCGACCCCAATAGCCCGCGAGCGATGCCGTGCAGGCGCGCCTCGGCGTGTTCCGGCAGGCTTTGCAGGGGCTCGGCGAGGATGCCTGCCAGTTCGGCACGACGTGCGCCAGAGAGGCTGTCACCGCGTTCGGCGAAGTCAAGCACGGCACGTTGCTCGGCCAGGCTGAGCGGGAAGGGCGAGCGTTCGGCCTCGGCTTCCGGTAGTTGTGGGCGTTTTGGTGGTTCGTCGCGGTACACCACCAGGGTGCCGGCGGCCAGATCACCGAGGCGTTTGAAGGCTGGATGGCTCAGGCAGCTGACCGCGCCCAGGCAGTAGGCGAACGGCAGCATGTCGACGAAGCGCAGCAGGTTGCGGGTCAGTGACGACGCCCAACCAACAGGGGTGCCATCGTCATGTACCACGCGCAGGCCCATGACCTTCTTGCCAGGCGTGCGGCCCTGGTAAAGCACTTCGAACAGCACCGGGTACCACCAGTTGACCAGGAAGTAGATGATTGTGCCGAGGCCGGCACCGAACTGACCGAGCAGGGCTAGCAGGACGAAGGCAAGCAGCAGGATGGCGCCGCGGATCAGCAGGTCGATGGCGAAGGCCAGGCTGCGCGGCAGCAGGCCCGCCGGGCGCAGAATCAGGTCGATGCCTTCCGGTGTTTCCACCTGGTGGCGTGTATCTAGCAAGGTTGCTGGGGTGGAGGGCATCGGTCTACTGCATCGAAGAAAGCCTGATGCTAGCCAGCAGCAGGAGGCAAAGCAAACGGGCCGCCAGACGCGGCCCGGGTGATGAGGTCAGTTGGTGGGCGGCGGCAGTACGCCGAAGATGCGGTTGTACAGCGCGCCAATCATCACGATCACCATCGGCAGGGTCCAGATCAGGCCGAGGCCCAACGGCAGCATGCTGATCCACAGGATGATGTTCATTACCACGAACAGGAAGAACACCTTGAACCAGTGCTGGCTGATGGCCTTGCAGGACACCAGCATGGCCTGCCAGGGCGACAGCTTGCGCTCGACTACCAGTGGAATGGTCAGCAGAGTGGCGATCGACAGGTAGATGCCTGGCAGCACGAACAGCATGAAGCCAATAACGATGGCAATGGTCGTCAGCAGACCAGCCCCGAGCAGAGGCAGGGTGCGATTGAAGTGGCTGAAAATCTCGGCAAAGCGCAGTGGCTGGCCGGCGGCCTGGCGAATGCCGATCATGTTGAAGCCGGCCATGAAGGGGTAGGTGAGCGCCAGCATTAGCAGCGAGCTGATGATAGTGATGAGCAGTAGCCCGGCGACGCCGGCCATTGCTGCACCTTCACCGCCGCCGAGAGCGGCCAGGCCAAAGGCGCCGACGCCCAATATCAGGGTGACCAGGTAGAGCGCCATCTGCGCGCCGATCATCACGCCGAGGTAGGCGAAGAAGCCGCCCCAGATCAGGCCTTTGGTGCCTTTGGTTTTGCGCCAGGCTTCACCGAGCAGGTCGAAGATGGCGAAGTTGTAGCCGCGGGTCAGGGCTTCTTCGATGGAGAGTGCCTGGCCGGGGGCGGCCTTTTCCATCAGTTCACTGCCGGGTACGGAATAGGGGTTTTGAATTACTACTTCAGTCATGAGCGACATTCCCTGGTCGTGGAGTTGTTCCGAGACGGCATCCTAGCGACAGTGGCCACGCGCCAGCAAGTGCGTCCCGCAGGTCGCGTGAGCGGCATCATGCTTTGTTAGACTGCCGACCCGACTGTTCGAGGATTGCCCATGAGCTCCAGCATCTTCTGGTACGACTACGAAACCACCGGCATCAACCCGCGCTGCGATCGTCCGCTGCAGGTGGCAGGCATTCGTACCGATGAGCAGCTCAACGAGATCGGCGAGCCGATCAATCTCTACTGCCGTCCGGGCGACGATATCCTGCCGCACCCTGCGGCCTGTCGAATCACTGGCATTACCCCGCAGGTGCTGGAGGAAAAAGGGCTGGCTGAAGCCGAATTCATGGCCAGGGTTCACGCCGAACTGGCCATGCCAGGCACTTGCACGGCCGGCTACAACAGCCTGCGCTTCGACGACGAGGTGACGCGTTACAGCCTCTACCGCAACTTCTACGACCCCTATGCCCGCGAATGGCAGGGTGGCAATAGCCGCTGGGATCTGATCGACCTGGTGCGTGCTGCCTATGCCCTGCGTCCGGAAGGTATCGAATGGCCGCAGGATGACGAGGGGCGTGTTTCGCTCAAGCTGGAGCGACTCACGGTGGCCAATGGCATCGATCATGGCCAGGCGCACGATGCGCTGTCGGATGTGCGAGCCACCATCGGCCTGGCGCGTCTGCTCAAGGATCGCCAGCCCCGCCTCTACGATTACCTGTACCAGCTGCGTAGTAAGGCCAAGGTAGCCGAGCAGGTTCGTCTGCTGCAGCCACTGGTTCATGTGTCCGGGCGTTTCGCCGGGAGTCGTCACTATTTGGCAGTGGTATTGCCACTGGCCTGGCATCCGCGCAATCGCAATGCCCTGATTGTCTGTGACCTGCACAGCGATCCGCAGCCCTTGCTGGAGCTGGATGCCGAGACCCTGCGTAAGCGTCTCTACACACGTCGCGATGAATTGGCTGATGGTGAGTTGCCGGTTCCGCTCAAGCTCCTGCATATCAACCGCTGCCCGGTAATTGCTCCGCTCAAGGTATTGCGGGACGAGGATGTGGCACGCCTGCAACTGGATATGGATGGATATGCGCGACGAGCCGAGTTGCTGCGTGGGCAACTACCTCTCTGGCAGAGCAAGTTGGCGGATATCTATGGCATTGAGGATTTCGAGCCGCTGACCGATCCCGAGCAGCAACTGTATTCAGGCTTTATCGGTGATCGGGATCGCAGGCTGTGTGAACAAGTGCGCCAGGCTGCGCCGCAGGAGTTGTCGCGCCAGGAGTGGATGTTCACTGATGAGCGTTTGCCGGAACTGTTATTCCGCTATCGGGCGCGTAACTTCCCGCACTCTCTAAGTGCAGAGGAAATGCAGGAGTGGAAGTCTTTTTGCTGGGCGCGCCTGAATGATGCTGCCTTGGGAGCACCGAATACGCTGGATAACTTCGCAGTGGCCTTTGCCGAGCAATGGCCGCAGGCTTCGTTGGAGCAGCAGGCAGTATTGTTGGCGTGGCAGAACCATCTGGAGTCTGTTAAGCAACGTTATGCCGATTGATGGAAAACAAAAAAGCCGGCAGATGCCGGCTTTTTTGTAGATGTGGTGCTTAGCCCAGCAGAGTGGCCCAGCTTTCCACGGTGGCGGCGCCCCACTTGGCTTTCCACTCTTTCAGAGTTTTGTGGTTGCCGCCTTTGGTTTCGATCACTTCGCCAGTGTTCGGGTTCTTGTATTGCTTGACCTTGCGCGCACGCTTGCCAGTGGCAGGCTTGGCAGCGCGGGCTGCTTTGCCGGACTTGGCCGCTTCCGGGTCGAGCAGGGCGATGATGTCACGCAGGGACTTCTGGTATTCGCCCATCAGGGTGCGCAGCTTGCCTTCGAATTCCAGTTCTTTCTTCAGTTTGTCATCTTGGGAGAGGTTCTTCAGACGCTCCTGAAGTTCCTTGATGGCTTCTTCTGTGGCGCGGTATTCGTTGATCAGGGACATGTTGTTCTACCTTGAGTGGTCAGCTGCAGATGTAAGTGCCTTGATAATAGACAGGCGTATTGAACAAGTAAATGACGCTGATAACTTTTGTCGGGATTATTATCTGGCTCGTCGCCTTAAATATATGTGGCAGGCTTTTCCAAATGTTGCGCAGTTGCTCAGGGTTTGTCTTGCTGGACAACTCTCAGAGGCGGCATGGGTGTTTTTGTGAGGCTCGCCACCTTTAACACTGGCGCTTGTCCTGCCCCGGGCTGGCTGCTGCGCGAAACTGTCTTCGCTCGACGGCTTTTCATACAGAACCTAGAATGGCGCCCCGCGAAGTTTCTGGAGTTTCTTTCTCATGCGCACTTTTCGGCTGGTAATCGCCTGCCCGGACCGCGTTGGCATTGTCGCCAAGGTCAGTAATTTTCTGGCTACCTATAACGGTTGGATTACCGAGGCCAGTCATCACTCCGATACCCAGACCGGCTGGTTCTTCATGCGCCACGAGATTCGCGCGGATTCCCTGCCGTTCGATCTGGAGGGCTTTCGCCAGGCTTTCGGGCCGATTGCCCGCGAGTTCTCCATGGAGTGGCGCGTTACCGACTCCGCCCAGCAGAAGCGCGTGGTGTTGATGGCCAGTCGCGAGTCACACTGCCTGGCGGATCTGCTGCACCGTTGGCACAGCGATGAACTCGACTGCGAGATACCTTGTGTGATCTCCAACCACAATGACTTGCGCAGCATGGTCGAGTGGCATGGCATTCCCTTCCACCATGTGCCGGTCGATCCGCAGGACAAGGCTCCGGCCTTCGCCGAGGTGGCTCGTATGGTGGGCGAGTGTCAGGCCGATGCCGTTGTGCTGGCGCGCTACATGCAGATTCTGCCACCGCAGCTGTGCCAGGAATTTGCCGGGAGGGTGATCAACATCCACCACAGCTTCCTGCCGTCCTTCGTGGGTGCCAAGCCTTACCACCAGGCATCAATGCGGGGCGTCAAGCTGATTGGCGCCACCTGCCATTACGTGACCGAAGAGCTGGATGCCGGCCCCATCATCGAGCAGGACGTAGTGCGGGTAACCCATCGTGACAGCATCGAAGACATGGTGCGCCTGGGCCGTGACGTCGAGAAGATGGCCCTGGCCCGTGGGCTACGCTATCACTTAGAAGACCGCGTGCTGGTGCACGACAACAAGACGGTGGTGTTCGACTGACCGTCGCCACGCGGCAGGAGGACGATATGCTCAAATCGATCAAGGTGCGTGACTACATGACCACGCACCTGGTGACCTTCAAGCCCGACACCGATCTTTACAGCGCCATCAATCTACTGCTTGAGCACCGTATTTCCGGTGCACCTGTGGTGGACGAGCAGGGCAACCTGATTGGCCTGTTGGCCGAGACCGACTGTTTGCGTGGCATTCTTTCCGGTGCTTATTTCGAGGAAACCGGCGGTTTGGTCGGCTCCTGCATGAACGCCAAGGTGGAAAGCGTCTCTCCGGAAACCAGTGTGATCGAGGTGGCCGAGCGCCTTTTGCGAGGCGGTCACCGACGCTTGCCGGTAGTCGAAGAGGGGCGCCTGCTCGGTCAGGTCAGCTGTCATGACGTGTTGCTGGCGGTCAAGGAGTTCGCCCAGCATGAGCGCCGTCACGCCCAGAGTGAGTCATGATGAAAAAGCCCGGTACGGCCACGCCTCCGCCGACCCTCGGCGAGGGCTGTGTGCGGCGTTACGATCCGGATGCGCTGAGCGAGGATGATGGCACCGAGTTTCCCGAGGCAGCTGAACTTTGGCAGCGCTTGCGGGAAGAGGAGCAGGAGCGGACGCAGGAGCAGCCTGCGTCCGAGTGATGGCGGTCAGATACGGAAGCTGTTCACCAACTGCTTGAGGCGCGTGGCTTGTTGTTCCAGGTCGCCGCAGGCGCGCAGGGTGGCCTGCAGGTTTTCCACGCCTTCCTGGTTCAGGGTGTTGATCTCGGTGATGTCCATGTTCAGCGAGTCGACCACGGCGGTCTGCTCTTCGGTGGCGGTGGCCACCGACTGGTTCATGCCGTCGATCTCTCCGATGCGCTGGGTCACGCTACCCAAGCGTTCGCCGGCCTTGTTGGCGATTTCCACGCTCTGCTCGCTGTAGCGCTGGCTCTCGGTCATGGTGGTGACCGATTCGCGCGCATCTACCTGCAGTTCCTCGATCATCTTCTGGATTTCCTGGGCTGACTCCTGGGTGCGATGCGCCAGGTTGCGTACCTCGTCGGCGACCACGGCGAAGCCACGTCCCGCTTCGCCGGCACGAGCTGCTTCGATGGCGGCGTTGAGCGCGAGGAGGTTGGTCTGCTCGGAGATGCTCTTGATCACTTCGAGGATCTGGCCGATGTTCACCGTCTTGCTGTTGAGCGCTTCGATATTGGTGCTGGAAGCGCTGATCTTCTCGGACAGCTCGTTCATCGCCGCGATGGTCTTCTGCAGTACCTGGCCGCCTTCCTCGGCCAGGTGACGAGCGTCGGAGGCCTGGTGCGAGGCATCGGCGGCGTTACGGGCGATTTCCTGGGCGGCGGCGCCCAGTTCGTTGATTGCGGCGGCCACGCTGTTGGTGCGGCTGGCCTGCTCGTCGGAGTTGGCCATCGAGGAGTTGGAGGCACTGACCACCAGTTGCGCGACTTCGTTGAGCTGCAGGGTGGCGGAGGACACTTCGCGGATCGAACCGTGGATACGCTCGACGAACTGGTTGAAGGAGCTCGCCAGTTCGCCAAATTCGTCGCGGCTCTGCACGTTAAGGCGCTTGGTCAGGTCGCCTTCGCCCTGGGCGATGTCGCTCATGGCTTTGCCCATGGCCAGCAGTGGTTGCATCAGTACGCGGATCAGCATGCCCAGCAGGAGCATGATGATGACCACGGCGATGATGGTGGCGACGATGGCCGAAGCGCGGAATTCATGCAGGCTCGCGTAGGCCTTGTCCTTGTCGATGGACAAGCCGATGTACCACTTGACCGATGGCAGCCCCTGGACCGGGGTGAAGGTCAGGATGCGTGTCGTACCGTCCAGCTCTGCCTCGGTGACGCCGCTGCTGATTTGCGGCGTGTCCTCTGGGTAGACGTCCTTGAGGGTCTTCATCACCAGATCTTTGTTCGGGTGAACCAGGATCTTGCCGTCTGCGCTGGCCAGGAAGGCGTAGCCGATACCGTCGAAATCCAGCGAGTTGATGATCTGTACCAGGGTATCCAGGCTCAGGTCGCCACCCACCACGCCGGCGCTGCCGGCCGGTGTGGCGATGGTGATGATCAGCTTGCTGGTGGCGGCATCCACATAGGGCTCGGTCAGGGTCGAGCCGCCGGCGGCCATGGCGTCTTTGTACCAGGGACGGGTGCGTGGATCGTAGCCGTCCGGCATGTCGCTGTCCGGGCGCATGGTGAAGCTGCCATCGGCGGAACCCAGATAGGTGAAGTCGAAGGTCGATGTCAGCACGCGCCGCTCCAGGGTTTTCGCCAGGGAGTCGGGGGTGGTTTCGCTGTCGATCGATTGAGCGACACCTTCTACTAGCAGGATGCGTCCTGACAGCCAGTTCTGGATGTTGCTGGCCGTGACCTGGCCGAGACTTTCCAGTTCGTTTTCCAGGTCGGTGCGGATGGCGTTGCGTTGTAGATAGTCGTTGTACAGGGTGAACAGCGAGAAGGCGGCTATTACAACCAGGGAGGCTGCTAGCAGGATCTTGTGGCTGAACTTCAGATTCTGGGTCATGTGCGCTTGCGTCCGGTAAGTTCTGGCAGCAGTCTTCTTGGCATTCGCCGTTTGATGTTCTAGCGATGGACTGCGTGCTAACAACATCTATAACGACATAACTGCAGTAAAGCTTTAGCCCGAGGGATGGCAAGATGCCGCTAGCCGATACTTTCATTCTGGGCGCCGACCCGCAGGGGCAGCCCGTTGCCCAGGCGCTGCGCCTGACCAATCGCCACGGACTGGTAGCAGGCGCTACCGGCACGGGTAAAACGGTGACTCTGCAGCGACTCGCCGAGCTGTTCAGCGACGCCGGTGTGGCGGTGTTCGCCGCCGATATCAAAGGAGACCTCTGCGGGCTCGGTGCAGCCGGTAACCCCCAGGGCAAGGTGGCCGAGCGCATCGCCAGCATGCCCTGGCTGCAGCACAGCCCGCAGGCCTACCCTGTGACCCTGTGGGATGTGGCTGGCAAGAGCGGTCATCCCCTGCGCACCACGCTGACCGAGATGGGGCCGTTGTTGCTGAGCAACCTGCTCGAATTAAGCGACAGCCAGCAGGCGGCGCTCTACGCGGCCTTTCAGGTGGCCGATCGGGAAGGTCTGCTGCTGCTCGACCTGAAGGATCTCAAGGCGCTGCTCAACCACCTCAAGGATCACCCTGAACTGTTAGGCGAGGATCGTGCCTTGTTCGCCGGAGCCTCGGCCCAGGCCCTGTTGCGGCGTCTGGCGAGCCTGGAACAGCAGGGCGCCGAAGCCCTGTTCGGCGAACCGGCGTTGCAGCTGGAGGACATCCTCCATCCGGATCGCGACGGGCGCGGCCGCATCCATCTGCTCGACGCCAGTCGTCTGGTGCACGAGTCGCCCAAGGTTTACGCCACTTTCCTGCTCTGGCTGCTGGCCGAGTTGTTCGAGCAGCTGCCCGAGCGTGGTGATGCCGAGAAGCCGGTGCTGGCCCTGTTCTTCGATGAGGCGCATCTGTTGTTCAGCGATACGCCGAAGGCGCTTCAGGAGCGCTTGGAGCAGGTGGTGCGGTTGATCCGCTCGAAGGGCGTTGGCGTGTATTTCGTCACCCAGTCGCCGAGCGATCTGCCGGACGACGTGCTGGCCCAGCTTGGTTTGCGCATTCAGCACGGCCTGCGCGCCTTTACCGCGAAGGAGCAGAAGTCGTTGCGTGCCGTGGCTGACGGCTTTCGGCCCAATCCTGATTTCGACAGCCTGAGCGTACTCACCGAGCTGGGTATCGGCGAGGCGCTGGTCGGCACCCTGGAGGAGAAGGGCACGCCGGCCATGGTGCAGCGGGTAGCCATCGCCCCGCCACAGTCGCGCATCGGGCCGCTGAATGAAACCGAGCGCGCGGCGTTGCTGCGCAGCTCGCCTCAGGCGGGGCGCTACGACAAAGCCGTGGACCGTGAGTCGGCCTATGAAATGCTCATGGCGCGCAAGGCTCAAACGCCCGTCGAGGCACCAGAGCAAAAGCCTGCCAAGGGCAAGAAGGCCGAAAGCGAGGGATTGGGCGAGCTGGCCAGCGAGCTATTCGGTCAGGCGGTGAAAACCGCCGTGCGTCAGGCGGCCAATCAGATCGGTCGGCAGCTGGTGCGCGGTTTGATGGGCTCGTTGTTGGGCAGTAGCAAGCGCCGCTGAAGCGGCGCATCACTCCGCGTTGCGGGCCTCTTCGATTTTTCTGATTTCCTGCTGGAAGGCCTGATCCTGCACCGTTGGCTTTTTGCGCCAGGGTTTGCGGTCGGGGTCGGGCTGGGCCGCGTAGGTGATGACTTCACCACCATAAACATCCTTGTAACGTTGCGCCTGGCGCTCCAGTTCGGCGCGCAGTTCGTCTTTCGTCACATATTCACCAGAGAGGTATGCCGGAGTCGGCAGAAGTATTGAAGTTGGTTATCGGGCTATCGAACTTAGATAGCTAATAACGAGGCTGATTATAGCGGTTGGATTTATCATTTCCAGCCTGGCAAGCCAGCTACCACGGGCTTTGTGAGAAAGCTGACATATTCGCCAAGTTTGTTTGCTATCTCAGCCGCTGCATACTTTCGACAACTTTCTATGCTATGTGCGGGGGCTGGAGAGTGCATATGAAGAAGTGGCAATGCATGATTTGCGGCTTCATATACGACGAGGCCTTGGGTTGGCCGGATGAAGGTATTGCAGCGGGAACGCGCTGGGAGGATGTGCCGGCGGATTGGCTGTGCCCCGATTGCGGGGCATCCAAGGCCGACTTCGAGATGATCGAACTGTAGCGGGGCGCGGCAGATACCGGCCCCGCGGCCGGCTCAGGCCTGGGCTGGCGGTAGCAGCTCCTTGAGCGGCTTGCTGTCGTCGGCCAGCTGCTCGGCGCTTACGCTGATAGCTTCGGCCACCAGGCGCTTGGCGGCGATGAAGTCCTGGGGGCGATTTACCGTGTCGGCGGCCAGCAGCTTGTCGCCCTTGAGGTAGAAAGCGCTGAAGCTGTCGGTCTGCGGGTCGCCACGCAGTACCAGGCGCTCGAAGCCTTCGGCCAGGCCCACCATCTTCAGTTTCAGCTCGTACTGGTCGGACCAGAACCAGGGCAGCGAGGCATAGCGTTTGTCCTTGCCAGCCATGTTGGCGGCGGCGACGCGCGACTGCTCCAGCGCGTTGGGCACCGACTCCAGGCGCAGGCGACGGCCGAGCAGGCCATTGGGGTGGTTGGTGCAGTCGCCGGCAGCGAAGATGAGCGGGTCGCTGGTGCGGGCCTGTTCGTCGACCAGGATGCCGTTGTCGATTTCCAGCCCGGCTTCGGCGGCCAGTTCGGTATTGGCGATCAGGCCGATGCCGACTACCACCAGCTCGGTATCCAGGCGACTGCCGTCGGCACAGATCACGGCCGTCACCGCATTGCCGGTAACGTCCAGATCGGCCACCTGTACGTTGGTGCGGATATCCACGCCGGCCTCGCGATGCTTGCGCTCGTAATAGGCCGACAGCTCGGCAGCGGTGACGCGTTGCAGCACGCGCGGCAGTGCCTCCAGTACGGTGACTTGCAGGCCCTGGGCGATAGCCGAGGCAGCGACTTCCAAACCGATATAGCCGCCGCCGATGATGGTCAGGCGTTTGCCGCTGTTCATTTGTTCGCGGATGCGTTCGACATCGTCGAGAGTGCGCAGGTAATGAAAGTTGCTGCAGCGTTCGGCGGCCGAGGCATTCGGCACGTTCAGTGGGCGTGGTCGGCCACCGGTGGCGATGGCCAGTTTGTCGTAGGCCAACTGCTGACCATCGGCCAGCTCCAGGCGCCGGTTGGCACGGTCGATGCGAGTGACCCGCACGCCGCCGAGAAACTCGACGGCTGCCTTGTCATAGGTCGCCTGTGGGCGAATCGACAGGCTGCTCTTCTCCACGCTGCCAGCCAGATAGGCCTTGGACAGTGGCGGACGGTGATAGGGCAGGTGGGCCTCCTCGCCGAGTAGCAGGATGCGCCCGGCCCAACCTTCGTTGCGCAGGGCGATGGCCAGTTCGCCACCGGCATGGCCGGCACCGATGATGATGGCGATGGAGGATGCTTCAGTCATGACGAGCCTCGGTCGGGAAAACAGGGCGTTAGTGTATGCAGGTACGGAGGCCAAGTCCCGGCCGAAGATGCCATTCGTCATGCCTCAATTGCAGTCGTGTGGCAGCATGCATGTCATTCGCTAGCGTGCACGTGGCGATTTGGCCGAACTTCTGGCCGGGGCCGCGGGCTTCTCTATAGTTGATGCATCAGAGGACGAGTTGTAGGCGGTAATGGATGGGGAATAGTGCAGACACGGGCGTAAGGTTGTTGCGTTGGTGGCAGCGTCCCAGGGTGTTACCGCTGGCGCGTACCTTCGTCGTGCTGGTCTGCCTGTCGCTGGTACTGACCGATGGCTGGCTGATCTGGCAGGCCCGTCAGGTGCAATTGCGTGCGGCGGCGGCTGATACCTCCAACCTGGCGCAGGCGCTGGCCCGGCAGACCGCCGACATGATGAAGAAGGCCGATATCGTACTGGGCGACCTGATCGAACGCTTGCAGGTGGAAGGTACCGGCCCCGAGCAGATTCAGCGCCTGCAGCGGTTGATGCAGCGTCAGGTGCTGGAGCAGCCAGAGCTGCATGGCCTGTTCGTTTACGACACCGATGGTCGCTGGCTGGTCAGTTCGTTCGGCCAGCCGCCACGAGAGTTCAACAGCGCCGACCGGGCGTATTTCATCCATCACCTTGACCAACCCTACGGTAACGACCTGTATATCGGTGCGCCCATTCGCAGCCGTACTACGGGCGAATGGATCATTCCGCTTTCCCGGCGTGTGGAAGATGCCCAGGGGCGCTTTCTCGGAGTGGCACTGGCAACGCTGTCGGTGGATTTTCTGAGCGGCTTCTATGCCACTTTCGATGTCGGGGCCAATGGCCTGATTGATCTGGTGCATAACGATGGCACTGTGTTGCTGCGTACGCCCTACAGCGAAGATGCTCTTGGCAGTAGCGTGGTCAAGGGGGCCATATTCAGCCGCTTGTTGGAGCAGCAGCCTGTAGGCACTGCCATGTTGGAGTCGATCAGCGATGGCGTGCAGCGCCTTTTCAGTTACCGGACGGTCAATGACCATCCCTTGGTGGTGATCACTGGTTTTGCCAAGGACGACATCCTCGCTGGCTGGCGCGCCGACTCCTTGAGGCAGATCACGGTGGTGGGGCTGATGGCCATATTGCTGGGGCTGTTCGGTTTTTATCTGCTGCACCTCATCAAGCAGGGGCAGAAGACCCAGATCGAGTTGCTGGCGACTCGCGATGCCTTGCGCGCCTTCAATCAGCGCCTGGAAACCCAGGCCCTGGAGGACGAGTTGACCCGCCTGGCCAACCGTCGGCGCTTCATGCGAGCCCTGGATGACGAGTTCGCCCGTGCCAGCCGCTACCAGCGGCCGCTGGCGCTGATCCTGTTCGATGTCGACTTCTTCAAGCAGTACAACGACATCTATGGCCACGCTGCCGGTGATGAGTGCCTGCGCCAGGTGGCCGATGTGATTCGAGCGGGGCAGAAACGCCCGGCCGACCTGGCGGTGCGCTACGGCGGTGAAGAGTTCTGCCTGCTGCTGCCGGAAACCGATGCAATGGGGGCGCTGCAGGTGGCCGAGCAGATTCGTGCCGCCCTGGAAGCCCGTGCGTTACCCCACGCAGGCGCGCCCTGGCTGCGCCTGAGCCTGAGCGCCGGAGTCAATGTCTGCCAGCCGCAGTCGGGAAGCGGGCGCGAACAGTCTCCCGCAGCGCTGATTCAGGGCGCCGACCAGGCCTTGTACGCAGCCAAGGCCGCGGGGCGGGATCGCGTCATGCTGTTTGCCGAGGCCTGCGAGCAAACGCCCGGCTAGTCCATGTCGAGTGCTTTGTCGGCCGCCGCCAGCGCGTGCAGGCGGGTGGTGTCGAACAGGGGCACGCTGGCATCTTCTGCACTCACCAGCAGGCCGATTTCTGTGCAGCCAAGAATCACCGCCTGTGCGCCGCGCAGAACCAGATCGGCAATAACCTGGCGATAGGCATCGCGTGACTCCTGGCGTATCTGCCCCAGGCACAGTTCTTCGTAGATCACCCGGTGTACCAGTTCCCGTTGCGCTGCATCCGGGGTCAACACCTCGATGCCGTGGCGCTGCTCCAGGCGCTCGCGGTAGAAGGGCTGCTCCATGGTGAAGCGTGTGCCGATCAGGCCGACCCGCTGCAGACCTGCGACCTGAATGGCGGCGGCTGTCGGGTCGGCGATATGCAGCAGCGGAATGTCCACGGCGGCTTCGATGGCATCGGCCACCTTGTGCATGGTGTTGGTGGCCAGCACCAGAAACTCCGCCCCGGCACGCTCCAGTGCCTGCGCCGCCTCGGCCAGGCGGGCGCCGGCGGCACTCCAGTCACCGTTGTGCTGCAGTCGTTCGATCTCGTGGAAGTCCACGCTATACAGCACCAGGCGCGCAGAGTGCAGGCCACCCAGGCGTTGGCGAACGGCCTCGTTGATTTGCCGGTAGTAGGGCAGGGTGGACTCCCAGCTCATGCCGCCGATCAGGCCTATGATCTGCATCGCGTCGCTCCTCTCTCGTCGAAACCACGATCCTGCACCGGCTGGCCGGAGAGTGGCAGTGACAGTCGCTGGGCAAATCCCCGGCCGACTGTGCAGCGTTTTGCTGCTGTCTGGGGAATAATGCATGGCTTTCGCCAGCCAGGTTTACCGATGTCCTCCCGCCCTCTGCACGTTCGCCCCAGCTACCTGCACCTGCCCGCCGGTGACTGGGCCACGGTGCTCGATTGCCTGTGCGCGCGCTTCCCGCAGATATCCCGGGAAACCTGGCTGCAACGCATGGCTCGCGGTCTGGTGCTGGATGCCGAGGATCGCCCCCTGGGCCCGGATGAGCCTTATCGTGAGGCGCTGCGGGTGCAGTACTTCCGCGAGATCGCCAACGAGCGCGAGATCCCCTTTGCCGCTCGCATCCTTCATCAGGACGAACACATCCTGATCGCCGACAAACCGCATTTTCTGCCGGTGATGCCGGCCGGCGATTATGCCGAGCAGACCCTGCTGACCCGCCTGGTGCGCGAAACCGGCAATCCGCATCTGGCGCCGCTGCACCGCATCGACCGGCATACCGCCGGGCTGGTGCTGTTCTCCTGCAATCCGCAGACGCGTGGCGCTTACCAGGCGCTGTTTCGTGAGCGGCGCATCGACAAGGTCTACCAGGCCATCGCCCCGGCATTGCCGCAACATGAGTTTCCGCTGCGTCGCCACTCGCGCCTGGAAAAGGGCGAGCCGTTCTTCCGCATGCGCGAGGTACCCGGCGAGACCAACAGTGAAACCCTGCTGGACGTACTGGAGCGCAACGGCGAGCTGTGGCGCTATCGCCTGTGGCCGATCACCGGCAAACAGCACCAGCTGCGCGTGCACATGGCGGCACTCGGCGCGGCGATCTGCAACGACAGCTTCTACCCGGTGCTCTACGATGAAAAAGGTGTGGACGACTTCTCCCGTCCGCTCAAACTGCTGGCCCAGGAACTGGCCTTCGATGACCCGCTGAGCGGCGTGCGCCGGCAGTTCAGCAGCGAGCTGGAGTTGGGCTGGTAATCAGCCCGCCGCGCGCAACCGGGCCAGGTCGCGCACTGGTGGGGCGCCGAACAGGCGGCTGTATTCGCGGCTGAACTGCGAGGGGCTTTCGTAGCCGACCTTGTAGCCGGCGCTGGAAACATCGAGGTTCTCGCACAGCATCAGGCGCCGCGCTTCCTGTAGGCGCAGCTGCTTCTGGTACTGCAGCGGGCTCATGGCGGTCACGGCCTTGAAGCGGTGGTGCAGGGTCGAGGTACTGAGGTTGGCCTCGCGGGCCAGGTCGTCGATGCGCAGTGGCTTGTGATAGTTGAGGTTGAGCCATTCGATGGCGCGGTTGACCCGGTGCGCCTGGCTGTCGGCCGTTGCGATGTCGCGCAGCAGCTGGCCCTGTGGGCTGCACAGCAGGCGATAGAGAATCTCGCGGCGAATCAGCGGAGCCAGCATGGGGATGTCCCGTGGCGTTTCCAGCAGGCGCAGCAGACGGATCAGCGCATCCAGGAGTGGCAGGTCCATGCGGTCGACATGCAGGCCGCGACCACTGCTGCGGTTGGCCACGGCGATGGGCCCGGCACTGCTGATCAGTTCGCCCAGCTCCAGTGGGTCGAGATCCAGGCGCAGGCTCAGATAGGGGGCAGCGCTCGATGCCTGGGTGACTTCACCGGTTACCGGCAGGGTCACCGAGGCCACCAGGTAATGCAGCGGGTCGTAGACGAAGCGTTCATCCTCCAAGCCCACCACTTTCTGGCCCTGGGCCATGATGCACAGGGCGGGGCGGTACAGGCAGTGGGTGATGGGCGAGGGCTCGCTGGCGCGGAACAGCACCAGGTCGGCAATGGCGCTTTCGTAGATGCCGTCATCCTCGGCGATACGGGCGATCAGCATGGCCAGTTCCTGGCGCTGTGCTTCCAGGCTGGTATCGATGGGGGCTGCAGACATGGGGCGTTCCTCCTGAATGGGGGCAGCTTAGCCAGCGGCAGAAGGCCTGTCCCGCATGGTCGCGTCGATCAGCAGGATTGGGCAAGTGCGCTGCAGGATCGTGCAGGTGGCTCAGTGTGCGTATTGGGCTTGCAGGCGCTGGTAGCGGCCATCGCGGATCAATTGGGCAAGTGCCTGCTGCCAGCGCGTCACTTCGGCGTCGGGGGTATCGATGGAAAGCGCGATATAGCCTTCGTCCTGGCCCAGGGAGACGGCTGTCGGCTTCACGTCCGTTTCGGCCACTTCGGCATCGGCCAGTTTGCGTGGCAGATCGCTGTCGGCCGAGGCAACCAGTTGCACGCGGCCGGCGGCCAGCATGCGAAAGCAGCCGGCATAGGAGTTGGCTCTTTGTATCTGGGTGAAGTTGCGGGTGCTCAGCAGGCTGTCGTGGGAGCTGCCGTTGAGTACGCAGATGGGCAGGGCGGCAGCATCTTCGATAGCGCGGATACCGGTTGGCTGCGCTTTCAATTCGTAGAGGTAGTCGGTCTCCCGCAGCGTGGGCCCGACCCAGCGCATCAGTTTTTCACGAGCGTTAGTGCGACTGAGGTTGAACAGCACCACATGCGAGCGTGACTGCACCATCTTCAACCCGCGGGCCAGCGGTACTTCGTGGATCGACGCGGGTTGCTGCAGCTCGTCCAGCAGGGCATGCACCAGCTCCACATAGAAAGCACGCTTGCCGCCATGCGGATGCCCGCGCAGTTCGTCGCCGACCATGCTGGCCTGGTTGCCCAGGCTGTGGGTGTACACCTGCCAGTCCGCGCCCTGGGCGGGGAGCGCCGCAATCAGCAGAGGGAGCAGGAGTCTTTTCAAGGGCGATCTCGTCTGCGGGAACGGGACGCAGGTTGCAATGTCCGGGCCGTTTGCGCAAGCCGACACAACGCATCTGCCCTTGGCAGGATCGTGCAAGCCATAGGCAGCATCCGGTTAACGCCCATGGCCAGTGCCCAGGCACTCTGTGTGGCAGGCGGTAGTAATCACCAGGGTGTTGCCCATGTTGCAGATTGCAGAAAGACAGCTGCGCCAGCCGTGGCAGTGGTTGTGCTCATGGGCTGGCAGTGCGGAGGACGAGCGGATGAATCGAACCATCATTGGCCTGGCCAGTTTTCGGGCACGGGAGGGCGGCGGTGAGCAGCTTGGCCAGTACCTGCGCGAGCTGCAGCTACGAGCGCAGCACGCTGTCGCATGCCAAGGCTGCGAACTGCTGCGTGATCCGCAGGGCGAAGATCACTGGCTGTTGCGTAGCCACTGGGCATCGGAAGAGGCGCTGCAGGCGCATCTGGCATTGCCGCACATGCAGTTGCTGGGGCAGCTGGTGGACAACGGCCTGATTCGTCACATGGCGCTGCGCATCGAGGCGGGCGCAGCGGAGCACTCTGCCGCTTAGCGCGCCTCAACCGCAGCTCAGGCGAATGATGCTGTCGGCGTCGTCGATGTCGATGTTCAGGCGCTGCGGGTTGTAATCCATGGTCACCGGCTGGTTCGGCTGGGTGACGCGCAGGTACTTGGCGCCCGACTCCACGCGAGCTTCTTCGGCCATTTCCGTAGTGATGCGCTGGTCGACGAAATGCTGCACCGCTTCTGCATCACAACGGCCATTGCCGGCTTGCGCGGCAGGCTTGGTTTCGGGGCTGGACGAACAGGCGGCCAGCAGGCCGCAGAGGGTCAGTAGGCTGATTGCGCGATACATGGGGGCGTCCCTGTGTGAAACACGCCCCCAAGGTGCCACCGCCAAGCCACTCAGGCAACCGCTGGTTCACAGTACCCGATAAACCTGGCCGGTCTGCAGACCCTCCGCGCTTTTGGCGTAGGCCAGCGCCACGGTGGCTGTCGGCACTGCCTTGAAACCACGGAAATACGGGCCGTAGGAAGGCAGCGACTCTTGCACAATCGTCGGGCTCACGCTGTTGATGCGCATGCCGCGCGGCAGTTCGATGGCGGAGGCGCGGGCGAAGGCATCGACGGCGGCGTTGACCGTGCTCACGGCGACTCCGTAGCGGATCGGGTCCTCGCTGAGGATGCCGGAAGTGAGAGTGAAGGAGGCGCAGTCGTTGGCGAACTCACGGCCGATCAACACCAGGTTCACTTGGCCCATCAGCTTGTCGTTCAGGCCCACGGCGAACTCTTGCTCGCCCAGTTCTTCCAGCGCACCGAAGTGGGCGTTGCCGGCGGCGCTGATCAGCGCATCGAACGGGCCGACTTGCTCGAACAGGCGGCGAATGGAAGCGGTGTCGCTGATATCGACCTGGAAGTCGCCGCTGCTGCGGCCGACGCGGATGATCTGGTGACGCTCGCCCAGCTCGCGCTCGATGGCCTGGCCAATGGTGCCGTTGGCGCCGATGAGGATGATTTTCATGAGGTGTCTCCCGTTTGCTGTGGTTGATGGGGCCAGTCTAGGGAGAGTTCTGTTGCCAATAATCCAGGCAATGTGAAACCTTTGGTTTTCATATGGAAACAATGGGTGCGACATGAGCGACCTGGAAGACCTGGCGGCCTTTGCCCAGCTGATCGAACTGGGCAGTTTCACTGCGGCCGCCGAGCGCCTGGGTTGCAGCAAGGGACAGTTGTCCAAGCGCATCAGCGCCCTGGAGCGGCGCCTGGGCAGTCAGTTGCTGCACCGTACCACCCGCCGCCTGCACCTCACCGCCGCTGGCGCTGCACTACTGCCCGAGGCCCAGGCGCTGCAGGCCCAGGCGCAGAGGGCCTTGCAGGTTGTGCAAGGGCTGCAGGACGAAGTAGCCGGCAGCGTGCGGCTGACGGTGCCGGTGTCGCTTGGCGAAACCTTCTTCGATGCCTTGCTGCTGGATTTTGCCCGCCAGTACCCCGCTGTACGCATCGAGCTGGATCTGGCCAACACCTACCGTGACCTGGTCGCCGAGGGCTTCGACCTGGGTATCCGCTCAGGCCAGCAGCTGGATGAGCGGCTGGTGGCCAGGCCACTGTTCGCCCTGCAGGAGATCACCTGCGCCACGCCCGATTACCTGTCCCGTCACGGCACACCGCAGGTTCCCGCGCAACTGGCCGAGCACCAGTGCCTGCTCAATACCCACTACAGCGGTTTTGCCGAGTGGCTGTATCACCGGCAGCATCAGCTGGAACGGGTGCAGGTCGCGGGGCAACTGGCCAGCAACCACTACAGCCTGCTGAAGAAGGCCGCTCTGAGTGGCGCCGGCATTGCCCGCCTGCCGTCCTACATGGTGCAGGAGGAGCTGCGTGACGGCCGCCTGCGCTGGTTGCTCAGCGACTACCAGACCCGCAGCACGCCGGTATTTCTCGTGCATCCCTGGCAGGGCAGCCTGCCACGGCGCACTCAGGCGCTGGCCGACTACCTGCTGGGCTGGTTCGAGCGCAGTCGGCAGGTGCTTGACGGTCTCAAGGTCTGAGCGAGCTGGTGACCTGCTGAATCTGCTGGCGCAGCCAGCGGCGCAGTGGGTCGGCATCGGTGCGCTCATGCCAGATCTGCATCACTTCCACGCGGGGCAGCGCCAGCTCGGCCGGCAGAGGGTGCAGGCGCAGCCGGGCGTCGCGCGCCACGGCCTCTTCGGCCACCGAGCGCAGGCAGGTCAGCAGCATCTGCGAATGGCGAATCAGGCGGGTCGGAGCAATGAAGCTGGACAAGCCGGCCGCCACTCGGCGCTGCTTGCCCAGCTTTTCCAGGGCACGATCCACCAGGCCGTTGAGGTCGCCGGTCAGGGTCGTCAGCAGGTGTTCGCAGGCAAGGAACGCCGGTAGGTCGAGCCTCTGCACCAGCTGGGGATTGTCGGCATCGGCCAGAACCACGAAGTCTTCGGACAGCAGGCGCTGCTGGCGAAAGGTATCCGGCAGGTTGTCATAGAAGCCGGCAATGGCCAGGTCGCAAGTGCCTTTCTCCAGCTCCTCGCGGGGCAACAGGCCTCGGGTGTTGTGGGTGATCAGGATCAGATTCGGCGCCTGGGTGCGCAGACGCGGCAGCAGGTGAGGGAGCAGGGTCTGTTCCATGTAGTCGGTGGTGTAGAGGTGGATGCGCTCGGCGCGCTGCAGGAAGTCGCGCCCGTCGCACTGGTCGTAGAAGGCTTCCAGCTCTGCCACCAGGCGCTGCACCTGCGGCGCCAGCTGGTGCGCCCTGGGCGTGGGAGTCAGGCCACGGGGCGCACGCACGAACAGCGGATCGCCAAAGGCGTGGCGCAGCTTGTTCAGCTTGTGGCTCAGCGCCGGTTGGCTGAGCGCCATACGTTGTGCGGCCTGGGTGGCATTGCGCTCCTGGTAGAGCACATGGAACACCAGCAGCAGGTTG
The DNA here is from genome assembly GCA_038147895.1 of Pseudomonas sp. GTDB lineage: Bacteria > Pseudomonadota > Gammaproteobacteria > Pseudomonadales > Pseudomonadaceae > Aquipseudomonas. The sequence continues at coordinate 75,867 of JAYQUJ010000011.1, forward strand.
AGGTCCTTGTTAGCGATATTCACTTTTTGAATGCCAGAAATAAGAGCTTTCGAATTATCGAATCATAGCGGTCGTCCTACCATCTGCCTCATCGTTATCACTGCGGGCCTGCCCCTGGAGTTGTTCATGAACATTCTGTTGGTACTCACCTCCCACGACCAACTCGGCAACACCGGTCACAAGACCGGCTTCTGGCTGGAAGAATTCGCTTCGCCCTATTACGTGTTCAAGGATGCCGGGGCGCAGATCACCCTGGCTTCGCCCAAGGGTGGCCAACCGCCGATCGATCCCAAGAGCGATGCTCCGGATGCGCAGACCGATGCCACGCGCCGTTTCGCCGAGGATGCCCAGGCACAGCAGCAGTTGGCCGCCAGCGTGCCGCTGGCCCAGGTGCGCGCCGAAGATTTCGATGCGCTGTTCTATCCCGGCGGCCACGGCCCGCTGTGGGACCTGGCCGAGGATGCCGCTTCCGTCGCATTGATCGAGCGCTTCATCGCCCTCGGTAAACCGGTGGGTGCGGTATGTCACGCGCCGGGCGTGCTGCGTCACGTCAAGGCTGCGGATGGCGCGCCACTGGTTCGCGGCAAGCGCGTCACCGGCTTCAGCAACAGCGAGGAAGACGCCGTGCAGCTCACCGACGTGGTGCCGTTTCTGGTCGAGGACATGCTCAAGGCCAATGGTGGCCAGTATGGGCGTGGTGATGACTGGAGCAGCCATGTCGAGGTCGACGGCTTGCTGGTCACCGGGCAGAATCCCGCCTCTTCGGATGCCAGCGCCGAAGCCCTGCTGGCACTACTGAAACGGAACTGAGCAATGAAATACCTGCACACCATGGTCCGCGTGGCCGATCTCGACGCATCCCTGCGCTTCTACCGCGATGCCCTCGGCCTGGAAGTGGTCAAGCAGCGCGAATACCCCCAGGGCCGCTTCACCCTGGTCTACCTGGCTGCGCCGGGTGACCACGATGCTCAGGTCGAGCTGACCTACAACTGGGACACCGAGGACTACGGCGGCGCGCGCAACTTCGGCCACCTGGCCTATGCGGTGGACGACATCTACGCCGCCTGCCAGCGCCTGCAGGAGCACGGTGTGACCATCAACCGCCCGCCGCGCGATGGCCACATGGCCTTCGTCCGCTCGCCGGATCAGATCTCCATCGAACTGCTGCAAAAAGGCGAGCCGTTGGCGCCGGCCGAGCCCTGGATCTCCATGGCCAACGTCGGTAGCTGGTAAGCGCCTTGCGCCTGAACGCCGACTTCAGCCTGCCCGTGGTGATTCGCCCGGGCGATGCACCCTGGGTGGCCTCGCCGCTTCCTGGGGTGGAGCGGCAGATGCTCGACCGTATTGGCGAGGAGCTGGCGCGGGCCACCTCCATCGTGCGCTACGCACCGGGCTCGCAGTTCAGCGCGCACGCCCATCCGGGTGGCGAGGAGTTTCTGGTGCTGGATGGGGTGTTCTCCGACGAGCGCGGCGACTACCCGGCCGGCACTTACGTGCGCAACCCCATCGGCAGTCGGCATACGCCGTTCAGCCGCGAGGGCTGCACCATCTTCGTCAAGCTGATGCAGTTTGCTGTGGAGGATACGGCCGAGGTGGTGGTCGACAGCCAGCGTGCCGACTGGACTCCAGGCGCGCTACCCGGCCTGAGCGAGTTGCCTCTGCACCGCTTCGCCAGCGAGCGTGTATTGCTGCAGCGTTGGTTGCCAGGCACTTCGGGGGTGGAATGCCGCTATCCCGCAGGTGCCGAGTACCTAGTGCTGGAAGGCAGCTTGCAGGATGAGCGGGGCGACTACCCGGCGGGCAGCTGGCTGCGCTGCCCGCCGGGTTTTGCCCACACCCCGTTCAGCACCGAGGGCTGTTTGCTCTGGTGCAAGACCGGGCACCTGGCGCCTTAACAGGCTGTTGAGAAACGTTAGCGAGGCAGTCTGGCCTAGGCCGGTGGCGGCCCCGCAAAAACAGCCGAGAAAGCGCAGTTTACGAGTGGTAAATGAGCATTTTGAGACGCCGTGTCTCGGGCTGTTTTTAACAACGGCCAGACAACGCAGATAGTTTTTCGACAGCCTGTTAGGTGCTGGCCATCAGGCGTTTGTAGAGCCGCGTGCGGCGCGCCATCTTCACCTGCTCGGTCAGGAAGGCGCGCAGCGGCGACACGTTCGGCTTGCTGGCCTTGCCGTGGCTCAGGCGGCGCATCTGGAACTTCACCGTGGCCATATAGGCCAGCGCGGCCAGGGTCTTGTTCTTCCAGCGGATCGGCGGCAGCTCGGCGCTCAGCTGCTGCTCGCCGGCCTGCCAGCGCTGCGGCAAGTTTGGCTCGATGGCCAGGGCAGTGGCGATGCCGGCCACGGCCACGCCGCTGTCCAGCACCTGCTCGACCACCGGCAGGCGGCGGATGCCGCCGGTGACCATCAGCGGCATCTTCGCCACGGCGGCGATTTCCCCGGCGAACTCCAGGAAATAGGCCTCACGGGCCAGGGTGCGGCCATCGCGGGCATCGCCCTGCATGGCTGGCGCCTCGTAGCTGCCACCGGAGAGCTCGACCAGATCGACCGGCAGCTCATTGAGCATCTGCACCACGCGTTTGGCGTCGGCAGCATCGAAACCGCCGCGCTGGAAGTCGGCCGAGTTGATCTTCACCGCCACGCAGAAGCCCGGCGAAACCCGGGCACGCACCGCCTTGACGATCTCCAGCAGCAGGCGAGCGCGGTTCTCCAGCGAGCCGCCCCAGCTGTCCGTGCGCTTGTTGCTCAGTGGCGAGAGGAACTGGCTGAGCAAATAGCCGTGCGCCGCGTGGATCTGCACCCCGCTGAAGCCGGCCTGTTCGGCCAGCTCGGCAGTGCGGGCGAAACGCTGGATCATTTTGCCGATCTCGGCGTCATTCAGTTCCTTGGGCACGGGGAACAGCTTCGACAGGCCGCCCATGTCCAGCGCCACCGCCGAAGGCGCCACGGTCTGCTGGCCGAGATTGGCCTGCATCTGCCGGCCGGGATGGTTGATCTGCAGCCAGAACTGCGCACCCTTGGCGCGGCCGATGCGGGCCCACTCGCGGAATTTTTCCAGCTGCGAGTCATCCTCCAGCACCACGCCGCCGGGGCCGGTCATGGCGCGGCGGTCGACCATCACGTTGCCGCTCAGCAACAGGCCGGTACCACCGTCGGCCCAGGCTTGGTACAGGCGCAGCAGCTCGGCGGAAGGACCTTGCGTGGCGTCGGCCAGGTTTTCCTCCATGGAGGCCTTGCCGATGCGGTTGGGAATGGCGGCGCCGTTGGGCAGTTGCAGGGGCTGGAAGGGTGACATGAGGCGGTTCTCCCGGTAGAAGGTGGAGCAAGCCTAATGTTGAAGTCAACTTTAAGG
>JAYQUJ010000012.1:0-74683 GCA_038147895.1 Pseudomonas sp.
CCACAAAAGCTTCGCGAGCAGAGCTCGCTCCTACGCCTCACCTTATTTCTTACGCAGCTTGGCGCAGTGATCCTCGGGCACATTGGCAGCGGTGTACCAGACATAGTCGGCGCTGCCGGCAACCGGTTCTTTACCGACTTCGGCAAGCACCAGTACGGCATTGCCCTCCCCTGAACCGAGGTCGGCCAGGTGCAGCGGTACGCCCAGATCCTTGCGCACATGGAAGGCACCGGCGAACAGCATGGCCGGCTGCGGCGCGGCGGCCAGGCGCTCGGCCATGCGCCGGTCGCGCTGCTGCTGCACGGCAAGCATCGCGGGAATCTGGCTGTCCGGCAGCAGGCCGCAATGCGACTCGCGGATGTCTTCGCGCAGCGTGTCCTGCACCGTCTGCGCGGTGGAGGCCTGGCCCTGCAGAACCGGCGGCTTGCCGTAGATCTGCATGATCTCTGCGCGGTCCAGGTTGGCCGACAGCAACGGATAAGGCTGGCGCAACTGGTACTGCACCAGCGCACCGTACAAGCCCCAGTCCCAGTTCGGCAGCCAGGCCAGCGCGGCGAAGGTGTCGGCCGGCGCCTGGCCGGCGCGGGTCTGCGCCTGTACCCGTTCGACCTTGGCCTGCTGGTTGGGGTTGAGCATTTCCATCAGCACGCTGCCCTGCGGCCGCTGGGCAGCCAGCTCGCGTGACAGCCACAGCTGCAGGGCATGATGATCGGGGTTGTCGTGCTGCTCACCGACCAGCAGGCGCGGCGCCTTGGCCAGGCGCGCGACCAGTTGTGCCGGGCTGATGCGTTCACCGCTGGCCAGGTCGATGATCTGACCCAGCTCGGCATGATCGCGGCCCTCGGGGGCGATGGGTGCCGGTGGGGGCAGCACGCCACGGGACTGGCAGCCAGCCAGCAGGGCAACACAGCAGAGCAGAAGAATGCGCATGCGGCTTCCTTGTGAGTAAGTCCCTCCGTGTTTACGGGGGAACGCCTGGTGGAGAGGGCTAGGGGGAGCCCCAGCCCTCTCCCCGGCCCCTCTCTCACTTGTGGGAGAGGGGAGTTCATGTGGCCGTAGCCCGGATGCAATCCGGGATGGGCCGCTCCCGGATTCATCCGGGCTACTTCATTCAGCGCGCCACGATCAACGGGTGGCCGCGCTCCGGGTGGCGCTGGATCAGTACGTCGAGGCCGAACACCGCGCGCAGCGGCTCGGCCTGCAGTACGTCATCAGGGCTGCCAAAAGCATGCGGGCGACCGTCCTGCAGCAGCAGGATACGGTCGCAATAGCGCGCAGCCAGATTCAGGTCGTGCAGGATCACCAGCACCGCCGCGCCCTGGCTGGCGAAGTCGCGCACGGCCTGCAGGGTGGTGTGCTGGTGCAGCGGGTCGAGGGCCGAGGTCGGCTCGTCGAGCAGCAGCACCTGCCCTGCCCCGCCCGGCCACAACTGCGCCAGCACCCGCGCCAGGTGCACGCGCTGGCGCTCGCCGCCGGACAGGGCCAGGTAGCTGCGCCCGCGCAGGTGCTCGGCATCCGCTGCATGCAGCGCCGCATCGACTATCTCGGCATCGCGTACGCGCCCGGTGCCATGGGGCAAACGCCCCATGGCCACCACTTCGGCCACGGGAAAGGCAAAACTCAGGGTCGAGCTCTGTGGCAACACCGCCAGGCGCTGCGCCCGCTCCTGCCCGCCCCAGGCGCCCAGCGTCCGCTCGTCGAGCCTCACCTGGCCCGCGCTGGCTTCCAGCTCGCCGCACAGGGCGCCAAGCAGCGTGCTCTTGCCGGCTCCGTTGGGGCCGAGCACGCCGAGTACTTCGCCAGGCTGCAGGGCCAGATCGACACCCTCCAGCACCATGCTGCCGCCCCGGCGCACACTCAGGTTTTCCGCGCGCAGCATCAGGCTCGCCCTCGCACCAATAAATAGAGGAAGAAAGGCGCGCCGATCAACGCCGTGACGATGCCGATCGGCAGTTCCGCCGGCGCCAGCACCAGGCGCGCGACCAGGTCGGCCAGCAGCAACAGGCTGGCACCCGCGAGCAGGGACGCCGGCAGCAGTACGCGATGATCGGGGCCGACCAGCAGGCGCATCAGGTGCGGCACCACCAGGCCGATAAAGCCGATCAGACCCGCCGCCGCCACCGCCGCACCGACTCCCAGCGCGGTGCACAGCACCAGCTCCAGCTTGATTCGCTCGACGTTGAAGCCCAGATGGCGCGCCTCCGACTCGCCGAGCAGCAGCGCATTGAGCGCCGAGGCGCGGCGTGGCAGCCAGATGGCGATGCCTAGGGTGATCAGTAACAGCGGCCACAGGCGTGGATAGCTGGCGCCGTTGAGGCTGCCAAGGTTCCAGAAGGTCAGGCTGCGAAGGGTGGCATCATCGGCCAGGTAGGTGAACAGACCCACACCGGCGCCGGACATGGCTGTCAGGGCTACACCCGCCAGCAGCATGGTGGCGACGTTGGTCTGCCCGTCGCGGCGACCGAAGCGATAGACCACCGCCGTGACGATCAAACCACCGGTAAACGCGCACAGCGACAATAGATAAGGTGCAATGGCCGGCGGCAGGCCACCGATCATGCTGCCACCGACGATGGCGATGGCCGCACCCAGCGCTGCACCACCGGCCACGCCGACCAGGCCGGGGTCGGCCAGCGGGTTGCGGAACAGGCCCTGCATGGCCACGCCGGACAACGCCAGCACGATGCCCACGCACAGCCCCAACAGGCTGCGCGGCAGGCGGATCTGGCCGAGGATCAGCTCGGCCTGCTGCAGGCCTTCGCCATCGATGGGTAGGCCCAGCAGACGCAGCGCGGCCAGCAGTGTGTCACCCAGCGGCAGGCTCACCGGCCCCAGAGCCAGGGACAGCCAGAAAGCGAGCAGCAGAAGAACGCCCATTGACAACAGCAATGGGCGGGGTCGAAAAACAGGATTCATCGGTCGAGTTCGGCCGTCAGTGCTTGCTCGGAAGGATAAAAGGCTGCCGACAGCTCGGCCAGTCCTTCAGGCAGACGCGGACCAAGACCACCAACCAGCAAGGTCGGGTCGAGGGTCAGCAGGCGGCCATCGCGGGCAGCGCTGGTCTGCTGCAGTACCGGGTTCTGCTGCAGCAGGGCCTGGCGCGCCTCCTCGCCCTGCAGACTGCGGTCGGAGAAAATCACCACCTGCGGATCCATGGCCAGCAACGCCTCGTTGGAGATCGGCTTGTAGCCATTGTGCTCGGTACGGCTCTCGCCACCGGCGCGCTCGATCAGCCACACCGCCAGGCTGTCCTTACCGGCAGCCATGACATTGCTGCCGGCATGGCCGAGTAACATCAGCACCCGCGGCGCCTCATGTTTCTTGCGTACCTGAGCCACCCATTCCGACTGGCGTTGTAGATCCTGGCGATAGGCGGCCATCTGCTCGCGGGCGCGCTCAGGGGCGCCAAGCAGCTCGCCCAGGCGCAGTACGTTGCGCTCCAGGGTATCCAGCTCCGGCTTGGCCGAGAGGGTTTCGACGGGGATGCCGGCAGCCTTGATCTGCGCGATCACCGGAGGCGGGCCCATCTCTTCACTGCCGATGAGGATGTCCGGACGCAGAGACAGCACGCCTTCGGCGGACAGCGCGCGCTGGTAACCGACGCTCGGCAGCTTGCGCAGGGAGACCGGGTGCAGGCTGGTGGTGTCGACACCGACCAGCTTGCTCTCGCCGCCCAGTCGTACCACCCACTCGCTCAGCGAACCACCGGAGCTGACCCAGCGCTGCGGCAGATCGGCCGCCGCCGCAGCGTGGCTGAACAGCAGGCTGCCGCACAACAGCAAAGACTTGGACAGACGCATATCAGGCCTCCAGCGCCGCGATGGATTCGGCCAGCTCGCGCCACTCGACCAGCTCCGGAATGCCCGGCTTGCGGGCCCCGAACAGCTGCACGACCAGCTCACCATCGGCGTCGAAGGCCTCGTAGCTGGTGATGATGCCGTCGCTGCTCGGCTTGCGCACACGCCACAGCTCGACCACGCCCGGAGTCTTCAGGTGCAGGTTGAATTCGGGATCAAGCACGTTGAACCAGTCGCCCATCCAGCGCAGGTTGCTCACGGTGCCGGAATGGATCTGGATGCAGTGCTGGTTGCCGACGAAGACCATGATCGGCACCTGACGGCTACCGGCCTCCTCCAGCAGCCTGGGCAGTTCGGCGGTGGCCAACGGCTCGGCCCACTCGCGACCGGCCAGGCGCAGGGCCTGGGTACGCGCGACGTCGTGGCGCTTGAGCATGGCGAAGAAGTGGTGGGTGTCCTTCAGTTCGGCCCAGTCGGCGCGCAGGGCGGCGGCGTCCACTTCGGCGTCGGCGCGCGGCGCCTTGCGCTCGGCCAGCGGCTGCAGGTCTAGCTCGGCACTCTGCTCTTCGGCGCGGAAGCGCTCGACCAGCGGCGCCCAGGCCGCCTCTTCGCTCTTGGCGGTCAGGTAGACCTTGTGCACGGCAGTACCCTGGCGATCGAAGATCTGGATGCTGCGCTGCATGCCACGCTCGGTATTTTCGGCCACGGCGAACACGCTGGCCCACTGGGTCATGAACAGGCGCAGGTCGATGTCGGGAGAAACCACCAGGCCCATGGCGCCATTGGCGCTGACCGATACCTCGCGGTAATAGCCCTTGCGCTCATGCACGCAATGCTCGTTGCGAGTCAGCGCCATGATGTAGCCCAACTCACCCAGTGCCGGCAGCAGCTCGGCCCAGTCGATGCGCAGGCGCACGGCATCCACACCCAGGCGGCTGGCGGTCAGCTCGCCCTCGCTGACACCCAGCGCGGCGGCCGCATCGCGGGAGCGCAAGCCGGATTGCTCGGCGCGCAGGTTTTGCCAGCGCTGATAAAGGTCGGACGAGGGCTGACTGAAATTACTCATGGCGTTTCCTTGGGGCAGAAGCTGCTTGTACTTATCTATGACGAACGACCCTGTGCAGGTCGGGAAAAAAACCGGCAGAGAGACTAACGCGAATGACTTTTAAAATCTAACTCAACTGATATTTATTTGCATTTGAGAATCTGTTTGATTAATTTCCCCGCGCCAAAACTAAAACACCACGGCCAAAGAGCCACACGCGGGAGTAATGCCATGCCCACCCCACCCTTCGCCTTGCGTCCCTGGATGGCGCTGCTGTTGCTGAGCCCATCGCTGGCACTGGCGCAGAACACCGCAAACAACAGCACGACCGAGCTGGCGCCAACCCAGGTAGTCAGCCAGGAAGTCGAACAGTCCCTGCCCACCACCAGCGAGACCAGCGCCGACACCCTGGACAAGCGCCAGATCCGCAGCTTCGACGACCTCGGCCGGCGCGCCGAACCCGGCGTCAACTACAGCCGCACCAGTGAAAGCATCAACATCCGCGGCCTCGACCGTGATCGCGTGCTGACCACCATCGACGGCATCCGCGTGCCGTGGCTGACCGACGGTGCACGCAGCCAGGGCCCGACCGGCGGCGCCCAGGGCGGTCTCGATTCGATCGACTTCAACGGCCTGTCTTCGGTGGACATCGTGCGGGGCTCCAACTCCAGCGTGGTCGGCTCCGGCGCACTGGGCGGTGCAGTTCAGCTGTTCACCCTCAACCCCGAAGACCTGCTGGGCGCAGGCAAGGATTTCGGCAGCCTGGTCAAAAGCGACTACGACAGCGCCGACAACAGCTGGGGGCTGAACGGCGCGCTCGCCGGCCGCTACCAGGACACCTCCTGGCTGCTGCAGGCCGGCCAACGCCAGGGGCATGAACTGGAAAGCGGCGGTAGCGACAACACCTATGGCACCAGCCGCACCGAGGCCAACCCCGCCGATACCGAGCAGCAGAGCCTGCTGGTCAAACTGCAGCAGCGTTTCGACGGCGGCCACAAGGTCGGTTTCACCGGCGAGTTGTTCCAGCGTGAAAACGACATCGACAGCCGCACCAATCAGGGCAGCACCTACCTACTCGGTGAAAACAGCACCGAAGAGCATGTCAAACGCCAGCGCCTGTCGCTCGACTACGCCTTCCGTGCCGAAGACGACCACAGCCTGATCGACAGCGCCAACGCCATCGTCTACTGGCAGAAGCTGCGCCGCCACGATGACCAGAGCGGTACCCGCGCTGCCACCGACTCACGCGCCGCCATCCCTGATAGCGTGTTCCAGATGTTCGGCCTTGCCGGCAACCCCTACAAATACCCGAGCGGCGCCTTCGGCCGCGACAACCAGATCGAGAAAGAGCTGTATGGCGTCTCCGGCGACATCGGCAAAACCCTGGAAATTGCCGGCCTGCCGAACAAGCTGACCCTCGGCGGCGAGCTCTACCAGATCGATACCGAACAGGTGTCCGAGGGTTACGACAACTGCCCGGGTTTCAGCATTCCGACCAGTAGCCCGATGTACATGGGACCGTCTGCCTGCGACTTCCTGCACACCAACCAGGCCGACATGCCCAAGGCACAGGGCACGCAGTGGGCGCTGTACGCCACCGACGAGATCAGCTTCGCCAACGGCGAGGTCAAGCTGACCCCCGGCCTGCGCTACGACCACTACAAGCAGAACCCCGAAGCCACCAGCGACTTTGCCAACAACATCAACCCGGCCAACGACCAGACGCTGGAGACCAGCACGGACCACAAGCTCTCGGGCAGCCTGCTGCTGACCTGGCAGGCCGCCGAGCAGGTCATGCTTTACGCCCAGTGGGCCCAGGGTTTCAAGGCACCGGACGCGACCCAGCTGTACATGAACTACGGCGCCGAAGGCAGCTACCTACGCCTGGGTAACGCCAACCTCAAGCCTGAGGAAAGCAACGGCTACGAGATCGGCGCGCAACTGGGCAACGAGAAACTGGGCGGCTCGATCAGCCTGTTCGACAACCACTACAAGAACTTCATCGACGAAGACGTGGCCATGGATGCCAGCGAACTGGCGGCCATCGGCCTGAGCTCGGCCGACTACCCCTACGGCGTCACCCGCACCGAAAACCGCGCCAAAGTGCAGATCTACGGCGCCGAAGCCACCGCGCATTGGGAGTTCGTGCCGCACTGGAAGCTCTGGGGCTCGCTGGCCTGGGCCGAAGGTGAAGACCGCGAGACCAACCAGTATCTCAGCTCGGTAGCGCCCCTTACCGGTTTGCTCGGCCTGAGTTACGAACGCGACCAGTACGGTGCCGACCTGATGCTGCGTGCCGCCGCTGCCCGCGACAAGGTGGAAAACGATGGTGACTTCGAGGCTCCCGGCTACGGTGTGGTCGACTTCACCGGCTGGTGGCAACCGGCTGAGCTGAAAGGCGTGAAGCTGCAAGCCGGCCTGTTCAACGCCCTCGACAAGCAATACTGGAACGCGCTCAACGTGCCCACCGGCACCCTGGCGCAGCCGGATGACTACTACAGCGAGGTTGGCCGCAACTTCCGCGTCTCCGCTTCCTGGCAGTACTGAGTTCCGAATCGCGCAAGGACGCGCGCCCTACACCAACGCCCCGGCAAACCGCCGGGGCGTTTTTTTGCGCAGTTCAGTGGCAACGCCCCTGCCGGCCCTTGTGCCGAAACTCGACATTCAATAATAATTATTATCATTTAAAGACAAGTGGATATCCCGTGAGCAGTTCGAATCTCGACGCGGTGTTTCTCGCTCAACGCACGCCCCTGCTGCGTACCCTGGCCCGAATGGTGAAGAACCCCAGCATCGCCGAAGAACTGGTGCAGGAAACCTACCTGCGCGTGGCACGCACCCTGCTGCAGCGCCCGGTGGAACATCTGGAACCCTTCCTGTTCCAGACCGGGCGCAACCTGGCACTCGATCATCTGCGTCGGCTGAGCATGCAGTCACGCACGCTGATGGAGGACATCTCCGACGAAGAACTGCAGGCCGTGCCCTCCGGCGCCCCGACCGTCGAGGAAAGCCTGCACGCCGAGCAACTGCTGGAGCGCCTGGGCTCCACCGTCGAACGACTGACCCCGCGCCAACAGCAGATCTTCATCCTCAGCCGTCTGCACGGCTGCGGCTACGGAGAGATCGCCGAGCAGCTGGGCGTGTCGACCAGCACCGTGCAGAAGGAACTGAAACTGATCATGACCCTCTGCATCGACGTCCTGTCCCGCCTGGAAGGCTGAGCGTGACAGGCTATTCATCCACCGGGCCGTGGACGACAATAAGCGTCCCCACCCCGAGGATCGCGCAGTGACCGCCCCATCCCAGCAAGCCGACAACGAGCGCCTGTCCCAGGCTCTGGACTGGCTGATTCGCCTGGACGATGCCGATGCGGCCACCCACGCCGAGTTCCAGGCCTGGCTGCAAGCCAGCGCCGACAATGCGCAGGCCTATCAGCGCGCCAGCCAGATGTGGGGATCACCGCTGCTCGGCGTAGCCGCCACCGGCCTGGAGCAGGTCAACCAGCAGCGTCAGCGCCGCCGTCGGCGTATCGCCCAGCGCGCCATGGCCTCTGCCGCCGCACTGCTGCTGAGCATTGCGGTGGTGCTGCAGAGCGACCTGCCGCAGCGCCTGCAGGCCGATCACGTCACTGCCGTCGGCCAGCGCCAGCACCTGCAGCTGGCCGATGGTTCGCGCGTGCTGCTCAACACCGATACCGCCCTGGCCAGCCACATGGACGCCCAGCGCCGCAGCGCCCGCCTGCTGTATGGCGAGGCCTATTTCGACGTCAGCCAGGATCGCAACCGCCCCTTCGAGGTCGATGCCGGCCCGGTGCTGGTGCAGGTACGCGGCACCGCGTTTGCCGTGCGCTACCTGGATGACGAAGCCGAAGTCAGCGTCGAGCATGGCGAGGTCGATCTGCGCAGCCCCAACCACGGCAGCATGGTGCTCGGTGCCGGCGACCGTGTACGCGTCGGCCCTGAAGGCTTCAGCCAGCGCCTGCCGGCACAGCCGATCTCCTCGCTGGCCTGGGTGCGCGGGCGCCTGGAATTCGAGAACTGCCCGCTACACGAAGTGCTGACCGAACTGCGTCGCTACTATCCGGGCTGGATCGTCAGCGCCGACGAACAGCTGGCCAACCGCAACGTCACCGGCAACTACCGTCTGGACGACCCCGTCGGCGCCATGCGCTCGCTGGCCCGCATCACCTCGTCGCAGCTACATGAACTGCCACGCGTGCTGATCCTCGACTGACACGACGACAACGTTTTCCAAACTATTTTTACGCACCGCGCTGCGCTCGTTCGTTTCGTTAAATGCCAATGCTATTAATTCGCATTAGTAGACGAATATCGACTAGACGAGAGCAACGATGACCACCGTTTCCCGACGCTCCACCCTCGCTCACCTGCGCACTCCTGCGGAACTGCCTCTGCGCGCCCTGTCGCTGCTGGCCCTGTCCATCGCCCTGGCCTCCGCACCGCTGACCCAGGCCGTGGCCGCCGAAGCCAGCAGCCAGACCCAGGCCGGCTTCCGCTTCGACATCCAGAGCCAGTCCCTGAGTGGCGCCCTGAATGCCTTCAGCGCAGTGACCGGGTGGCAGGTCGGCATGCCGGCCGAGCTGGGCGATAACATCACCTCGCCGGGCGTCAGCGGCACGCTCTCTGCCGAGCAGGCCCTGCGCCAGCTGCTGGCCGGCAGCGGCCTGAGCTACGTTCAGGTCAGCCCGCGCAATGTCGTGTTGCAGCGCCAGCAGCGCAGCGAAGCCCTGCAACTGCAACCGCAGACCGTCACCGCCACTCGCCAGGCCCGCGCGGTCGACCAGGTACCGGTCAGCGTCAGCGTGCGTGATCGCTCCGACCTCGACCGTGACAACGTCAACAGCATCAAGGATCTGGTGCGCAACGAGCCAGGTGTGTCGGTCGGCGGCGCCGGCCAGCGTGCCGGCATCACCGGCTACAACATCCGCGGCATCGACGGCGACCGCGTGCTCACCCAGGTCGACGGCGTAGACGTGCCCAACAGCTTCTTCAACGGCCCCTACGCCCAGACCCACCGCAACTACGTCGACCCGGAAATCGTCAAGCGCGTGGAAATCCTCCGCGGCCCGGCCTCGGCCCTGTACGGCAGCAGCGCCATCGGCGGCGCGGTGAGCTACTTCACCCTGGACGCCGACGACATCATCAAGGAAGGTCGCGACAGCGGTGCGCGCCTGAAGACCGGCTACAGCTCGGCGGATGACAGCTGGCTGACTTCCGGCACCGTCGCCGGCCGGCTCGATCAGTTCGACGCCCTGCTGCACCTGTCCCAGCGCAACGGCCACGAAACCGAGTCCTACGGCAATGACGGCGGCATCGGCCTGGATCGCACCGAGGCCAACCCGGAAGACGTGCGCACCACCAACGTGCTGGCCAAGCTGGGCTGGAACTACAACGACACCGACCGTCTGCAGCTGACCTACGAGAAGTACAAGGACGACCGCGACACCAACCAGCTCAGCGCCGTCGGCGGCCCGTACAACGCCGGCAGCGGCTTCAACTACTACGAGTCGCGCGAGGGTAACGACACCATCACCCGTGAGCGTTTCGGCCTGGAACACAGCCTGGCGCTGGACAACCTGCTGGCCGACAACCTCAAGTGGAGCCTCAACTACCAGCTGGCCAAGACCGACCAGAGCACCGTCGAGCACTACGTACCGAAGAGCTTCTTCACCGGTGCCGCCACCCGTGACGTGATGCGCTACCGCGACACCACCTACAAGGATCGTCTGTGGGTGCTCGATGCCCAGCTGGACAAGGCCTTCGCACTCGGCGAGACCGATCACCTGCTGACCTACGGCGCCACCTTCAAGCACGAGGAAGTCACCGGCCTGCGCACCGGTTACGGCGTCTGCCTGCAGGCGCTGAGCAGCAGCTGCCCGAGCATCGGCGCCATCAGCACCAGCACCTCGGACACCCTGACGCCACAGAGCGACTTCCCCGACCCGACCATCAAGACCTACAGCCTGTTCGCCCAGGACGAAATCCGCTGGAACCAGTGGACCTTCCTGCCCGGCCTGCGCTACGACTACACGCGCATGTCGCCGGAGCTGACCGACGAGTTTCTCGCCACCATCACCAGCAGCGGCGTGACCGAGTACAACGACGACGACAAGACCTGGCACCGCGTCTCGCCCAAGTTCGGCCTCACCTACAGCTTCAACGACAACTACACCTGGTTCGGCCAGTACGCCGAAGGCTTCCGCACGCCGACTGCCAAGGCCCTGTATGGGCGCTTCGAGAACGTCGCTGGCGGCTACACTGTGGAGCCGAACCCGGATCTCGATCCGGAGAAAAGCCGTGGCGTGGAAACCGGCCTGCGTGGCCGCTTCGACGAAGGCAGCTTCGATATCGCCGTGTTCTACAACAAATACCGCGACTTCATCGACGAGAACGCCATCACCCCCGGCTACAGCACTATCAGCTTCCAGAGCCAGAACATCGCCCATGCCAGCATCCGCGGCGTGGAGGTCAAAGGCCGCCTGAACCTGGACAGCTTCGGCGCCCTGCCCAGCCTCTACACCCAGGGCTCGATTGCCTATGCCCGCGGTCGCAACGACGACAGTGGCGAGCCATTGAACAGCATCAACCCGCTGACCGGCGTGTTCGGCCTGGGCTACGACCAGGACAACTTCGGCGGCCTGCTGAGCTGGACCCTGGTCAAGGAAAAGACCCGTATCGACGAGTCCAGCCTCAATATCCCCGATGGCACCACCAGCCAGTTCGCCACACCGGGCTTCGGCATCCTCGACCTGACCGGCTACTACAAGATCAGCGACGACCTGACCCTCAACGCCGGCCTGTACAACCTGACCGACAAGAAGTACTGGCTGTGGGATGACGTGCGCGGCTACGACAGCGTGGGCGAGGCCTCGGTGACCAGCCCGGCCAACCTGGATCGCCTGACCCAGCCCGGCCGCAACTTCTCCGTCAACCTGGTGTGGGACATCTGATCCGCGCCTGAGCGCCCGCCCCACGTTTCGGCCTGGGGCGGGCGTTTTCATTTACGCACTTGCCCCCTCTCAGTCGTCAGGTCTTCTGACACCCCCCATCGCAAGGACCCGATTCCGATGAGCAACCTGCGCTCCCAGCGCCTGAACCAGGCCACCCACGCGCCTCATGAGCGCCTCGACCGCGCCGTGAAGGCCAACGACCCGTTCTCCAGCCGCGAGAACTTCAGCCCCTTCGTCCAGGCCCAGTACCTGTTCCAGTCCGAACTGCAGGCGCTGTACCAGCGCGACGAGCTGATCGCCATCTTCCCCGACCTGGCCGCCCGCTGCCGCGCACGCCAGGCCGAAGCCGACCTTGCCGACCTCGGCGCCGCCGTGCCGGCTGCCGTGGAAGGTGCCCCGGGCGAACTGTCGCGCGCCGAGGCGCTGGGCTGGCTGTTCGTCTCCGAAGGCTCCAAGCTCGGTGCGGCTTTCCTGATCAAGCGCGTCGCCGCGCTGGGTCTGAGCGAAAGCTTTGGCGCCCGTCACCTGGGCGAGCCGGAAGGCGGTCGCGCAGCCGGCTGGAAACTGTTCACCCATACGCTCGACGCGTTGCAGCTGAGCGAAGCAGAAGACCGCGACGCCGAAGCCGGCGCCCTGGCCGCCTTCGAGCGCTTCGCCGACCTGCTGCAACACAGCTACGCCCAGGCCAAGGCCGCCTGAGGCGGCGCTTGCCGGCTGCGACGTCCGGGCGCGACAGCTTCACCACGCCTGCGGGATAATCCCGATCCCGGCGTGGAGAAGCTCATGATTCGACTGTGCGCCCCGGATGAACTGGTCGAGGGCCAGAGCCGGGGCTTTTCCCTGAATGACCTGCAACTGCTGGCGGTGCGCCGCGACGGCAAGGTCTACGTGTACCGCAACCACTGCCCTCATCGCGGCCTGAATCTGCAATGGCGCGCCGATGATTTTCTCGACGCCAGCGGCAGCCTGCTGCAATGCGCCCACCATGGCGCACTGTTCCTTATAGAAAGCGGCGAATGCGTGACCGGCCCCTGCGCCGGGCAGTCACTACAGAGCGTGCCAAGCCATGAACGCAGCGACGGCATCTGGGTCACCCCATAGCCCCCGCTACAGCAGCACGTCCAAGCGCCTGACCAGTCGCACCTCACCAGTGGTGATCTCGGCACCATAGGCCAACACTTCCACCCCCGCTGCCCTGGCCTCGCGCAGGCCGGCGGCATAGGCCGGGTCGATTTCCTCGGCGGCTCGTACCGCCTCGATACCGTTGAGATTGACGCAATACACCAGCACCGCGCGCATGCCCTGGCGCGCCAGCGCCGCCAGCTCGCGCAGATGCTTGGCGCCGCGTGCGGTCACTGCGTCGGGAAATGCTGCCGTGGTCGACTCGGCAAAGCCCAGAGTGACGCTCTTCACTTCGACGAACACCGCGCCGCTCGGATAGTCCAGGCGAAAGTCCGCCCGGCTGTTTTCCTCGCCGTAACGCACCTCGCGCTTGAGGCTGGTAAAGCCGCTCAGCTCCTCAATCACGCCCGCCTGCAGGGCCTCCTCCACCAACCTGTTGGCGCGCCCGGTGTTCAGGCAGGCCAGGCGCCCGTGCGGAGTCTCGCCCAGCTCCCAGGTACCCGGCAGCTTGCGCTTGGGGTCGTTGGAACGACTGAACCAGACGCGACAGCCCTCGCTCATGCAATTGAGCATAGAGCCGGTGTTGGGGCAGTGGATGGTCAGCAACTCGCCACTACGGGTCTCGATATCGGCGAGAAAGCGCTTGTAACGGCGCAGCAGCCGACCCTCCTCCAGCGGCGGATCAAAGCGCATCGGGCCTCCAGGTTTTCAGGCCACGGGCAATGCGCTCGACCGCCTGCTGCAGACGCTCGACGCTCTGGGTATAGGCAAAACGCACATGCTGACCGGACAGATGACGGCCGAAGTCCAGGCCCGGGGTGAAGGCCACATGCTCGGTTTCGATGAAGTGCTTGCAGAACGCGAAGGCATCGCCGCCGAACGCGGAGATATCCGCATATAGATAGAAGGCACCTTCCGGTTCCACCGCGATCCTGAAACCCATTTCGCGCAGGGCCGGCAGCAGGTAATCGCGGCGGCGCTGGAATTCGTGGCGACGCTCTTCGAGAATCGCCAGCGTGTCCGGCTCGAAGCAGGCCAATGCCGCATGCTGGGCCATGCTCGGCGCACTGATGTAGAGGTTCTGCGCCAGCTTCTCCAGCTCCGGCACCGCCGCCTGCGGCGCCACCAGCCAGCCCAGGCGCCAGCCGGTCATGCCGAAATACTTGGAAAAACTGTTGAGCACGAAGGCGTCGTCGTCCACCTCTAGCACGCTGGCGGCGTCGCAGCCGTAGGTCAGGCCATGGTAGATCTCATCCACCACCAGATGCCCGCCGCGCGGCTTGAGGCTGGCCGACAGCGCAGCCAGCTCATCCTTGTGCAGCAGGGTACCGGTAGGGTTGGCCGGCGATGCGACCAGAGCCCCGACGCTGTCACCATCCCAGTGCCGCTCGACCAGCTGCGGTGTGAGCTGGTAACGGCTCTCAGGCCCCACCGGCACCAGCTGCGCGGCGCCTTCGACCAGACGCAGGAAGTGACGATTGCAGGGGTAGCCAGGGTCGGCCAGCAACCAGTGCTTGCCGGGGTCGACCAGCAGGCTGGAAGCCAACAGCAACGCGCCGGAGCCGCCCGGGGTGATCAGAATACGTTCGGGATCGACCGTCACCCCGTAACGGCTGGCATAGAACCCGGCGATGGCCTGGCGCAGCTGTGGAATGCCCCGCGCCGCGGTATAGCGGGTATGCCCGGCCGCCAGTGCGGCCTGCCCCGCCTGCACGATGGGCGCGGCGGTGGTGAAGTCCGGCTCGCCGATCTCCAGATGAATCACATCATGGCCGGCGGCCTGCAACTCATTGGCCCTGGCCAACAGGGCCATGACGTGGAAGGGTTCGATGGCGCGACTGCGTCCGCTGAAGGGCTGAGCCATTGGCCTTCCTTTATTCCAGAAAAGGGGAGATTCTAACCAACTGCCCACAAGGCGTGACAACCGGGAGTAGCGTCGCCTGAATCGATCTGGTAAGTTCGCCGGCTTGCAGCCGCAGGCCCCGGCGTGTTTGCCGGCAAAGGAACCGATCCTGCGCAATGGATCAGAGAAAGTGAGAGGCGGTCATCCATGCCCACCAAAGCAAAACAGAACGGCAATCAGCTGATTCGTGGCTTCGAACCCTACAAAGAGAAAAAGGGCGAGGAGTACATGAGCGATCCGATGCGAGCTCACTTCACCGGCATTCTCAACAAGTGGAAGCTGGAGCTGATGCAGGAAGTGGATCGTACCGTGCACCACATGCAGGACGAAGCCGCCAACTTCCCGGACCCGGCCGACCGTGCCAGCCAGGAAGAGGAATTCAGCCTGGAACTGCGCGCCCGCGACCGTGAGCGCAAGCTGATCAAGAAGATCGACGAAACCCTGCAACTGATCGAAGACAACGAATACGGCTGGTGCGACTCCTGCGGCGTGGAAATCGGTATCCGCCGCCTGGAAGCCCGCCCCACCGCCACCTTGTGCATCGACTGCAAGACCCTGGCGGAAATCAAGGAAAAGCAGCTCGGCTCCTGATCGGACCGGCTGTAACGAAACGGGGCGCTCAGGCGCCCCGTTTGTTTTTCCGGGCAGCAGTCGATAGCCTCGCGCCTCATGAACGACTCCACCTATATCGGCCGCTTCGCCCCCACCCCCAGCGGCTATCTGCACTTCGGCTCGCTGGTAGCGGCCCTCGCCTCCTATCTGGATGCCCGCAGTGTCGGCGGCCAGTGGCTGCTGCGCATGGAAGACCTCGACCCGCCACGGGAAGTCCCCGGCGCCCAGGACGCCATCCTGCGCAGCTTGGAAACCTACGGCTTCGAGTGGGACGGCCAGCTGATACGCCAGAGCGAACGCCACGGCGAATACACCGCATTGGTCGAGCGCCTGCTCAGCCAGGGCCTGGCTTACGCCTGCACCTGTTCGCGCAAGCAGCTGGAAGGCAGCGGCGGCATCTACCCCGGCACCTGTCGCAACCTCTGTCACCCCGACCAGGACGCCGCCATCCGCCTGCGCGTACCGGAACTGGAGTACAGCTTCCGCGATCGGGTGCAAGGCGAGTTCCGCCAGCATCTGGGCCGTGAAGTCGGCGATTTCGTCATTCGCCGCCGCGACGGTCTGTTCGCCTACCAACTGGCCGTGGTGCTGGACGATGCCTGGCAAGGCGTTACCGACATCGTGCGCGGCGCCGATCTGCTCGACTCAACCCCGCGCCAGCTCTATCTGCAGGAACTGCTTGGCCTGCCGCAGCCGCGTTACCTGCATGTACCACTGATCATCCAGCCGGATGGCCACAAGCTGGGCAAGAGCTATCGCTCCCCGCCGCTGCCGGCCGATCAGGCCGCCCCATTGCTCAACCGCGCCCTGCGCGCGCTCGGCCAGCAGCCGCCTGCAGAACTGAGCCAGAGTCACCCGCAGGAAGTGCTGGCCTGGGGCATCGCCCACTGGGACGCCACGCGCATCCCGCGCAGCCGCACCCTGGCCGAAGCGCAGCTGCGCTGATGCGGTCAAGACTCGCCAAGCCTGAGCTCAACGCTTATAACTGACAGCCTGCTGCTTGAGGCCTGTCGCTCAATATGTACATCTATCGACTGGTGCTGATCCTGGTGGTCGGCATCTACCTGTTCTCCCCCGCCATCATGGATTGGTGGATCGATCCCAGTGGCGCCTGGTACCGACCGTACCTGCTGTGGCTGATCCTCATCGTGGTTACCTTGATCCTGCAGAGTCACCGCGATGCCGATGAGCTTTGATCTCAGCCAGCTGATCCTGATCAGCTGTGCCTACCTGTTAGTGCTGTTCGGTGTGGCCTGGGTCAGCGAGAAGGGCCTGATCCCGCGCTGGATCATCCGCCACCCACTGACCTACACCCTGTCGCTGGGCGTCTATGCCAGCGCCTGGGCCTTCTACGGCACGGTGGGCCTGGCCTACCAGTACGGCTTCGGTTTCCTCGCCAGTTATCTGGGCGTGACCGGCGCCTTCCTCCTAGCGCCAGTGCTGCTCTACCCGATCCTGCGCATCACCCGCACATACCAGCTGTCGTCGCTGGCCGATCTGTTCGCCTTTCGCTTTCGCAGCACCTGGGCCGGCGTGCTCACCACCCTGTTCATGCTGGTCGGCCTGCTGCCGCTGCTGGCCCTGCAGATCCAGGCGGTGGCCGACTCTATCGGCATCCTCACCCGCGAGCCGCTGCAGGACCGCTTCGCCCTCGGTTTCTGCGCCCTGATCACCCTGTTCACCATCCTCTTCGGCGCACGCCACATCGCCACCCGCGAGAAGCACGAGGGCCTGGTGTTCGCCATTGCCTTCGAGTCGGTGGTCAAGCTGATCGCCCTCGGCGGCATTGGCCTATACGCGCTGTACAGCGTGTTCGGCGGGCCCGGCGAACTGGAGCGCTGGCTACTGCAGAACCAGCACGCCCTGAACAACCTGCACACGCCGCTGCAGGAGGGCCCCTGGCGCACCCTGTTGCTGGTGTTCTTCGCCTCGGCCATCGTCATGCCGCACATGTACCACATGACCTTCACCGAGAACCTCAACCCGCGCGCCATCGTCAGCGCCAGTTGGGGCCTGCCGCTGCTTCTGCTGCTGATGAGCCTGTCGGTACCGCTGATCCTCTGGGCCAGCCTCAAGCTCGGCGCCACCACCAACCCGGAGTACTTCACTCTCGGGCTGGGCCTGGCCGTGGGCGACAGCCGCCTGGCGCTACTGGCCTACGTTGGCGGCCTGTCGGCCTCCAGCGGCCTGATCATCGTCAGCACCCTGGCGTTGTCGGGCATGGCCCTCAATCACCTGGTGCTGCCGCTCTATCAGCCCCCCGCCGAAGGCAACATCTATCGCTGGCTGAAGTGGACGCGCCGCGGCCTGATCATGGCCATCATCGCCGCCGCCTATGGCTTCTACCTGCTGCTCGGCGCCGAGCAGGATCTGGCCAACCTCGGCATTGTCGCCTTCGTCGCCACCCTGCAGTTCCTCCCCGGCGCCCTGTCGGTGCTGTACTGGCCTGCCGCCAATCGACGCGGCTTCATCGCCGGCCTGCTCACCGGCATCGCCGTCTGGACGGTGAGCATGCTGATTCCGCTGGTCAGCAATCTGCAGGGCATGCACCTGCCCTGGTTCGACATCATCTACGTGCTGGACGAGAACAGCTGGCACTACGCCGCGGTCGGCTCGCTGGCCGCCAACGTGCTGGTGTTCACCCTGATCTCGCTGTTCAGCGAGATCAGTGAAGAAGAAAAGAGCGCCGCCGAAGCCTGCACCGTCGACAATATCCGCCGCCCGCAGCGGCGCGAGCTGGTCGCCGCCTCGCCCCAGGAGTTCGCCAGCGAACTGGCCAAGCCGCTTGGCGCAGTCACCGCGCAAAAGGAAGTGGAACGTGCCCTGCGCGACCTGCACCTGCCCTTCGATGAGCATCGCCCCTATGCCCTGCGCCGTCTGCGCGACCGCATCGAAGCCAACTTGTCCGGCCTGATGGGCCCCAGCGTGGCCCAGGACATGGTCGAGACCTTCCTGCCCTACAAGTCCGGCAGCGAGGCCTATGTCAGCGAGGACATCCACTTCATCGAGAGCCGCCTGGAGGACTACCAGTCGCGCCTCACCGGCCTGGCCGCCGAACTGGATGCCCTGCGCCGCTTCCACCGCCAGACCCTGCAGGACCTGCCCATGGGCGTGTGCTCCCTGGCCAAGGATCAGGAAGTGCTGATGTGGAACCGCGCCCTGGAAGAGCTCACCGGCGTTGCCGCGCAGCAAGTGGTCGGCTCGCGCCTGGCCAGCCTGGACGAACCCTGGCGCAGCCTGCTGCAGGGCTTCATCGAGCAGGGCGAGGAGCACCAGCACAAGCAGCACCTGGCGGTGGACGGCGAAGTGCGCTGGCTCAACCTGCACAAGGCCGCCATCGACGAGCCCCTGGCGCCGGGCAACAGCGGCCTGGTACTGCTGATCGAAGACGTCACCGAAACCCGCGTGCTGGAAGACCAGCTGGTGCATTCCGAGCGGCTGGCCAGCATCGGTCGTCTCGCCGCAGGCGTGGCCCACGAGATCGGCAACCCGGTCACCGGCATCGCCTGCCTGGCGCAGAACCTGCGCGAGGATCGGGAAGAGGACGAGGAAATGGTCGAGCTGAGCGGGCAGATCCTGCAGCAGACCAAACGCATCTCGCGCATCGTCCAGTCGCTGATGAACTTCGCCCACGCCGGCCAGCAGGAGCAGGCCGAGTACCCGGTGAGCCTGGCCGAGGCCGCGCAGGATGCCATCGGCCTGCTGTCGCTCAACCGTCACGCCACCGAAGTGCAGTTCTTCAACCTGTGCGAACCGGAACACCTGGCCAAGGGCGACCCGCAACGCCTGGCCCAGGTGCTGATCAACCTGCTGTCCAACGCCCGCGATGCCTCGCCAGCCGGCGGCGCCATACGCGTGCGCAGCGAGGCCTCGGAGCAGAGCGTAGAGCTGATCGTCGAGGACGAAGGGCCTGGCATTCCGCAGGCCATCATGGACCGTCTGTTCGAACCATTCTTCACCACCAAGGACCCCGGCAAAGGTACCGGTTTGGGACTCGCGCTGGTCTATTCGATCGTGGAAGAGCATTATGGGCAGATCACCATCGACAGCCCGGCCGACCCACAAGGCCAACACGGAACCCGCTTCCGCGTGACTCTGCCGCGCTATGTCGAAGCGACGTCCGAAGCGACCTGAGTAGTGACCTATGAATCCGCGCAGCTTCAATAGGCCCGGAATCTGAGACCGTCGAGAGAGAATAAATGCCTCATATCCTCATCGTCGAAGACGAAACGATCATCCGCTCCGCCCTGCGCCGCCTGCTGGAGCGCAACCAGTACCAGGTCAGCGAGGCCGGCTCGGTACAGGAAGCCCAGGAGCGCTTCAGCATCCCCAGTTTCGACCTGGTCGTCAGCGACCTGCGTCTGCCTGGCGCTCCAGGGACCGAGCTGATCAAGCTGGCCCAGGGCATCCCGGTGCTGATCATGACCAGCTACGCCAGCCTGCGCTCGGCGGTCGACTCGATGAAAATGGGCGCGGTGGATTACATCGCCAAACCCTTCGACCACGACGAGATGCTCCAGGCCGTGGCACGCATCCTCCGCGACTTTCAGGAGGCCCGACGCAACCCGCCCAGTGAAGCGCCGAGCAAATCCGCTGGCAAAGCCAACGGCAGTGCCGCCGCCGAAGGTGAGATCGGCATCATCGGCTCCTGTGCCGCCATGCAGGACCTGTACGGCAAAATCCGCAAGGTGGCACCAACCGACTCCAACGTGCTGATCCAGGGTGAGTCCGGCACTGGCAAGGAGCTGGTAGCCCGCGCCCTGCACAACCTGTCCAAGCGCGCCAAGGCGCCGCTGATCTCGGTCAACTGCGCGGCAATTCCGGAAACCCTGATCGAGTCGGAACTGTTCGGCCACGAGAAAGGTGCCTTTACCGGCGCCAGTGCCGGCCGTGCAGGCCTGGTCGAAGCTGCCGATGGCGGCACCCTGTTCCTCGACGAGATCGGCGAACTGCCCCTGGAGGCCCAGGCCCGCCTGCTGCGGGTACTCCAGGAAGGCGAGATCCGCCGGGTCGGCTCGGTACAGTCGCAGAAGGTCGACGTGCGTCTGATCGCCGCCACCCACCGCGACCTCAAGACACTGGCCAAAACCGGCCAGTTCCGCGAAGACCTCTACTACCGCCTGCACGTCATCGCCCTCAAACTGCCGCCGCTGCGCGAGCGCGGTGCCGACGTCAACGAAATCGCCCACGCCTTTCTCGCCCGCCAATGCACCCGAATGGGGCGCGAGGAACTGCGTTTCGCCCATGATGCGGAACAGGCCATCCGCCACTACCCCTGGCCTGGGAACGTGCGCGAACTGGAAAACGCCATCGAGCGCTCGGTGATTCTCTGCGAGGGCGCGGAAATTTCCGCCGAACTGCTGGGGATCGACATCGAACTGGACGACCTGGATGACGAGGACTACAGCACGCCTTCCAACGGGTCCAGCGCCGGCAACAATAATCACGAGCCAACTGAGGACCTATCGCTGGAAGACTATTTCCAGCACTTCGTCCTCGAACATCAGGATCACATGACCGAGACCGAACTGGCCCGCAAGCTGGGCATCAGCCGCAAGTGTCTGTGGGAGCGACGTCAGCGCCTGGGCATTCCTCGGCGCAAGAGCGGAGCCGCGACCGGCTCCTGAGCAACACGAGGGTGACAAAGACACGCGGCAAAGGTTCCGCATTTGTTACCCCCGACAAACATCGCGTAACAAAGCCGGGTTCATCGGTAACGGGAACCCGGCTTTTTTCTGCCCTCACGCAACCACGTAAAATCATAAGTCGTTGAAAATAAAGGACTTTAAAAAAATGGCACGGCTTCTGCTTTATCTTTGGCACAACAACAATAACAACGCTTGAAACCTCTATAACAAAAACAACATAGAACGACTCCAGCACAACAAAAACAACAACGCGGAGGCGCAGCTAACTGATTCTTTTGGAGAGGATTTGCCTTAAGAGGTTCGCCTCACAACTAGGTCGAGAACAACAAAAACTGCACTCCAAAGCAGCACCTACCCTGGTTGGATCACGGAAAGATCAAGGCAGCATCAGCATCCAAAGCAATCCGTTTGCTACTGGTACCCGGATGGGGTTACCAACAACGAGCCGAAAACAAAAACAACAGGCTCGAATCAATAACAAAAACAAAGCACGCACCTATTTGGGGGGGAGCTCCGGCTCCCCCAGTCGCTTCAGTCCCCTCGTCATCCCCAGCCTGCCTTTACCCCCATCTTCTCTCTCGATGCTAGAATCCGCGCCATTCCTGTGGCTGATGGCATTTCCGGCCGCCTATCCCTGCAAACAGTGCCCCTCATGCTGAAAAAGCTGTTCAAGTCATTTCGTTCGCCGCTCAAGCGCACCCCGCGCCCGCGCAGCACCCCGGAAATACTGGGCCCGCGCCAGCATTCGCTGCAGCGCGGCCAATTCAGCCGCAACGCCGTCAGCGTGGTAGAGCGCCTGCAGAAAGCCGGCTACCAGGCTTATCTGGTCGGCGGCTGCGTACGCGACCTGCTGATCGGCGTGCAACCCAAGGACTTCGATGTAGCCACAAGCGCCACCCCCGAACAGGTGCGTGCCGAATTCCGCAACGCTCGGGTCATTGGTCGTCGCTTCAAGCTCGCCCACGTGCATTTCGGCCGCGAGATCATCGAGGTCGCCACCTTCCGCAGCAATCACCCGCAGGGTGACGAAGAAGAAGACAGCCACCTGGCTGCACGCCACGAGAGCGGACGCATCCTGCGTGATAACGTCTATGGCACCCAGGAAAGCGACGCCCAGCGCCGCGACTTCACGATCAACGCCCTGTACTTCGACGTCACGGGCGAGCGAGTGCTCGACTACGCCCATGGCGTGCACGATATCCGCAACCGCCTGATCCGCCTGATCGGCGATCCCGAGCAGCGCTACCTGGAAGACCCGGTACGTATGCTGCGTGCCGTGCGCTTCGCCGCCAAACTCGACTTCGACATCGAGCAACACAGCGCCGCGCCCATCCGCCGCCTGGCGCCCATGCTGCGCGACATTCCTGCCGCGCGCCTGTTCGACGAAGTGCTCAAGCTGTTTCTTGCCGGCTACGCCGAGTACACCTTCGACCTGCTGGTCGAGTACGACCTGTTCGCCCCACTGTTCCCGGCCAGCGCCAAGGCCCTGGAACAGAACCCTGAATACACCGGCAAACTGATCCGCCAGGCGCTGGCCAACACCGACGAGCGTATCGCCCTGGGCAAGCCCGTCACCCCGGCGTTCCTCTTCGCCGCCCTGCTCTGGCCTGCCATCCCTGCCCGCGCCGCCCAGTTGCAGGCACGCGGCATGCCACCGATTCCGGCCATGCAGGAAGCGGCACACGACCTGATCAGCGAACAATGCAAGCGCATTGCCGTACCCAAGCGCTTTACCCTGCCAATCCGTGAGATCTGGGACATGCAGGAACGCCTGCCACGGCGCCAGGGCAAACGCGCCGACCTGCTGCTGGAAAACCCTCGTTTCCGTGCTGGCTATGACTTCCTCCTGCTGCGCGAGGAGGCTGGCGAACAGACCGGTGGCCTCGGCGACTGGTGGACCGATTACCAGGAAGCCAACGACAGCGAGCGCCGCACCATGATCCGCGACCTCAGCAATCGCCCAGCCGAACCTGGAGAGGCGCCAGCTCGCAAGCGCCGCCGGGGCGGACGCAATCGCAACCGCAAGCCTCGCGGCGACGCGCCAGCGACCGAGTGACATGGAGCGCGTGTATATCGGCCTCGGCAGCAATCTGGCCGAACCCATCAAACAGCTGCAGGCGGCACTCGCCGCTATCGCCGAGCTGCCACGCAGCAGCCTGGCCAGCACCTCGTCCTTCTATGCCAGCGACCCTCTAGGTCCTGCGGATCAACCGCGCTATGTCAACGCAGTGGCCGCGCTGGATACCGACCTGGAACCACTGCAGCTGCTCGATGCCCTGCAACACATCGAGCTGGAGCAGGGCCGCGTGCGCAAAGCCGAACGCTGGGGCCCGCGCACACTGGATCTGGATATCCTGCTGTTCGGTTCTCGCCAACTGCAGGAGGAGCGCCTGACCGTGCCGCATTACCACATGCACGCGCGCGCCTTTGTCCTCTACCCGCTGGCAGAGATTACTCAAGAGCTGCTGCTGCCCGACGGCCGCGCCCTGCAGGAGCTGCTCGATGCCTGCCCCTTTGCGGGCCTGGAACGCCTACCCGACTAGGCGTACCGCCTGACGGTAACGCCGTAACAGCGCGGTAACACCCCGTGATTGACTTCACGCACCCTCATCAGGACTATAGGCGTCCCGTTGCCCCGAGGCGGCGCACACAGCCCGCCCATAGAGGCCAGAGCAGGCGCCACAAGTGCCGGAATCCGGCCCGCTGATGAGGATTTGCCAATGCCTGATGTAACCGTAAGCACCCTGCAGGGCCTGAAGCAGAAAGGTGAGAAGATCGCCATGCTGACAGCCTATGACGCCACCTTCGCCCAGGCAGCCTGCCAGGCTGGTGTGGATGTGCTGCTGGTAGGCGACTCCCTCGGCATGGTTCTGCAAGGCCACGATAGCACCCTGCCGGTTTCCGTCCCGGACATGGCCTACCACACGGCCGCGGTCAAGCGCGGCAACCAGGGCGCGCTGATCCTCACCGACCTGCCCTTCATGGGCTATGCAACCCTGGAGCAGACCTTCGCCAGCTGCGCGGCTGTGATGCAGGCCGGCGCCCACATGGTCAAGCTGGAGGGTGCCGGCTGGCTGGCCGAACCCATCCGCCAACTGGCCGAGCGCGGCGTACCGGTGTGCGCTCACCTGGGCCTGACCCCTCAAGCGGTCAATGTATTCGGCGGCTTCAAGGTGCAAGGCCGCGGCGACGCCGCCGCACGCCAGCTACGCGCCGACGCCATGGCCCTTGAGCAGGCTGGCGCCGCCATGCTGCTGCTCGAATGCGTGCCCAGCGAACTGGCCGCGGAAATCACCCAGGCGGTGAAGATCCCAGTGATCGGCATCGGCGCCGGCAGCGCCACCGACGGCCAGGTCCTGGTGATGCACGACATGCTCGGCCTGTCGCTGACCGGTCGTACGCCCAAGTTCGTGAAAAACTTCATGGAAGGCCAGCCGAGTATCCAGACCGCCTTCGCCGCCTATGTCAGCGCGGTAAAAGATGTCAGCTTCCCCGCCGAGGAGCACGGATTCTCCGCATGAACACCGTCAAGACCGTAGTGGAACTGCGCGCTGCCGTGATGCGGGCGCGCAGCGAGGGCAAGCGTGTCGCCTTCGTGCCGACCATGGGCAACCTGCACGCCGGCCACATCGCACTGGTGGATAAGGCCCGCCAGCGTGCCGACTTCGTGGTCGCCAGCATCTTCGTTAACCCGTTGCAGTTCGGCCCTAATGAAGACCTGGCCAGCTACCCACGCACCCTGGCCGCGGACCAGGACAAACTGGTCAGTGCCGGCTGCCACCTATTGTTTCATCCGGATGTCGAGGAAATGTACCCCCACGGCATGAACGGCCAGACCCTGGTCAGCGTGCGTGGTGTTTCCGAAGGCCTATGCGGCGGCAGCCGCCCGGGGCACTTCGACGGCGTCGCCACCGTGGTGAGCAAGTTGTTCAACATGGTGCAGCCGGATATCGCCGTGTTCGGCGAGAAGGACTTCCAGCAACTGGCGGTGATCCGCACCATGGTGCGTGACCTGAACATGCCGATCCAGATCATCGGCGAGCCAACCGTGCGCGCCGATGATGGCCTGGCGCTGTCCTCGCGCAACGGTTATCTGGATGCAGAACAGCGCGCCACAGCCCCCGTGCTGTATCGCACACTCAAGCAGATGGCCGACGCCATTCGTGGCGGTGAACGCGACTTCAAACACCTGACCGAGCAAGCCAAGAGCACACTGCAAGCCGCCGGCCTGCGCCCGGACTATCTGGAAGTGCGCGACAGCAACGATTTGCGCCCAGCCAACGCAGAGACTCGACAACTGGTGATTCTGGTCGCTGCCTTCCTCGGCAAGCCGCGCCTGATCGATAATCTGGCCTTCGAGCTGTAATCACCGATGCATGGCACCGTGCCACACTAGCTGTCGCCTGAGCACAGCGCATGCCGTTACACTCAAGCCCGGAATCTTCCGGGCTTTTTCTTGCCAGGACGCCATACCTACAAGGAGGCAGCACTACATGGCCTACTATCAGAACCCGCTCGACGTCACCACCCTGCCGAGCTGGCAGGCCCTGCTTCAGCATCGGCAGGCCATGCAGGACTTCAGCATGCGCGAAGCATTTGCTACTGACAGCAAACGCTTCGAGCACTTCTCCCTCAGCACCAGCGGCATCTTCCTCGACTACTCGAAAAACCTGATCAACGAAGAGACCCGCAAGCTGCTGGTCGATCTGGCCAAAGAGACCGGTCTGCAGGAAGCCATCGAGGCGCTGTTCAACGGTGTACACATCAACGCGTCGGAGAACCGTCCGGCACTGCATACGGCACTGCGCCGCCCGATCGGCGACTCGGTCGAGGTCGACGGCCAGGATGTGATGCCGCAAGTGCATCGCGTGCTCAACCAGATGACCGACATCGTCAGCCGCATCCACAGCAACCAGTGGCGCGGTTACAGCGACCAGACCATCACCGATGTGGTCAACATCGGTATCGGCGGTTCCTTTCTCGGCCCGCAACTGGTTTCAGAAGCCCTGCTGCCCTTTACCCAGCGTGGCGTGCGCTGCCACTACCTGGCCAATATCGACGGCAGCGAGTTCCACGAACTGGCCGCCAAACTGAGTGCGGAAACCACTCTGTTCATCGTTTCCAGCAAGTCCTTCGGCACACTGGAAACCCTGAAGAACGCACAGGCCGCCCGCACCTGGTACCTGGCCCGTGGCGGCACCGAAGAAAAGCTCTATCGCCACTTCATCGCCGTGACCAGCAACAAGGAAGCGGCCATCGCCTTCGGTATTCGCGAGAAGAACATCTTCCCCATGTGGGACTGGGTCGGCGGGCGTTACTCGCTGTGGTCGGCCATCGGTCTCCCCATCGCCCTGGCCATCGGCATGTCCAACTTCAAGGACCTGCTATCCGGCGCCTACAACATGGACAACCATTTCCGCAGTGCCCCCTTCGAGCAGAACATGCCCGTGCTGCTGGCCCTACTCGGCGTCTGGTACGGCAACTTCTGGGGGGCGCAGAGCCACGCGATCCTGCCGTACGACCACTACCTGCGCAACATCACCAAGCACCTGCAGCAGCTGGACATGGAGTCCAACGGCAAGAGCGTGCGCCAGGACGGCAGCCCGGTAAGCTGCGCCACCGGGCCGGTAATCTGGGGCGGCGTCGGCTGCAACGGGCAGCACGCCTATCACCAGTTGCTGCACCAGGGCACCGAACTGATTCCGGCGGACTTCATCGCGCCGGTGGTCAGCTACAACCCGGTGGCCGACCACCACCAATGGCTGTACGCCAACTGCCTGTCGCAGAGCCAAGCACTGATGCTCGGCAAGACCCGCAGCGAAGCCGAGGCCGAGCTGCGCGCGCGCGGTGTCGACGAAGCCGAAGTGCAGCGTGTGGCGCCGCACAAGGTGATCCCCGGCAACCGGCCGAGCAACACCCTGGTGCTGGAGCGCATCAGCCCGCGCCGCCTGGGCGCCCTGGTCGCCATGTACGAGCACAAGGTATTCGTACAGAGCGTGTTGTGGGGCATCAACGCCTTCGATCAATGGGGCGTTGAACTGGGCAAGGAGCTGGGCAAGGGCGTCTATGAACGTCTGACCGGCTGGGATCAGCCACTGGCCGAGGATGCCTCGACTCAGGGTCTGATCGACTACTTCCGCGCACGACACCGCGGCTGACCCGCACCGCTCACCACAAACCCGGCCTCGTGCCGGGTTTGTGCTTTTCCCACTGGACTAAAGTTACCGGGTACTCCGAATGCGGGTTGAACCTGGCAACAGCCTGGGTGCACCCTAAAACCATCGCGAACAACAACAAGAAGGCCCAAGCCATGTTCGAAATCACTCGCCACCCCGTACCGGATGCAGTGCGCCAGCGCGCCTTGCTGAACAACGAGGACTACCTGCGCCTCTACCAGCAGTCCATCGAACAGCCCGAAGCCTTCTGGGGCGAGCAGGCCAAACAGTTCCTCGACTGGTTCAAACCCTGGGACCAGCTCCACCACAGCGATCTGGCGAAAGGCGAGGCGCAGTGGTTCAAGGGCGGCCAACTCAACGTGGCGTACAACTGCATCGACCGCCACCTGGAACAACGTGGCGAGCAGATCGCCATCATCTGGGAAGGCGACAATCCGGCCGAGTCGGCCAACATCACCTACAACAAGCTGCACAGCCATGTCTGCCGCCTGGCCAATGTGCTCAAAGGCCGTGGTGTGAAGAAAGGCGACCGGGTATGCATCTACATGCCGATGATCCCCGAAGCGGCCTACGCCATGCTGGCCTGCACACGCATCGGCGCGATTCATTCGGTGGTGTTCGGCGGCTTCTCCCCGGACGCCCTGCGCGACCGCATCCTCGACGCCGACTGCCGCACCGTGATCACTGCCGACGAAGGCGTGCGCGGCGGCAAGTACATTCCACTCAAGGCCAACGTCGACAAAGCCCTGCAGAGTTGCCCGAACGTCAGCAGCGTGGTGGTGGTCGAGCGCACCCAGGGCGAGATCGACTGGGTCGAAGGTCGCGACCTCTGGTACCACCAGGCGCTACATGAGGCCAGCACGGACTGCCCTGCCGAGCCGATGGACGCCGAAGACCCGCTGTTCATCCTCTATACCTCGGGCAGCACCGGCAAACCCAAGGGCGTGCTGCACACCACCGGCGGTTACCTGCTGAGCGCGGCGCTGACCCACAAGTACGTGTTCGACTATCACGAAGGCGATATCTACTGGTGCACCGCCGACGTCGGCTGGGTCACTGGCCACAGTTACATCGTCTACGGCCCCTTGGCCAACGGCGCGGTCACCCTGATGTTCGAGGGCGTGCCCAACTACCCGGATGCCTCGCGCTTCTGGCAGGTGATCGACAAGCACCAGGTGAACATCTTCTACACCGCACCGACAGCGCTGCGCGCGCTGATGCGCGAGGGCGAGGCCGCGGTAAAGGCCACCGACCGCAGCAGCCTGCGCCTCCTGGGCACGGTGGGCGAGCCGATCAATCCGGAGGCCTGGGAGTGGTATTACCACGTGGTCGGTGAGGCCCGCTGCCCGATCGTCGACACCTGGTGGCAGACCGAAACCGGCTCGATCCTGATCACCCCCCTGCCCGGCGCCACCGACCTGAAACCCGGCTCGGCGACCCGGCCGTTCTTCGGCGTGCAGCCGGTGCTGCTAGACGAGCAGGGCAAGGAGATCAGCGGTCCCGGCGCCGGCGTGCTGGCGATCAAGGCCAGCTGGCCGAGCCAGATCCGCAGCGTGTACGGCGACCATCAACGGATGATCGACACCTACTTCAAGCCCTACCCCGGCTACTACTTCACCGGCGACGGCGCACGCCGCGACGAGGACGGCTACTACTGGATCACCGGCCGCGTGGACGACGTGATCAACGTTTCCGGCCACCGCATCGGCACCGCCGAAGTGGAAAGCGCCCTGGTACTGCACGATGCCGTCGCCGAGGCCGCCGTGGTCGGCTACCCGCACGACGTAAAAGGCCAAGGCATCTACGCCTACGTCACCCTGATGAAAGGCAGCGATCCCTCCGAGGCTCTGCAGAAGGAATTGCTGACCCTGGTCGGCAAGGAGATCGGCAGTTTCGCCAAGCCGGAACTGATCCAGTGGGCGCCGGGCCTGCCCAAAACCCGTTCGGGCAAGATCATGCGCCGTATCCTGCGCAAGATCGCCTGCAATGAACTGGAGAACATGGGCGACACCTCGACCCTGGCCGACCCTTCGGTGGTCGACAGCCTGATTGAGCAGCGCCTGAACCGGTAACCGTAGGGAGGGTGAAGCCCGCGTTCAGCCATACGCGGATTTCACCCTCCCTACAGGTAGAATCGCGGTTCAACCTCCGCAGAACCGTACCCATGGAATTTCTCCGCCAGCGCATCGAGCAGCAGGTCCTCAGCCTCAGCGGTATCGCCCTCGGCCAGATCGACTTCAGCCAGCCCCAGGGCGACCCCGGCCTGTTCGGCCCCGACGCCGTGTGCTGGCGCGTGCATGGCGACTTCACCAGCATGATGGTCGGCGGCATCAGCGCCCTGTTGCTGCAGGCCCTGCATCCACTGGCCCTGGCCGGGGTGTGGGACCACTCGAACTTTCGCGAAGACCTGATCGGCCGCCTGCGCCGCACCGGCCAGTTCATCTCCGGTACCACCTTCGGCTCAAAGCGCGATGCCGAATGGCTGATCGACAAGGTACGCACCATTCACCTCAAGGTGGTCGGCACCGCGCCGGATGGCCGGCCCTACGCTGCCAGCGATCCGGCCCTGCTGACCTGGGTGCACGTGGCCGAGGTTTCCAGCTTCCTCGCCGCCCACCTGCGCTACCGCAACCCGCAGCTGAGCGAGGCCGACCAGGACCGCTACTACGCCGAGGTGGCGCTGATCGCCGAGCGCCTGGGTGCGGAGAATGTGCCGCGCTCACGTACTGAAGTTGCCGCCTACCTCGCCGCCAGGCGCCCGCAGTTGCTGTGTGACGAGCGCTCGCAGGAGATCCTGCGCATCCTGCAAGGCGCGCCGGCGCCCAGCGCACTGGCCGTGCCGGTGGGCAAGCTGCTGATGCAGGCCGGCTTCGAGCTGCTGCCCGATTGGGCCCAGAGCATGCTCGACGCACCGATCGGCCCGGCCCGCAGCCGCGCCATTCGTGCCGGGGTGAACAGCCTGGCACCGACCCTGCGCTGGGCCGTGCGCGGTGGCGCCGTACACCGCGCGCGGCAACGCATGGGCCTGCCACCGCGCGACTGAGCGGTCGGTTCGCGCACTGGCCGGGTTCGAAACGGCTATGCCAACATAACGACCCTGTCGCGCCCATCGCGCGCCCCGATTTCGAGGAGCCGTCATGCAAGAAGTCGTCATCGTCGCCGCCACCCGTACTGCCATCGGCAGCTTCCAGGGCGCCCTGGCCAATGTGCCGGCCGTGGATCTGGGCGCTGCGGTCATCAAGCGTCTACTGGAGCAGACCGGCATCAATCCCGCCGAAGTGGATGAAGTGCTGCTCGGCCATGTGCTCACCGCCGGCGCCGGGCAGAACACCGCACGCCAGGCCGCGATCAAGGCCGGCCTGCCCCATGCCGTACCTGCCATGACCCTGAACAAGGTCTGCGGCTCGGGCCTGAAAGCCCTGCACCTGGGCGCCCAGGCCATTCGCTGCGGCGACGCCGAGGTGATCATCGCCGGCGGCATGGAGAACATGAGCCTGGCCCCCTACGTCATGCCCGCTGCCCGCACCGGCCTGCGCATGGGCCACGGCAAGCTGGTCGACAGCATGATTCAGGACGGCCTGTGGGATGCCTTCAACGACTACCACATGGGCATCACCGCCGAGAACCTGGTGGAGAAATACGGCATCAGCCGCGAGCAGCAGGACGCCTTCGCTGCCGCTTCGCAGCAGAAAGCCTGCGCCGCCATCGAGGCCGGGCGTTTCAATGATGAAATCACCCCGGTGCTGATTCCCTCGCGCAAGGGCGACCCGGTCAGCTTCGCCCAGGACGAGCAGCCACGTGCCGGCACCACTGCCGAGTCGCTGGGCAAGCTCAAACCGGCGTTCAAGAAGGACGGCAGCGTCACCGCTGGCAACGCCTCCAGCCTCAACGACGGCGCCGCCGCCGTGCTGCTGATGAGCGCGGAGAAAGCCAAAGCCCTGGGTCTGCCGGCTCTGGCGAAAATTGCCGCCTACGCCAACGCCGGCGTCGACCCGGCGATCATGGGCATCGGCCCGGTGTCGGCGACCAAGCGCTGCCTGGAGAAAGCCGGCTGGCAGCTGGGCGATCTGGATCTGATCGAAGCCAACGAAGCCTTCGCCGCCCAGGCACTGTCGGTGGGTAAGGAACTGGGCTGGGACGCGAGCAAGGTCAACGTCAACGGCGGCGCCATCGCCCTCGGTCACCCCATCGGCGCCTCCGGCTGCCGCGTGCTGGTGACCCTGCTGCACGAAATGCTCAAGCGCGACGCCAAGAAGGGTCTGGCCACTCTGTGCATCGGAGGCGGTCAGGGCGTAGCCCTCGCCATCGAAAGAGCCTGATCGTAGGGCGGGTGCAACCCGCGAAGGATGTACGCGGGCTTCGCCCGCCCTACCCGGTAACGCTGGCCGACCGTAGGTTTACTTCTCGGGCATCGGCATGGGGAACGGCATCACGTTGCCGCCCCCTTTAGCCTCGCTGATCTTCGGAGTCCCCAGGCGCTCCACCTCGTCGATGCGGATGATCGCGTGCATCGGCACGAAACTGCGCACCACGCCTTCGAACTGCGCCTTGAGCTTCTCCTCGCTGGGGTCGACCACCACCTGGGTGCGCTCGCCGAAGACGAACTCCTCCACTTCCAGAAAGCCCCACAGATCACTCTGGTAGATCTGCTTGGCGTACATCTCGTACACCTGGCCCTGGTTCTGGAAGATCACCTTGTAGATGGGTTCGCGCTTGCTCATGAGGAAAACTGCTGAAAATCGGGGGCGCAGATACTAGCACAGCCCCTGCATGGCAACGGCACTTGCCCATTCCCCGCCAGCGGCTATGCCCCTATAATCCCCGGTCATTTTTTAAGCAGCACGACGTTACCCATGGCCAAGAAGCTTTATATCGAGACCCACGGTTGCCAGATGAACGAGTACGACAGCTCGCGCATGGTCGACCTGCTGGGCGAACATCAGGCCCTGGAAGTCACGGAGAACCCGGCAGAAGCCGACGTGATCCTGCTCAACACCTGCTCGATCCGCGAAAAAGCCCAGGATAAGGTCTTCTCCCAACTGGGCCGCTGGCGCGAGCTGAAGCTGGAAAATCCCAACCTGGTGATCGGCGTCGGCGGCTGCGTGGCCAGCCAGGAAGGCGCCGCCATCCGTGATCGCGCGCCGTACGTCGACGTAGTGTTCGGCCCGCAGACCCTGCACCGCCTGCCGGAAATGATCGACGCCGCGCGTACCACCAAGACTGCCCAGGTCGACATTAGCTTCCCCGAAATCGAGAAATTCGACCGCCTGCCCGAAGCCCGCGTCGATGGCCCCAGCGCCTTCGTCTCGGTAATGGAAGGCTGCAGCAAATACTGCACCTTCTGCGTGGTGCCCTACACCCGCGGCGAAGAAGTCAGCCGCCCACTGGTCGATGTGCTGCTGGAAGTCAGCCAGCTGGCCGAGAAAGGCGTGAAGGAAGTCACCCTGCTCGGACAGAACGTCAACGGTTACCGTGGCCCCTGCGCAGATGGGCATATCGCCGACTTCGCCGAGCTGCTCTATGCGGTAGCCGAAATCGATGGCATCGAGCGCATCCGCTACACCACCAGCCACCCGCTGGAGTTCTCCGACGCCATCATCCAGGCCCACGCCGACATCCCGCAGTTGGTCAAATACCTGCACCTGCCGGTGCAGTCGGGCTCCGACCGCATCCTCGCGGCAATGAAGCGCAACCACACCGCGCTGGAATACAAGTCGCGCATTCGCAAGCTGAAAGCCGCGGTGCCGGACATCCTCCTCAGCACCGACTTCATCGTCGGCTTCCCCGGCGAGACCGAGAAAGACTTCGAGCAGACCATGAAGCTGATCGAAGACGTCGGCTTCGACTTCTCCTACTCCTTCATCTACAGCTCGCGCCCCGGCACGCCGGCCGCCGACCTGGTCGACGACACCCCGGAAGAGCTGAAGAAGCAGCGCCTGTCGATCCTGCAGACGCGCATCGCCCAGCAGGGCTTCGAGAACAGCCGGCGCATGGTCGGCACTACCCAGCGCATCCTGGTCAGCGACTACTCGAAGAAGGACCCAGGCATGCTCCAGGGCCGTACCGAGAGCAACCGCGTGGTCAACTTCCGCTGCGACAACCCGCGCCTGATCGGCCAGTTCGTCGACGTGCATATCGACGACGCCCTGCCCCACTCGCTGCGCGGCACGCTGATCGAAGCCGTGCACTGATCGACCAATGGCTAATATGTCCCTGCGCGCGCGAACTTTTCCCGCGGCCCGCGCAGGGTTATTCTCCCTCCATCATTTCTGTCGCGCGGCGACAACCGGACCCCATTGAACGCCCCCATAGAACCCCATCGTTTTATCCTCGAACCCTTCGAAGCACGCCGCTTCGCCAACCTCTGCGGGCAGTTCGACGAGCATCTGCGCCTGATCGAACAACGCCTGAGCATCGAGATCCGCAACCGCGGCAACCAGTTCGAGCTGATCGGCCCGTCGCAGCACACCCAATCCGCCGAGAACCTGCTACGCCGCCTGTACCGTGAAACCAAGAGCACCGAGCTGTCGCCGGAAATGGTTCACCTGTACCTGCAGGAGTCCGGCCTGGAAGCCCTGGACAGCGGCAAGGCCGACGCTGGCGTGACCCTGCGCACCAAGAAGGGCGTGATCAAGCCGCGCGGCGCCAACCAGCAGCGCTACGTCAAGGCCATCCTCGACAACGACATCAACTTCGGCATCGGCCCGGCCGGCACCGGCAAGACCTACCTGGCCGTGGCCTGCGCGGTGGACGCGCTGGAGCGCGAGCAGGTCCGCCGCATCCTCCTGGTGCGTCCGGCGGTCGAGGCGGGGGAGAAACTCGGCTTCCTCCCCGGCGACCTGGCACAGAAGATCGACCCCTACCTGCGCCCGCTGTACGACGCGCTGTACGAGATGCTCGGCTTCGAAACCGTGGCCAAGCTGATCGAGAAGCAGGTGATCGAGATCGCCCCGCTGGCCTACATGCGTGGCCGTACCCTTAACAACAGCTTCATCATTCTCGACGAGAGTCAGAACACCACTCTCGAACAGATGAAGATGTTCCTCACCCGTATCGGCTTCGGCTCCACGGCCGTAATCACCGGCGACATCACCCAGGTCGACCTGCCGCGCGGCACCAAGTCGGGCCTGAGCCATGTGATGAACGTGCTCAAGGACGTGCCCGGCATCAGCTTCACCCACTTCAAGCCCAAGGACGTGGTGCGCCACCCGTTGGTGCAGCGCATCGTCGAAGCCTACGAGCGCTTCGAGGAAAACCAGGGCAAAGCCGCAGACGGCAAGAGCCACAACGATGCTTGAGCTCGACCTGCAGAACGCCTCGCAAGCCGCTACCCTGCCGAGCGAGGCGCAGTTTCGCCAGTGGTGCGAGCTTGCCCTGCGCCAGCGCACGGCCGACTCCGAGCTGACCATTCGTCTGGTCGATGAGGCCGAAGGCCAGGAGCTCAACCGCACCTGGCGGCACAAGGACTACCCGACCAACGTCCTGTCCTTCCCGGCCGACGTCCCCGACGAAATGCTCGATATTCCGCTGCTCGGCGATCTGGTGATCTGCGTGCCGGTGGTCGAGCGCGAAGCGCAAGAACAGAACAAGTCGCCAGAAGCCCACTGGGCGCATCTGGTGATCCACGGTTGCCTGCACCTGCTCGGCTACGACCACATCGACGATGAGGAAGCCGAGGAAATGGAAGCACTGGAACGAGAATTGCTGGCCGAACTGGGTCATCCCGACCCTTATGCGGCTGACGAATAACCCCCGAGACTCAGGAAGACTCCCGAGACCATCATGAGCGAAGACCGATCGAGCAACGAGCAGAAGTCCTGGTTAGGCAAACTGACCCAGGCTTTTGCTCATGAGCCGAAAAACCGCGAAGAACTGCTGGATGTCCTGCGCGAAGCCCACCAGAACAAGCTGCTCGACAGCGAAGCCCTGACCATTGTCGAAGGCGCCATCCAGGTCGCCGACCTGCAGGTGCGCGACATCATGGTGCCGCGCTCGCAGATGATCAGCATCAAGGCCAGCCAGACGCCTGCCGAATTCCTCCCGGCGATCATCGACTCCGCCCACTCGCGCTACCCGGTGATCGGCGAAAGCCTCGACGAAGTGATCGGCATCCTCTTGGCCAAGGACCTGCTGCCGCTGATCCTGAATGGCGACAAGCCCTTCGACATCAAGCAGCTGCTGCGCCCGGCCACCTTCGTACCGGAATCCAAGCGCCTCAACGTACTGCTGCGCGAGTTCCGCGCCAACCACAACCACATGGCCGTAGTGATCGACGAATACGGCGGCGTGGCCGGCCTGGTGACCATCGAGGACGTGCTGGAGCAGATCGTCGGCGACATCGAGGACGAACACGACGTCGAGGAAGACAGCTACATCAAGCCGCTGCCGTCCGGCGACTTTCTGGTCAAGGCGCTGACCCCGATCGAGAACTTCAACGAGACCTTCGACACCGAGTTCCCCGACGACGAGTTCGACACCGTCGGCGGCCTGGTGATGAATGCCTTCGGCCACCTGCCCAAGCGCAACGAAGTGACCGAGATCGGCGAGTACCGCTTCCGCGTGCTCAATGCAGACAGCCGCCGCCTGCACCTGCTGCGCCTGACGCCACTGGAGCGTTAAAGCGTGCACGGCTTGTAGGAGGGGCCTTGGCCGCGACGAGAAACCTCGCGTCGCGGCCAGGCTCGTAGCCCGGACTTCAGTCCGGGAAACAGGCTGCAATGCCCCGGACTAAAGTCCGGGCTACGAGTCTGGACAACGCCCACCCACAAGGGCGAGATTTCCACCCAACCCTCCAAACCGCTCGACTTCCAGCCTCCCCGCCCTTCCAGTACCCTTGCCCGCCTGATTCCCGATCAAGGACGCACGATGCGCTGGATCACCCAACCCGGCTGGCCGGGCAACCTGCTGGCCCTCGCCGGCGGCGCCTCCACCACCCTGGCCCTGGCTCCCTTCAATGCCTGGCCGCTGGCCCTGCTGGCCATCGCCAGCTTCTACCTCGGCCTGCGCCAGCTGAACCCACGCCAGGCCCTGCTGCGCGGTTGGTGCTATGGCCTCGGCCTGTTCCTCGCCGGCACCAGCTGGATCTACGTCAGCATCCACGATTACGGCGCCGCCTCGGTGCCGCTGGCCGCCTTTCTCACCTTCGGTTTCTGCGCCGGCGTCGCGCTGTTCTTCGCCCTGCCGGCCTGGCTGTGGGCGCGCTGGCTACGCCGCAATGACTCCCCCATAGCCGACGCCCTGGCCTTCGCCGCGCTGTGGCTGGCCCAGGAAGCGTTTCGTGGCTGGTTCCTCACCGGCTTCCCCTGGCTCTACGCCGGCTACAGCCAGCTGCACGGCCCGCTGACCGGCCTGGCCCCGGTCGGTGGCATGTGGCTGATCTCGCTGGTGCTGGCCCTGTCCGCCGCCCTACTGGTCAACCTGCCCCGCCTGCGCCACGACCGCCCCCGCCTGATCGGCGCAGTTGCCCTGTTGCTGGCTCCCTGGCTGGCCTGCCTGGCACTCAACGGCCAGAGCTGGACCACGCCCAAGGGCGAGCCGCTCAAGGTCGCAGCGCTGCAGGGCAATATCGAACAGAACCTGAAGTGGGACCCGGCGCAGCTGGATGCGCAACTGGCGCTGTACCGCGACATGACCCTGAGCAGCCAGCCCGCCGACCTGATCGTCTGGCCGGAAACCGCCGTGCCGGTGCTCAAGGAATATGCCGAGGGCTACCTGAAAGTGATGGGCCGGGTGGCCGCCGACCGCGATGCGGCACTGATCACCGGCGTGCCGCTGCGCCAGATAAACGAGCGCGGCGAGAAGCGCTACTACAACGGCATCACCGTGACCGGCTGGGGCGAAGGCACCTACCTGAAACAGAAACTCGTGCCTTTCGGTGAATACGTGCCGCTGCAGGACCTGCTGCGCGGGCTGATCGCCTTCTTCGACCTGCCCATGTCCGACTTCGCCCGCGGCCCGTCCGACCAGGGTCCGCTGCTGGCCAAGGGTATACGTATCGCGCCATTCATCTGCTACGAAGTGGTCTACCCGGAATTCGCCGCCAGCCTGGCCGCGCAGAGCGAGCTGCTGCTGACGGTGAGCAACGACACCTGGTTCGGCACCTCGATCGGCCCGCTGCAACACCTGCAGATGGCCCAGATGCGCGCTCTGGAGGCCGGACGCTGGATGATCCGCGCCACCAACAACGGCGTCACCGCGCTGATCGACCCGCAGGGCCGCATCACCACGCAGATCCCGCAGTTCCAGCAGGCCGTGCTCTATGGCGAAGTACAGCCCATGCAGGGCCTGACACCCTACCTGCGCTGGCGCGCCTGGCCACTGGTCACGCTGGGTGTACTGCTGCTGGGCTGGGCCTTTATCGCCCGTCGTCGGGATAGGTCGTTCGAGTCAGCGACATAGGTTGGGTCGGGCTTGATCCAACCTACCGATAGATCAGCGGATAGACCGCCATCCCCAGCGCCTCATTGAGCAGGCGGGTGTTCTGCCACAGCGCCTTGCTCTCCGGCAGCCAGCCACCGACCGGGCGCTCGTTGGGCACACCAAGAAAGCCCAGCGGCGCACTCACCACCTCCAGCCCCTGCTGTTCGAAACACCAGCGCGCCCGCGGCATGTGCGCAGCCTGGGTCACCAGTACCACCCGGCGCACGCCTTCGCGCTTGAGCAACTCGGCGCTGTACAACGCGTTCTCCCAGGTGGTGCGGCTACGCTCCTCGCGCCAGCGGGTCGCCACCGAGAAGTCACGCTGCAGCGCTTCGGCCATCAGCTGCGCCTCGCTAGGCGGCTGACCATAGTGCAGGCCACCGCTGATCAAAATCGGCAGATCCGACGCCCGCTGCAGGCGCGCCGCATAGCGCAGCCGTTCGATGGCGGTGACGCTGGGCTGATCGCTACCCCAGGCCGGATCAGCCTCCTCGCGCCCCGAGCCGAGAATCACAATGACCTCGGCCTGCTGCGCCAACCCCGACCACTGCCCCTCTGCCAGCGCCGGTTCGCGCTCGATCTGCCGCGCGGCCCATTCCATCACCACCGGCAAGCTGAACAGCCACAGTCCGAACAGCCCGGTGAGCAGGCACCAGCTGGCCAAGCGTGGCCGCCCCAGCCAAGCCCACAGCAGCCAGGCGAAGAGGATCAGCAGTAAAAAGCCGCCAGGCGGCAGGATCAGTTGTTTGAGGATAAAGCGCAGTTCCATGGGCACCTCCCGTGCCCGCAGAGACTATGCGCTACCACGGAAGGCGTCGAGCAACGCCATCAACGCGGCTGCCCGGCGCGAAACAGTTTGGAGCCGCAAGCGCTACAGGGCATCACACCCTCACCACGCTGAACCTGAGCGGCAGTGCCGCACAGCGCGCAGCAAAGCTGCTGGCGTTTCTTGATCAGGGGTTTGCCACGCACCATGGGCGGCTTGCTGGGTAAGCGTCCACCGGGTTTGCTGGCAGGCTTGCCCTGCCGGGCCGGAAGCTGTTCGATCAAGGCCAGCTCCTCGGCGGCCGCATGCCAGCCGCGCAGCCAGTTGAGGTCACGATCCAGGTAGGCACGGATCAACTCCAGCTCGGCCGGAGTCAAACCTCGCAACTCCAGCTCGGCAGGTGGTATCTGGCGCAGCCGACTCGCGGTTTCTGCTTCCTCCAATGCCAGGGCGAGACGCTGCAACAGCCGCTCGTAGAGCCCGCCCCCCGCCTCCGTGTGCCGCAACTCAGCCATCATCACCTCAACCGGGCGCCGTCGCTGCACGCCCTTTTGACAAGCTTAGCGTCGCCCCGTCAGGCGACCGTACGCCGCGACAAACGGCGGATTGGGCCCACTGGCAAGGACAATCAGGGTTTCCCTGAATCGAGGGGGGTCATGTATGCTACGGCGTTTCTCGCAGCCCTCTATATTCAGCGCCGAAAGCCCATGCACGAACAGTATTCGCCCCGTGATATCGAAGCCGCCGCCCAGTCCCACTGGAACGAGCAGAAATCCTTTGTAGTGAGCGAGCAGCCAGGCAAAGAGACCTACTACTGCCTGTCCATGTTCCCCTACCCCAGCGGCAAGCTGCACATGGGGCACGTGCGCAACTACACCATCGGTGACGTGATCGCCCGCTACCAGCGCATGCAGGGCAAGAACGTGCTGCAGCCGATGGGTTGGGACGCCTTCGGCATGCCGGCCGAGAACGCGGCGATGAAGAACAAGGTCGCCCCGGCCAAGTGGACCTACGAGAACATCGATTACATGAAGTCCCAGCTGAAATCGCTGGGCCTGGCCATCGACTGGACCCGCGAAGTCACCACCTGCAAGCCCGACTACTACCGCTGGGAGCAGTGGCTGTTCACCAAGCTGTTCGAAAAAGGCGTGATCTACCGCAAGAACGGCACCGTCAACTGGGACCCGGTCGACCAGACCGTGCTAGCCAACGAGCAGGTCATCGACGGCCGCGGCTGGCGTTCCGGCGCGCTGATCGAGAAGCGTGAAATCCCGATGTACTACTTCCGCATCACTGCCTACGCGGAAGAACTGCTGTCCAGCCTGGATGAGCTGACTGGCTGGCCCGAGCAGGTCAAGACCATGCAGCGCAACTGGATCGGCAAGAGCTTCGGTGCCGATATCGTCTTCGACTACGACGTCGCCAGCATCGGCATCGACGGCCAGCTGAAGGTCTACTCGACCCGTCCCGACACCCTGATGGGCGCCACCTATGTGGCCGTGGCCGCCGAGCATCCGCTGGCCCAGCGCGCCGCCGAAGCCAACCCGGCCATCGCCGCCTTTATCGCCGAGTGCAAGGCTGGCTCCGTGGCCGAGGCCGATATGGCGACCATGGAGAAGAAGGGCGTGGCCACCGGCCAGTTCGTCATCCATCCGCTGACCGGCGACAAGCTGCCGGTATTCGTCGCCAACTACGTACTGTGGGGCTACGGCGAAGGCGCGGTGATGGCCGTGCCGGCGCATGACGAGCGCGACTTCGAATTCGCCAACAAGTACGGTCTGCCGATCCAGCAGGTCTACGCCGGCGAAGGCAAGGACTACTCCACTGCCGAGTGGCAAGCCTGGTACGGCGACAAGGAAGGCCTGACCACCATCAATTCCGGCAAGTACGACGGCAAGGGCTTCACCGAAGCCTTCGACGCCATCGTTGCCGACCTGGAAGCCGGCGCCCACGGCGCGCGCAAGACCCAGTTCCGCCTGCGCGACTGGGGTATCAGCCGCCAGCGCTACTGGGGCTGCCCAATCCCGATCATCCACTGCGACAGCTGTGGCGACGTGCCGGTGCCGGAAGACCAGCTGCCAGTGGTGCTGCCAGAAGACGTGGTGCCGGACGGCGCCGGTTCGCCGCTGGCCAAGATGCCCGAGTTCTACGAATGCACCTGCCCGAAGTGCGGCAGTGCGGCCAAACGCGAAACCGACACCATGGACACCTTCGTCGAGTCGTCCTGGTACTACGCCCGCTACGCCTCGCCGGCTTACACCCAAGGCATGGTCGATCCGGCCGCAGCCAATCACTGGCTGCCGGTTGACCAGTACATCGGCGGTATCGAGCACGCCATCCTGCACCTGCTGTACGCGCGTTTCTTCCACAAGCTGATGCGCGACGAAGGCCTGGTGACCTCCAACGAGCCGTTCAAGAACCTGCTGACCCAGGGCATGGTGGTCGCCGAGACCTACTACCGCACCCTGGAAAACGGCGGCAAGGACTGGTTCAACCCGGCCGACGTGGAAGTCGAGCGCGATGCCAAGGCCAAGGTAATCGGCGCCAAGCTGAAGAGCGACGGCCTGCCGGTGGAAATCGGCGGCACCGAGAAGATGTCCAAGTCGAAGAACAACGGCGTCGACCCGCAGGCCATGATCGACGCCTACGGCGCCGACACCTGCCGCCTGTTCATGATGTTCGCCTCGCCGCCCGACATGAGCTGCGAATGGTCGGACGCCGGCATCGAAGGCGCCAACCGCTTCCTGCGCCGCGTCTGGCGCCTGGCT
The DNA here is from genome assembly GCA_038147895.1 of Pseudomonas sp. GTDB lineage: Bacteria > Pseudomonadota > Gammaproteobacteria > Pseudomonadales > Pseudomonadaceae > Aquipseudomonas. The sequence goes on from JAYQUJ010000012.1 coordinate 41,227, forward strand.
CACAGCCACGTCAGCGCCGGCCTGCCGGGCGCACTGGACGTTGCCAGCCTGAGCGACGAGCAGAAAGCCGTGCGCCGCGCCATCCACCTGGCCATCAAGCAGGCCAGCAACGATGTCGGCCAGCACCACAAGTTCAACACCGCCGTCGCCCAGGTGATGACCCTGATGAACGTGCTGGAAAAAGCCGCAAGCGCCAGCGAACAGGACCGCGCCCTGCTGCAGGAAGGTCTGGAAACCGTGGCCATGCTGCTGGCGCCGATCACCCCGCACATCTGCCACGAACTGTGGCAACAGCTGGGCAAGGCCGACGCCATCATCGATGCGCAGTGGCCGCAGGTGGACGAGTCTGCTCTGGTGCAGGACAGCCTGACCCTGGTGATTCAGGTCAACGGCAAGCTGCGCGGCCAGATCGAAGTGCCGGCCAGCGCCAGCCGCGAGGAAGTCGAGGCCGCCGCCCGCGCCAACGAGAACGTGCAGCGCTTCACCGAGGGCGTGACCATTCGCAAGGTCATCGTCGTGCCGGGCAAGCTGGTCAACATCGTGGCCAACTGAACGCTCGCCAACTGATTAAGCTCGGCGCCCTGCCCGCAAGGCGCCGAGCCTCTCCAAGGGGATAGAAGAGAATGATGAAACGGAATCTGGTGGTAATCGGTCTGGCTGTTCTGCTCAGCGCCTGCGGCTTCCAGCTGCGCGGCACCGGCGAGGCCCAGTTCGCCCTCAAGGAAATCGACCTGCAGGCACGCAATGCCTACGGCGATACGGTCAAGGATCTGCGCCAGCTGCTGGAGAACAACGGCGTCAAGGTACACAACGGCGCGCCCTATCGTCTGTTCCTGGGTAACGAACAGGTATCCCAGCGCACCGCCAGTTACACCAGCAGCGCTCGCAGCGCCGAATACCAGCTGACCAATCAGCTGAACTACGAGATCCGCGGCAGCAAGAACATGCTGTTGCTGCAGGATCAGCTGGAAGTGCAAGGTACCTACGTACACGACGGCAACAACCTGGCTGGCTCCACCCAGGAGTCCGATCAGCTGCGCCAGGAAATGCGCCGCGAGCTGATTCAGCGCCTGTCGCTACGCCTGCAACAACTGACCCCGGCCCAGCTGGAGCAACTGCAGCAGGAAGCCGAAGCCCGCGCCCAGGCCGAGGCGGAAGCCGCCGCAGCCGCGCGCCGCGCCGAGCAGGAATCGGCGCCGCAGCAGTCGCCGATCCAGCTGCCGATCAGCCAGTAAGTCGAGAGGGCCGGGTAACCGGCCCTTTTCATAACGATGAAGCTCAACCCCAACCAGCTCGGCAAACACCTGCAAGGTGCCCTGGCCCCGGTGTACGTGGTCAGCGGCGATGAACCGCTGCTGTGCCAGGAGGCCGAGGACGCCATCCGCAGCGCCGCGCGCGCCCAGGGGGTCAGCGAGCGCCAGGTGTTCCACGCCGAGGCCAGCTTCGACTGGAGCATGCTCTACGAAGCCGGTGCCAGCCTGTCGCTGTTCGCCGAGAAGCGTCTGATCGAACTGCGCATCGCCAACGGCAAGCCCGGCGACAAGGGCACCGCCGCGATTCTGGAATATCTGCAGCGCCCGCCCGAAGACACCACCCTGCTGATCAGCCTGCCCAAGCTCGATGGCAGCGCGCAGAAAACCAAATGGGCCAAGGCGCTGATCGAAGGGGCCGACAGCCAGTTCCTGCAGATCTGGCCGGTAGATAACAGCCAGCTTCCAGCCTGGATTCGCCAGCGCCTGTCCCAGGCCGGCCTGGCTGCCAGCCAGGAGGCGGTGGAGCTGATTGCCGCCCGCGTGGAAGGCAACCTGCTCGCCGCCGCCCAGGAGATCGAGAAGCTCAAGCTACTGGCCGAAGGCAATCAGGTCGATGCCAGTACCGTGCAGGCCGCGGTGGCCGACAGCGCCCGCTACGACGTGTTCGGCCTGATCGACGCCATCCTCAACGGCGAAGCCAGCCACGCCCTGCGCATGCTCGATGGTTTGCGCGGCGAGGGCGTGGAGTCACTGTTCATCGTCGTGATGCTGGCTCGCGAGCTGCGTCAACTGGCCGGCATTGCCCAGCAGTTCAGCCAGGGCGTGCCGCTGGAGAAGGCCTTCGCCAGCGCCCGCCCACCAATCTGGGACAAGCGCCGTCCGCTGATTGGCAAAGCCGTACAGCGTCACACCGCCGCACGCTGGAACCAGCTGTTGATCGATGCCCAGCGCATCGACGCCCAGGTCAAGGGCCAGGCCGCTGGCGACCCGTGGCGCAGCCTGGCGCGCCTGGCCATGCTGATGGCCGGCCAGCGCCTGCCGCTCAGCGAGTAGCCGCTGGACAATTTCTGAGCAGCGGCGCATAGTCCGCGCCGCCCGCAATCCAGCGGAGCCCGCGAGGAAATCAGTGATGAGCAAGAACAAACGCAAGCGGCCGAACAAGGCCAAATCCATCATCGCCCAGCCTCTGTTCCGCAGCCGCCAGGAACAGCCGAAGAAAGGCAAAGGCAGCTACCGCCGCGAAGCCTCCCAGCACAACTGGGAGGCTTCTTGCTTTATGGCCGCCTGAACGTAAAGGCACCTGAAGCGCCTCGCCGGGCGTGTTATGGTCGCTGCCTGACTGGCAAGACCGAGACACCACCCATGCTCCACCGCACCACCCACCGCCGTCCCTTCTGCCTGATCGTCGCCAGCGCCCTGCTCCTGGCAGCATGCGCCGAAACGCCCCAGACCGAGGCCAACTCCCCCGCTACGCCAACTCAGCCACAGGCTCCGGTTGTCGTCAGTCCTCCCGTACAAGCCTCGGCCACCGCCGCACCCGCCATCGACTTCTCCACCTGGCGCCAGCAGTTTCGTAGCAAGGCTCTACAGGCCGGCATCCAGGCCCAACTGTTCGACCGCGCCTTTGCCGGAGTCACCCCGGACCCCAGCGTCGTACGCGCCGATGGCGCGCAGCCGGAGTTCACCCGCCCGGTCTGGGAATACCTGGAAGGGGCCATCTCGCCAGTTCGCGTGCGCAAGGGCCAGGCTTTGCTCAACCAGCACGCCGCCACCCTGAATGCCATCGAGCAGCGTTACGGCGTCAACCGTGAAGTCCTGGTGGCGATCTGGGGAATGGAAAGCAGCTTCGGCCAGTTCATGGGCGAACAGTCGGTGATCCGCTCACTGGCTACCCTGGCTTACGAAGGGCGCCGCCCACAGTTCGCCGAAGATCAACTGCTGGCAGCCCTACAGATTCTGCAGAGCGGCGACACCACGCCAGCCGGGCTGCGTGGCTCCTGGGCCGGGGCCATGGGCCAGACCCAGTTCATCCCTACCACCTACCTCAGCCATGCGGTGGACTTCGATGGCGACGGTCGCCGCGACATCTGGAGCTCAAGCGCCGACGCCCTGGCCTCTGCGGCACATTACCTGCACGCCTCCGGCTGGCAGATGGACAAGCCCTGGGGCTTTCAGGTGGCCCTGCCGAGCGGCTTCGATTACGCCCTGGCCGACAGCGATATTCGCAAGACCTACGCCCAGTGGCACGCTCTCGGCGTCAAGGGCACCCCGGCCGGGCTTGCCGCCGATGACCGCGGCTACCTGCTGCTACCTGCAGGCCATCGTGGCCCTGCGTTTCTGGTATTCGGCAACTTTGGCGCCATCCTCAAGTACAACAACTCGTCGTCCTATGCCTTGGCCGTGGGCCTGCTCAGCGCCCGCTTCGACGGCGGCGGACAGATCAGCGGCAGCTGGCCGAAAGACGAACGCCCACTCAGCCGCAGCGAGCGCATCGCCCTGCAGGAGAGCCTGACCAAGCGCGGCTACAACCCAGGGCCGGCTGACGGCATTATCGGCGCCAATACCCGTCGCGCCATTCGCGCCTTCCAGCAGAGCCTTGGGCTACCGGCCGACGGCTATCCGACCCCGGCCCTGCTGCAGCAACTGCAGTAACACGCAGACCGCAGCGCCCTTCGTGTCAGGGCATGGCCCAGAGATGGGCCGCCACCAGCGCCCGCCAGGGCGCGAACGGTAGCAGCCAGTCACGCACGAAGGGCTGGCTGAGTTTCTCTTCCGCGCCCAGCAGCCGTTGCAACTGACGACGTACGGCAGCGTCGCCATGCAGCGAACCATCCAGGCGGGCGAAGCCACGCAGCAAGGCATAGTCCACCGTCCAGGGGCCGATGCCTTTGAGCGCCAGCAAGCGCTCGCCGATGGCCTCCGCCGGCTCATCCTCCAGCCAGCTCTCCAGTGGCAGGCGCCCTTCCTCCACCTCACGGGCAAGCAGTAACAAGGCCTGGGTCTTGGCCCGGGAGAAACCGACCTGACCCAGAGCGTTCTCATCCAGCGCCGCCACACTGGCCGCATCCGGGTAGCAGAACAGGCCACTGGAGTGCCGCAGCCCGGCCAGCTGAATCAGACGCCGGCGCAGACTGATCGCCACCGGCAAGCTGATCTGCTGGCCACTGATGGCCCAGCTCAACGCCTCGAATGGCGAGGCCGCCTGCGGTACGCGCAAGCCGCGATTATGGGCCAGCAGCCTGCCGAGCTGTGGGTGCGTGGCATAGGCATCCTCGAACGCCTCAACCGACTGGGTCAGCCCCAGCATGCGTGCCGCCAGCTTCTGTAGCGCCAGCGCATCGATATCGCCCCCGCCATCCACCCGCAACACCACCTGCGCATGTCCATCCGCAAAATGCAGACCGAGACAGGCCGGTTGACCATTCCAGAGGATGCCCTTGTTCAATCCATCCACCTCGACACGCTCGGCCACGCCCTGGGCATCTCGGCGGTGGAAGCTCAGCAGGTCGGTCTGCCGATAGTTGGCAGGTAACGGCAGTTCGATTTCACTCTGCGGCATGCAACACTCATTAAGGCAAATAGATAAATACCGCCACGGCGGCCCGGCCTTGCGTCGCCCACGGCGCGCCCCGAGCGCCGCCTATGGCCCAGCTATGGTAGACTGCGCCCCGGCCAAAAGCCCCTGCCACGAAGCCCCTACCGGAGCCGAGATCCGATGTCCGACACTCCCGCGCCCAAGTCCGTCTCCAGCGGCGAAAAATTCCGTACCGCCCAGGGCATCACTGCGATCAAGGATGGCCAGAAGCGTCGCGCCTCGACCGAACCACAGGTCGTCGAGCCCAAGCCGAGCTGGCTGCGGGTCAAGGCACCGAGCGGCAGCCGCTTCGATGCGGTCAAGCGCAATGTCGGCGAACATCGCCTCAGCACCGTGTGCCAGGAATCCCACTGCCCGAACATGGGTGAGTGCTGGTCCAACGGTACCGCCACCATCATGCTGATGGGCTCGGTATGCACCCGTGCCTGCCGCTTCTGTGCGGTGGACACCGGCAACCCCAACGGCTGGCTGGACCTGGAAGAGCCGCAGAACACCGCCAAATCTGTAGAGCTGATGGGCCTGCGTTACATCGTGCTGACTTCTGTGGACCGTGACGATCTGGACGATGGCGGCGCCGCGCACTATGCGGCCTGCGTACAGGCGATCAAGACCAACACGCCGCAGGTGGTGGTGGAAGCCCTGACCCCGGATTTCGACGGCGAACATGATGCCATTGCCCGCGTGGTGGACTCCGGCCTGGAGGTGTTCGCGCAGAACGTCGAGACGGTCAAGCGCCTGACCCACGTGGTCCGCGATCCCCGTGCCGGCTACGAGAAGACCCTCAAGGTGCTGGAGTTTGCCAAGCAGCATCGCCCCTCAGTGATCACCAAGACCAGCCTGATGCTCGGTCTGGGCGAGACTGACGAGGAAATCCTCGAAACCATGGATGATCTGCGCGCCATCGGCGTGGACATCCTCACCCTCGGCCAGTACCTGCAACCCACGCGTAACCACCTGAAGGTACAGCGTTGGGTCAGCCCCGAGGAGTTCAATCGCTTTCGCGACATCGGCCTGGAAAAGGGCTTCATGGAAGTCGCCGCCGGCCCGCTGGTGCGCTCCAGCTACCGCGCCGACCGGGTCTTCGAGAAGAACAACCTGGGCCTGGCCGCGCCAGCTCCGGTACCCGGCCAGCAGCAGGACGAAAGCCTGATTCCGGCACTCAACCTGCACTAAAAGACAGCACAAACAAAAAGGCCATGGTTAACCATGGCCTTTTTGTTTGTATCAGACGTAACCCAAACGCTCGCGCAGAGCCCGCTCCAGGCGTTGCGCTACCTCGTCCAGCGAGGGCGGCGTGGCGAGCAGTTCCCTGAGCTGAACCATCTTCAGGCCCGAGTAACCACAAGGATTGATCCGGCCAAACGGCGCCATGTCCATGTCGACATTCAATGCCAGACCGTGGAACGAGCAGCCATTGCGTACCCGCAACCCCAGCGAGGCGATCTTTTCGCCGTTGACGTACACACCCGGCGCGTCAGCCTTGGGCGCCGCTTCGATAGCGTAGCCGGCCAGGACATCGACCAGCGCCTGTTCCATGGCGGTGACCAGCTCACGTACACCCAGCTTCTGCCGACGCAGATTCAGCATCAGATAAGCCACCAGCTGGCCTGGGCCGTGGTAGGTCACCTGGCCGCCGCGCTCGACCTGGATCACCGGGATATCGCCCGGCGCCAGCAAATGCTCGGCCTTGCCGGCCTGGCCCTGGGTGAACACCCGGGGATGCTGCAGCAGCCAGATTTCGTCGGGGGTCGACTCATCGCGCTCAGCGGTGAAGCTGCGCATGGCTTCCAGGGTCGGCAGGTAATCCACCAGCCCCAGGTGACGCACGACAAGTTCGGCCACTAGAGCACCATATGCACGCGGCCAGTGGCCTTGAGGTCCTGGTGAATGGCCTGCAGCTGTTCCACTCCGGTGGCAGTGATCAGCACCTGCACGGAGAGAAAACGGCCATTACGGCTGTCGCGCACGGCCAGCGTGGAGGTGTCGAAACCCGGCGCATGGCGCTGGATGATCTCGATCACCAGATCGGAGAAGCCTTCGCCGGCCTCGCCAATCACCTTGATCGGGTAACGCTCGCAGGGGAATTCGATTTTCGGGGCTGATACTTCGCTATCGGTCATTGCGGTCACTCCGGGTTGGCGCCCGTGAAATGCAGAACGCCCCGATTACACGGGGCGTCCTTGGGTGTCTTGAGTCCAGACTTGTAATCTGGGGCCCGAGCGGCGGTGTTTCAAGACCGCCGGCCGACTCTTTAGTTGAACAGGCCGTAGAAGAACAGGCGGATGCTATCCCACAGGCGGCGGAAGAAACCACCTTCCTCAACCTCTTCCAGCGCGATCAGATCGGCGCTGTGGATAACCTCGTCACCCAGCTTGACCTCAACCTTGCCGATCACGTCGCCCTGCTTGAGCGGCGCTACCAGCTGCGGCTCCAGGACCATGGTGGCCTGCAGCTTCTTGATCTGGCCCTTGGGCAGGGTCATCGACAGATCCTCAGCCAGACCGGCCTTGACCTGACGGGCGGTGCCCTTCCACACGGTGGCCTGGCTCAGTTCTTCGCCTTTCTTGTAGAAGGTCTGGGTTTCGAAGAAACGGAAACCATAGGTCAGCAGCTTCTGGGTCTCGGCAGCACGAGTCTTCTCGCTGTCGGTACCGAACACCGAGGTGATCATGCGCGCACCATCGCGCACAGCGGAAGCCACCAGGCAGTAACCGGCCTCGTTGGTGTGACCAGTCTTCAGGCCATCGACGGTACTGTCACGCCACAGCAGCAGGTTGCGGTTGCCCTGCTTGATGTTGTTCCAGTGGAACTCCTTCTGCGAGTAGATCGCATAGTGATCCTGGTCTTCGTTGATGATGGCGCGAGCCAGGATGGCCATGTCATGGGCGCTGGAGTAGTGCTCCGGGTCCGGCAGGCCAGTGGCATTCATGAAGTGCGAGTTCTTCATGCCGAGGCGCTCGGCGGTCTCGTTCATCATGTCGGCGAAAGCGTCTTCGCTACCGGCGATGTACTCGGCCAGGGCGATGCTGGCGTCGTTACCGGACTGAATGATGATGCCGTGCAGCAAGTCATCCACCTTCACCTGGCTGTTGATCGGCAGGAACATGGTGGAGCCGCCGGAGGCTGCACCACCGGTGCGCCAGGCGTGCTCGCTGACGGTGACCAGATCCTGCTCGCCGATCTTGCCCTTGCGGATTTCCAGGGTAGCGATATAGGCGGTCATCAGCTTGGTCAGGCTGGCCGGCGGCAGGCGCTGGTCGCCGTTGTTCTCAACCAGCACCTTGCCGCTGGCTGCATCCATCAGCACATAGGACTTGGCGGCCAGCTGCGGTGGAGAAGGAATCGCAGAGTCGGCAGAAGCGGCGAGTGGCGCGACCAGCAGTGTGGCCACCAGGGAAAGGCGTTGGGCAAAGCGGGAGATGTTCATCCGTCTCTCTGAAAGTTGCGTTTCAACAATGGCACAGGCGCCCAGGGCACCTGCATATTGGCGCCGCCCTCCGGACGGCATACCAAAGCGTCACTCAGTCGGGCCGCACCATGGTCGGCTCGCCGAGGTTGGCCAGGCGCACGCTGTTCTGCAGCTGCTGCGCTTCGGCCTGAGTCTCAACCGGGCCCAGGCGTACCCGGTGCAATATCTGCTGGTTGCGCACCACCGAGCTGATAAACACCTTGGCAGGCACTGTTTGGCTCAGCTTGTCCTTGAGAAGTTCCGCAGCGTCCGGATTGGCGAAGGCGCCCACTTGGAGATACAGGCCAGAGGCTGCGGGCGAAGCGTTTTTTTTTACGTCGACCTGCACCGGCAGCACGGCGGCGGCGTGCTGCGCCGGTGGCGGGCTGTATTGCTCGACCGGCTGCGCTTGAGCAACAACCGGCGCCGCAGGCGCTGCCGCCTGGCTGGCCATCTTCGGCTGAGCCAGCACCATGGGCACGGGGCGCCCTTGGGCTGCCCACCATTCGTTGGGGTCGATGCCCTCAACCTTGACCCGTGCGGTGCCGCTTTCGGCGTAACCAAGCTTTTTCGCCGCGGCGAAAGACAGGTCGATGATGCGATCGGAATAGAACGGGCCGCGGTCGTTGACCCGCAGGATCACGGTTCTGCCGTTGTCCAGATTGGTCACCCGTACATAGCTGGGCAGCGGCAGGGTCTTGTGTGCAGCCGTCATCCCGTACAAGTCGTAGGCCTCACCGTTGGCGGTGGCCTGGCCATGGAACTTGGTGCCATACCAGGAGGCGGTGCCGATGGCGTTATAACGTCGGCCGTCCTGGATCGGGTAATAGGTCTTGCCCATCACCGTGTAGGGATTGGCCTTGAAACTGCCATAGTGCGGCATGGGTACGGCATCGGGAATGCGCGACACATCCACGTCCCACCAGGGTGCGCCATCGCGATGCGGGCGGTTGTAGTCCTGGGGCCCGGACATCGGCTGCGAGCCAGGCGCCACAGGCTGCGGCGCACGGCTGCTGGAGCAACTGACCAGTGTCAGCCCCAGGGTCGCCATTGCCAGGCCGCGCAGGAGCTTGCTCATGATTTGCTCCGCCGGGCCAGCAGCTCGTTGGACAGTTGGTATACCGCCATGGAGTACATGGTGCTGCGGTTGTACCGGGTGATGACATAGAAGTTGGGCAGGCCCATCCAGTACTCCTCACCTTCGGCGCCATCGAAACGGAAGGCGGTTACCGGAATGTCGTCACGCAGCACGTCACTGCTGGTCCAGCCCAGGGCGCGCAGCTCGCCGACATTCTTCACCGGGTCGAGGCCTTGGGTCAGTCCTTCCTTGGCCTGATCGCCCTTGACCTGGGCGCGGCTGACCACCGGCTCGCCGGTCGTCCAGCCATGGCGTTTGAAGTAACTGGCCACGCTACCGATGGCATCGGTCGGGTTGCTCCAAATATTGATGTGGCCATCGCCGTCGAAGTCCACGGCGTAGGCGCGGAAGCTGCCCGGCATGAACTGCGGCAGGCCCATAGCGCCGGCGTAGGAGCCGGTGCGACTGAGCGGCTCGACCTGCTGCTCGCGGGCCAGGAGGAGGAACTCACGCAGCTGCTGGCAGAAGAATTCGGCGCGCGGCGGGTAATCGAAGCACAGGGTCGACAGCGCATCGAGCACGCGCCAGCTACCGGTATTGCCGCCGTAGAAAGTTTCCACGCCGATGATCGCGACGATGATCTGCGCCGGCACGCCGTATTCCTGTTCGGCACGGGCCAGGGCTTCGGCGTTCTGATTCCAGAAGTCCACGCCCTTGCTGATACGCGCTTCGGTGATGAAGATCGGCCGGTAATCCTTCCACGGCTTGACCTTCTCCGCCGGGCGGGAAATCGCATCGAGGATCGCCTGCTTGCGCTCCACCTGATCGAACAGCGCCGTCAGTTGCTCACTGGCGAAACCATGGTCGCGAGTCATTTCGGCAACGAATTCGGCCACCTGCGGCGAGCCCTGGTATTCACCGGCGGCCTGCGCCTGCCCGGCTATGCCGAGCAGGGCCAGCATGGCCACGCCCCAGCTACGTATTGCTTGATTCAAATTCTGCACTCTTGTCATGCCTTGGCGATCCACTTGCGGTGCGTTTGAATCGCCATCAAAACCCCAAACCCTGACAGCAGCGTCACCAGATGGGTTCCGCCGTAGCTAATAAAGGGTAGGGGCACCCCCACCACCGGCAACAGGCCACTGACCATGCCGATGTTAACGAATACATAGACGAAGAAGGTCATGGTCAGGCTGCCGGCCAACAACTTGCCGAACAGGGTCTGCGCATTGGCGGTGATCACCAGGCCGCGTGCGATCAGCAGCAGGTAGACCAACAGCAGGATGCACACCCCAACCATGCCGAACTCTTCGCTCAGCACGGCAATGATAAAGTCCGTATGGCTTTCCGGCAAAAAATCCAGGTGTGATTGGGTGCCCAACAGCCAGCCTTTGCCAAATACCCCGCCCGAACCGATGGCCGCCTTGGACTGAATGATGTTCCAGCCGGTGCCCAAGGGATCGCTTTCCGGGTTGAGAAAGGTCAGCACACGCTGCTTCTGATATTCGCGCAGCACGAAGAACCACATGCCCACGGCAATCGGCACCACCGCTGCAGCAGCACCGATGATCCAGCGCCACTGCAGCCCGGCCATGAACAACACGAAGGCACCGGAGGCAAGAATCAGCAGCGAGGTACCGAGGTCCGGCTGCTTGAGGACCAGCACGAAGGGAACGCCGATCAGCGCCAGGCTGATGACGATGTGCTTGAACTTGGGCGGCAGGTTGTGCCGGGCCAGGTACCAGGCGATGGTCGCCGGCATGATGATCTTCATGAATTCAGAAGGCTGGAAGCGGATCACCCCGGGGATGTTGATCCAGCGCGTCGCGCCCATCGCCGTGTGGCCCATCACCTCCACCACTGTGAGCAGGCCGACGCCGACCAGGTAAGCCAGCGGCACCCAGCGCGCCATGAAACGCGGCTCGAACTGGGCGATGATCAGGGCGCCCACCAGGCCGATGCCAAACGAGGTGCCCTGCTTGATCACCAGATCCCAGTTCTTGCCGCTGGCCGAATACAGCACGAACATGCTGCCGGCACATAGCATCAGCAGGATCAGCAGCAGCCAGCCGTCGATGTGCAGACGCTGCAGCAGGCTGGCGCGACGCTTGAACACGTCCTCGTCGGAAATGCTGCGGTCAAACTCCTGGCGCTTCATGGCTGTACGCGGGCCTCTTCTGACGTCGCCTGCGGTGGGCGGAACTCGGGTTTGAGCTGGCCATCCTCGCCCAGCAGCCAGGCATCCATCACCTGCTTGACCACAGGTGCAGCCACGCCGGAGCCGGACTCACCGTTCTCCACCATCACCGCCACGGCGATCTTCGGCGCTTCGGCCGGGGCGAAACCGACAAACAAGGCGTGGTCGCGGTGGCGCTCGGCAATCTTGCTGCGGTCGTACTTCTCGCCCTGCTTGATCGCCACCACCTGCGCCGTACCGCTCTTGCCGGCGATGCGGTAGACCGCCGTCGCGCCGACCTTGGCTGCAGTGCCACGTGGGCCGTGCATCACCGCCTCCATGCCGAGGCGGCCGTAGTCCCAGAACTTGTCGTCGCGCAGTTTGATGTCCGGCGGCGTCTCCACCTTGTCGATCATTCCGGCATCCATCAGTTGCTGAGCGTTGCGTCCCTCGGCGTTACGCAGCAAATGCGGGCGAATCCACTTGCCACGGGTAGCCATCAGCGCAGTGGCCTGCGCCAGTTGCAGCGGCGTGGCCTGCATATAGCCCTGACCAATACCCAGAATCAGGGTTTCACCCGGGTACCAGGCCTGTCGATAACGCGCACGCTTCCACTCGCGCGACGGCATCAGGCCAGCGGTTTCCTCGAACATGTCCAGCGATACACGCTGGCCCAGGCCGAAGCGAGTCATGTAGTCGTGCATGCGATCGATACCCATCTTGTGGGCCAGATCGTAAAAGTAGGTGTCGTTGGAGCGCATGATGGCGTACTCCAGATTCACCGAGCCATCGCCGCTGCGGTTCCAGTTGCGGTATTTGTGGGTATGGCCGGGCAATTGATAGAAGCCGGGGTCGTAAACCCGGCTTTGTGGCGTCACCACCCCGGCATCCAGGCCGGCCACCGCCACCATCGGCTTGATGGTCGAGCCCGGTGGGTAAAGGCCGCGCAGCACGCGGTTATACAGAGGCCGATCGATGGAATCACGCAGCTCGGCATAAGCCTTGAAGCTGATGCCGGTGACGAAGGGGTTGGGGTCGAAGCTGGGCTGACTGACCATCGCCAGCACCTCGCCGGTGGCCGGCTCGATCGCCACCACGGCGCCACGTCGACCGGCCAAAGCCTGCTCGGCGGCCTGCTGCAGCTTGACGTCGAGGGTCAGGGTCAGGTCCTTGCCCGGCAGCGGGTCGGTGCGTTTGAGCACCCGCAACACTCGCCCGCGAGCGTTGGTCTCGACCTCTTCATAACCAACCTGGCCATGCAGCAGCGGCTCGTAGAAACGCTCGATACCGGTCTTGCCGATATGGTGGGTACCGCTGTAATTGACCGGATCGAGCTGCTTGAGCTCCTGCTCGTTGATCCGTCCGACATAGCCCACCGAGTGGGCGAAGTGGTCTTTCTGCGGGTAATGCCGCACCAACTGAGCCGCCACCTCGACGCCGGGCAGGCGGAACTGATTCACTGCAATCCGAGCAATCTGCTCTTCGGACAGCTCGAACAGCACCGGTACCGGCTCGAACGGACGGCGCCCCTGCAACATGCGCTTTTCGAACAGCGCGCGGTCATCCGGCGTCAGATCCAGTACCTCGACCACCACATCCAGCACCTGACGCCAGTCACCGGCCCGCTCGCGGGTCAGAGTCAGACTGAAGCTGGGACGGTTGTCGGCGATGATCACCCCGTTGCGATCGAAGATCAGCCCACGGGTAGGCGGAATCGGCTGCACATGGATGCGGTTGTTTTCCGCCAGGGTCGAGTGGTGCTCGTACTGGATCACCTGCAGGTAGTACATCCGCGCCACCAGCACCAGGGTCAGCGCCAGCACCACGGCCCCACCGACGAAGACGCGACGGCGCACCTGGCGGGCGTCTCTCTCGTGGTCTTTCAGGCGTATGGGCTGCGGCATCGACTACTGCTTATTTGTGGTACGGATGGCCGGACAACACGGTCCAGGCCCGGTAGATCTGCTCGCCGATGAGGATGCGCACCAGCGGGTGCGGCAGGGTCAGCGGCGACAGTGACCAGCGTTGCTCGCTGCGCGCACAGACCTCCGGCGCCAGCCCTTCCGGGCCACCGACCATGAGGTTGACGGTACGCGCATCCAGGCGCCAGCGCTCCAGTTCGGCGGCCAGCTGCTCGGTGCTCCAGGGCTTGCCATGGACTTCCAGGGTGACGATACGTTCCCCAGGTTGCACCTTGCTCAGCATGGCCTCGCCTTCCTGACGGATCAGGCGGGCGACGTCGGCGTTCTTGCCGCGGGTGGTCAGCGGAATCTCCACCAAGTCCAGCGGCAACTCCGATGGCAGACGCTTGGCATATTCCTGCCAGCCATCCTCGACCCAGCGCGGCATGCGCGAGCCAACGGCGATCAGTTTGATACGCACGCGGGCAGCTTACTCAGACGGATCCTGATGGTGCGCGCGGCTCTGCTCGGCGCCTTGCCACAGACGCTCCAGATCGTAGAACTGGCGGGTGGCGACCTGCATCACGTGCACCACCACATCACCCAGGTCGAGCAGGGCCCACTCGCCACCGTCCAGACCTTCGCTGCCGATCGGGCGCACGCCCTGTTCCTTGACCTTCTCCAGCACTTCGTTGGCCATCGACTTGACGTGACGGCTGGAGGTACCGCTGGCGATCACCATGAAGTCGGTGACGCTGGTCTTGCCGCGCACATCGATGGTGGTGATGTCGGCACCTTTCATGTCTTCCAGGGCCGCCACGGCGACCTTGACCAGTTCTTCGTTTTGCATCGTTACCTCATGAATCGTTTTGCCCAGAGTACAGTCCCTGAGCTTGGATATAGGCCAGCACGGCGTCGGGCACCAGATAACGCACCGAACGCCCTTGCGCCAGCAACTGGCGAACCTGGGTGGCAGACACCGCCAGCGGCGTCTGCCAGATAAAGCTGATCTGCCCGCCAGGCCCGGTCAGACTCAGCGGATCACTCTCGCTACGCGCCGCCAACAGGTCGCGCAGGGCCTCGGGCGGCTCGCTGTCGGCATCCGGCCGCTGCAGCACGAGGATGTGGCAGAACTCCAGCAACTCCTGCCAGCGATACCAGCTGGGCAAACCGCAGAAGGCATCCCAGCCCAGCAGGAGAAACACTTGATCCTCTGCCGCCAGCTCACCACGCACCGACTCCAGGGTGTCGTAGGTGAACGACGGTTTGTCCCGCTGCAGCTCGCGGTCATCGACCCGCAACTGCACTTCACCGACCACGGCCAGCTCGACCATGGCCAGACGCTGTTCGGCCGAGACCTGCGGCGTTTCGCGGTGCGGCGGTCGCGCACTGGGGATCAGCCGCAGCTCGTCCAGTCCCATGTACTCGGCCACTTCCAGCGCCGCCCGCAGATGCCCGATATGTACCGGATTGAAGGTACCGCCGAGCAGGCCAATACGTCGCGCCATCAGGTACGAATATGCCCGTCGCCGAACACCACGTACTTCTCGCTGGTCAGGCCTTCCAGGCCGACCGGGCCGCGGGCGTGCAGTTTGTCGGTGGAGATACCGATCTCCGCGCCCAGGCCGTATTCGAAGCCATCGGCGAAGCGGGTCGAAGCGTTGACCATCACCGAAGCGGAGTCCACTTCGGTAAGGAAGCGCCGCGCATCACTGAAGTTCTCGGTGATGATCGCGTCGGTATGTTGCGAGCCGTAGGTGTTGATGTGGACGATGGCCGCGTCCAGCGAATCGATGATGCGAATCGCCAGGATCGGCGCGTTGTACTCGGCGTACCAATCATCCTCGCTGGCTTCCAGCACATCGCTGCCGAGCAGGGCACGGGTAGCGGCGTCACCGCGTAGCTCCACGCCCTTGTCGCGGTAGATGGCGGCCAGCGGCGGCAACACGCGCGCAGCAATGGCCTCGTGCACCAGCAGAGTCTCCATGGCGTTGCACGGTGAGTAGCGCTGGGTCTTGGCGTTGTCGCAGACGCGAATGGCCTTGTCGAGATCGGCGGCCACGTCGACATAGACATGGCAGACGCCATCCAGATGCTTGATCACCGGCACCTTGGCGTCGCGACTGATACGTTCGATCAGGCCCTTGCCGCCACGCGGCACGATCACGTCGACGAACTCCGGCATGCTGATCAGCGCGCCGACGGCGGCGCGGTCGGTGGTTTCCACCACCTGCACGGCGCTGGCCGGCAGATCCGCTTCGGCCAGGCCGAGCTGAATGCAGCGGGCAATCGCCTGGTTGGAATGGATGGCTTCGGAGCCGCCACGCAGGATGGTGGCGTTGCCGGACTTCAGGCACAGGCTGGCAGCGTCGATGGTCACGTTCGGCCGCGACTCGTAGATGATGCCAATCACGCCCAGCGGCACGCGCATCTTGCCGACCTGGATGCCGGACGGCAGGAAGCGCATGTCGCGAATCTCACCGATAGGGTCCGGCAGGGTAGCGACCTGGCGCAGGCCTTCGATCATCGAGTCGATCACCGCCGGGGTCAGTGCCAGACGGTCGACCATGGCTGGCTCCAGGCCATTGGCACGCGCGGCCGCCAGATCCAGCTCGTTGGCGGCGGTCAGCTCGGCGCGGGCGGCGTCGAGGGCATTGGCGGCAGCCTGCAGGGCGCGATTCTTCTGCGCGGTGCTGGCACGGGCAAGCACCCGCGAGGCTTCGCGCGCGGCGCGGCCCAGGCGGGTCATATAGTCGAGTACGGACTCGGTCATGGTCGGCAGTAGCCTGGCAGCTGGAAAAAGGGGCTGATTATAGCGGGGGCGCCGCGCCGCG
Organism: Pseudomonas sp.; assembly: GCA_038147895.1. GTDB lineage: Bacteria > Pseudomonadota > Gammaproteobacteria > Pseudomonadales > Pseudomonadaceae > Aquipseudomonas. The sequence continues at coordinate 57,512 of JAYQUJ010000012.1, forward strand.
CCCAGCGCTGCCGGGCAGACGGCAGGCAAGCGTGCCGATTCAGCGCGAATTCAGCCTGGCATTGGTAAGATCGCCCCCTTTCCTGGCCGACCGGACCCTCCATGCCCTCGCCCACCACGCCCTTGCCAGACAGCTTCTTCGACCGCGACGCGCAAACCCTGGCGCGTGATCTGCTGGGCAAGGTGATCCGCCACTGTCATCAGGGCCACTGGCTGGCCGCGCGGATCATCGAGACCGAGGCCTATTACCTGGTCGACAAGGGCAGCCACGCCTCGCTCGGCTACACCGAGAAGCGCAAGGCACTGTTCCTCGATGGCGGGCACATCTACATGTACTACGCCCGCGGCGGCGACTCGCTGAATTTCAGCGCCCAGGGGCCGGGCAATGCCGTGCTGATCAAGTCGGCCGTGCCCTGGCTGGACGAGCACTGCGCCGAGGACGCGCTGCCGCGCATGCAGGCCAACAACCCCGCGACCGACGACAGCCCGCGCCCCGCCGAGCGCCTGTGCGCCGGGCAGACGCTGCTGTGCAAGGCACTCGCTCTCAAGGTGCCGGACTGGGACGCCAAGCGCTTCGACCCACGCCGCCTGTTTGTCGCAGATGTCGGTGAACGACCGTCACGGATTATCCAGTGCGCGCGCCTGGGCATCCCTCATGGCCGCGACGAGCATCTGCCCTACCGTTTCGTCGATGCGGCCTACAGCCGGCAGTGCAGCCGCAACCCATTACGCCGTGGCCAGGTCGAAGGACGCGACTACACCCTGTTGAACACCGAGGAGCTGCCCGCATGAGCCACTGGTACGACAGCCTGGCCCTGTGGCTGGAAACCCACCCGCACTGGCTGGCCCTGACCCTGCTGATCATGGCCTGCGTCGAATGCCTGGCCATTCTTGGCCTGCTGATTCCCGGCACGGTCGTGCTGTTCAGCCTCGGCGTACTGGCCGGCAGCGGCGCCCTGGAGCTGTGGCAGACCCTGCTGCTCGGCTATGTTGGTGGCCTGCTCGGCGACCTGGCCTCCTACGGGCTGGGCCGGCGCTACCACCAGGGTATTCGCAACCTGTCGCTATTGCGCAAACATCCCGGCTGGTTGAGCGGTGCAGAAGGCTATTTCGAGCGCTATGGCGTGGCCAGCCTGCTGGTGGGGCGCTTCATCGGCCCGCTGCGACCGATGCTGCCACTGGTGGCCGGCATGCTCGACATGCCTTTTGTGCGTTTTCTGTTGGTCAGCCTGCTGGCCGCCGCCGGCTGGTCGGTGGCCTATCTGCTGCCGGGCTGGGCGACCGGCGCCGCCCTGCGCTTGCCACTGCCGGACGGATTCTGGGGCGAAGCGGGCGCCGTTATCGGCGCAGTCGCGCTGATGTTGGTTCTGGTGATCCACAGCAGCCTGCGCGAGTTGCGCTGGGCCACCCTGCTGGCCGCCGGCCTGAGCGGTGCCCTGCTGCTGGCCCTGCTGCTCGGCGCCAGCCATCTGCAGGCGCTGGATCAAGGGCTGATGGCCCTGGTGCAGGAACAACGTGCCCCCGCCCTGGACAGCCTGGCGCTGCTGATCACTGGCATGGGCAATTTTCACACCCAGCTGGCCGCCGGCGTGCTGCTGACGTTATTGCTGCTGATTGCTCGACGTTTTCAGGCCGCGCTGTACGTAGGCAGCTGCATGCTGCTCACCGCTCTGGCCAATGGCGGGCTGAAACAGCTGTTCGCCCGCGCCCGGCCAGAAGTGCTACTGACACCACTGGACACCTTCAGCCTGCCCAGCGGCCACAGCTCGGCGGCCTTCGCCTGTTTCCTCGCCCTCGGCGTACTGGCCGGGCGCGGCGCATCGGCACGCACGCGCCTGACCTGGCTGCTGCTGGCCAGCCTGCCAGCACTGGCCATTGCCCTGTCACGGGTCTATCTGGGCGTGCACTGGCCGACCGACATCATCGCCGGCGCCCTGCTGGCGGGCATGGTCTGCGCCATCAGCCTGGCCTGGCTGCAGCGGCGTGCGCCGATGCAACCACTGGGTGCACGGGTGTGGTGGCTGATTCTGCCGGCGACCCTGGCGCTGCTGGGCTCGGTCAGCGTCTGGGCGCTGCCGGAGGCGATCCAGCAGTATCGCTATTGATGCCGCTAGGCGGTCATCTCGCCCTGCAGTTGATCGACCAGAGTCTGGATCAGCCCGAGCCGCTCCAGCGGCTCGTCGAGCGTCAGCGCCTGCAGTTTTTCCTCGACGCTGAACGGCAGTAGATAGGCCAACTGATTGGCCAACGCCTGCTGGCCGTTCACCACGCCGCCCATGCCCAGCCCGGAGACCAGCGGGTGCTCGGCCAGGGCGGCGAGCAGCGCGGCCAAGTCGGCGTGTTCGGCCAGCAGCGGTGCATCCTCCGGCTCGCCGAGCCAGCTGACCTCGGCCAGGGCCAGCTGGTCGGGCTGCACCACCACCTTGTCCACATGAAAACGTCGCGCGCCCTCCACACGAATGCCGAGCAGACCATTGGGCCGCTGCTGGAAGTCGCGGATCACCGCCTCGCAACCCAGTGCAGCGAAACGGCTGGCCGTCTCACCGACCTCCTCGCCTTCGAGGATGCCAACCACGCCGAAGCCTTCGCCGCGCTTCATGCAGCCACTGATCATATCCAGGTAGCGCGGCTCGAAAATCTGCAGATCGAGCACACAGCCGGGAAACAGTACGGTGTTGAGGGGGAACAGCGGAAAGCTCATGGGCCAGGCTCCGGATCAGGCAATCAGGGTGACGACCAGTGGCAGGGCGATGGCGGTGATCATGCCCATCAGGCTCATGGCCAGGGCCGCAAAGGCGCCACTCTCCTCGCTGTCCTGCAGGGCTCTGGCCGTGCCGACCGCATGGGCAGTGATGCCCAGCGCCATGCCTTGGGCGGCCGGATGATGCACGCCGATACGGCGCAGCAATTCCGGCCCACAGATGGCGCCGATCACCCCGGTGATCAGTACGAACACCGCAGCCAGCGCGGCCACGCCGCCGATCTGTTCGGCCACCAGCATGGCAATGGGCGAAGTCACCGACTTCGGCGCCAGGGTCATCAGCATCATGCGCTCGGCACCAAAAGCCCAGGCCAGGGCCACGCCCAGCACGGTCGCCAGCAAGCCGCCTAACAGCAGGGTCAGCAGCACCGGCCAGAACAGCTCGCGGATACGCCGCAGGTTGAGGTACAGCGGCACGGCCAGCGCCACGGTGGTCGGTCCCAGCAGCACGCTGAGCAGGAAGGTGCTGCTGCGGTATTCGTCGTAGGTCAGACCGCAGACCACCAGCACGCCGATGACCACGCTCATCGACACCAGCACCGGCTGCAGGAAGAACCAGCGGGTCTTCTCGTAGGCGGCCAGGGCCAGCTGATAGGCCGCCAGGGTAATGCCCACGCCGAACAGCGGATGATGAATCACGGCCTGCAGCGCCGCCTGCCAGGAGCCGGTCATGGTTGTTCTCCTTTACCGGCCTGACGGTCAATCAGTTTCTGCATCAGCCAGCCACAGAACAGCAGCGAAATTACCAGCGACAGCACCAGCGCGCCGGCCAGCGCCCAGAAGTCGGCGGCGATCTGCTCGGCATACACCATCACGCCGACGGCCGGCGGCACCAGCAGCAACGGCAGGTAGCGCAGTAAGCCGGTGGCCGCCTCGCTGATGGGCTGGCCCACCTCGCCACGCAGCAGCAGAAAGACGAACAGCAGCAGCATGCCGATGATCGGCCCCGGCAGCATGTGCAGGAAAAGGACATTGAGGGCAGTGCCGAGCAACTGGAACAGCACCAGCCAGGTCAGGCCGCGAAGCAGCATGCGAGGGTCTCCAACGGTAAGGCGCGGCCATTATAGGCATGCCGAAGGGGCCGCTATAAACCGCGACATTTGGCTTGACCCGCAGTTATTGGCCGTGATGATCTAACGCCAGCAGGTTCATCGCAAAAACAACAAATAACCTCGCATCCTCAAGGAGGATCTATGCCGTTCGTACCCGTAGCGCAACTGCAAGACTATGTAGGCAAGGATCTCGGCCGCTCCGAGTGGCTGACCATCGACCAGGATCGTATCAACCAGTTCGCCGAGTGCACCGGCGACCACCAGTTCATCCACGTCGATCCGGAAAAAGCCAAGCTCACCCCCTTCGGCACCACCATCGCCCACGGTTTCCTCTCCCTGTCGCTGATCCCCAAGCTCATGGAGAAGCTGATCGTCCTGCCGGAAGGCATGAAGATGGGCGTCAACTACGGCCTGGACAGCGTGCGCTTCATCCAGCCGGTCAAGGTCAACTCGCGCGTGCGCCTGGGCCTGAAAATCACCGAAGTCACCGAGAAACGTCCGGGCCAGTGGCTGATCAAGTCCGAAGCCACCCTGGAGATCGAAGGCGAAGAGAAGCCGGCCTATATCGCCGAGCCGATCAGCCTGTGCTTCGTCTGAAGTATCTCGCAGCTGATTGAACGGGGCGCTCAGGCGCCCCGTTTGCATTGGACTGGGGCATACTCGAAAGCAACATCCCTCAGGATCTGCCCCATGCCCCGCCACCTCGCCCCGCTGACCCTTGCCCTGCTGCTGGCCGCTTGCGGCGATGGCGAACCCCTGCTGCCCGCCGATGCCGTGCTGCCCGATGGCGGGCGCTACCGTGGCGAAATCGCCGACGGAAAACTCCAGGGCGAAGGGCGCATCGACTACGCCAATGGCATGTACTACCAGGGCCAGTTCAAGGACGGTCTGTTCGAAGGCCCAGGCAAGTGGCATGGCGCCAGTGGCGAGCGCTACACCGGAGAGTTCCACCTGGGCCTGTTCGATGGCCAGGGTGAACTGCTCTATAGCAATGGCAGCCGTTACCAGGGCGGTTTCAAGCAGGGCCGCATGCACGGTGAAGGTCATCTGCAACAGGGCGGCATGAATTACCGCGGCGAATTCCGTGATAACCGCTACCACGGCCTGGGCACTCTGGAGCTGGCTGACGGCAGCCGCTATCAAGGCCGCTTCGTACGCGGCGAACCGCAAGGTGAAGGCGTGCGCAACTCCGCCGACGGCCAGCTCAGCGGCACCTTCAGCAAGGGGCGTCTGCAGGGCGAAGGCAGCTACCGCAGCGAGGATGGCGACAGTTATACCGGCGGCTTTCGCAACGACCAGTTCAACGGCAAGGGCCGCTATCAGAGCGCCGACGGTGAAGTCTGGAGCGGCCACTTCGTCGATGGCGAGCTGACCGGCCAAGGCGAGTACCGTGGCAGCGACGGCAGTCACTACGAAGGCAAGTTCCGCTACTGGCGCTTCAACGGCGCGGGCAAACTGAGCCTGGCCGACGGCAGCGTATACCAGGGCAGCTTCGCCAACGGCGAGTATGCCGGCGACGGCACCCTGACCAGCGCCGACGGCCAGCAGACCCGCGGCACCTGGCGCGCCGGCGAGTTGATCCGCGATCAGGATGGCACCAGCCGTCCGGATCAGCTGGAACTGGGCCTGCTTAATCAGGGCCAACTGCTGCAACACAGCCTCGACGCCCTGCCCGCCTCCACGCCTGCCGTGGAGCTGTACAGCCTGACCCTGGCCGGTGACGGCAAGCAGAGCGTGTTCCTGCGCGAAGCCGACTACGTGTCCAACCTGCTGCAGGAACGCTTCGGCGCTCGCGGCAATATCAGCCTGACCAACCACCGCGACCACCTGGCCGACCGCCCGCTGGCCACCCGCGAGAACCTGACCCGCGCCGTGCGCACCCTGGCCGAACGCAGCGGCCCGGAAGATCTGGTGTTCATCTACCTGACCAGCCACGGCTCGCGCAGCCACGAGCTGAGCATCGACCAACCACGTTTGCAGCTGGCCGACCTGCCGGCCAGCGATCTAGCCGCCCTGCTGCGGCCGCTGGCCGGGCGCGACAAGATCATCGTCATTTCCGCCTGCTATTCCGGCGGCTTCATCCCCCTGTTGCAGGACGAGCACACTCTGGTGATGACCGCCGCCCGTGCCGACCGCGTGTCTTTCGGTTGCTCGGAGGAAAACGACTTCACCTATTTCGGCCGCGCCCTGTTCGCCGAAGCGCTAAACCAGACCGACGACCTGCAGCATGCCTTTGAACTGGCCAAGCAGACCGTTGCCCAACGTGAACAGGCCGATGACTTCGAGCCCTCCGAGCCACAGCTCTGGGCACCGCAAGCGGTGCTCACGCGTTGGAAGGGCCTGCGTGAGAGCCAGGCCCAGTCGGCCCTGAGTGCAGCCGTGAACGAGACGAAGAAAAAACCCTGAAATGCGATACGGCGCGACTTGCTTCTTCTAATTCGTTCTAAGCTGAGCAGTAACTGCGGAGAAAAAGCATGTACCTGACGCCCCAGCACATACTGCTTGCCGGTGCCACCGGCCTGACCGGCGAGCACCTGCTCGACCGCCTGCTCAGCGAACCGACCATCAGCCGCGTACTGGCGCCCAGCCGTCGACCTCTGGCCGAGCACTCGCACCTGGACAACCCGGTGGGCGAGCTGGCCGATCTGCTGCCGCAACTGTCGGGCCAGGTAGATGCCGCCTTCTGCTGCCTCGGCAGCACCATCAAGCAGGCCGGTTCCCAGGATGCTTTCCGCGCCATCGATCACGACCTGGTCCTGGCCTTCGCCCGCCGCGCCCGCGAGCTGGGTAGCCGCCACCTGCTGGTAATCAGCGCCCTGGGGGCTGACCCGAAGTCCTCGGTGTTCTACAACCGGGTCAAGGGCGAGATGGAAGCCGCACTGCAGGCCATGAACTGGCCACAGCTGACCATCGCCCGCCCCTCGCTACTGCTCGGCCCGCGCAGCGAGTTCCGCCTCGGCGAGCGCCTGGCCGCACCGTTAATGCGCTGGATTCCCGGCAAGTACCGCGGCATCGACGTCGCCGTGCTGGCCCGCGCCCTGTGGCGCCTGGCCCTGGAGGAAAGCGACGGCGTACGCATCGTCGAGTCGGATGAACTGCGCCGCCTGGGGCGCTGAGCCGTGCAGTTCTACGACCAGCACATCCTGCCGCACCTGATCGACTTCGCCTGCGGCATGGGCCATGTGATGAAGACCCGCGCAAAGGTGGTGCCGCAGGCCACGGGACGCGTACTGGAAATCGGCATCGGCACCGGTCTCAACCTGGGCTTTTACGATGCGCAGAACGTCAGCGCCATCGTTGGCGTCGACCCCGCCGCGCAGATGCAGGACAAGGCCCGCCAGCGCGCCGCCGACATTGCCATCCCGGTCGAGATGATCGCCCTGGAGCTGGGACAGATCCAGGCCGAGGACGCCAGCTTCGACAGCATCGTCTGCACCTTCACCCTGTGCACCATCCCCGATCCTATCGCCGCCCTGCAGGAGATGCGCCGCGTGCTCAAACCCGGCGGCAAGCTGTTGTTCGCCGAGCATGGCCGTGCGCCCGACCACAAGGTGCGCCTCTGGCAGGATCGCCTCACCCCGCTGTGGAAACCCCTGGCCGGCGGCTGCCACCTGAACCGCGACATTCCCGCCCTGCTCAAGGCTGGCGGCTTTCAGATCCGGGATCTGCATAGCAGCTACCTTCCCGGTCCGCGACCGATGACCTGGGTCTGGCACGGCTGGGCCGACTGAGCATCGCGCTTGACGACTGTCGCCCAAGCGCCAAGGATGCGCCTTTTCCGTCTGAGCAAGTGACCGCCCATGAGCCTGGAATCCGTTCGCGCCTTTTTCGCCAGCCACGCCCCCGACATCGCCATCATCGAGCTGCAGACCAGCACCGCCACCGTCGCCCTGGCCGCCGAAGCCCATGGCGTGGAGCCGGGGCAGATCGCCAAGACCCTGGCCTTTCGCATCGGTGAACAGGAACTGCTGGTGGTCGCCCGCGGCGACGCACGCATGGACAACCGCAAGCTCAAGGAACGCTTCGGCGGCAAGGCCAAGATGCTCGACGCGGAAACCGTGGTGGCGCTGACCGGCCATCCGGTCGGCGGAGTCTGTCCGTTCGGTCTGGCGACGGAGCTGCCGGTGTATTGCGACCGCTCGCTGCTCGCCTACGACGAAGTATTGCCAGCCGCTGGCGCCATTCACAGCGCCGTACGCATCAGCCCGCAGCGCATGGCCGAACTGGTCGGCGCCGAATGGGTGGATCTGTGCCAGGTGCCGGAACCGGCCTAGCGCGTGGCTGGGTCGGCCCGACCCAGGGTACAGGCTGCCTGTGTGGGAGCGGCTTTAGCCGCGATGCCTTTGCGCTGGCCTCATCGCGACTGAAGTCGCTCCCACAAAAGCCAGCCTTACTCCCTGGATGGGCTTCTGCGCGACTCAGTAGCGGTAAGGCGGGCCGGCCTTGTCCATCATCGCGTTGTAGTTCTTGAAGATCTCCACCACCTTGGCGCAGCGCGGGCTGGTCTTGGCGATTTCGTCCCAGAACTTGTGCGCCTCGTCTTCCACCGTCTTCCACTCCTCGGCCGGGATGGTGGTGAGCTTGAGCTTGTCGCCCTGTACCCGCAGCTTGGCCTCGCCGCCCCAGTACCAGTGCTGGCGGTAGTAGTGCGAGCTGTCCATGCACAGTTTGAACAGGGTCTTTAGCTGGTCCGGCACTTCGGCCCACTTTTCCGAGTTGGCGAAGTAAGAGCCGATCCAGGCGCCGGAGATGTTGTTGGTGAGGAAGTACTTGGTGACGTTGGCCCAGCCCACCGTGTAGTCCTCGGTGATGCCGGACCAGGCGATGCCGTCCAGCTCGCCGGTCTGGATCGCCACCTCGACGTCTTCCCAGGGCAGGGTCACCGGGATCACCCCGAAGCGCGAGAGGAACTTGCCTGCCGTGGGGAAGGTGAACACGCGCTTGCCCTTGAGCTCGGCCAGCGAGTTGACCGGCTCGACCGTGGCGAAGTGGCACGGGTCCCAGGCACCGGCGCCGAGCCAGGTCACGCCCTTGACCTCGCTGTAGGCCTCCTCCCAGATCTTGCGCAGGCCGAACTCCTCGAACAGCACCGGCACGTCCAGGCTGTAGCGGGTAGCGAAGGGGAAGTAGCCGCCGAACACCGAGACATCCACCGGCGCCGCAATGGAGTCGTCATCGCTCTGCACCGCATCGATGGTGCCCTTCTGCATGGCGCGGAACAGCTCGCCGGTGGGTACCAACTGGTCGGCGAAGTACAGCTGGATCTCCATCTGCCCTTCGGCGACCTTGTTGAAGGCCTCGATCGACGGTTTGATCACATGCTCGGCCAGCGCAGGGCCGGCATAGGTCTGCAATCGCCAGGTGATCTTCTTCGGCTCCGCGGCGTAGATGTGTGCCGAACCCAGAGCCGCCGTGCCGCCCGCCAGCGCGGCACCCTGCAGGAACTTGCGTCTCGTACTCATGCTGTCCTCCAGCTGTGAACGATGCCGCACCATGCGACACCGGCTTTACCGGAACGGCGCCTTGCACCAGCAATCACCCGGGCGCCGCCCGGAAAACTAGCAGGCCGCTGAAAACTACCTGCGTTGTCTGGCCGTTGTTAGAAACAGCCTCAAAATGCTCATTTACCGCTCGTAAACTGCGCTTTCTCGGCTGCTCCTGCCTTGGCCAGACTGCCTCGCCAACGTTTTCAACAACCTGCTAGCTCCCGTAGTGCCAGGTCGGCAGCCACAGGGCGATCTGCGGATAAATCATGACCAGGGCCAGGGTCAGGCCCATGATCACTACGAAGGGGGTTACCGACACATAGATGTCGCGCAGACTCACCTCGGGCGGGGCCATGGCACGCATCAGGAACAGGTTGTAGCCGAACGGCGGGGTCATGTAGGCCATCTGGCAGGTGATGGTGTAGAGCACGCCGTACCACACCAGGTCGAAGCCCAGGCTGCCCACCAGCGGCACGTAGAGCGGCGCGACGATCACCAGCATGGCGGTGTCGTCGAGGAACATGCCCATGATGATGAACGACAGCTGCATCAGGATCAGGATCTCCCAGGGCCCCAGCCCCAGTTCGCCGACGAAGAAGCCCTCGATGGCTTTGACCGCACCGAGGCCGTCGAACACCGCGCCGAAGCACAGCGCGGCGAGGATGATCCACATGAACATGCAGCTGATGGCCAGGGTCTTGCGCAGGGTTTCTTCCATCACCGTGCGGGTCAGCCGGCCCTTGACCAGGGCCGCCAGGGTAGCCGCGGCCGCGCCGACCGCCGAGCTTTCCACCAGGCTGGTGTAGCCCATGAGGAACAGCCCGGTCATCGACACGAAGATGAACAACGGCACGATGCCGGCGCTGAGCAGGCGCAGCTTCTCGCCCCAGCTGATCTGCGCGCGCTCCTCGGCGGATAGGGTCGGCCCCAGCGAAGGCTGCAGTCGGCAGCGAATGGCGATATAGAGCACGAACAGCGAGGCCATCAGCAGCCCCGGAATAGCGCCGGCCAGCCACAGCTGGCCCACCGGCTGGCGGGCGATCATGCCGTACAGCACCAGCACCACGCTGGGCGGAATCAGGATGCCCAAAGAGCTGCCGGCCTGGATCACCCCGGTGACCATGATTTTGTCGTAGCCCCGGCGCAGCAGTTCAGGCAGAGCGATGGAGGCGCCGATGGCCATGCCGGCGACGCTCAACCCGTTCATCGCCGAGATCACCACCATCAGGCCGATGGTGCCGATGGCCAGACCACCATGCAGCGGACCCATCCAGACGTGGAACATCTTGTACAGGTCTTCGGCGATGCCCGACTCGGAGAGCATGTAGCCCATGTAAACGAACATCGGCAGGGTCAGCAGCGGGTACCACTTCATCAGCTTCATCGCCGCGCTGAACGGCAGTTCGGCACCGCCATCGCCCCACATCAGCAGCGCCGCCGCGGCGGCGACGAAACCGATGGCACCGAACACCCGCTTGCCGGTGAGCAGCAGCAACATCATCGAGGAAAACATCAGCAGAGCGATCAGCTCATAGCTCATTCCAGCGTCTCCCCACGCACGGCGGCAATATCCTTGAAGAGGATGGCGATGGACTGCAGCAGCATCAGCAGGATGCCGACACACATCACCACCTTGATCGGCGCCATGGCCGGCGACCACGCCGAATAGCTGGTTTCGTCGTACTCGAAGGCGTACTGGGTGGAGGAAAGGCCGCCGAACAGCAGCAGGCCCAAGTAGAACAACAGGAAGCCGGCGGTGAGCACGTCGACGATGGCGCGGGTGCGCGGCTGCCAGTGGCTGTAGAGCAGGTCCATGCGCACGTGGGCATCGAGCTGCATGGAGTAGGCGCCGCCCAGCAGGAAGTAGGCGACCATGAGGAACTGGGCAGTCTCCAGCGTCCAGAGCGACGGAGTCGAAGTGACCTTGCTCAACGAGGAGTAGAGCAAAACCCCCAGCATGACGAAGATCAGGTACATCGCGCAGCGGCCGATGAATCGGTTCATGCGGTCGACCGCTCGCACATACGCCCGGATTGCCTTGTGCATATCCCTGCCTGCTAAGCCGATATTTTTTTCGTCAGCCTAGTCGATCATTGGCCGATGCCAATTCGCGCCTGCAAGAAGGGGGCCTAGTTTTGCGCGGCAACCGCTCTAGCCCCAGGCATGGCGCCAGGAAACTTAATTACCGCCAGTAACGCCGAGGCCTACGCCCAGTTCGGCGGCCAGCGCGAAAGGTAGCAGCAGGGTGTCGAGCAGGGCACTGGCCGGCAGGTCGAGGGCCGCATAGCGCGGCGCCAGTGCACCAAAACGGTCTTTCGGACAGCAGCCACCGTTCAGGCTGTACCAGTCCAGACGCGTGCCGGAATAGATGATCGGTGCACCGGGTTTGGCCGCATTCAGGGTACGGATGCTGGCGCAGCCGGGCAGCACCAGCAGCACCGCCAAAGCCACTGCGTAGGAGCGAGCTCTGCTCGCGAACCGCGGCAACGCAAGAGCTTCGCGAGCAGAGCTCGCTCCTACGGACTCAGTCATCGCTGGACAGATGATGCTCGCCCCAGCGCGGCAGCATGTCCTGGGGAATACCCAGGCAATTGAGGATGCGCGCCACTACGAAGTCGACCAGGTCATCCAGGGTTTGCGGCTGGTGATAGAAGCCGGGTGATGCCGGCAGTATGGTCACGCCGAGGTTGGACAGCTTGAGCATGTTCTCCAGGTGGATGCTGGAGTACGGCGCCTCGCGCGGCACCAGAATCAGCTGACGACGCTCCTTGAGCACCACGTCGGCAGCGCGCTCGATCAGGTTGTTGCAGGCGCCGGTGGCAATCGCCGACAGGGTGCCGGTGCTGCAGGGCACCACTACCATGGCGCTCGGCGCGCCGGAGCCGGAGGCCGGCGGGGCCATCCAATCTTCCTTGCCATACACGCGAATCTGCCCCGGCGCGGCGCCGGTGTACTCGCTGAGGAACTGCTGCATGGCCTGCGGCTTGGCCGGCAGGGTCACGTCGGTCTCGGTGGCCATCACCAGTTGCGCCGCCTTGGAAATCAGGAAGTGCACCTCGCGGTCTTCCTGCACCAGGCAGTCGAGCAGGCGCAGGCCGTACTGGGCGCCGGAGGCGCCAGTCATGGCCAGGGTGATGCGTTCGGGGCCGTTCATGAAGTCTCCTTGTAGTAGGTGCTTCCCCTCTCCTCCTGGGAGAGGGGCCAGGGGTGAGGGGATTCCAGGCAACTTCGCGCCGCCCTTGCCACCCTCACCCCTGCCCTCTCCCGGCGGGAGAGGGAGTTGCTGTCTACTCAGCCAAAGCGCTAGCCAGCTTGCCGTGCAGGCCGCCGAAGCCGCCGTTGCTCATGACCACCACCTGGGTACCGGGTGCCACCAGGGCTTGGACACCGGCGATGATTGCCTCCAGCGAATCGCAGACCTGGGTCGGCACCGTGGAGTCGGCCACCGTAGCGGCCAGGTCCCAGCCCAGGTTGGCCGGGGCATACCAGAACACCTGGTCGGCCTGCACCACGGAGTCTGGCAGACCGTCGCGGTGGGCACCGAGCTTCATGGAGTTGGAGCGCGGCTCGATCACCGCCACGATCTGCGCATCACCCACGCGCTTGCGCAGGCCGTCGAGGGTGGTGGCGATGGCCGTGGGGTGATGAGCGAAGTCGTCATAGATGGTCACGCCGCCCACCTCGGCAACCTTCTCCATGCGCCGCTTGACGCTCTTGAAGGTCGACAGGCCGGCCACGCCCAGCGCCGGCACCACGCCGACATGACGCGCAGCGGCCAGAGTCGCCAGAGCATTGGCCACGTTGTGCTGGCCGGTCAGCTCCCACTCAACCACGCCTTCGACCTTGCCGTCGAACAGTACCTCGAAGCGCGAACCGTCCTCGCTGAGCAGACGCGCCTGCCACTGGCCGCCTTCACCGGTGGTCTGCACCGGCGTCCAGCAGCCCATGCCGATCACCCGCTTGAGCGCGTTTTCGTTCTCGGGATGAATGATCAGCCCCTCACCCGGCACGGTGCGCACCAGGTGATGGAACTGCCGTTCGATCGCCGCCAGGTCGGGGAAGATATCCGCGTGGTCGAACTCCAAATTGTTGAGGATGGCCGTGCGCGGACGGTAGTGGACGAACTTGCTGCGCTTGTCGAAGAAGGCGCTGTCGTACTCGTCGGCCTCGATCACGAAGAACGGCGTGCCGCCCAGACGTGCCGACACACCGAAGTTCTGCGGCACCCCACCGATCAGGAAGCCCGGGCTCATACCGGCATGCTCCAGCACCCAGGCCAGCATGCTGCTGGTGGTGGTCTTGCCATGGGTGCCGGCGGCCGCCAGCACCCAGCGGCCCTGCAGTACATGGTCGGCCAGCCACTGCGGGCCACTGACGTAGGGCAGGCCCTTGTTCAGCACATATTCCACCGCCGGATTGCCACGGCTCAGGGCATTGCCGACTACCACCAGATCCGGCGCCGGATCGAGATGGGCCGGCTCGTAGCCCTGCATCAGCTCGATGCCCTGGGCCTGCAACTGGGTGCTCATGGGCGGGTAGACGTTGGCGTCGGAGCCGGTGACGCGGTGGCCCAGTTCCTTGGCCAGCACGGCCAGCGACCCCATGAAGGTGCCGCAGATGCCGAGGATATGGATGTGCATGAATGACCTCTGAATACCGGCCCACGGGGCCCGGACGGAATGGGCCGCAGGTTAGCACAGCAGCCGTGCGGATCGGACTGGAGCGCCGCACAGAGGGTTCCGGTGGGGCGTAAATTTTCAACTAGAGTCAATGGCAGCCGGTACTACCGGCCCTGTCTCCACAACAAGAATCCCGACAACAAGAATCAGGGTCCAGAAGACCCGCAGGGAGTACTACGGATGACTGCCCACCTGACCCTGGCCGGCCTGCGCGAGCTGGCCCTGGCCGGCAAGATCGACACTGTCCTGGCCTGCATGGTCGACATGCAGGGACGCCTGATCGGCAAGCGCTTCCAGGTCGAGTTCTTCCTCGACAGCGCCCATGAAGAAACCCACGGCTGCGACTACCTGCTCGCCGACGACATCGACATGGAGCCGGTGCCCGGCTACGCCGCCGCCAGCTGGAAGCAGGGCTACGGCGACTTCGTGTTCAAGCCCGACCTGTCCACCATGCGCGTGGTGCCCTGGCTGGAAGGCACCGCCCTAGTGCTATGCGACGTACAGGACCATCACCACCAAGACCTGCCGCACAGCCCGCGCGGCATTCTCAAGCAGCAGATCGCCCGCCTCACCGAACGTGGCTACAAGAGCATGTTCGCCTCGGAGCTGGAGTTCTACCTGTTCGACCAGAGCTACGAAGGCATCCACAACCAGCATTACCAGAACCCCAAGACGGCCAACTACTACATCGAGGACTACAGCATCCTGCAGACCATCCGCGAGGAGCCGGTGATGCGAGCGATCCGCAAGCATCTGCAGGCCGCCGGCATCCCGGTGGAGAACTCCAAGGGCGAATGGGGGCCGGGGCAGGAAGAAATCAACGTGCGCTATGCCGAGGCGCTGGTGATGGCCGACCGACACAGCATCATCAAGCACGCCTGCAAGGAGATCGCGCTGTTGCAGGGTAAGGCCGTGACCTTCATGGCCAAGTGGAACTACAACCTGGCCGGCTCCAGCAGCCATATCCACAACTCGCTGTTCAGCCTCGATGGCGAGCAGCCGCTGTTCCATGACCCCGCCGGCGAGTTCGGCATGTCCAAGCTTATGCGCCACTGGGTCGCCGGCCAGCTCAAGTACGCCAACGACATCACCTACTTCCTCGCCCCCTACATCAACTCCTACAAGCGCTTCCAGGCCGGCACCTTCGCCCCCACCCGCGCAGTGTGGAGCTGCGACAACCGCACCGCCGGCTTCCGCCTGTGCGGCGCCGACAGCAAAGGCATCCGCATCGAGTGCCGGATCGGCGGCGCCGACCTCAACCCCTACCTGGCCTTCGCCTCGCTGATCGCCGCCGGCCTGGCCGGCATCGACGAGCAGCTGGAGCTGCCAGCGCCGTTCTCCGGTGACGCCTACGAGCACGACGAACTCCCCGAGGTGGCCAAGACCCTGCGTGGCGCCAGCGAGGCTCTGGATCGCTCCGAGCTGTTGCGCAACGCCTTCGGCGACGAGGTAGTCGAGCACTACCTGCACACCGCGCGCTGGGAACAGTTCGAGTACGACCGCCGCGTGACCGACTGGGAACTGCGTCGCGGCTTCGAACGCTATTGACCTCACTCCCCTCTCCCACTCGTGGGAGAGGGGCCGGGGGAGAGGGACGAGCCACACCCTCTCCCTAGCCCTCTCCCGTAAACGGGAGAGGGGATGATCACAGGGAGTTCCAGCAAACATGAACCATATCCGTTTGATTTCACCGGTCGACGGCAGCGTCTACGCCGAGCGCCCGCTGATCGGCAGCGCCGCCCTGGAGCAGGCGCTGCACGAAGCCAGCCAGGCCCAACGCGCCTGGCGCGAACTGTCCATCGAACAGCGCGCCAGCTACTGCCTGAAAGCGGTCGAGGCCATGCTCGCCATGCAGGACGAGATCATCCCCGAGCTAGCCTGGCAGATGGGCCGCCCGGTGCGTTACGGCGCCGGCGAATTGCGTGGCTTCGAGGAGCGCGCGCGCTACATGGTCGGCATCGCCGCCCGCGCCCTGGCCGACGTGGTGCCGCCGCCGAAAGACGGCTTCCGCCGCTATATCCGCCGCGAGCCGCTGGGCACCGTGCTGGTGATCGCGCCCTGGAACTACCCCTACCTGACGGCGGTGAACGCCATCATCCCGGCATTGATGGCCGGCAATGCCGTCCTGCTCAAGCATGCCAGCCAGACCCTGCTGGTCGGCGAGCGCTTCGCCCTGGCCTTCGAACGCGCCGGCCTGCCCCACGGCCTGTTCCGCAACCTGGTGCTGGACCACGGCCAGACCGCCACCCTGATCGCCTCCGGCCAGGTGCAACAGGTCAACTTCACCGGCTCGGTGAACGGCGGCAAGCTGATGGAAAGTGCCGCTGCCGGCCACTTCATCGGTGTTGGCCTGGAGCTGGGCGGCAAGGACCCGGCCTACGTCCGCGCCGACGCCAACCTGGCCCACGCGATGGAAAACCTGGTCGATGGCGCCTTCTTCAACTCCGGGCAAAGCTGCTGCGGCATCGAGCGCATCTATGTGGATAAAGCCATCTATGCGGACTTCGTCGAGGGCTTCGTCGAGCTGACCCGCCAGTACGTGCTGGGGAACCCGCTGAAGGACGCCACCACCCTCGGCCCGCTGGTGCGTGCGCAGGCCGCCGAGTTCGTCCGCGGCCAGATCGCCGAGGCCCAAGCCAAGGGCGCCAAGGCGCTGATCGACAGCAGCCACTTTGCCGGCGATGCGCCGGGCACGCCCTATATGGCGCCGCAGGTACTGACCGGGGTGAACCACCAGATGGCGGTGATGCGCGAGGAAAGCTTCGGCCCGGTGGTCGGCATCATGCCGGTGGCCAACGACGCCGAAGCCATCGCCCTGATGAACGACAGCCCCTATGGCCTCAGCGCGGCGATCTGGAGCAGTGACCTGGACGCGGCCGAGCGTATCGGCGGACAGCTGGAAACCGGCACCGTGTTCATGAACCGCTGCGACTACCTCGACCCGGCCCTGGCCTGGACCGGGGTCAAGCACACCGGGCGCGGCGCCACCCTTTCCAGCCTTGGCTACGAACACCTGACCCGCCCAAAGTCCTTCCACCTGCGTCACGCCTTGTAACTCCCCTCTCCCACATGTGGGAGAGGGGCTGGGGGAGAGGGAGCGGACTCAACCCTCTCCCCTGCCCTCTCCCGTAAACGGGAGAGGGGGCGTATCAGTCCTGTAGCCCGGATGCAATCCGGGATGGCCCAGCCCCGGAT
>JAYQUJ010000013.1:0-74560 GCA_038147895.1 Pseudomonas sp.
CGGATACAGAACGCCAGCGGAAACCGAATCACTGACCGGATAAACCTAAACCAGTGTCCAGTTTTCGTTGACCACAACATGAATGATCTTCTGGTCACGCAAACACCTCATGGCTGGGCGAAGCTTAACGCCCTATCGGGGTGTCCAGAATCATTGAGCCACAACAAGGTCGCTGCTCATGCGAGGCCTCATCGACCAACCAATGACCTGCCGAGAGAACAGATCGAGCACCACCGTCAAATACAGCCAGCCCTCATAGATGCGGATGTAGGTGATACCGGTGGCCCAGACCTTGCTCGGCTCGCTGACATTGAACTGACGCTCCAGTCGATTCGGTGCCGGCACTAGAGGCTTGCCACCATAACGGCCAGGTCGCCGGCGATAGCCTGTCTGCGAGCACAGTCCCTCCGCACGCATCAGCCTAGCCACACGATGTCGCCCACAGCATTCCCCTAGCTCGCGCAGATCTGCATGGATCTTTCGATAGCCATAGACCCCACCGCTCTCCAGCCAGGAATACTTGATCAAACCCAGCAGGCGCTGATCATCCTTGGTACGGGCCGACCAGGGCTCAGCGCACCAAGCGTAATAGCCACTGGGGTGCACCTTCAGAACCTGGCAGAGACGTTGAATCGAGTAGTTCGCCGCCAGCTGACGGATCAAGCCGTACCTCAGCCGGACTCCCTGGCAAAGTGCGCGGCGGCCTTTTTTAGGATGTCTCGCTCTTCAGTGACGCGCTTGAGTTCGGCACGCAGGCGACGCAGCTCGGCTTGCTGGTCGTCTTCATGTTTACGCTGGGCCTTAGGCTTGCTGTAGCGCTTGATCCATGCGTACAGGCTATGCGCCGACATGCCTAAACGAGCCGCTACATCAGCAACGGGCAGGCCACGCTCGGTCACTTGCTTCACCGCTTCGATTTTGAATTCTTAGGGGTAACGCTGGTTGCTCATGGCACCTCCTAATGGTCCTCATTATGAGGTTTGGAGGTCTCTACGAAAGCCGGGGCTATTCAGAGAGCCCTTCGGCGCTTGGCCAAGCGACTGCCGGGTCGGCTATCATTCGCATTTTTTGCGCCGAGCCATGCATGCAGACGCTAGACCTTGCCAGTTATCAGACCTTGCGCAGTGGCGCTACCGTGCTTGAGGCCGATGGCCATGGGGACAAGGTTCTACAACTACCGGACGGCAGAATCCTCAAGCTGTTCCGTCGCAAACGCCTGATCAGCTCAGCCGCGCTCTACCCCTATGCACGGCGTTTCACTGACAACATCACAGCGCTACACCAGCGCGGCATACCCTGCCCGGAAGTCGAGGAGATTTACCGGATACCGGCGATTGAGCGGGATGCGGTGCTGTATCGTCCGCTGCCCGGCGACACTCTGCGTCAGGTGCTGAAAGCAGCCTCACCTCAGGTTGAAGGACTGACGGTCAGACTGGCCGGATTCATTGCCCGCCTGCACAACAGCGGCGTGTACTTCCGCTCTCTTCACCTGGGTAACATCATCCGCACCGACAGCGGCGAACTGGGCCTAATAGATGTTGCCGACATGCAATGTCAGAAGCGCCCCCTGAATGCCTGGAAGCGCAAGCGCAACTTCAAGCACCTGCTGCGCTACACCAAAGATCAGCAACTGCTAGAACAGCATCTAGGGCTGGAGAGTCTCAAGCGCCTGTATCAACAGGCGCTTTGATAAAGCCTGCCGACTCAAGTTCCGAGCAGCATCCTCCACAACCAAGTCACGACACTGGCCTTGGCGAGCACTGCCACCATCCTGCAACATGGTTCGCTTACCGCCCCGAAACAACTCTAGTTCGAGAGCATTAGCCAAAGTGGATTTACCTGCGCCCGGCAACCCGTTAAACCAGAAAAAATGGCATCTGTTGCGCAGCTATAGCCCGCATCTGAGGCCTCACGGACGTATTATGCCAAGTGAGTTGAGTACACTCTGAGATGCTCATTCTGCTGTTCTTTATTTACTAAACCCATTCATAGCTAATAGCCATAGCAGCTGAGCCAACTCACCGAAGTCAATTTATAGCCCCTAGATCAGGACCACGCTTCGAACTACGCGCAGCCAATACCAGACCAAGTGCAATTGGTAGCCAGGTGATCAGCCAGTCAGCATTTGGCTTGAACCACAGGCCGATACCATCTGTCAGCAGAGCAACAGTGGAAAAAGCCCATAAGCCTAGCAAGGCAAATCCCAGCCGCGAGTGTCGATCACGCCAGGCACGCAAGAGAACACAACCCCATAGAGCAGCGAAAAGCGCCAAGCCGACAATACCCCAGCGGATCCCCAGATCGAGATAGATGTTATGCGGATGCTTATAAGTCCTCCCTTGCGACTCAACGAGAATACTGTAGTCATTGAGGCCGAGACCAAACTTCCAATGCTCCGCAAAGATCGCCAGCCCTTTCTGCAACAACTCCGGGCGGTGTGAGAGTCCGCGCTGAGCTAAGAGCTCAGGCATACATAGCGCCAGTACCAATACCCCTAGAGCGCCCAGCGCCAAAATAGCAAAACCCATGCGAGAAGGACGTGCCAACACACAGACCAGAAAAGCCGCCAATAAGGCGACCCATACTCCGCGCGTCTGACTGAACAGCAGGAAAAGCGCCAACCCTCCCCCCACCAAAGGAAGAATCAGATAGCGCCAGCTCCCCTTCCAATGCAAACCCAGCAAACATCCGAGCACTGCCAGTGCACCTACAGCATGAGCCGCCATAATAATGGTGTCCCACAGACCAATCGCCGCTACCCGACTATTGGCCGGATGATCGGCCAGCAGATAGAAATCAATGACCGACCACAACGCAAAGGGACCCGCAACCAGCGCAGCTATCCGCAGCTGCCACTCAATCGAGCAATGCTGTTGCTGCGCAGCGGCCAGCACACCTAGCAGCGACAGAAGCACATAGAAAGGAAGTTTGGCATCCCTTAACCCATCTACCCCGCCCTGCACAGCAATCACTAGCAAGGTCCAAGCCGACAGAAGAACAAATAGAATCAGCTCTGGCTGCAGCAACAAGCGCCTAAACTCTACGCAACCCAATGCAAGTAAACCTGGCAGCCAGAGCAAGAGGATAAGTCCCTGATGGTAGAGCTTGTTGCTGGGAAAGACCCAAGGTGCACAAAGCAATACCAGCACACCTACCAAAGCCCAACTCGCCAAGACATCTAGGCGTGGATACGCGACTCTCATCTCAACACCTTGCCATCAACATGCGCTGCGCGACCCGCTGTAACTGAGCAGCATCGGCATCGCGCCAGCTTCCCTGGATGCAATACTCAGCCGCTAGGTAGCGTAGAAATCCTTCACGAACCTCCGGCTCCAGCGCCCACTGCGGAAAACGCCGCGCCATCGCCAGCAACTCACTGGCGGAGTCAGCATGTGCCACCAACCCCGGTATATTGAAAAAGGCCTGCCCCAGCGTCAGCACCGGCTTACCCAACAGTAAGCTCTCGAGCCCGACTGTCGAGTTGACGGTAACGACAAAATCGCTGGACTCGATCAGTTCCTGAGTAGCATTGCCGTTGGCAAACAGAAGGCGCTCATGCACCTGCTTATGCAACTCCGGATAGCGCTCTCGGCTTGAAGGATGCTCCTTGAACACTACGGTCAAGCCACACTCATCAGCGAGTCGTTTCCCCAATGCGAATAGCTGGCGCATATCTGCAATCCAGGGAGAGAACAGGCGAATCTGGGTGTCACGGTCATCCTGAAACGGAATGAACACATAACGCTCCGGCAGCCGAATCGGTTCTGCCCCTAGGGCCCTGGGCTTACGCGGCACTAAGTCGAGGCGCGCCTCAGCGGCGCCCGCTGCGGCCCGGTATACACGATAAAATGTCGCATCGCGTGGAACCGAATTGCGGTAATTGACCCCATTGGGATCCAACGTCGTAGTATCTGGGAGCAAACCGTTCTCAAAGAAGAAAGTGCCACACTGTTTGGGACGCAGCATCTGTAACAGCTGGCAATAGCGGTGCGAACCATTCCACATGGCCAGATTGGCTGGCTGCTCGCTCTGCAGCAAAGCCTCGACCCGGAGCGCCACCCATGTGAGCTCAAAGCGAAGCAAAATGCGATAGACAAGCCCTGCATACTTACGCTTAACCCTGCGTTCTTGACACTTCTCCTCGATCAAACCCTGCCAATCTATGCGCGCGACTATTGCGGGCAAACGCCACGGACGCGGCCAAGGCAACTGCCCTGGCTCTATCACCTTTCCCTGCAAATCCGTCTCATCAAGCAGGCGTTTGAAGTAAATGCTCTGGTGCTTGGCCAGAGCGAAAAATAGAAACTGGGTCATTCGTCAATCCAGCTAGAGACGTTGAACATCGAATCAGACATATCGCGCGCGCACAGCTTGAGAGGTATCGTTGAACAAGGTTGCTTTGAGCATCTACTTTTACTCGACTGTCGACTCCAGTGCCTGGGCGCTGACAGGCAAAGCCTGCCGGTCCAGCAACGCAGCCAATGCTTCAACGTTCTTGACCAGGCCTGCGCAGCCATAAATCAAATGGTACTCGGCAAATGACTGCCCCTGCTGCAAGGCGCTCTCATATGCGCACTCAACCGAGGCGATACGAGCCTGCAGGGCGTCAGCCGTTGTGACACAGGAGCCAAAGAAACGCTCCTGCGCAAAGATATCCCGCTCGCCACTGGCATTGACGTAAATCACCGGGCGTCTGGCCAACGCAGCTTCGATCACCGCATTGGACATGATGTTGACCACCACCGAAGCCCCATCAAGGGCCTCAGCGAGCCCGCATTCGCGCGGCAAAACACACACGTTATTGAGCAGCCCCGCAGCTTCCTGCCAGAAGGGTACCCGACTACGCGGATGAGCCTTGACCAACACCCTGTACTCAGGATGCTGAGCCGCCCAGGCACGCAGCAGCGCATAGGTCGCCTGATAGCCGGGCTGCTTTTCCTTGTCCGGGCCGACACCCAGAATCAGCAGCGTGCGCCGTTCAGCCTTCGTCTGAGTCAGATCGTAGGTATGGTCGACCATATGCGAGCCAGCCAGCACTGCCATTGAGCTACCGAAACGCAAGTTGCGGGCCTGCAGCGCCTCTAGAGAGCTTTGGCCAAATAGAAAGTAAAAGTCATAGTCGTTCATGCCTAGTCGACGCGAACTTTCGACTGTCGTGGCATGAGCCAGATGCACCAGTAGACGTTGTCGCGCGTTCAGCGCCAGACGCAAAAAAGGCGTGTAGAGACTACCGTTGCGATCATTCAGCAGGATGCCCGGCTGATAATGCTCAACCAGCCATTCGGCATGCGCCGCATATGCGAAATAGCGAGCAGGCACGGGGAAAGGTGGAAGCCTGAGCATGCGCTCGTGCAGGATCACCGACGGCTCCTGCAAGGCAGTTTCTACCAAGACATAACCGCGCGAGGTCAAGGCGTCCTTGAGCAGCTTCTTGCGCTGCAGCGGTATAACCTTGGGCATTGATTGCAGCAAAAGGAAATCGCAGCTCTGTGCCACAGAAGTGCCGGATAGCCGTTTACGAGCACGCACACCGAACCACCAATCCTCGCAGGCCTCACGGGCAAAACGTAAAGCACTACCCAAAAGACCATGGCGCTCGCGTAACAACAACCAGCGATAACGATCCAGCGCACGCGCCTTGGCTAACCAGGCATTAGCGGACATCAGCACTTCTCAGGGTAATCAGTGGTGGCAGTGACCAGAATTGGCGACGTATCGCCTGATCGGAAAACTCGGATTCAAGCTTCTTCAACATACGCTGCTGCAAGGCCAGCAAATTCCTGTCAGACACCGGATGTTGCAGGGCATTGGCCAGCGCCGAAGCATCGCCCAAAGGAAACAACTGCCCTGTCGACGACACCACCTCACGCCCACCACCGCAATCTGTAGCGATCAGCGGCACCCCCGCCGCCATGGCTTCCAACAACACCATGCCGAACGGCTCATGGTCCGAGCTAAGGGCAAACACGTCGAAAGCCTTGAAATAACGGCGACCATGAGCAACCTGGCCAAGAAAACGTACCGAACCTAATAGCCCCAACTCGGCGGCAAGCGCCTTGAGCGTGCCCTCCAGCCTACCGCTGCCCATGATTGCCAGCAGGCTGCCGGCAGGCAGTTGCGGCAGTGCCTGAGCAAAGCCACGAATCAGAGTGGACTGGTCTTTATCCGGATGCAGGCGCCCGACATTACCGACCACCCAGGCGTCCTGCGGTAGCCCGAGATGAGCACGGGCCTCTTCGCGGGAGACCTGCTCGGCCTGCACGGTGGCGATGTCGATACGGTTATAGAGGGTTTCGATGCGATCCTGCGGCCAACCACGTAAATCGCGGCGCATCTCGTCGCGCACGGCGTTGGACACACCGAGCAGCAGCAAACGTTGACGGAAGCGATTGATGAACAGCCGCCGGCTAAGGCGACTGTATACGCCAAAGGCGTGGTGCACGCCGATCACCGGCAGCGACGTACCGAGCAGCGCCACATAGATAGGCTTGAAGCGATGGGCGATGCACAGGGCGAAATCACGCGCGGCGGCGATACGACGGATATCGCGAATCGCCTTGAGCTTCAGCCCGCTCACGTCCTTGCTGCGGTAGTTGAGGAAGATCACCTCATCCGAGGCCGAGCCCTGCTCGACTTCGGCACTCGGCGCCCCCGTCAGGTAGACGGTGCAGACTTTATAGGGCGTACCACTGAACAGCGCGGCGTATTGCCGCGCGCAATCCAGAAAAGGGCCGTCATAGCCATGGCAGAACTGCAGAACCCAGCGCTGCCCGGTAGTCACCGAGTTAGACGTGGTCATACCAGTCACGGCCATCCTTGACCACCAGAATGTCTTCCATGATCAGGTACTGCAGGTCGGAGCCGTAGAACATGTTCAGCGCGTCGGTCGGCGAGCAGATCATCGGCTCGCCGCGACGGTTGAGCGAAGTGTTCAGCGACACACCGTTGCCGGTGAGCTTCTCCAGCTCCAGCATCAGGTCGTACCAACGCGGATTGAAGCGGCGCTCCAGCACCTGCGCACGCGAAGTACCGTCCTCGTGGACGACCTCGCTGACGCGGGTCTTCCACTCTTCATTGACCTCGAAGGTGAAGGTCATGAACGGGCTTGGATGATCGACCTTGAGCATCTGCGGTGCCACGGTGTCGAGCATCGACGGGCAGAAGGGTCTCCAGCGTTCGCGGAACTTGATCTGCTCGTTGATGCGATCGGCAACGCCCGGCACGCTCGGGCAGCCGATGATCGAGCGCCCGCCGAGAGCGCGCGGGCCGAACTCCATGCGACCCTGGAACCAGGCCACCGGGTTGGCGTCGACCATGATCTTGGCGATGCGCTGCGCGGTGTTGTCGATACGCTTGAACACCGGCTGGTTCGGGTGCTTGGCGCAGGCGGCAATGATTTCTTCGTTGGAGTAGGACGGACCGAGGTAGACGTGCTCCATCTTCTCCACCGGCACGCCGCGCTGGTGCGAGACGTAGGCGGCGGCGCCGACCGAAGTACCGGCGTCGCCGGAAGCCGGCTGCACGAACAGCTCCTTCACATCGTCACGGGCGATGATCTTCTGGTTCAGCTTGACGTTCAGCGCGCAGCCGCCGGCGAAAGCAATCTTGCCGGTTTCCTTGAGGATGTCGCCGAGGTAGTACTCCATCATCTCCAGCGCCAGCTTCTCAAACAACGCTTGCATGCTGGCGGCGTAGTGGATGTACGGGTCGTCGGCGATGTCGCCCTGGCGCTTCGGCCCCAGCCACTCGATCAGCTTGGGCGAGAAATAATAGCCCTTGCCGTTTTCCTTGTAGCGACGGAAGCCGATGACGTTGGCGTAGTCGGTGTTGATGATCAGCTCACCGTTCTCAAACTTGGCCAGGCGCGAGAAATCGTACTTGGCCGCATCACCGTAGGGCGCCATGCCCATGACCTTGAACTCGCCGTCGAGCATCTCGAAGCCGAGGAACTCGGTGATCGCGCCGTACAGGCCACCGAGCGAATCCGGATCGTAGAACTCCTTGATCTTGTGGATCTTGCCGTTCTCGCCGTAGCCGAAGAAGGTGGTGGCGTACTCACCCTTGCCGTCGATGCCGAGGATCGCGGTCTTTTCCTTGAAGCCCGAGCAGTGATATGCACTGGAGGCGTGGGCCAGGTGGTGCTCGACCGGCTCGATCTTGACCTTCTTCAGGTCGAAGCCCAGCTGCTCCAGGCACCATTGGATCTTCTTGTGGTAGCGCTTGTAGCGGCGGTTACCCATGAGGATCGCGTCGAGGGAGCGATCCGGCGCGTACCAGTAGCGCTTGGCGTAGTGCCAGCGGGCCTTGCCGAATAGGCTGATGGGGGCGAAGGGAATGGCCACCACGTCGACATCGGAAGGTTTGATCCCGGCCTGCTCCAGGCAGAACTTGGCCGATTCGTAAGGCATGCGATTCTTCGCGTGCTTGTCGCGCACGAAGCGCTCCTCTTCGACCGCCGCGATCAACTTGCCGTCGATGTACAGGGCGGCGGACGGGTCATGGCTGAGCGCGCCGGACAGGCCGAGAATGGTCAATGCCACGGAAAAGCCTCTTGCTGCTACGGGCGGCCGAGCCGCCACGGAAAGTGGAAGACGAGACAAGGCTCGCCCAAACAAAGCGAGGGATTATAGCCGCAGCGCCGGGCCGAGGGTATCGCCCACTGCCGACCGTACGGTCGGCGTCAGAGTCGCGGCAGGCGCTGATCCAGCAGGCGTTGCAGCGCCGAATCCTGCGGCCAGTTGCGCAGGAAGCGCGCCCGATCACGGGCAAAGGCCGGCGCGAAACGCCGCGCACTGGCGTGCTGGCACATGGCATCGAGGTCGATCAGGCTCCAGCGGCCACCCACCCAGAACAGGTTGGTACCTTTGAAGTCGCCATGGCTGATGCGCTCGCGAATCAGTGCCGCAAACAGCCGATCCAGCGCCTGCAGCTCTGCCTCGGGCGGAGCGCTGTCGACGTAGGGGGCGAAGCGCGTCAGCAAGTCCTCACCCATGCACTGCTCGGTCAGCAGCCAGGCACGGCCACGCAGCCAGCACCAGCGCTGCTCACGCACCGCCAACGGGCGCGGCGTAGCGATGCCGAGCAACTCCAGGCGATGACCTTCGACCCAGCTGTGCCAGGCCCGACTCGGCCGCCAGAAGCGCTTGAGCCAGTGCGCCCAGCCCTTGATGTTGTAACGCTTGAGCACCAGTGCGCGATTGCCAGACTGCACCAGCGCCACCGTGGCGCTGCCACCATCCTTGAGCAAGCGACCTGCAGCGATGGCGGCGTCGGGATCGTCCAGCAGCGGCGCCAACTCGACCTGTTCGGCACGCCGCACCACACGCAGACCAAAGGCGCCGATACAGGCCGCAAACAGGCTGCAGTCGCGCCCGACCTTCTTCAGGTAATCGCGCAGGCGCCATTGGCGCACCTTGGCGATCTCCTTGAGCAGCGCCTCCAGCGGCAGGGCATGCTCGCCATTGGCCAGCAGGTAATGGATGAGCAGCTCTTCTAGATAGGGCTCCAGCTCGGCCGGCAGCTGGGCGAAGAACACGCCGAGGTTCTCCAGCACGCGCTGACGCGACAGCGGCTGACCCGGCGACTCGACCTGCACGCCGCCGCCGTCGATCAGGTACAACTGCCCTTGCTGACGCAGCAGATTGTCCAGATGCAGATCGGACTGCCACAGGCCGCGGGCATGCATGCCCGCGATGGCGGCCAGAGCCTCAGCCAGCACGGCCTGCTGCCCTTCAGACAGAAGCGCCTCACGCTCGACCAGGCGCCAGGCATCCCATAGGCTTTCGGCGCCCTCAAGAAAATCGAACAGCAACCAGCCGCCCTGCCCTGCGGCAAAGCCTTCGCCCAGCAAAACAGGTGTCATCAGCCCCTGATCGGCCAGCAGGCGAGCGCCTTGCAGCTCACGCTGATAGTGACGCTCGGCCCTGTCGCCAACCAGCAGCTTGGCCAGCACAGAGCGCCCACGCCACTGCGCCAGACCGACATAACGCTGCCCTGGCAAAACCCGCAGCAGGCGCTGCAGATCCAGAGGCTCGCCGTCCAGTTCCAGCATCTGCGGCAGGCTCGGCTCGCGCCCACCCCGGGACAGTTGCGCCAACTGCATCAACGCGCCCCCTTACGGCGACGTCGCGCACCGAGACGTTCATACCAGCGCTCGACATCAGCGGAATCGTCCAGATAGGCAGCCAGCAAATGGCGCACTTCTGCCTCGCTCCAGACTCCAGCCCGACGCAGCAAGGGCTCCAGGTCCTTGATGCGGTCACGCTCGCCGAACAGCAGCGGCCGGGTCTTCTCCAGGTCGATCAATTGCGCGGCGAATGCACCGTTCTCTTCGCGCAGAAAGATGTGCTTGGGATAAAAGCAGCCATGCATCTGTCCGGCGCCGTGCAGCTGCCGCGCCAGACCGCCGCAGGCCTGGAGGATCGCGACGCGTTGCGTCTCGTTCAATCGCCCCCAACCCTGCAACCAGTGCTCCAGATCCTGCCAGCCATCCAGCGCCCGGGTCAGCAACACCGCACGCCGCTCCCCCGGAACCCTGCGCTCGGCAAAGAAGGCCGCCTGCAGCGCCGGAATGCGCAGCGCGGCATAACGACGGATATTGCGAAACTCGCGGGCGAAGGTCGGCTCGCCCAACGGATGACTCAGAGTGCGGGTCAGATGATTGCTCTGGCGCTTGAGGTAATAGGCCGCGCCTTCCAGCTCCAGGCGATAGACACTGCTCCAGCCACCGCGCTCGGTATTCGGTTCATCCACCGCCTCCAGCTGCAGCGCCCAGAGCGCATCGAAACTCGCCAGTCCGTGGCGTTCGAGGATCGCGTGATCCTCGGCGGAGATGAAGTCAGTCATTCCCTGCCCTCGAAGAATTGCACAATCTTGCGGATCGCCTGTTTGTCAGCCGGCCTCAACCGATCACTGCCCCGATACTGCAGGTAGAAACGCAGGCGCTGAGTACCCGACAGCTGGTACTTGGCCACCTTATCCAGGCAGGCCAGATCCTTGATGATGCGGTAGCCCAGCAGCGGCCCCCACCAGAAACCACCGGTGGGGCAGTCGATGAAGAACAGCTCGGCGCGGTCATTGACCAACAGGTTGCGCCACTTCAGATCGTTATGAGTGAAGTGATGCCCGTGCAGCGTTCGCGTCGCACTCGCCAGCTGCCGGCTGACCCGATCGACCCAGGCAGCATCTTTCAGCCGCGCATCGCCGCACTTGGCCAGCAGGGCCAGATCCTGGGTGTTCTCCAGCTCACGAGTGATCAGCGCGCCGCGCACGAAAGCACCCATGCGCCGCTCCAAACCGTAGCCGACGATCTCTGCGGTCGGCACGCCCCACTTGGCGAAATGCTTGAGGTTCTGCCACTCGGCCTTGACCCGAGGCCGTCCGATATAGCGCCGCAGCCCCTTGCCCGCCCCCCAGTAGCGCTTGACGTAGTAACGCACGCCCAGGCGCTCGATGAGGATTACCTCGGACAGCGGATCGCGGGTCAGGCGCTTGCCCTGCAGGGCAAACACCTGCTCCAGGCTGGCCAGTTCTTGCGCCAGCGCCGCCGGCAATTCTGCACTGACACGCCAACCGCTCACCCTTGAGCCCCCGGCGCATATTTGCGCGCATAGCGGGCCAGCAGCTTGTCGGCCTTGCGCTCCAGCCAGGCCAGCAGAGCCGCCTCGTCGCGCAGGATGTCGCGCAGCGGCTGCTGGAAGTAGGTCTTGAGAAAACGCAGCTTGTCGCGCCGGGTCAGGCCGATGTTCAACGCCGAGAAGTACAGGCCTGCCAAATCCTTGTTGCGCCAGCGCGGCGGCGTGGCGCTGCGCACCTGGGCACGGTGCAAATCGATGATGGAGAGGCGCAGATCGTCCGCCGTCACTGGCCGGTCGGTATGCAGCAGGAAGTGGCAGATATAGCAGTCACGGTGATTGACCCCGGCGCGATGCATGCCACCTGTCATCTTCGCCACCTCGGCGATCAGCGCGCGCTTCAGAAGCGGTTCGGGCGGCTGCTGTAGCCAATTCAGGCTCAGCTGCTCCAGATCGGTGGTCGGCGCCAGCTCCTCGGTGACGATAAAGGAGTGCTGCGCCGCAGGGTTGCTGCCACGCTCGCCATAGGCCACGGCGGTCATGGTCGGCACACCAGCCTCAGTCAGGCGCTGGATCGCTCTCCACTCCTGGCCGGCACCCAGCACCGGGGCCTTGGCGGTGAGCAGGTTCTTGACGATTTCACCCCAGCCGATACCGCGGTGGATCTTGACGAAGTAGCCGCGCCCCTCGACCTCGGTGCGCAGCGTGCGGCGCCCTTCCAGTTCGCGATAGACCTTGCCCTGCAGGGCCTCAACCGCGACGAAGGCGTCCTGCCCCGCCCAAAGCGACTTGAACGGCTCGGCGAGAATCAGCTTCATGCCCGCTCCGCCAGAATCACATCGGCCGCATGCTGCGGCATGGAATACAGGTCAGCCCAATCGGCGAAGGCCAGGCCGTTGGCGCCCCACTTCGCCCGCGCCGCGTCGTCGGCGAGCATCTCGGCCAGCGCACGGTTCAGATCGTCCTGGACGAACGGCGCCGGCACCACGCGGCCGGCATCGGCCTCGGCGATGTAATGGGCATAGCCGCACACAGCGCTGACCAGTACCGGCAGGCCGGAGACCACGGCCTCCAGCAGCACGGTGCCGGTGTTCTCGTTATAGGCCGGGTGGATCAGCAGGTCGGCGCCGAGCAGGAAGCGCGGGATGTCGCTGCGGCCCTTGAGGATCTGCACCTGGTCGGACAGGCCCAGCGCCTTGACCTGCAGCAGGAAGGGTTTGGGGTCGTCCTGGCCGATTGCGATCAGGCGGGTACGCTTTTTCAGTTCACGCGGCAGTGCGGCCAGCGCTTTGAGACTGCGGTCCAGCCCCTTGGTCTTGAAGCCGGAACCAATCTGTACCAGCAGCAAATCGTCATCGGCCAGCTTGAACTCGCGGCGGAACTCGGCGCGAACTTCGGCGGCATTGGCCGGTGCGCGGCGGTCCTGGGCGATGCCTGGCGGCAGCAGATGGAAGCGCGCCTCTGGCGTGGCGTAGTGCTTGATGAACAGCGGCTGCTGCACCTCGGAGATCATCAGGATCTCGGTCTTCGACTCGGGGGCGAACACCGCCCGCTCGTAGTCAGCGAAGTGCTTGTAGCGGCCCCAGCGCTTGTAGATCGGCGCGCGCAGGGTCTGCGCCTTGTCCTCGTAGCAGCCATCGGCGGCGTAGTAGACGTCGAGGCCCGGCATCTTGTTGAAGCCGACCACGCGGTCCACCGGGTCGCGTGCCAGATCGGCGGCCAGCCAGGCGCTGAACTTCTCGTTGCGGTGATGATTGAAGAAGGCCTTGATCGGCGCGACGCGCACGTCGAAACCGGCCGGCACTTCGCCTTCCCAGATCGGCGTGTACACGCGAATGGCGTGGCCGCGCGCCTGGCACTCCAGGGCGATGCGCATGAAATCACGCTGCAGGCCGCCGAACGGGAAGTACTTGTACAGAACGAACGCCAGTTGCATCACACCGCCTCCTGCTGAGCCAGCAACAAGGCGTTCAGCTCATCACCCACGCGTTGCGCACCCAGCCCATCGAAGCAGGGCTTGTGACGATCCCCCTGGCCAGCATCCGGCCCGGTTGCGCACAAATGTACCTGACCACGGCCATAGGCACCGACCTTGCCTGGCAGGGTCGGGCCGTACAGGGAAATGGTCGGCACATCGAGCGCCGCTGCCAGATGGCCGAGCCCGGTATCCACCGCCACGCATGCGGTAGCCCCGGCAATCACTTTGGCCACGCCGGCCAGGTTGAGCTTGGGCAGCACGGCGGCACCTTCGATACCCGCGACGATACGCTCGGCGCGCTCGCGCTCCGTCTCGTTGCCCCAGGGCAGACGAATCGCCCAGCCTTGCGCCGCCATGCGTTCGGCCAAGGCGCGCCAGTCCGTTTCCGGCCAATGCTTGCTGACCCAGGTGGTGCCATGCAGAAACAGCAGATAGGGCTGCGCCGCGCCATCGGCCATGGCCGCGCGATCCAGGCCATAGTCGCCCATGCCAGCGGGCAGCGGGTAGCCCAGCGCCTGAGCGAACAACTGGCGGGTACGTTCCAGCGCGTGCTGGTTCTTGGCCACCGCATACAGGCGGTCGTAGAAACGACAGGCCAGCGGCTCACGCGCCGAATCACGATCCAGTCCGGCCACCGGCGCCTTGCTGTAACGGGTCAGCAAGGCACTCTTGAACAGGCCCTGGGCATCGATCACCAGGTCGTAGTCGACCTCACCCAGGCGCTGCTTGAAGCGCTTCCATTCGCCGCTTTTCCAGGTCTGCAGCAGGTGCTTGCGCCAGCGGCGGATGGCCACCGGGATCACCTGCGCCACGGCCGGATGCCAGGCCGGGATCTCGGCGAAGCCCTCCTCCACCACCCAGTCGAACTGGATGCCGGGAATGGCCCGCGCCGCATCGGTGAGCGCCGGCAGGGTGTGGATCACGTCGCCCAGCGAAGAAGTCTTGATCAGCAGTACCCGCAAGCTATTGCACCTCGACCGGGTCGGCGACCAGGCGATCCAGCGCCTCGATCACCGGGCGCGGCTTGAGCTCGCGCAGGCAGTTGTAGTGGCCGAAGCGGCAGGTGCGGTCGAAGCAGGGGCTGCACTCCAGGCCCAGACGCACAATCTCCACCTGATCCGCCAGCGGCGGGGTGAACTGCGGCGAGGTGGAGCCATACACCGCCACCAGCGGGCGATTGAGTGCGGCGGCCACGTGCATCAGGCCGGAGTCGTTGGAAACCACTACACCGGCGACGGACATCAGGTCGATAGCCTCGGCCAGGCTGGTTTCGCCGGCCAGGCTGACGCTCTCCTCGCGCAGCCCCGGAATCAGCCGCGCGCGAATTGCCTCGCAGCCGGGATGGTCGTTCTTCGAACCAAACATCCACACCTGCCAGCCGGCGCGAATCTTGATCTCGGCCACCTTGGCGTAGTGTTCGACCGGCCAGCGCTTGGCCTCGCCGAACTCGGCGCCAGGGCACAGCGCCAGCACCGGGCGGTCCAGGGAAAGGCCGAACTTGGCCAGAGCGGCGTCGCGACTGGCCTGATCGATCTGCAGTCGCGGCTGCGGATAGGGTTTCGGAATCTCGGCATCAGGATCAAAGGCGAGCGCCATGAAACGCTCGACCATCAGCGGCAGACGCTCTTTGTCCAGCGTACGGATGTCGTTGAGCAGGCCGTAGCGCATCTCGCCCTTCCAGCCGGTACGCTTGGGAATGCCGGCGAAGAACGGCACCAAGGCGGATTTCAGCGAGTTGGGCAGCAGGATCGCCTGGTCGTACTGGCCAGCCAGGGACTTGCCGATCTTGCGCCGGGTGGCGATATCCAGCACGCCGTGGCCGAGCGGGAAGCTCAGCGCCGCACGTACCTCGGGCATGCGTTCGAGGATCGGCCGGCTCCACTCGGGGGCCAGCACATCGATCTCGCAGCCCGGGTGGCGTTGTTTGAGACAGGTGAACAGCGTCTGCGCCATCACCATGTCACCGACCCAGCTGGGCCCAACGATCAGTATTTTCATGCTATTTCCAGAAACGAGCAGGGAGGCTCAGAGCCTCCCCGTCATAGCCTTGACGACCTTTTACTTAACCAGAGTGCGCCACTGGGCGTGGGCACTGGTCTTGCCGGTGACCAGGTCGAAGTAGGCTTTCTGCAGCTTCTCGGTGACCGGGCCGCGACGGCCGATGCCGATCTGGCGACCGTCCACTTCGCGGATCGGCGTGACTTCGGCGGCGGTGCCGGTGAAGAAGGCCTCGTCGCAGATGTACACCTCGTCACGGGTGATGCGCTTCTCCACCACCTTGATGCCCAGCTCGTCGGCCAGGGTCAGGATGGTGTTACGGGTGATGCCGTTGAGGCAGGAGGTCACTTCCGGGGTGTACACCACGCCATCCTTGACCAGGAAGATGTTCTCGCCGGAACCCTCGGCCACGTAGCCTTCCGGATCCAGCAGCATGGCCTCGTCGGCGCCACCGGAAATGGCTTCCTGCAGGGCCAGCATCGAGTTGATGTAGTTGCCGTTGGCCTTGGCGCGAGTCATGGAAATATTGACGTGGTGACGGGTATAGGAGCTGGTACGCACCTTGATACCGGTCTGCAGAGCCTCTTCGCCCATGTAGGCGCCCCAGTTCCAGGCAGCGACGATCACATGGACCTTCAGGCCAGCGGCGCGCAGGCCCATGCCTTCGCTGCCGAAGAACACCATCGGGCGCAGGTAGGCGCTTTCCAGACCGTTCTCACGCACCGCGGCGCGCTGGGCCTCGTTGATCTCTTCCTTGGAGAAGGGAATCTGCATATTGAAGATGTGGGCGGAGTCGAACAGACGATCAGTGTGCGCCTGCAGGCGGAAGATCGCGGTACCGTCCGGGGTGTTGTAGGCACGCACGCCCTCGAACACGCCCATGCCGTAGTGCAGGGTATGGGTCAGCACATGGGTGGTGGCGTCGCGCCACTGCACCAGTTCGCCGTCATACCAGATCACGCCATCACGGTCGGACATCGACATCATTGCCACTCCTCAGTCTTCATCGGTTCAGGGGCGGTTCAGCTCAGCCCCAGCTCGCGCCACAGGCGCATCACGCAGCGCCGCTCGGCTTCGAACTGGTCACCGGCAACCTTGCCCGGTTGTTTCTGCAACGCCTGCCGGTGGGCAGCGGAGCGATAGGC
Organism: Pseudomonas sp.; assembly: GCA_038147895.1. Classification (GTDB taxonomy): domain Bacteria; phylum Pseudomonadota; class Gammaproteobacteria; order Pseudomonadales; family Pseudomonadaceae; genus Aquipseudomonas. The sequence continues at coordinate 16,695 of JAYQUJ010000013.1, forward strand.
CTTGTAGGCCTCCTGCAGCAATTCGACATCGGCGGCGGGCATCAGGCCCACGTCACGCAGCCCGTCGAGAATGCGGATATTGTCGGTGTAGCGATGCAGCTCCGAGTGCTGCCGCGACCACGCCAGGGCCGCGTATTGCACCATAAATTCAATATCGACGATACCTCCGGCATCCTGCTTCAGATCGAAGGAAGTCGCGGCCTCGAAGGCATTTTCACCGGTTCCCGCCGCCGTTTCCCGACTGCCCAGGTTGTCGCGCATCTTGCCGCGCATCTCGCTGACTTCCGCCTGCAGCTTGGCCAGATCACGCTCGCGTTCGAGCACATCCGCACGCACCCGCTCGAAGCCGGCGGCCACCCGCGCACAGCCGGCCAGCACCCGGGCACGCACCAGCGCCTGATGCTCCCAGGTCCAGGCCTCGTTTTCCTGATAACGCTGGAAGGCGCCGAGCGAACTGACCAGCAGGCCCGCCGCGCCTGACGGGCGCAGGCGCATATCCACCTCGTAGAGCTGACCGGACGTGGTCTGCGCGGTGAGCAGATGGATGATGCGCTGACCCAGGCGGGCGAAGAACTGCGCGCCGTCGATGGGCTTGGCGCCGTCGGTCTCGGCCTGGGAGTCACCGTCGTGAATGAACACCAGATCCAGATCCGAGCCGTGCCCCAGCTCCAGGCCACCGACCTTGCCATAACCGACGATGACGAAATCCGGGTCGCACTGACTACCATCGGCGCGGCGCGGCGCACCGTGCTTGGCCACGCACTGGCGCCAGGCCAGCGCCAGCACCTGTTCGAGAATGGCCTCGGCCAGCCAGGTCAGGTAGTCGGACACCTTCATCAGCGGCAAGGTGCCGGTGATCTCCGAAGCCGCCACGCGCAGGCCGTGAGCCAGCTTGAAGTGGCGCAGGGCCTCCATCTGCTGTTCCAGATCGTCCTCGGGAATACGCGTCAGCCGCTCGCGCAGCTCGGCCGCCAGCTCGGGCGCCAGCGGCGGACTGAACAGGCGGCCCTCGTTGAGCAACTCATCGAGCAACAACGGGAAGCGGGTGATCTGCTCGGCGATCCACGGGCTGGCCGCGCACAGGGTCATCAGCCGCTGCAGGGCACCGGGGTTTTCGCTGAGCAGCACCAGGTAGGCCGAGCGCCGAGCCACCGCCTCCACCAGCGGCAGCACCCGCTCCAGCACCAGATCCGGCTCGTCGTGCTCCACTGCCTGCGCCAGCAGACGTGGAACGAAGGCATCCAAGCGTTCGCGCCCCAGGCGCTGCATGGTGCGTACCTGCGAGCCGCTGCGCAGGTCGATCAGGCGCTTGAGCGCGGCGGCAGGCTCGCGAAAGCCGGCTTCGGCCAGCTGCCGCTCGGCCATCTCCTCGTCCAGCGCCTCTTCCCACAGCGGCAGCCACTCGCCACCGACACAGGACTCGCTCTCGCCGCCCTCTTCCTCGTCCGGGTCGGCGATGACCTGACGGAAGTGCCATTCGATGCACCCACGCCAGTACATCAACTGCTCGTGGAAAGCCGCCCAGGAGTCGAAGCCCATGATGCAGGCGACGCGCGTGCGATCGATGTCGTTGTCCGGCAGCATCTGCGTCTGCCGGTCGCCGATGGCCTGCAGGGCATGCTCGACATAACGCAGGAATTCGTAGCCCTGGCGCATCTCGTCGACAATCGACGCCGGCAGGTAGCCCTGGCCTTCGAGGGTGGCCAGCACCTTGAGCAGCGGCCGCTGCTGCAGGCTGAGGTCGCGGCCACCGTGGATCAGCTGGAAGGCCTGGGCGATGAATTCGATCTCGCGAATGCCACCAGAGCCCAGCTTGATATTGTCGGCCATGCCCTTGCGCCGCACTTCCTGCTGGATCAGCTGCTTCATGGCCCGCAGCGCCTCGATGGCGGAGAAGTCCAGGTAACGCCGGTAGACGAACGGCCGCAGCATCTCCAGTAACTGCTTGCCGGCAGCCTGATCGCCACCGACCACGCGCGCCTTGATCATGGCGTAGCGTTCCCAGTCACGGCCCTGGTCCTGGTAGTACTGCTCCAGCGCATTGAAACTGAGCACCAGCGCGCCGGCCGAGCCGTAGGGGCGCAAGCGCATATCGACGCGGAAGACGAAGCCTTCTACGGTGATCGCGTCCAGCGCCTTGATCAGCCGCTGACCGAGACGGATAAAGAACTCCTGGTTATCCAGCGAGCGCTTCACGCCCTCGGTCTCGCCACCCTCCGGGTAACCGAAGATCAGGTCGATGTCCGAGGACAGATTGAGCTCATGGGCGCCCAGCTTGCCCATGCCGAGGATGACCATGTGCTGGGGCTGGTTACTACGCCTACCGATGGGCGTGCCGAACTGCTCGCAATGGCGCGGGTAGAGCCAGTGATAGGCCAGGTCGATGCAGGCGTCGGCGAGGTCGGACAGGTCACGGCAGGTTTCCGCCAGGTCGGCCTGGCGATTGATGTCGCGCCAGATGATGCGCACCTGCTGACGGTTGCGGAAACGACGCAGGCGCCGCCCCAGTTCGTCCTCATCGACGCACTCCTCCAGCAAGGCCTGCAGCTGGGCGCGCAGTTCGCCCGCCGCAAAGCGGCGCTGCAGATCACCGCTGGCGAGCAGCGTTGGCAGCAACTCGGGATCACGGGCCAGTTGTTCGTAGACGAAATCGCTGGTCGCGCACAGGCGCTCCAGAGCCTCGCAGCACGGCGGCGGGCAGTCGGCAGGTACAGAGAGCGCAGAGCAGCGTTCGGCGAGAGTTTGCAAAGAGGTCGGCAAGGCGGCCAGTGGCGGCAGGCTCATGGTCTATCCTTGAGGGCGGAAAACGCCACGTGCCGCGGGCAGGAGCGCTTTCCAGCGTTCAATTGTGTAGTTTTACTACTAAAGACTGTATCCAGGGCGCTGCAAAAGCCGTCGAAATGTAGTAAAACTACAGACCGGCCAGTCAAGTCCGGCCAATAACGACTTCACGGAGCACGCCCAAAAAGCGTGTGACGAGCCCAGGCATCCGATTCTGGAAGCCTTTCCGCCTTGGAGCAAGCCATGCAAGACCTCGATCCCGTCGAAACCCAGGAATGGCTGGACGCCCTTGAGTCCGTCCTCGACAAAGAAGGTGAAGACCGCGCCCACTACCTGATGACCCGCATGGGTGAACTGGCCACCCGCAGCGGTACCCAGCTGCCTTACGCGATCACCACGCCCTATCGCAACAGCATCCCGGTCGGCCACGAGGCACGCATGCCGGGCGACCTGTTCATGGAGCGACGCATCCGCTCGCTGGTGCGCTGGAACGCTCTGGCCATGGTCATGCGCACCAACCTGAAAGACCCGGATCTGGGCGGCCACATCTCCAGTTTTGCTTCCTCGGCGACCCTGTACGACATCGGCTTCAACTACTTCTTCCAGGCCCCCACCGCCGAACACGGCGGCGACCTGATCTTCTATCAGGGCCACGCCAGCCCCGGCATCTATGCCCGCGCCTTCCTCGAAGGCCGCATCACTGAAGACCAGATGAACAACTTCCGCCAGGAAGTGGACGGCAACGGCCTGTCCTCCTACCCGCACCCCTGGCTGATGCCGGACTTCTGGCAGTTCCCCACCGTGTCCATGGGCCTCGGTCCGATCCAGGCGATCTACCAGGCGCGCTTCATGAAGTACCTGGAAAGCCGCGGCTTCATCCCCGCCGGCAAGCAGAAGGTCTGGTGCTTCATGGGCGACGGCGAGTGCGACGAGCCGGAATCCCTCGGTGCCATTTCCCTGGCCGGCCGCGAGAAGCTGGACAACCTGATCTTCGTCATCAACTGCAACCTGCAGCGCCTCGATGGCCCGGTACGTGGCAACGGCAAGATCATCCAGGAACTGGAAGGCGTGTTCCGTGGCGCCCAGTGGAACGTCAACAAGGTGGTCTGGGGCCGTTTCTGGGACCCGCTGTTCGCCAAGGACAAGGACGGCCTGCTGCAGCGCCGTATGGACGAGGTGGTCGACGGCGAGTACCAGAACTACAAGGCCAAAGACGGCGCCTACGTGCGTGAAAACTTCTTCAACAGCCCCGAGCTGAAGGAGATGGTCAAGGATCTGTCCGACCAGGAAATCTGGAACCTCAACCGCGGCGGCCACGACCCGTACAAGGTCTATGCGGCCTACCATCAGGCGGTCAACCATCAGGGCCAGCCGACCGTGATCCTGGCCAAGACCATCAAGGGCTACGGCACCGGCGCCGGTGAAGCGAAGAACACCGCGCACAACACCAAGAAAGTCGATATCGAGAGCCTCAAGCAGTTCCGCGACCGCTTCGACATCCCGGTCAACGACGCCGACCTGGAGAACCTGCCGTTCTACAAGCCGGCCGCCGGCAGCGCCGAGGACAAATACCTGCACTCGCGCCGCGAGGCCCTGGGCGGCTACATGCCACAGCGCCGCGCCAACAGCTTCAGCATCCCGACCCCGCCACTGGAGACCCTCAAGGCCATCCTCGACGGTTCGGGCGACCGCGACATCTCCACCACCATGGCCTTCGTGCGCATCCTCGCGCAGCTGGTCAAGGACAAGGATCTCGGCCAGCGTATCGTGCCGATCATCCCGGACGAGGCGCGCACCTTCGGTATGGAAGGCATGTTCCGCCAGCTGGGCATCTACTCCTCGGTCGGCCAGCTCTACGAGCCAGTCGATAAAGACCAGGTGATGTTCTACAAGGAGGACAAGAAGGGCCAGATCCTCGAAGAGGGCATCAACGAAGCGGGCGCCATGAGCTCGTTCATCGCCGCCGGCACTTCCTACTCCAACCACAACCAGCCGATGCTGCCGTTCTACATCTTCTACTCGATGTTCGGCTTCCAGCGTATCGGCGACCTGGCCTGGGCCGCTGGCGACAGCCGCTGCCGTGGCTTCCTGATCGGCGGCACCGCCGGGCGTACTACGCTCAACGGCGAAGGCCTGCAGCACGAGGACGGCCACAGCCACATCATGGCCGCGACCATCCCCAACTGCCGCACCTACGACCCGACCTATGGCTATGAACTGGCGGTGATCATCCGCGAGGGCATCCGCCAGATGACCGAAGAGCAGCAGAACGTCTTCTACTACATCACCGTGATGAACGAGTCCTACGTCCAGCCGGCCCTGCCGCAGGGTGTCGAGGACGGCATCATCAAGGGCATGTACCTGCTCGAAGAAGACACCAAGGAAGCCGCTCACCACGTGCAGCTGCTGGGCAGCGGCACCATCCTGCGCGAAGTGCGCGAGGCGGCGAAGATCCTGCGTGACGAGTTCAACATCGGCTCCGATGTGTGGAGCGTCACCAGCTTCAACGAACTGCGCCGCGAGGGTCTGGCCGTGGAGCGCAAGAACCGCCTGCATCCGGGGCAGAAGCCGCAACAGACCTACGTCGAGCAGTGCCTGTCCGGGCGCAAGGGCCCGGTAGTGGCCAGCACCGACTACATGAAGCTGTACGCCGAGCAGATCCGTCAGTGGGTGCCGGTCAAGGAGTACAAGGTGCTCGGCACCGACGGCTTCGGCCGCAGCGACAGCCGCAAGAAGCTGCGCCACTTCTTCGAGGTGGATCGCTACTGGGTAGTGCTGGCCGCGCTGGAAGCCTTGATCGACCGTGGCGAACTGGAAGCCAAGGTTCTGGCTGACGCCATCGCCAAGTTCGGTATCGACCCGAACAAAGCCAACCCGCTGGACTGCTAAGGAGCGTAGCGATGAGTGAGTTGATTCGCGTACCCGACCTCGGCGGTGAAGGCGAGGTGATTGAACTGCTGGTCAAGGTCGGCGACCGCGTCGAGGCCGACCAGAGCATCCTGACCCTGGAATCCGACAAGGCCTCCATGGAGATCCCCGCGCCCAAGGCCGGGGTGATCAAGGAGCTCAAGGTCAAGCTGGGCGACCGCCTCAAGGAAGGCGACGAGTTGCTGGTACTGGAAGTCGAGGGCGCCGCCCCGGCGGCCGAGCCCGCCGCCGCACCGGCTGCCGCCGAAGCACCCAAGGCTGCCGAGCCTGAGCCAGCCGCAGCGCCCGCGCCTGCTGCTGCCCCGGCCGCTGCCAGCGTGCAGGATGTGCATGTGCCGGACATCGGTTCGGACGGCAAGGCCAAGGTCATCGAGATCATGGTCAAGGCCGGCGACAGCATCGAAGCAGATCAGTCGCTGATCACCCTGGAGTCGGACAAGGCCAGCATGGAAATCCCCTCGCCGGCTGCCGGCGTGGTGGAAGAAGTGCTGGTCAAGCTGGATGCCGAACTCGGCACCGGCGACCTGATCCTCAAGCTCAAGGTTGCCGGCGCCGCGCCTGCGCCAGCAGCGGCTCCTGCAGCAGCGGCACCGGCCGCCGCGCCAGCCACCCATAGCACCCCACCGGGAGCAGCGCCGGCCGTGGCTGCCGAAGTCGGCGCGATCGCCGCACTGTCCGCCGCTGCCGCCGCAGTTGCCGCGCCGGTACGCGACGGCAGCAAGGTGCACGCCGGCCCGGCCGTGCGCATGACCGCCCGCGAGTTCGGCGTCGACCTGGCCGCCGTGCCGGGTACCGGGCCGAAAGGCCGCATCCTCAAGGAAGACGTGCAGAACTACGTCAAGGCCATGCTGCAGCAGGCCAAGTCGGCCCCGGCCGCTGGCGCCACCGGCGGTGCCGGCATTCCGCCGATTCCGGAAGTGGACTTCAGCAAGTTCGGTGAAATCGAAGAAGTGGCGATGACCCGCCTGATGCAGGTCGGCGCCGCCAACCTGCACCGCAGCTGGCTCAACGTGCCGCACGTGACCCAGTTCGACAGCGCCGACATCACCGAGATGGAAGCCTTCCGCGTGGCGCAGAAGGCGGTGGCGGAGAAGGCCGGGGTCAAGCTGACCGTGCTGCCGATCCTGCTCAAGGCCTGCGCCCATCTGCTCAAGGAGCTGCCGGACTTCAACAGTTCGCTGGCGCCGAGCGGCAAGGCGATCATCCGCAAGAAGTACGTGCACATCGGCTTCGCCGTGGATACCCCGGACGGTCTGCTGGTGCCGGTGATCCGCAACGTCGACCAGAAGAGCCTGCTGCAGCTGGCCGCCGAGGCCGCCGAACTGGCGGACAAGGCGCGCAACAAGAAGCTGTCGCCGGACGCCATGCAGGGCGCCTGCTTCACCATCTCCAGCCTCGGTCACATTGGCGGCACCGGCTTCACGCCGATCGTCAACGCGCCGGAAGTGGCGATCCTCGGTGTCAGCAAGGCCACCATGCAGCCGGTGTGGGACGGCAAGGCCTTCCAGCCGCGCCTGATGCTGCCGCTATCGCTGTCCTACGACCACCGGGTGATCAACGGTGCCGCCGCCGCGCGCTTCACCAAGCGCCTGGGCGACGTGCTGGGCGATATCCGCACCCTGCTGCTGTAACCCATCGAGTTGTGCTTTGGAGGCATCGACGCCTCTCCCTCTCGGCCCCGCCACTTGGCGGGGCTTTTTTATGGGCGTATCAGACCACATACAAAGCCGACACACTGCAGTAGTGGCCAAATGCTAGCTTTTGCCAATACAAGCAGGAGTGAGCCATGGATATACGCATAGCTGCCCCGGATGAGAGGCAGCCTCAGTGGCGCCTCTACCTCGACCAGTTCTTCATCATCTGCGCCAGCGAGGCCGAGGCTCAGCGCCTGGCCCTGGATGCCTATCTGACACAGAGTTACAACGACCTACGGAAGCGCGAGAGAATCAATTTTTCTGCAGGTTGCGAATCAAAAAGCTGATCGCCTTGGCCAGATCGGCAGCGCCCTGATGATCACGCAGCACGGTGATCCAGGGGCTACCGTCACCGGGATTGTTAAGTACACAGGTGATGCCGCTGGTCGGGCAGTTGTAGTGGATGTAGGGATCGACCCCGAATACCGACAGACGCTGATTGCTCACCGCCAGGCTCTTGCTCTGTTCGCTGCGCCTCTCCTGGCGCACCAGCAGCTCGCCGGGGCCGGCCACACTCAGCTGATAACGCAGGTCGCTGCGCTGCGTCGGTGCCTTGCCCAGCTGGTAGCCGGCGCGCAGGGCATAGGTATCGAGCAAGGCGTTGCTGTGCGCCAGCAGCGCCTTGCGCTCATCCTTGGTCATGTACAGTCGCTTGAGCTCGGCCAGATAACGCGCCTGCTCTTCCCCGCCCAGCTGGGCCTCACTGGCCTGAACCGGGGCCGTTCCGCCCAGGCTCAGCATCAGTAATAACCCGCTCAGTCTTCTTGTCAGTCCCAGCCGCATGATGCACCCTTGCTGAACTTGGTTGATGTAACAGACCTTAGCCTGCCGCCTGTCGGCAGCATACTGGAAGCCAGTCGTTCGATGAAAAGCCATCCCGATGCCGCCAGCCGTTCGGCAGCCGAGGTTGTGACGCAGTTGCCAGTGCCTTCGCGCCTGGGAATGCTGCGCTTCGAACGCATTAACGAACCCAGCTGGTCCCTGCTGTTCCTCGACCCTGCCTGTGAGCGCCAGCTCGGCGTCAGCGCCGGCGAACTCTGCGCCCTGCTCGACTCACCCTACGCCAGCCTGATGGAGCCCGAGGCGCGCTACCGCCTGCACGACGATATACAGCAACAGCTGGCTGCCGTGCAGCACTATTCGGTGCGTTACCGCCTGCATACCCCCAATGGCGCCCTGCACCTGCTGGAGGTCGGCGAACACTTCCTGCAGCGTGGCCGGCCCTTGCTGCGCGGCTACCTGCTGGTGACCAGCGAGGCCGGCGAAAACCAGGCCGAGCAGCGCCTGCAGGAGCTGCAGGAACACAACGGCAAGCTGCAAACCTCGCTGGAGCTGTATCAGCACGCCCAGGAAGAACACCTGCAGCACCTGATCCGCTCACGCGCCCAGCAAAGCCTGATCGTGCGTCTGGCCCGGCATCGCTATAACGCCCTGGACCCGCTCAAGGAAGCCGCCGAGCTGATTACCCAAGCTGCCTGCGAAGGCTACGATGTGGCCCGCGCCAGCATCTGGCACCTGCACGGCGAGCGCCTGGAGCCGGTGGCCATGTACCGCCGCGACATCGACCGCCACGAGCTGCCACCGCCCATCGATGCCAGCCGGTTCCCGCGCTACCTGGCAGCCCTGCACAGCGGCCGCGCGATAGACGCGCACAACGCCCAGCGCGACCCGCGCACCAACGAACTGACCCGCGGCTACCTAAAACCGCTTGGCATCAGTGCCATGCTCGACGCCAGCATCCGCCTGGGCGGCGAAGTGGTTGGCGTGCTGTGCCTGGAACATGTCGGCCCGGAACGCACCTGGCAGGCCGACGAGATCGCCTTCGCTGGCGAGCTGGCCGACCAGTTCGCCCAGGTCATGAGCAACCAGCAAAGGCTCGACGCCACCAGCGCCCTGTACCTGTTCCAGCGCGCCGTGGAGCAGAGCGCCAGCGCCTTCCTGCTGTTCGACCGCGACGGCCTGGTGCAGTACGTCAACCCCAGCTTCACCGCTATCACCCAGTACGGTGCCGAGGAAGTCCAGGGCCGGCGCATCTCCCAGCTACCGGCCCTGGAAAACCTCGGCGAGCTGCTGTTCGACGCCCGCGCCGGGCTGGCCGAACGCAACAGCTGGCAGGGCGAGTTCCGCAGCCGGCGCAAGAATCTGGAGCCCTACTGGGGCCAGCTGTCTATCTCCAAGGTGTACAACGACGACGGCGAGCTGACCCACTACATCGGCATCTACGAGGACATCACCCAGAGCAAGCTGGCCCAGCAGCGCATCGAGCGCCTGGCCTACAGCGACAACCTCACCGGCCTGGGTAATCGCCCCTACTTCATCCGCTGCCTAGAAGAGCATTTCGCCAAGCGCGACGAACGGGTCTTCAGCCTGCTGCTGGTGGACATCGACAACTTCAAGCGGATCAACGACAGCCTCGGCCACCAGACCGGCGACAAACTGCTGGCCAGCCTGGCCCGCCGCCTGCGCAACAGCCTGAGCAAGGACACCACCCTGGCACGCTTTGCCAGCAACGAATTCGCCGTGCTGCTCGACGATGCCGGCGAAGTCGCCGGCCTGCAGCTGGCTCAGGAACTGCTGAATACCCTGGACAAGCCGCTATTCGTCGACAACCAGCTGATCAACGTCACCGGCTCGGTCGGCCTGGCCTGCGCCCCCGCCCACGGCAACGACCCGCATGTGTTGATGAAGCACGCCGGCCTGGCCCTGCACAAGGCCAAGGCCAACGGCAAACACCAGGTGCAGCTGTTCACCGAGGCGCTCAACGAAGAGGCCAACTACAAGCTGTTCGTCGAGAACAACCTGCGCCGTGCCCTGACCCAGAACGAGCTGGAGGTGTACTACCAGCCCAAGCTGTGCCTGAAGAGCGGCAGGCTGGTCGGCCTCGAGGCCCTGCTGCGCTGGCAGCACCCGGAAAAAGGCATGATCAACCCGGATCAGTTCATTGGCGTGGCCGAGGAAACCGGCCTGATCATCCCTATCGGCAAGTGGGTGGTACGCCAGGCCTGCCGTGCCAGCCTGGAGCTCGCAGCTCTGGGTCTGGGGAATATCCAGGTGGCGATCAACCTGTCGGCCAAGCAGTTCACCGACCCGGACCTGGTCGGTTCCATCGCCACCATCCTTGCCGAAGAACAGTTGCCCGCTCACCTGCTGGAAGTCGAGCTGACCGAAAGCCTGCTGCTCGAAGGCAACGATGACACCCGCCAGCAAGTGGCCAAGCTCAAGGCCCTGGGCCTGACCCTGGCGATGGATGACTTCGGCACCGGCTACTCGTCGCTGAGCTACCTGAAGAAATTCCCCATTGACGTGATCAAGATCGATCGCAGTTTCATCAAGGACATCCCGGAGAACGAGGACGACATGGAGATCACCTCCGCGGTGATCGCCATGGCCCACAACCTCAAGCTCAAGGTGGTCGCCGAAGGCATCGAGACCGCTGCCCAGCTGAGCGTGCTGCGCCGGCAAAAGTGCGATGTCGGCCAGGGCTACCTGTTCGACCGCCCCATCCCCGGCACCCAGCTGGTAGAAGCCCTGCGCCGCTATCCTTGTCGCGGCGACGCGTAACATCCGCCGGCCTTCGCCGTCTAAACGCCAGCCCACCATAACCACAGGGGAGACACATCATGGTTCTGCGCTCGCAAATCCTCGCCCACAAACTCGAACTGCCCAGCGCCGAGCAGGCCCTGCCAGGGCGCGCCGAGCGCATGGCGGTGCCGCCAGCGCACCACGTCAATGGCAACTCCATGCAGGCGCCCTTCCCCGCCGGCCTGCAACAGGCGGTGTTCGCCCTTGGCTGCTTCTGGGGCGCCGAGCGGCGCTTCTGGCAACAGCAGGGCGTGTGGAGCACCGCGGTCGGCTATGCCGGCGGCCATACGCCGAACCCGACCTACGAGGAAGTCTGCTCCGGCCTGACCGGCCACACCGAAGTGGTGCTGGTGGTGTTCGCCCCGCAGCAGACCAGCTACGAAGCCCTGCTGAAAGTCTTCTGGGAAGCACACAACCCGACCCAGGGCATGCGCCAGGGCAACGACATCGGCACCCAGTACCGCTCGGCCATCTACTGTTTCGACGCCGCTCAGCGCGCCACCGCCGAAGCCAGTCAGGCGCAGTTCCAGGCCGAGCTGGAGAAAGCCGGGCTTGGCGCCATCACCACCGAGATTGCCGACGCTCCGCCCTTCTATTACGCCGAGGCCTACCACCAGCAGTACCTGGCCAAGAACCCCGGCGGCTACTGTGGTCTGGGTGGCACCGGCGTGTGTCTGCCTGGCTGAGCGGAACCTCCGCGCCCTGCGCGGGGTCGACCCGCTAGAACGTCTTCGGAGGTGCAATCATGGAACTGAGCAATATCGCCAGCGCCGTCTCCAGCGCCAACGCCGCCCAGGCTTCGGCCCTGGCCTCGCTGCTGCTTTTGCGCAAGACACTGGATCTGCAGGCCGAGAGTGCCATCGGCCTGATCCAGGCGATCCCGCAGGTCAGCCCGTCGAGCAACCCGCCCAACCTGGGCAATAGCATCGACGTGGTGGTCTAGCCTTCTGCCGCAGCCGTCTCCTGCCCCGCTGCAGCAGCGTCTGGCTTCCAGTTTTTCAGCAACTGGCCAACCCGGTAACCGCGCCAACCGAGCATCCGTGTAGCGGTCAGCACGCCGGCCATCAGCGCGCCGCCGACGCCTGCGGTGACGGTGTCGGCGCCGGTCAGGTAGAGGCCCTTGATCGGCGTCTGGCTGTGAATCCAGTTCTGGTCGAAACGCTGCACCGTGTGGTCGATACCGTAGATCTCGCCCTGCTCGTTCCATTGGAACCACTCGGTGGACAGCGGCGTAGCCAGCTCGCAGAAATCCAGGGCGCCACGCAGCTGCGGCTGGTGGCGGTACAGGGTCTCCAGCAGCTGCTCGGTGAGCTCGGCCTTGAATGCCTCGTACTCTTCACCGCGCTTGCCCCAGGTACTGCCCTTCCACTGCGCAAACCACTGCGGCTGGGTCGGCGCGACGATCTCCACCGTGGCCTTGTGCGGGTACTGGGCATCCCAGGCCGGGTCCTTGGCCGAGGGGAAGCTGATGTAGATCAGCGGCATCGCCGAGCTCTGCCCGCTCATGAAGCTGTCGATGTTGCGGTCGTGGTCATGGCCCGGGTAGACCCAGTAGTTGGTCTTCGGCAGACCCAGCTCGGCGGCGCTGCCCTTGAAACCGGCATACAGGCACAGGGTCGCGGCCGACAGTTCGACCTGCTTGAGCGGCGCCAGCAGATCGTGTTCGGCGGCCACTTCGGGTGCCAGCAGGCGGGTGTAGGTGGGCACCAGGCCGGCGCAGCTGACGATCTGCGGCGCACGGATCTCGACGCCGTCCTTCTGCAGGCGCACGCCCACCGCGCGACCATTCTCGACCAGGATTCGCTCGACCCCGGCGTAGGTGAAGACGTTGCCGCCGGCCGCCTCGATCTGCGGGATGATGGTCTCGGAAATCTTGGTGGCGCCGCCCACCGGGTAGTTGCCGCCGGTGATGTAGTGCTTGGCGACCATGGCGTGCATGACGAAGGCGGCCTTTGCCGGCGGCAGGCCGTAGTCGCCCCACTGCGCAGTGAGCACGCCGATCAGCTCTTGGTTGCTGGTCAGCCCTTCCAGCACCTCGCGGGTGGTCTGGAAGAAATAGCCCGGCAGCCACATCCGTCGCAGCCTGGCGTAGAGCATGCCCAACGAACGCGGCAGGGCCTGGCCGGCGAAGAAGCGCGGCACCCGCGCGCTGACCTCGCTGAGCAGGTCGACATAACGGTCGATGGCCACTGCCTCGCCGGGGAAATGCAGCTTCATCTCGGCCTTGAACGCCTCGCGGCCGGCGACATAGTCGTAGGCTTTGTCGCCGATGACGATGCGGTCGTAGCGCTCGTCCATCGGCGCCCACTGCAGCTTGCCTTCCGAGATCACATCGAACACCCGGCGGATCACCGACCAGGGTTTGTGCACTTCGCCGATGTAATGCACACCGACATCCCACTCGTAGCCCTCACGCTCGTAGCTGTGGGTGTAGCCGCCGGCGGTGTAGTGCTGTTCCAGCACGCACACTCGCTTGCCCAGCTTGCTCAGCAGGGCCGCGGCGGTGAGGCCGCCGATGCCGGAACCGATGACGATGACGTCGTAGTCGTCGCGCGCCAGGCGCGGACGGAAGCGGGTACCGGTGCGTTTCATGGGAGAGCTCCTGCGTGATTGTTGCTATGCAAGTTTTTGCATACTAGCAGCGAATCGAGACCATGCAACTTTTTGCATAATCCGTATACTCCAGCCCACCGTCCGCCGCGAAACCCGCCCATGTCGCTCAAGCACGCCATCCTCATCCTCCTGGAAAGCCAGCCCGGCAGCGGTTACGACCTGCTCAAGCGTTTCAAGGAAGGCCTCGGCTACTTCTGGAACGCCAAGCACCAGCAGGTCTATCAGGAACTGAAGAAGCTCAACGAGGCTGGCTGGCTGGAGTACGAGGCACAGACTCAGGAGACCCGCCCGGACAAGAAGGTGCATCGCCTGACCGCCGCCGGGCATGCCGAGCTGCTGCGCTGGCTGGGTGAGCCAGTGCAGCCGAACAAGATCAACGATGCCCTGCTGGTCAAACTCTATGCAGGCGCGCATACCAGTACGGCCAACCTGCGCGAGGAGATGGCCCGGCACCGGGACGTGCACCGCAAGACCCTGGACAGCCTGCTGGCCATCGAGCGCGACTACCAGGCGCTGAACACCGAGCAACGCAGCAGCCTGCGCCTGCCCTACCTGACTTTGCGCCGCGGCATTCTCGGCGAACAGGCCTGGCTGGCCTGGGCCGACGAAGTGGACGAGGAACTGAACGGCAGCGTCTGACAGCTCGGCAGCGTCTGACAGACTGGCCGCGCATGACTGCCAAGGCATAGCGCAAAACGCTAGACTGCCATCAAATAGCCAGCAGCTTGCGATAAACGGCATGCCAGCAGTTACTCAGCTCATCACTCCCGAACAGCTCTGCGTGGGCCTCTATATTCATCTCGACCTGAGATGGTGGGAGCACGATTTCGCCTTCAACAGCTTCAAGATCAAGGACGAAAACCAGCTGCAAGCCCTGCGCGCACTAGGCCTCAGGCAGCTGCGCTACGAACCGGCACGCAGCGACTGCCCGCCACTACCGCTGCCGGCAGCAAACGCCGTGACGGAACCCGAAGCGCCGCCGCCCGATCCCGAGGCGCAGGCACGCCAGGCCCGGGCGGCCAAGCTTGGCGCGCTGCGCAAGCGCCTGGCCGAGGTGGACCGCACCTTCGTCCAGGCCAGCCAGCGCGTCAAGGCACTCAACCAGACCCTGCGCCGCCAGCCGGAGGAGGCCCTGAAACAGGCCGGTGAAGTGGTGCGCGAACTGGTGCAGGCACTGTGCGGCGAGGATGGTGCCGCGCTGCACAGCATCAACGGCAAGGCCGCAGACGACGCTTACGTACACCCACTCAACGTCACAGTCCTGTCGGTGATGCTTGGGCGCCAGCTCGGCTTCGACTCCGAGGCCTGCCATAGCCTGGGCCTGGGTGCGCTGCTGCACGACATGGGCAAGCTGGAGGTACCGAGCAAGGTACTGCTCAAGAGCGAGCCGCTGACCCGCCCCGAACAGCAACTGCTGCAACTGCACTGCGAGTTCGGCGTGCGGCGCGGCCACGCGTTGATGCTCGACGACGACGTGCTGCGGATCATCCAGGAGCACCACGAATACTGCGACGGCAGCGGCTATCCCAAGGGGCTGCGCGAATCGGCCATCGGTCGTCTGAGTCGCGTGGTCAGCCTGGTGAACGCCTTCGACAACCTGTGCAACCCGCTCAATCCGCGCGATGCCCTGAGCCCGCACGAGGCTCTGGCGCTGCTGTTCAAGCAGCAGCGCGAGCGTTTCGACGAGGTGGCACTGAAAACCTTTATCCGCAGCATGGGCGTATACCCGCCGGGCAGCCTGGTACAGCTGGAGGACGAGCGCTACGCCCTGGTACTGGGCATGCACCCGAGCCTGCCACTCAGGCCCACGCTGATCCTCTACGAGCCAAGCATTGCCAAGGCCGAGGCCCTGATCGTCGACCTGGAGCAGGAGCCCCACCTGGCCATCGCCCGCAGCCTGCGCCCGGCGCAACTGCCTGCCGAAGCCCTGGAATACCTCAACCCGCGCCAGCAGCTTTCCTATTATGTAGACCCGCGCAGCCCACGCACCTGAGCTACTGCGCGGCAAAAATGCACCCCATCACATTGTCGAAAGTCGAATAGACCAGACGGTCACAAAGCCTTGTTATGCTCGCCGGCCACGCAACATCCGTGCGTTGTGCGGCAACCGACCAAGGAACAAGGAATAACAATGAAAAACCTTATCTGCACCCTGCTGCTGGTGCTGTGCGCCAGCCCCGTCCTGGCCGCCGACAGGGAAAAAACCTTCCTCATCAAGTTCTCCCACGTGGTCACCGACGACACTCCCAAAGGCCAGGGTGCACTGCTGTTCAAGCAACTGGTGAGCGAACGCCTGGGAGGGCGAGTGCAGGTGGAGGTCTACCCCAGCTCCAGCCTGTATGGCGACGCCAATGAGCTGGACGCCCTGCGCAATGGCGAGGTGCAGATGCTGGCGCCGTCACTGGCCAAGTTCAGCCAGTACACCCGTCAGCTACAGGTATTCGACCTGCCCTTCCTGTTCGATGATCTGGAAGCAGTCGACCGCTTCCAGAAAGGCGCCAAAGGTCGCCAACTGCTGAGCGCCATGGAGAAGCAGGAAATCACCGGCCTGGCTTACTGGCACAACGGCATGAAACAGCTGGCCGCCAACCGTTCGTTGATCAACCCGGCCGATGCCGCTGGCCTGAGCTTTCGCATCCAGCCGTCACCGGTGATCGAAAGCCAGTTCGCCCAGCTCGGCGCCAAAGCGGTCAAGCTGCCGTTCGCCGAAACGCCCAACGCCCTGCGCGCAGGCACCATTCAGGGCACCGAGAACACCTGGTCGAATATCAATAGCCAGGGCTACACCGCACAACTGCCCTACCTCACCGAGAGCAACCACGGCGTACTCGACTACATGCTGGTGACCAACACCAAGTTCTGGTACTCCATTCCTCACACCATACGCATGGAGCTGGAGAGCATCATCGACGAGGTGACCTACACGGTGAACCGAGCTGCCGAGCAACAGAATCAGAGTGACCGCCAGCAACTGCTGGCCAGCGGCAAGGCCCAGGTGACCGGCCTCAACCTGACTGAGCGCACAGCCTGGCGCGAGGCCATGCGCCCGGTATGGCAGCAGTACGAAGGGGAAATCGGCGCCGACATCATCCGCGCGGCCGAGCGCGCCAACCGCCGCAGCAAGAGCCTGGCCAGCAACTGATAGCCGCAGTGGGTCGCCCACCCGGCAGGGTGACCCGCGACGCAATCAGTCAGCGATCAGCCAATCCAGGCGGAACGAGCCCTGGCTCTGCGCCAGCTTGCCGGCCAGCCAGGGCAGTAGCTGCTTCAGCTCATCCTCCAGCCCCCACGGCGCGTTGGCGATGGCCAGGCCGGAGCCAGCCAGACGGCTGGCATCGTCCGCGGCATGCACGAACAACTCGGCACGCAGCAACTTGGGCGCGCTGGATTTCTCCAGGCCCTGGTAGAAGCGCTTGAGCTGGCGCTCGTCCTTGATCGGGTACCAGATCGCCACCACGGTCTGGCGCATCCGGCCGATGGCCTCGTTCAACGCGGTGACGCAACGTTCCAGCTCATCAGCCTTCTCGAACGGAGGGTCGATCAGCAGCAGTGCACGCTTCTCCGCCACGGGCAGCAAGGCGCGCGGCACGTGCCAGCCCTCGCCCAGGTGCACAGCCACGCGGTGATCGCGCTTCATGTTGTCCTTGAGCAACTGGCCATCTTCCGGGTGTTTCTCGTTGAGCAACACGCGATCCTGCTCGCGGCTCAGTTGCCGCGCCAGCTCCGGCGAGCCGGGGTAGTAGCGCAGCTGGCCGTTCGGGTTGAGCGCGCGCAGCACGCCAAAGTAGTCGGCAGTCAGTTCAGGCAGCTCCTGCTCACCCCACAGCCGACCGATGCCTTCCAGCCACTCGCCGGTACGGCTGGCCTGATCGCCCTGCAGGTCGTACAGGCCGACGCCGGCGTGGCTGTCCAGGCAGACGAACGGCGCCTCCTTGCGTGACAGCAGGGCGATGATGCGACTCAGCGTGATGTGCTTGAGAACGTCGGCGTGATTGCCGGCATGGAAGGCGTGGCGGTAGTTCATGGCTGCGTTACCTGGAGCGGGGCGCGAATTGTAGCCCGAAGGGACGAACGCATCAGGTTCTGGCGTCGTATTAGCAATGTGAATCTTGCTAGGCGACCTCTATTCACCATTTTAGACTCGCAGAAGATCCCACCGGAGAAGCCTTCCATGTCCGAGACCCTGCTCAGCTCCCGCAACCTGGCCTTCGAGCTCTACGAAGTACTCGACGCCGAAGCCCTGACCCAGCGCGAGCGCTTCGCCGACCACAACCGCGAAACCTTCGATGCCGCCATCAGCACCGCCCGCGGCATCGCCGAGGAGCTGTTCGCGCCGCACAACCGCAAGAACGACGAGCACGAGCCGCAGTACGTGGACGGCGCCGCCGAGCTGATCCCGGAAGTGGCTCCGGCACTCAAAGCCTTCCACGAAGCCGGCTTCCTCAACGCCACCCGCGACTTCGAGCACGGCGGCATGCAGCTGCCCAATCTGCTGTCGCAGGCCTGCTTCGCCCACTTCCAGTCGGCCAACTGCGCCACCAGCTCCTACTCGATGCTGACCATGGGCGTGGCCAACCTGATCGAGGAATTCGGCAGCGACGCGCAGAAAGAGCGCTTCCTGCAGCCGATCATCGACGGCCGCTTCTTCGGCACCATGTGCCTGACCGAACCGCACGCCGGCTCCTCGCTGTCGGATATCCGCACCAAGGCCGAGCCACACGCCGATGGCAGCTACCGGCTGAAGGGCAACAAGATTTTCATCTCCGGCGGCGACCAGCCGATCTCCGAGAACATCGTGCACATGGTGCTGGCCAAGCTGCCGGACGCGCCACCCGGGGTGAAAGGCATCAGCCTGTTCATCGTGCCCAAGTTCCACGTCAACGATGACGGTTCGCTGGGTGCCCGCAACGACGTGACCCTGGCCGGCCTGTTCCACAAGATGGGCTGGCGCGGCACCACTTCCACCGCACTGAACTTCGGCGATAACGGCGAGTGTGTCGGCTATCTGGTGGGCAAGCCGCATGCAGGCCTCTCCTACATGTTCCAGATGATGAACGAGGCGCGCATCGGCGTCGGCATGGGCGCCATCATGCTCGGCTACGCCGGCTACCTGTACTCGCTGGACTACGCGCGCAACCGCCCGCAGGGTCGCCAGCCGGACGGCAAGAACCCCAGCAGCCCGCAGGTGAACATCGTCGAGCACACCGACGTACGACGCATGCTGCTGACCCAGAAAGCCTATGTGGAAGGCGCCTTCGACCTCGGCCTGTACGCCGCCCGCCTGTTCGACGACACCCAGACCCTGGCCACCGAAGAGGAACGCAAGAAGGCGCTGGAGCTGCTCGACCTGCTCACCCCGATCGTCAAGTCCTGGCCCTCGGAGTTCTGCCTCAAGGCCAACGAGCTGGCGATCCAGATCCTCGGCGGCCACGGCTACACCCGTGAATACCCGGTGGAGCAGTACTACCGCGACAACCGCCTCAACCCGATCCACGAGGGCACCCACGGCATCCAGTCGCTCGACCTGCTGGGCCGCAAGGTGTCGATGAACGGCGGCGCCGCGCTCAAGCAGCTGATGGTCCTGATCCAGGGCACCTGCCAGCGCGCCGAAGCCCACACCTCGTTGAATGCCCTGCGTCAGCCGCTGGAGCAACTGGTCAACCGCCTGGGCACCGTGACCCTGGCCCTGCTGGGCGACCTGATGGCCGGCAAGGTCAACCAGGGCCTGGCCAACTCGGCGCTGTACCTCAAGGTGTTCGGTCATGCCGTGATCGGCTGGCGCTGGCTGGAGCAGGCGATTCGCGCCGAAGAAGGCCTGGCCGCAGGCAATGCCGCCGATGCCGACTTCTATAAAGGCAAGCTGCAGGCCGCACGTTACTTCCTGACCTGGGAAGTGCCAGGCTGCCACCATGAACTGGCCGTTCTGGAAGCCCGCGACGACACCTGCCTGGGCATGCAGGACGCCTGGTTCTGATCTCGCTAACTTCCTGAATTCATTTGGAAAGCAAAGCCCTGCCAGTGCGGGGCTTTTGTTTTGACAGCTAGACGAAGGCACAGGTTAGAATCGGGCACGGCCCCTGCATGAACAGAGGCTCTATCTCCCTTTATCTGCCCGGAGTACGCCTTGGACGCCAGCGCCATCAACAGCCTGTTCCTGATCGGTGCGCTGCTGGTAGGCATGAGCATCCTGGTCAGCGCGTTCGGCTCGCGCTTCGGCATCCCGATCCTGGTGATCTTCCTCGCCGTGGGCATGCTCGCCGGGGTCGACGGCCCCGGCGGCATTCTGTTCAACGACTACTCCACCGCCTATCTGGTCGGCAACCTGGCGCTGGCGGTGATTTTGCTCGACGGCGGCATGCGCACCCGCGTCTCCAGCTTCCGCGTGGCGCTTTGGCCTTCGCTGTCGCTGGCCACGATCGGTGTACTGATCACCGCCGGCCTGACCGGCGTCGCCGCCGCCTGGCTGTTCGAACTGAGCTGGATGGAAGGCCTGCTGATCGGCGCCATCGTCGGCTCTACCGATGCCGCCGCGGTGTTCTCCCTGCTCGGCGGGCGCGGCCTGAACGAGCGGGTCAGCGCCACCCTGGAAATCGAATCCGGCAGCAACGACCCGATGGCGGTGTTCCTCACCGTGACGCTGATCGACATGCTGCTCAAAGGGCAGGCCGGCCTCAGCTGGAGCTTTGCTGTGCACCTGCTGCAGCAGTTCGGCCTCGGCGCGCTGTTCGGCTTCGGCGGCGGCTGGCTGCTGCTGCAGCTGGTCAACCGCATGACCCTGGCCGGCGGCCTGTACCCACTGCTGGTGGTCAGCGGCGGCCTGATGATTTTCGCCATCACCAACGCCGTCGGCGGCAGCGGCATCCTGGCCATCTACCTGTGCGGCCTGTTGCTGGGCAACCAGCCGATCCGCTCACGCCACGGCATCCTGCACATGCTCGACGGTCTGGCCTGGCTGGCACAGATCGGCATGTTTCTGGTACTCGGCCTGCTGATCACCCCGCACGAGCTGCTGCCCATCGTGCTGCCGGCCCTCGGCCTGGCCCTGTGGATGATTCTGTTCGCCCGTCCGCTGTCGATCTTCCTCGGCCTGCTGCCGTTCCGCGCCTTCCATGATCGCGAAAAGGCCTTTATCGCCTGGGTCGGCCTGCGCGGCGCGGTGCCGATCATTCTTGCCGTATTCCCGCTGATGGCCGGCCTGGAAAATGCCCAGCTGTTCTTCAATGTGGCCTTCTTCATCGTGCTGGTATCGTTGCTGCTGCAAGGCACCAGTCTGCCGTTGGCAGCCAGGCTGATGAAGGTGACCGTACCGCCAGACCCTGCACCGATTCACCGCGCCGGCCTGGAAGTACACCCCACCAGTCAGTGGGAGCTGTTCATCTACCGCCTGGGCGCCGAGAAATGGTGCATCGGCGCGCCCTTGCGCGCGCTGAAGATGCCCGAAGGCACCCGCGTGGCAGCACTGTTTCGCGGTGAAGAGCTGCTGCACCCATCCGGCAGCACCACGCTGCAGGAGTCCGATATTCTCTGCGTGATCGGCCATGAGAACGACCTTCCAGCCCTCGGCAAGCTGTTCAGCCAGGCCCCGCAACGTGGCAAGGATCTGCGTTTCTTCGGTGACTTCGTGCTGGAAGGCGATGCCGAACTGGGTGCCATCGCAACGCTCTACGGCCTCAAGCTCGGCGAAGAGGACGGCAAGCAGCCACTGGGCCGCTTCGTTGCCCACGAGATCGGCGGCGAGCCGGTGGTCGGCGACCAGGTGGAATGGAACGGCCTGACCTGGACCGTGGCCCTGATGGAAGGGAACAAGGTACGCAAGGTCGGCGTCAGATTCCCCGAAGGCCAGAACAAACCGGGCCCCGGCCTGTTCCTCTAGGCACTACAGGAAACGTCCCAGGCGAGAAGCAGCCCCAGCGCCTGGCACGCTCCTGACATATCATTAGCCACAATTTTCCGCACGAGCCGCAATCGCGACCATGTCCTTACTGCGCCCCCTGTTCACCGGCCTGCTGCTCAGCCTTTGCCTGAGTGCCCAACCACTGGCCGCCGCCGAGCCCCCCTCGGCCAATGTCCTGCAGAAAAATCTCGACGGCCTGAGCGAGCGCAAGCTGCCAGAAGCCGAGCACAACACCGTCAAAGGCCATCTAGAAGCCACCCTGGGGTTTCTTGCCAGTCGTGACGACAGCCAGCAGCGTCTGGTTTCGCTCAAGCGCCAGCTGCGCGATGCCCCCAAGCTGATCGCCGAGGCTCAGCGTGAGCTGGGCCAGCTCAAGGCGAGCACGGCAGAAGACATCGCCAAGCGCTATGGCAACACCAGCGTCGCGCGCCTGGAGCAGATGCTCAGTGAGCGCAGCAACCAGCTGAGCGCCTGGCAACAGCAACTGGCCGAAGCCAACAGCTTGCTGATCACTGCGCAAACCCGCCCGGAGCGCGCGCAGACCGAGATCAGCAACAACCAGAGCCGTACCCTGCAGATCAACAACCAGCTCAAGAGCGGCAAGGATGGCAACCGGCCGCTGAGCACCGAGCAGCGCGATCGCCTCAATGCCGAACTGGCTGCGCTGCAGGCGCAGACCGAACTGCGCCGCCAGGAGCTGGCCGGCAACAGCCTGCTGCAGGACCTTGGCAACTCCCGCCACGACCTGCTGCAGGAGCGCATCCAGCGCGTAGAGCAGGAAAGCCTCGACCTGCAGGTGCTGATCAACGCCAAGCGCCGGGAAAGCTCGGAACAGACCGTCGCCGAACTCTCCCGCGAGGCCGAGAAGGCCACCCCGGACAGCCTGGTTGCCCGGGAAAGCGCCTCCAACCTGAAAATCTCCGACTACCTGCTGCGCGCCACTGATCGCCTCAACGAGCTGAACCGGCTGAACCTGGAGACCAAACAGAAGCTGGACAACGTCAACCAGGCCGCCAATGCCCTGGAAGAGCAAATCGACGTACTCAAGGGCAGCATGCTGCTGGCCAAGATCCTCTACCAGCAGAAGAAGGCACTGCCGAAGCTGCAGCTGGACAACAACCTGGCCGACGAAATTGCCGACATCCGCCTGTACCAGTTCGAACTGAATCAGGCCCGCGACAAGCTGGGCAATCTGCAGAACTATGTCGACGGTCTGCTGGTCGGCCAACCCAGCGACCAGGCCACGCCGCAACTGCGCGCCACCCTGCTGGAACTGGCCACCACCCGCAGCCAGTTGCTCGACCGCATGAGCAGCGACCTCAACGCCCTGCTCAACGCCTCCATCACCCTGCAGCTGAACCAGAAGCAGCTGCAGCAGGTGGCCAGCAGCCTGCGCGCCACCCTCGACGAGCAGATGTTCTGGATTCCCAGTAACAAGCCGCTCGACCTCGACTGGCTGAAGCTGGTGCCGGGGCTCCTCAAACACCAACTGGACAACATTCCCTGGGGCTCCTCGGTCAAGGAGTTGGGCGCCGGCCTGATCGACCGTCCCTGGCTATTCGTGCCCCTGCTGCTGCTGATCGGCGCACTGCTGTGGCGCCGGAACTGGCTGTTCAGCAAGCTCAGTGCGATCCACCGGGATATCGGCCACTACAAGCACGACAGCCAGCTGCATACCCCGCTGGCCTTGCTGATCAACGTGCTGCTGGCGCTGCCGGTCGCCCTGTTCCTCGCCCTCGGCGGTCTGGCCCTGCTGCTCGACGCCCGCGGCCAGAACGCCATTCTCGGTAGCGCCCTGCTGGAAATGGCCCAGGCCTGGATGGTGTTCTACACCCTCTACCGCATCCTCGCCCCTGGCGGGGTTGGCGAAGTGCATTTCCGCTGGCCGCGCCCCCAGGTGCATTACCTGCGCCAGCAAGCTCGCAGCCTGGGCCTAGTGGTACTGGCCCTGGTTGCCGTGGTCACAGTGGCCGAACACCAGCCGGCAATGCTGGCCGATGATGTGATCGGCGTGTTCGTGGTGCTGACCTGCTACACCCTGATGGCCGTGCTCCTCAGCCGCCTCCTGCTGTCCGGGCCGATGCGCGAGAACACCTCGCCCTTCCGCCTGCTGCTTGGCCTGACCTTCACCCTGCTGCCGCTGTGCCTGATCGTGGCGGTGGGCTTCGGCTACTACTACACCGCCCTCAAGCTCAGCGACCGCCTGATCGACACCCTCTACCTGCTGATTCTCTGGCTGTTGCTGGACGCCATCTTCGAGCGCGGCCTGAGCGTCGCTGCCCGGCGCCTGGCCTACCAGCGCGCGCTGGCCAAGCGCCAGAGCAGCGAAGGCGCCGACGGCGATGTCCCGCTGGAAGAGCCGACCCTGGGCATCGAGCAGATCAACGAGCAGTCCATGCGTCTGATCCGCCTGGCCTTGCTGGCCGGCTTCATCGGCTGCCTGTACCTGGTATGGGCTGACCTGATCAGCGTGTTCACCTACCTGGACAACATCACCCTCTACGAATACAGCAGCGGTACCGGCGATGCCATGACCATGGTACCGATCAGCCTGCTGGACATCCTCGGCGCCCTGATCATCATCGGCATCAGCACGGTGCTGGCGCGCAACCTCCCAGGCCTGCTCGAAGTACTGGTGCTGTCACGCCTGAAGCTGGCCCAGGGCAGCGCCTACGCCACCACCACCCTGCTGTCCTATGTGCTGGCCGGCATCGGCTTCGTCGCCACGCTGTCCACCCTGGGTCTGAGCTGGGACAAGCTGCAATGGCTGGTCGCCGCGCTGTCCGTCGGTATCGGCTTCGGCATGCAGGAGATCTTCGCCAACTTCATCTCCGGCCTGATCATCCTGTTCGAGCGCCCGGCACGCATCGGCGACGTGGTGACCATCGGCAACCTGTCCGGCACGGTCAGCCGCATCCGCATCCGTGCCACCACCATCACCGATTTCGATCGCAAGGAAATCATCGTCCCCAACAAGACCTTCATCACCGACCAGTTGATCAACTGGTCGCTGACCGACACCGTCACCCGCGTTACCCTGCAAATCGGTGTCGGCTACGGCTCCGACCTGGAACTGGTGCGCAAGCTGCTGCTGCAGGCTGCACGCGAGAACCCACGAGTACTGCGTGACCCCGAGCCGCTGGTGTATTTCCTCACCTTCGCCGAGAGCACCCTCAACCATGAACTGCGCATCCACGTGCGCGACCTGGGCGACCGCAACCCGGCGACCGACGAGATCAACCGCTTCATCGACCGCGAGTTCCGCGCGCACGGTATCGAGATTGCTTTCCGCCAGCTCGACGTCCATGTGAAAAACATCGACGGCGGCGAGTACCAACTGATCCAACGCAAAAGCGAAGGCCAGAACAGCAGCAATCCGCCCGAGCCGCCCAGCGACGACGAGTAAGCGCACTGGACGCTAGCCGACAAGCCCGAGCACAATACTCGGGCTTTTTCGTTGGAGCCTGCCGTTGAAAGCCCTCGCCGACCTCGTCTTCGATAACCGCTTCGCCCGCCTGGGCGATGCCTTCTCCAGCGCCGTACTCCCCGAGCCGCTGGACGAGCCACGCTTGGTAGTCGCCAGTCCGGCGGCCATGGCCCTGCTCGACCTCGACCCGGCAGAGGCCGAATCCGAGGTATTTGCCGAGCTGTTCTCCGGGCACAAGCTGTGGAGCGATGCCGAGCCTCGCGCGATGGTCTATTCCGGGCATCAGTTCGGCGTTTACAACCCGCGCCTGGGCGACGGCCGTGGCCTGCTACTAGGTGAGGTGGTCAACGAAGCAGGCGAATACTGGGATCTGCACCTCAAGGGCGCCGGCCAGACCCCCTACTCGCGCATGGGTGATGGCCGCGCCGTGCTGCGCTCATCGATCCGCGAATTCCTCGCCAGCGAATACATGAATGCCCTCGGCATCCCGACCTCGCGCGCCCTGTGCGTCACCGGCTCCAGCACGCCGGTGTGGCGCGAACGCCAGGAGAGCGGCGCCATGCTGCTGCGCCTGGCGCCCAGCCATGTGCGCTTCGGTCACTTCGAGTATTTCTACTACACCAATCAACATGAGCGCCTGAAAGAGCTGGGCGAGCATGTACTGGCCAGCCACTTTGCCGACTGCCTGGCAACGGAAAACCCCTGGGCCGCGATGTTTCGCGAGATCGTCGAGCGCAATGCCGAGCTGATCGCCAAGTGGCAGGCCTATGGCTTCTGCCACGGCGTGATGAACAGCGACAACATGTCGATCCTCGGCATCACCTTCGACTACGGCCCGTACGCCTTCCTCGACGACTTCGACGCCAAGCACATCTGCAACCACTCCGACGACAGCGGTCGCTACAGCTTCAGCAACCAGGTACCCATCGCCCACTGGAACCTAGTTGCCCTGGCTCAGGCGCTGACACCTTTCGTCGAGGTGGAGCAATTGCGCGAAACCTTGGGTCTTTTCCTGCCGCTGTACCAGGCCCACTACCTTGACCTGATGCGCCGCCGCCTGGGCTTCACCCTGGCCGAGGACGACGACAACGAACTGGTCGAGCGCCTGCTGCAACTGATGCAAGGCAGCGCCGTGGATTACTCGCTGTTCTTCCGCCGTCTCGGCGAACAGGCCCCAGCCGAAGCGCTACAGAGACTTCGCGACGACTTCGTCGACCTGGCCGGCTTCGATCAGTGGGGCCAGGCCTACATCGCCCGCACCGCCCGCGAAGGCCATGAGCAGAACGCCCGCCGCACGCGCATGCACGCGGCCAACCCGCTCTACGTACTGCGCAACTACCTGGCACAGAACGCCATCAGCGCCGCCGAACAGGGCGACTACGCCCCAGTGCGCGAACTGCACGCCGTACTCTCGCGCCCCTTCGAGGAACAAGCCGGCATGCAGCGCTACACCGAACGCCCACCGGAGTGGGGCAAGCATCTGGAGATAAGCTGCTCGTCCTGAATGCCAGAGTGAAGCGCTGACAAGGCAACCTGGAGCCTGACCGCGGCAAACGCCCAATAACAGGCAGGAATGACCGAGTTATTCCCGCGGCATACTGGTTCGAGCGGCACCCTGCACACTGAATGCGTGCCACAGCACAATCAGCAGCATCAGCCCACCCAGCACGCCTGCCCCGACAAAAAGCAGCTCATAACCTAGTGATTTGGTCAGCAGCCCACTGCAGGCCGCAACCAACCCCGCCAGCAGGATCTGCGCACTGGCCTGCAGGGTGAAGTCGGCGCCTTCATGCTCGGGGCGGCACATGCGCATCATCACGGCGAACAGGGCGACAGTGGACATGCCATCGGCGATCTGTTCGAACAGCGATATCGCATAGACCAGCGCCGTATCGGCACCGCGGCCCACTAGTAGCGCCATAGCGGCGATACCCAGCGCCTGCAGAGCGCCGAATATCAGCAGCGAACGCAGCGCGCCGATGCGGGCATAGAGCAGCCCGCCGAGCAGTGCGCCGCCGATGCCGGCCAGGCTGCTGATAAGGGTCAACTGGCCAAGAGCGGCGGTGTCCCAGCCTTGGTCCACCAGCATCGGCTTGATCATCGGCGAGCCCAGAGCATCGCCAAGCTTGAAGGTCAGCACCACCGCCAGCCAGGCGAGCATGCCGGGTTGAGCCAGCAGGCCTTTGTAATGGCGCCAGAGCAAACCGGGACCGGCGGGTTCGGCCTGTTCGATGTGCTGCGGCAACAAGCGTTTTTCCGGGAACAGCAGGATTGGCAAGGTCAGCAGCAGCAAGGCTCCCGCCAGCAGGCCGATGGACAGATTCCAGCCCAGCCCGCCGATTACCAGCAAAAGGCCGCTGCCGCTGGCCAACATGCCGACCTTGTAACCACCGACCTGCAGGCTGTTGCCCAGGCCACGCCAGCGCTCCGGCAGCAGGCGCACGGCCAGGCCGTCGGTGGCCACATCCTGGCTGGCGGCGGCAAGGTTGATCAGCAGCAAGGTAGCGAGCAACAGCCAGAAGGCAGAATCGAACAGCGCCTGCGGCTCGATCAGGGCCAAACCTGCCAAGCAACAAATCACAATCGCCTGCAACGGCAGGATCCAGCCGCGGTGGTGGCCGAAGCGACGCGAGCCGATGCGGTCGATCCACGGCGCCCACAGCACCTTGAGCAGCCAGGGCAACGCCAGCAGCTTGAGCAGGCCGATCAGCGCTAGGTCGACACCACTCTGCCGCAGCAGCACCGGCAGCGAGTGAGCCACCAAGCCGGACGGCAAACCCTGGGCACAATAAAGAGAGGCGAGAAGCACTAGAGAAGTGTTGCTGGGACGGTCTGAAGCAGTCATGGCGAGCCTATCCACAGAGGGTGGCCAAGGTTAGCGAAAACGCATAACCAGAAGCCATGCGCAGGAAATCAAACCTTTAAAAATAGAATATAAACCTCTTAAAACATTCTTAGACTATCTAAGCAGCAGGCCTTATCTTCTCGCCCCTGTGTGGCTGCCGCAGGCGCCCCGATACCTCTCCAGAGATTCGCACGCGTTAAGGATGCCCATGTCCTGGGATTCACTACCCCTGATCTTCGTCGCCGCCCTGTTGCTATGGGTGCTGTATGCCTTCATCCGGGAGAAATGGAGCCCGGACGTGGTCGCGGCCATCGCCGTGGCGGCGCTGCTGATCAGTCAACTGCTAACCCCGAGTGAAGTGCTCAGCGTACTGAGCAACTCGGCGCCAGTGACCATCGCCTGCATGTTCGTGCTCTCCGCCGCACTGGAGCGCACCGGCTGCATCGACGCTCTGGGCAACTGGCTGGGCGACCTGGTCGGCACCAGTCCGATTCGCGTACTCACGGGGTTGACCGTCACGGCCCTGGTCATTTCCGCCTTCCTCAACAACACCCCGGTGGTGGCCATCCTCACCCCGGTGGCGATCTCCCTGGCGCGCCGCGCCGGTACCCTGCCGTCCAAGCTGCTGATCCCGCTGTCCTACGCCACTATCCTCGGCGGCACCCTGACCATGATCGGCACCTCGACCAACATCCTGGTCGACGGCGTGGCGCGCAAGGCCGGTCTTGAGCCCTTCGGCATGTTCGAAATCACCGGCGCCGGCCTGATCCTCGCCGCCGCCGGCATGCTCTACCTGCTGACCATCGGCCGCCATCTGCTGCCCGAGCGCGAAACCCTGTCCAAGCAGCTGCGCCCGGACCTTGGCCGCACCTTCATGAGTGAACTGCTGGTGCCCCACGACTCGCCGATGATCGGCAAGAGCCTGTCCGAAGCCAACCTTAACGGTGGCAGCGGCATGCAGGTACTGAAGATCTTCCGCGACCAGCTGGAATTCACCGAGCCGAGCCACGACACCGTGCTGATGGCCGGCGACCAACTGGTGATCCACGGCCAGGTCAAGGACGTGGTCGAGCTGCGCGGCAGCGGCCATCTGAGCTTCAGCCGTAGCGAAGCCTTCGAGACCATCAGCAACCATGACGTAGTGCTGGCCGAGGCCATCGTCGGGCGCAACTCGCGCTTCAGCAACCGGCCGATGCGCGACCTCGACCTCACCGCACGTTACGGCATCGCCGTGTTGGCCGTGCACCGTCAGGACGAGAACATCTCCGGTAACCTCGACGACTTCCACCTGCAGTTCGGCGACGTGATGCTGGTAGAGGGCACGCCGACGCAGATCAAGCGCTTCGCCGACAACGGCGAGCTGATCAGCCTCAACACCGTGCAGGAGCGCTCGTTCCGCCGCGACAAGGCGCCAATTGCGGTCATCGCCACCCTAGCAGTGATGCTGCTGGCTGCCTTCGGCGTCATGCCCATCGAAGGCCTGGCAATCATCGGCGCGGTCACCGTACTGGCCACTCGCTGCCTGGATGTGGAGGACGCCTACAAGGCGGTGGACTGGCGTGTGCTGGGGCTGATCTTCGGCATGCTGGCGATAAGTATCGCCATGGACAAGGTCGGCCTGGTCAAACTGCTGGTGGAGAACGTCATGGGGCTGTTGCCCTGGGCCGGACCGCTGCTGATGCTGAGCTTCATTTACCTGTTCACCTCGATCCTCACCGAAATGCTGTCGAACAACGCCGTCGCGGTGCTGGTCACCCCCATCGCCATCGGCCTGGCCCAGCATCTGGGTGTGGATCCGCGCCCCTTCGTGGTCGCGGTGATGTTCGCCGCCAGCGCCAGCTTTGCCACGCCTATCGGCTACCAGACCAACACCTTCGTCTACAACGCCGGCGGCTATCGCTTCGCCGACTTCTTCAAGGTGGGTGCGCCGCTCAACCTGATTCTGTGGATCGTGGCGACCCTGGTGATTCCCCTGTTCTGGCCGCTGACACCGCTGTGAACCTTGATATGTCGGCGCCACGGCTCCATCTACTCAGCCTGAGCCGATGGAGCCGTCCACATGTCCGAACCCCTGCTGATCCCCTGCCCGACCTGCAACGGCCTCAACCGCATTCCCGGTGAACGCCTCGGCGATAGCCCTCGCTGCGGCCGCTGCAAAAAACCAGTGCTGCCCAGCACGCCCTTCGAGCTGAATCAAGCCAACTTCGCCAGCCAACTCAAGGGCGATCTGCCACTGCTGGTGGATGTCTGGGCCAGCTGGTGCGGACCTTGCCGCAGCTTCGCTCCGATATTCGAGCAGGCCGCAGCACAACTTCAGGGGCGCTGCCGTCTGGCCAAGCTGGACAGCGAGGCCAATCAGCCACTTTCCGCCCAGCTCGGCATCCGCTCCATCCCCAGCCTGATCCTGTTCCGCGGCGGGGTCGAGATCACCCGTCAGAGCGGCGCCATGCCCCTGCCCCAACTGCAGGCCTGGTTGCGCAACCAGGGCATCTGAGCGGATTGGTCAGCCACGGCGAGCAGCTCGGTCATTGCTCGCCAGGCTACGCCGGCTAGTCTCGGCGCATCAGCCGAAAGGAACTCGCCATGCCGCTACCCGCAGAGCTAGCCCGTGTAATGACCGAGGAAAAAATCGACTTCGTCAAACGCTGCGGCCTCAAGGCCGAAGTTCTGGAGCCCGGCCGGGTCCGCCTGCTTATGCCATTGGCCGGCAACCAGAACCATATCGGCACGCTGTATGCCGGCGCCCTGTTCACTCTCGCCGAGATCCCCGGCGGCGCCCTGTTCCTCACCAGCTTCGACGTGCAACGCTTTTATCCGCTGATCAAGGACATGCATCTGCGCTTTCGCCGCCCGGCCACCAGCGATATCCGCGTCGAGGCCCAGTTGTCAGCAGAAGAGATCGCGCGCATCCAGAACGAAGCCGAACAGTCGGGAAAATCCGAGTACCGCCTCGAATTGCAGCTGATAGATGCTGCTGGCGAAGTGGTGGCCGAATCGAATGCCCTTTATCAATTGCGTAAACACTGACGCATGGGACTTGCCGTGGATCAATTGCGGGTCTATTTAGAAAGCTCATTCTAAAAACCCGTAGAGGTTTCACCGCGCCGCGCAACCCGCGACGCAGAGGGGAGAGCGATGACCGGACACATCCTAATTGCCCATGATTTACGCGACACCGCGGACCTGGCACTACGCCGGGCCGCCCAGCTGGCACGCCAGCACAACGCCAAACTGACCCTGCTGCACGTATTCGACCCGCGCCTGGAGCAGGCCGAGCGCGAACGTATCGAACAAAGCCTTGACCGCAGCCTCACCCAGTTTGCCCCTACCGGCAGCCAGCTGCGGCTGACCCAGGGCAAGCCGGCAGACGCCGTGCTGGAGCAGGTACAGCAATGCGGCGCAGACCTCCTGGTGCTGGGTGCGCACCACCAGCGCCACGAATTCTTCTCGGGAACCACCCTGGACCGCATCGCCCGACGCTGCCCGGTGCCCTTGCTGCTGGTGGCCCGCGATGAGGCCACCCCCTATCGCAGCGCGGTCGCCGCCATCGACTTCTCGCTGTGCGCCTGTACTGCGCTGCACGAGGCTTGCCTGCTGCTGCCAGGTGAAGCCGGCATCCATGCCATGCATGTGTTCGAGCCGCAGAAGAACAGCGCAGTCGCCGAAGCCGAACTGCTTACCCAGCGCGCCCTGATCGACCAGTTGCTGCACGACGAGGCCCAGCGCCTTCCCGCCAATGCGCCAACGATAAGCCATGAGGTCAAGGTTGGCGGCATTCTGCGCTCACTGCAGGAGTACATCAGCAGCCGCCAGCCACAACTACTGGTGCTGGGCAGCCACGGTCGCAGCGCGATATCCCAGGCCCTGCTTGGCAGCCTGGCCCAGCACTACCTGCACAAGGCGCCTTGCGACATATTTGTCGTGCGCTGAAGCGGCACGCCAGGAACAACAAAGGCGCCTCTCGGCGCCTTTGTTTTGAGGTCAACTGAGCGTCAGCTATCCAGCAGCGTATGCAACTCGACGAACTGTTGCGTGAGCTTGTGGCTGCGATCCAGGTGAATCAGCGGCATACAGGCCTGGTGCGACTCGCGCATCTTCACCGAGCTCATCAGATTGACCGGCAGCACCGGCAGGCCCTCTTCGATCAGCTCGTCGAGCAGCTGCTGCGGCAGGGTCGCACGCGGCTGGAACTGGTTGACCACGATGCCCTCCACTTCCAGGTCTTCATTGTGGTCGCCCTTGAGCTCCTCGATCTCGGCTAGCAGACCGTACAGGGCATTGCGCGAAAAACTGTCGCAGTCGAAGGGGATCAGCACGCGATCAGCTGCGATCAGTGCAGAAACCGTATAGAAGTTCAGCGCCGGCGGAGTATCCATGTAGATACGGTCGTAATCCTCGGAGATGTCTTCCAGCAGTTTGCGCAGCTTGTTGATCTTGTGCTTCTGCTCCAGCTTGGGCTGCAACTCGGCCAGCTCGGCGGTGGCGGTAACCACATGCAGATTGTCGAAAGGCGTTTCGTAGATATCCACCTTGCCCTTCTTGAACGAAGTGGCAGAGAGCGTCTGCTTGAAGAAATCAGCGATGCCCATGGGAATCTCGTCACCGGTCAGCCCGGTGAGGTAGTGCGTCGAGTTGGCCTGGGCATCCAGATCGATCAACAGGGTCCGATACCCCTCAGCCGCGCTCACCGCCGCCAGATTGCAGGCAATGCTGGATTTGCCCACCCCACCCTTCTGATTGAACACCACTCGCCGCATGACACACCTCCCTGATCGCAGATGGACGAATTCTATGCAAAGCCCATGACAAGGGCGAGGACACTGCCCGGGAAAAAACCAATCATCAAATAAGAAGGGCCGCTTATGCGGCCCTTACTGTATTACTGGTGATACGACGCCGAAAGCTCGTGCACCGCCTCGAAGAACGCCTTGGCATGCTCTGGCGGCACTTCCGGGGTAATGCCGTGGCCGAGGTTGAACACCTGCCCATTACCCTGCCCGTAAGCAGCGAGGATGCGTGCCACCTCGGCGCGGATGGCCTCCGGCTTAGCGTGTAGCACTGCTGGGTCCATGTTGCCCTGCAGCGCTACCTTGCTGCCGACGCGGGCGCGGGCGCTGCCGATGTCGCAGGTCCAGTCCAGGCCCAGGGCCTCGGCGCCGGTTTCGGCCATGGATTCCAGCCACAGGCCGCCCCCCTTGGTGAACAGGATCACCGGCACGCGGCGACCATCGTGTTCACGGATCAGGCCATCGACGATCTGCTTCATGTAGCGCAGAGAGAACTCCTGGTAGGCCGCGGCCGACAACGCGCCGCCCCAGGAGTCGAAGATCTGCACGGCCTGGGCACCTGCCTTGATCTGGCCGTTGAGGTAGGCGGTGATGGAGCGGGCCAGCTTGTCGAGCAGCGCGTGCATGGCCTGCGGGTTGTCGTAGAGCATCGCCTTGGACTTGCGGAAGTCACGGCTGGAACCACCCTCGACCATGTAGGTGGCCAGGGTCCAGGGGCTGCCGGTGAAGCCGATCAGCGGCACGCGGCCGTTCAGCTCGCGGCGGATGGTGCGCACGGCATCCATCACGTAGCCCAGGTCCTGCTCGGCATCGGGAATCGGCAGCGCCTCGATGTCAGCCATGCTCGACACCACCTTCTTGAAGCGCGGGCCCTCGCCCGTCTCGAAGTACAAACCCTGGCCCATGGCGTCGGGAATGGTGAGGATGTCGGAGAAGAGGATCGCGGCGTCGATCTGCGGGTAGCGGTCCAGCGGCTGAAGGGTCACCTCGCAGGCCAGTTCGGGGTTCTTCATCAGGCTGACGAAGTCACCGGCCTGAGCGCGGGTGGCGCGGTATTCCGGCAGGTAACGACCGGCCTGGCGCATCATCCACACCGGAGTGACATCGACGGGCTGCTTGAGCAGGGCACGGAGGAAACGGTCGTTCTTCAGGACGGACATCGGCAGGGTTCCTGGAAATGCGGCAGGGAAACTTCACGGTGGGGGATGATGCAGGAAACCGGTCTGTGCCGGCCCCCTCCTCCGGGCGGGCTCCTGGATCGCAGGGGCGCCGCGCACCGTGGCGCAGAAAAGTGCGCGCATTTTCGCAGACCGGAAAACAAAAGGCACGGCGAGCGCCGTGCCTTTTGTCTATCGCGACCATATGCCGCGCCGATTCACCAGGCCTTGTAGGGCAGGAACTTGCCGTTGAGCACGATCTGCACACGGTCGCCCTTGGGGTCGGCGATACGGGAAATATCCATGCTGAAATCGATAGCGCTCATGATGCCGTCGCCGAACTCCTCGTGGATCAGCTCCTTGATGGTGTCGCCGTAGACATTGATCATCTCGTAGAAGCGATACACCAACGGGTCGGTGGGCACCGCCTTGTCCCAGTGCTTGTGCGGGAAAGCCTGCAGGGCCTGGCAGACCTCCCCAGGCAGGCCCAACAGGCCGCACAAAGTCTCAGCCTTGTCGGCCGGCATGCTGTTCATGCCCAGGCACGCCGAGGTGGTCCATACCGGCGACATTTCCAGACCATTGGCCAGGTCGGCCCAACTAAGGCCCAGCCGCTGCTTGGCCTCGATGATGAGCGCGCTCATCTGCTTCTTGTCCATGAAAGACTCCTCCACAAGGGTTATGGGCGCACCAAAGCGGGCCCGATAAGGTGTGGGGAGAAGCGAAGCAGAAGTCGTACCAGCCCAGGCTGGATGCGACGTAAGCCCACGACAGGCATGGGCCTGGCAGGATTGACGCGGCTACGGACGCAGCCGCGCAAGCGCCCCAGAATGGGGCGCTGAGGCTTAGACGCCGAGGTAGTCGAGGATACCTTCGGCGGCGTTGCGGCCTTCGAAGATGGCCGTCACCACCAGGTCGGAACCACGCACCATGTCACCACCGGCGAATATCTTCGGATTGCTGGTCTGGTGCTTGAACTGGTTCTTCTCCGGCGCCACCACACGGCCCTGACTGTCGGTGTCGATCTTGAAGTCGTCGAACCAGGCAGCCGGGCTCGGACGGAAACCGAAGGCAATCAGCACGGCTTCCGCCGGGATGATTTCCTCGGAGCCTGGGATCGGCTCGGGGCTGCGACGGCCACGGGCGTCCGGCTCGCCGAGACGGGTCTCGACCACCTTCACGCCTTCCACCTTGTCCTCGCCGACGATGGCGATGGGCTGACGGTTGAAGAGGAACTTCACGCCCTCTTCCTTGGCGTTCTTCACTTCCTTGCGCGAGCCCGGCATGTTCTCTTCGTCACGACGGTAGGCGCAGGTCACGGCCTTGGCGCCCTGGCGGATGGAGGTGCGGTTGCAGTCCATCGCGGTGTCGCCACCGCCGAGCACGACCACGCGCTTGCCCTTCATGTCGATGAAGTCTTCCGCAGACTTCTCGAAGCCGAGGTTGCGGTTGACGTTGGCGATCAGGAAGTCCAGAGCATCGGTCACGCCCGGCAGGTCTTCGCCCGGGAAGCCGCCCTTCATGTAGGTGTAGGTACCCATGCCCATGAACACGGCATCGTACTCATCCAGCAGCTGCTGCATGGTCACGTCCTTGCCGATCTCGGTGTTCAGACGGAACTCGATGCCCATGCCGGTGAAGACTTCGCGGCGGCGTACCAGCACGCTCTTCTCCAGCTTGAACTCGGGAATACCGAAGGTCAGCAGACCGCCGATTTCCGGGTTCTTGTCGAACACCACCGGGGTCACGCCGTTGCGCACCAGCACGTCGGCACAGCCGAGGCCGGCCGGACCGGCGCCGATCACGGCGACACGCTTGCCGGTCGGTTTGACCTTGGACATGTCCGGACGCCAGCCCATGGCGAAGGCGGTATCGGTGATGTACTTCTCCACCGAACCGATGGTCACCGCGCCGAAGCCGTCGTTGAGGGTACAGGCACCCTCGCACAGACGATCTTGCGGGCACACCCGGCCGCAGACTTCCGGCAGGGTGTTGGTCTGGTGGGACAGTTCCGCAGCGGCCAGGATGTTGCCTTCCGACACCAGCTTGAGCCAGTTCGGAATGAAGTTGTGCACCGGGCACTTCCACTCGCAGTAAGGGTTACCGCAGCCCAGGCAACGGTGTGCCTGGTCGGCGGCCTGGGCCGGCTTGAAGGCTTCGTAGATTTCCACGAATTCCTTCTTGCGCTGGCGCAGCAGCTTCTTCTTCGGGTCTTTGCGCCCGACTTCGATGAACTGGAAGTCGTTGTTCAGACGTTCAGTCATTTCAAAACCTCATCAAACCACTCAGGCGCAAGTTATTGCGGGTTGGCACGGGTGCTGGACAGCAGCGAACCGAGGCTCGCGGCCTTCGGTTTGACCAGCCAGAACTTGCGCAGGTAATCGTCCAGGTTCTCCAGCAGGTGGGCACCCCACGGGCTGGCGGTTTCCGCCACGTACTCGGCGAGTACGCCGTGCAGGTGGTGGCGGTAAGCCTCCATGGACTCGTTGCTGATGCGCTGGATTTCCACCAGCTCGTGGTTGACGCGGTCAACGAAACCGTTGTCCTGGTCCAGCACATAGGCGAAACCGCCGGTCATGCCGGAGCCGAAGTTGTAGCCGGTCTTGCCCAGCACGCAGACGAAACCACCGGTCATGTACTCGCAGCAGTGGTCGCCAGTACCTTCCACCACGGCATGGGAGCCGGAGTTGCGCACGGCGAAACGCTCACCCGCGGTACCAGCAGCGAACAGCTTGCCGCCAGTGGCGCCGTACAGGCAGGTGTTGCCAATGATGGCCGACTCCTGGGTCTTGAACGGGCTGCCGGCCGGCGGAACGATGACCAGCTTGCCGCCGGTCATGCCCTTGCCGACGTAGTCGTTGGCGTCGCCTTCCAGGCGCAGGTTGAGACCACCGGCGTTCCACACGCCGAAGCTCTGCCCGGCAGTGCCCTTGAACTTGAAGGTGATCGGCGCGTCCTTCATGCCCTGGTTGCCGTGGGCCTTAGCGATTTCGCCGGATACGCGCGCACCGATGGAGCGGTCGCAGTTGCAGATATCCAGTTCGTACTCTCCGCCAGTCTTGCCGGCGATGGCGTCCTTGGCCATTTCGACCATCTTCTCGGCCAGCAGGCCCTGGTCGAATGGCGGGTTCTTCTCCACTTCGCAGAACTGCGGCTTGTCGGCTGGGATGTGCTCGCTGGCCAGCAGCGGGCTCAGGTCCAGGTTGCCCTGCTTGGCGGTCTCGCCCGGCAGCATCTGCAGCAGATCGGTACGCCCGATCAGCTCGCCCAGGCTGCGCACGCCCAGTTTGGCCAGCCACTCACGGGTGTCCTCGGCGATGTAGGTGAAGTAATTCATCACCATCTCGACGGTACCGATGAAGTGGTCCTTGCGCAGCTTGTCGTTCTGGGTGGCGACGCCGGTGGCGCAGTTGTTCAGGTGGCAGATGCGCAGGTATTTGCAGCCCAGCGCAACCATCGGCCCGGTACCGAAGCCGAAGCTCTCGGCGCCGAGGATGGCGGCCTTGATCACATCTAGGCCAGTCTTCAGGCCGCCGTCGGTCTGCACCCGCACCTTGCCGCGCAGGTCGTTGCCGCGCAGGGTCTGGTGGGTTTCGGCCAGGCCGAGTTCCCACGGGCTGCCGGCGTACTTGATCGAGGTGATCGGCGAAGCACCGGTACCACCGTCGTAACCGGAGATGGTGATCAGGTCGGCGTAGGCCTTGGCCACACCGGCGGCGATGGTGCCGACACCGGCCTCAGCCACCAGCTTGACCGACACCAGCGCGGCCGGGTTGACCTGCTTGAGGTCATAGATCAGCTGAGCCAGGTCTTCGATCGAATAGATATCGTGGTGCGGCGGCGGCGAAATCAGGGTCACGCCCGGCACTGCATAACGCAGTTTGGCGATCAGCCCGTTGACCTTGCCACCTGGCAGCTGACCACCCTCGCCCGGCTTGGCGCCCTGGGCGACCTTGATCTGCAGCACTTCGGCATTGACCAAGTACTCCGGGGTGACGCCGAAGCGACCGGTGGCGACCTGCTTGATCTTCGAGCTGCGCACGGTGCCGTAGCGGGACGGGTCTTCACCACCCTCACCGGAGTTGGAGCGCGCACCCAGGCGGTTCATCGCCTCGGCGATGGCCTCGTGAGCCTCCGGCGACAGTGCACCCAAGGAGATACCGGCGGAGTCGAAGCGCTTGAGCACCTCGCCCAGCGGCTCGATCTCATCCAGGCTCAGCGGCTGCTCGGCCAATTTGACCTGCAGCAGGTCACGCAACATGGACACCGGGCGCTGATCGACCAGCGCCGCATATTCCTTGTACTTCTCGTAGTTGGCCTGCTGTACGGCAGCCTGCAGGGTGTTGACCACGTCCGGGTTGTAGGCGTGGTATTCGCCACCGTAGACGAACTTGAGCAGACCGCCCTGTTGGATGGCCTTGCGGTTGTTCCAGGCTTCGGCAGCCAGCAGCTTCTGCTCGCTCTCGATGTCGACGAAACGCGCGCCCTGGATGCGGCTGGCCACACCACGGAAGCACACCTCGGTGACTTCGTCGGCCAGGCCGACCGCTTCGAACAGCTGAGCGCCACGGTAGGAAGCAATGGTGGAGATACCCATCTTCGACAGGATCTTCAGCAAGCCCTTGGAGATGCCCTTGCGGTAGTACTTGAACACCTCATAGAGGTCGCCCAGCACTTCACCGGTACGGATCAGATCACCCAACACTTCGTAGGCCAGGAACGGATACACGGCGGAGGCGCCGAAGCCGACCAGCACGGCGAAGTGGTGCGGGTCACGCGCGGTGGCGGTCTCGACCAGGATGTTGCAGTCGCAACGCAGGCCTTTCTCGGTCAATCGGTGGTGTACAGCACCGGTAGCCAGCGCGGCATGGGCCGGCAGCTTGCCCGGGGCGATATGACGGTCACTCAGTACCAGCAGCACCTTGCCGCTGCGCACTGCTTCTTCGGCCTGATCGGCGATGTTGCGCACCGCCGCTTCCAGACCGATGGCCGGATCGTAGTTGAGGTCGATGACCTGGCGCTCGAAGCCCGGCGTAGTCAGGTTCATCAGCGCGCGCCACTTGGCCGGCGAGATCACCGGGCTGCTCAGCATGACGCGGCTGGCGTGGGCCGGAGACTCTTCGAAGATATTACGCTCGGCGCCCAGGCAGACTTCCAGGGACATGACGATGGACTCGCGCAGCGGGTCGATCGGCGGGTTGGTCACCTGGGCGAACTGCTGGCGGAAATAGTCGAACGGCGAACGCACGCGCTGGCTCAACACCGCCATCGGCGTATCGTCGCCCATCGAACCGACGGCTTCCTGGCCCTGCTCGGCGAGCGGACGCAACACCTGGTCACGCTCCTCGAAGGTGACCTGGAACATCTTCATGTACTGCTTGAGCTGGTCGCTGTCGTAGAACGGCGAACCGTGGTCGCGGTCTTCCAGGCTGGCCTGGATGCGTACCGCGCCCTGACGCAGCCACTGCTTATAGGGGTGGCGCGACTTCAGGCGATTGTCGATGGCGTCGGTATCCAGCACCTGGCCGGTCTCGGTATCCACCGCGAGGATCTGGCCCGGGCCGACACGGCCCTTGGCGATCACGTCTTCCGGCTTGTAGTCCCACACGCCGATTTCCGACGCCAGGGTGATGTAGCCGTTCTTGGTGGTGACCCAGCGCGCCGGACGCAGGCCGTTACGATCAAGCAGACACACAGCATGGCGACCGTCGGTCAGTACCACGCCGGCCGGGCCATCCCACGGCTCCATGTGCATGGAGTTGTATTCGTAGAACGCACGCAGATCGGCGTCCATGGTCTCGACGTTCTGCCAGGCCGGCGGAATGATCATGCGCACGCCGCGGAACAGGTCGATGCCACCGGTGACCATCAACTCCAGCATGTTGTCCATGCTCGAAGAGTCGGAACCAACGCGATTGACCAGCGGGCCCAGCTCTTCCAGATCGGGGATCTGATCGTTGGCAAACTTCAGGCGCCGGGCCAGAGCCCAGTTGCGGTTGCCGGTAATGGTGTTGATTTCGCCGTTGTGGGCGAGGAAGCGGAACGGCTGGGCCAGCGGCCACTTCGGCAGGGTGTTGGTGGAGAAGCGCTGGTGGAATACGCAGATCGCGGTCTGCAGGCGCTCGTCACCGAGGTCCGGATAGAACTGCTGCAGGTCCGCCGGCATCATCAGGCCTTTATAGATGATGGTCTTCGGCGAGAAACTGCAGATGTAGTGGTCGCTGTCGGCGGCGTTGGCCACCGAGGAGCGACGACGGGCGCTGAACAGCTTGATGGCGAACTGCTGGTCGTCCAGGCCTTCACCACCGACGAACACCTGCTCGATGATCGGCAGGCGCTCCAGGGCCAGGCGCCCCAGGACGCTGGTATCGACCGGCACCTTGCGCCAGCCGATCAGCTGCAGGCCGGCGGCCTGGATTTCACGATTCATGTTCTCGCGGGCAGCTTCGGCCTTGGCCGGATCCTGATTGAAGAACACCATCCCCACGGCGTACTGCTGAGGCAGCTCGCTGCCGAAGGTTTCCTGGGCGATAGCGCGCAGGAACAGATCCGGCTTCTGGATCAACAGACCACAACCGTCACCGGTCTTGCCGTCGGCGTTGATACCGCCGCGGTGGGTCATGCAGGTCAGGGCTTCAATAGCAGTATTCAGCAAGTGATGGCTCGCCTCGCCCTGCATATGGGCGATCAGGCCGAAGCCGCAGTTATCCTTGAACTGATCAGGATGGTACAGACCTGCTTTCATAGACACTCTCACCAGGCTTGCCTCAAGGGCAAATTACTTTCTAATTCATTGACCTAGCTGCCGACCGCGCAGGGCAAAGCACCAGCTTGGCGCAGGCAAAGGGGGGTCATTGTACATATCGACCCTGGCCGTCACAAATTTTCGTGACGGCCAGATGAAAACTTCTGTCGCTTGCAAGAAAGGCGGCGACCGAAGGCCCGTGCTAGGACTATCCGGTCACCCTATGACAGGCAAATCACGGGCCATCAACGCGCCCGGCTTGCCTCTTGCTGGATACTGGCGAAGCTACGCGGCCAGGGCTTACCTGCCTGCACATCAGCCGGCAGAGTTTTGATCGCAGCCTGCGCTGCCGCGCGACTGGAAAACTGACCAAAGGTCACCACGTAGAGCGGCTGCCCCTGATGCAGTTTCTTGAAGTAGCGATACTCCGCACCATGCTTGCCAATGAAGGCCTTGGCACTGCTCTCGGAACGAGTCCCCAGGATTTGCAGCGCATAATTGCCTGCCGGGCGACCAGCGTACCAGTCACCACCGGGCGCAGAGGCAGCCTTGGCAACAGCAGGCGCCTCGGTCACGGCAGGTTTAGGCGTTGCCTTGACCTCAGGCGCGGGCTTCACAACCGGGGCCGGTTTCACTGCCGCAGGAGGCACTGACTCGCGAACCGCTGGAGCAACCTGCACTTCGGGCGCACTTGCCACCGTCGGCACGACAGGCGCAACAGGCGCAACAGGCAGAGCAGTTTCAGCCTGAGACTCAGTAAGAGTCGCCCCCTGCTCATCTTCCATACCCGAGGCCTGAGCCAGAGGCTCACGAATGACAGGCTGAGCCTCACCGACCAATGGCAGCGGCAATGGCTGAGCCGTACCGGAAAACTCCACCTGCGCCTGAGCGCGAGCATTTGCCGCTTCAGTTTCCGCAGGGGACGAATCAACCCGCGCCGGGGAAGTCTCTTGGGGAATCAATTCGATCGGTTTCTCGATCGCCACGACCGGAGCAGAGCCACTCTCGCCCTGCATCAGCCATGCCGCGCCCAATGCGACAGCCACCACAGCCAGCGCCAACAGGTGCTTTTTCGGCAATCCCTTCGCAGCCACAGCCCCGGCATTACGCTGAGCCAGCATGGCTTCGACCAGAACATCACGGGCCACCTGGTTGATCGCCCCCGGCCAACCGCCAGAGCCGGCATGGATTTCCTCGACCTGCTCATCACTCAACAGATCAATACCCTGCCCCGCCCCATCCAGGCGCTGCGCCAGATACTCGCGCGTCTCTTCCTCGTCATAAGGCTGCAACTCGATAGCATGAAAGCGCTCCTCCCCATCCGCCTGCTGCTCAAGGCGCTCCAAAAGATCGCTTTCAGCAAAAAGAAAGACATGAGGACGAGCACCATCCACCCCTACCGCCAAGGTAAACAGAGTATTCAGCGCAGGGTCGGCCAGTTGCTCAGCGTCATCCACCAGCAGGTAGACCTCCTGCCCGGTGAGCGTCAACTGAGCAACATGCGCGAGAATGCTCGGCACATCGGCCTGCTGCACGCCAAGCCCCTGAGCAACCTGTCGCAAAATACCAGCCACATCACCCGCACTGCGGGCAGACACAACGACCGACTGCACAGCCTGCTTATTGGTACTGGCGACCAGAGCCTGGCGCAGCAAAGTCTTGCCACTACCCTGAGGACCCGCAACAACCAGGAGCAATTGACTGTAGCGAGCCAAATGATGGAGCTGCCCCAGCACGGGCTTGCGCTGCGCCGGATAGAAACGAAAGCCCGGAACCCTCGCGGCAAAAGGATCATGGCTGAACTGATAATGCGCGAGAAATGCCTCGTCGGCATGCAAACTGGTCATGGAACTCTCTTATTGTCCAAGCTGATCCGCTAGCGCACGGTAATCCGCACGCAGCGTGGCATTCAAAACTTCCCGTGGAAAATCATCGGTGATCACGGCCTCGCCCAGCTTGCGCAGCAGAACCAGGCGTAAACGACCATCAAGCACCTTCTTATCGACAGCCATATGCTGAAGGAAATCCTCGGGAGCCATATCCAGCGGAGGAACGACCGGCAGCCCTGCACGCAACAACAAGCGCAGGCCGCGATCACGCTCGGCTTCACTGATCCAGCCAAGTCGAGCCGACATATCCAGAGCCATGGCAGTGCCCGCAGCCACCGCCTCACCATGCAGCCATTCGCCATAACCCATGTGGGTTTCGATGGCGTGGCCGAACGTGTGGCCAAGATTGAGAATCGCGCGAAGACCAGACTCCCGCTCATCCACCCCTACTACACGAGCCTTGGCCGCACATGAGCGCTCGATCGCCTGCACCAGCGCATCCGGCTGCAGTGCGCGCAACTGGTCAATGTGCAGTTCAAGCCAGCCCAGAAAATCCAGATCGCAGATCAGGCCGTATTTGATCACTTCAGCCAAGCCGGCCGAGAGCTCCCGCGCCGGCAGCGTGTTCAGCACCAAGGTATCGATCAGCACAGCATTAGGCTGATAAAAAGCACCCACCATATTCTTGCCAAGCGGATGATTGATACCCGTCTTGCCGCCAACCGAAGAATCGACCTGAGAGAGCAGAGTGGTCGGCACCTGGATGAAATCAACACCGCGCTGGTAACAGGCCGCCGCAAAACCCGCCATATCACCGACGACACCTCCACCTAGAGCAACAATGGTGGTCTTGCGGTCATGCCGCGCCTGCAGCAAGCCATCGAAGATCAGCTGCAAAGTCTCCCAGTTCTTGAAACTCTCGCCGTCCGGTAGTACTACCGAGACCGATTCACACCCAGACAAAGACTGCTCGATCTGTCGCAGATAGAGTGGAGCAATGGTTTCGTTGGTAACAATTGCGACTTGGCGCCCAGCTAGGTGACGCTTGAGGAGGTCTGGCAGGGAGAGGATGCCAGCACCGATGTAGATGGGATAACTACGCTCGCCCAGATCAACAGTAAGAGTCTGCATGAAGCCCCCGATTGGAAAGGGCCATAGGATAGCGCAGTTGAGCCCCGTCTTTAACGGGGCGGAAGAGCCTCGAAGCGCTCTATGATCTCCTGCACAACCAACCGCGGCGGCCGCTCGTCGGTCTCGATGATCACATCCGCAATCTCGCGATACAACGGATCACGAATCTCCATCAAACCACGCAGAACCTTTCCAGGCTCAGCAGTGCGCAGCAGAGGTCGATTTCGATCACGGGAGGTCCGATCCAGCTGCTGCTCAACCGATGCATGCAAGTACACGACCCGACCGCCTTCCCTCAAAGCCTTGCGGTTCTCCGCTCGGAGAACCACACCGCCGCCAGTTGCGATCACGACGCCTTGCAGCTCACAAAGCTCCGCAACCATAAGTTGCTCACGCTCACGAAAGCCCTGCTCGCCTTCCACATCAAAAATCCAGGGTATATCAGCCCCTGTCTTTTGCTCAATTTCCTTATCCGAGTCTTTGAACTGCAATCGCAACTCTTTCGCTAACAAACGCCCAATGGTGCTTTTACCAGCCCCCATCGGGCCAACCAGGATCACGTTCTGCACGATTTAGTTGCTTACCGCGATAGCCTGATTATTCATGATGCGAGGAGTGATGAAGATCAGCAGCTCATTCTTGCTTTCAGTCACAGTATCACGACGGAAGAGACGACCAACGAAAGGGATATCACCCAGAAGCGGTACCTTCTCCACAGCTTTGCTCTGGGTATTGGAGAACACTCCACCAATGACAATCGTCTCACCATCATTTACCAAGACCTTGGCATTTACCTCGTTTTTCTTGATAGGCGGAACACCAAGAAGAGCATTCTCGTAATCCGGCTCGTCCTTGTTGACCTTAACCTCCATGATAATTCGATTATCCGGAGTAATTTGCGGTGTCACTTCCAGCGAAAGAGCTGCCTCTTTAAACGAGACAGTCGTAGCACCGCTAGAGCTGGCCTCCTGGTAAGGCACCT
The DNA here is from genome assembly GCA_038147895.1 of Pseudomonas sp. GTDB lineage: Bacteria > Pseudomonadota > Gammaproteobacteria > Pseudomonadales > Pseudomonadaceae > Aquipseudomonas. The sequence continues at coordinate 61,090 of JAYQUJ010000013.1, forward strand.
CGGTACCCTTCAGAATTTTTGCGGTTTCTTTATCGGAGGTCACAACCTTGGGTTGAGAGATCACCTCACCATTCCCCGTAGCCTCCATTGCAGAAAGCTCAAGATCAAGCAGGACATTATCCGTTACAAAACCAATACCCAGCCCGGATGTTGCATTGGCCGACCCAAGATCTACGAAGGGAACATTGGCAGTAATGTCGTCCCCGGTATTTCCGCTCTCATCGCCATTATCATCACGACCATAAACAGTCCATTTACTGTCACCAGACAAATTGGTCGATCCACCCCAACGGACACCAAGCTCCTTGTCATAGCCGACACTCGCCTCAACCAAGCGCGCCTCAATCATGACCTGGCGCACAGGGATATCGAGCTGAGCAACGATTCTGCGTAACTCATCCAGACGCTCCTGAGTCTGGTAGGCAATGATGCTATTAGTGCGGTCATCGACAGTGACCGTGCCGCGCTCCTGAACATCACTGCCTTCGGTAGCAGCAACAGACTGGAACAGCGCAGCTATATCAGCCGCCTTGGCATAGTTCACCTGAATCAGCTCACGACGGAGAGGGGCAAGCTCAGCAATTTGATTCTTTGCCTCTAGTTCCTGGCGCTCACGAGCTGCAATTTCATCAGCTGGAGCAACCAATAGAACATTGCCGACCTTACGCTTATCCAGCCCCCGAGTTTTCAAAACCAGGTCCAGAGCCTGATCCCAAGGCACGTTCTGAAGACGCAGAGTGATGTTGCCCTGCACAGTATCACTTGCGACCAAGTTCAAATCTGTGAAATCCGCAATTAACTGAAGCACCGAGCGAACATCGATATCCTGAAAGTTCAGCGACAATTTTTCGCCAGTGTAGGCAAAACGCTCAGCACGGCGCTTCTCAACATCGTCCTGGGTCAGCGGCTTAACACTGATGGTCAGCTTGTTGTCCGTCTGGAACGCCAAATAGTCATAAAAGCCTACCGGCTCGATATCAATACTCGCGCGCTCTTGGTTGGAAGACGCACTCACAAACTGAACAGGCGTTGCAAAATCCTTTACATCCAACCGTACGCGCAAGTTTTCAGGCAGCTGTGTTTTAGCGAAGCTGACACGAATCTTACCGCCTTGCTCTTGAATATCAGCAGTTACCGCGGGGTCAGAAAGCTGGATAACGACATTACCCTCACCAGCCTCGCCCCGCTGAAAATCTATACCGCTTACAGAACGACCTGCAGCACTCGCCACCGACGGTTTTGAGAGGGCCGGGATGCTAGAAGAGGATTTACTCGCCTGAGCAGTAGCTCCACCTACAACGACCAGTACATTATTACCATCGACACGAGTGCTATATGGAGCCAACGTCGACAGATTAATAATCAGTCTCGTTCTGTCTTTAGCCTCAACAACAGTGACGCTGCGAGCATTACCAACTCCAAGCTCTTTATTTTTAACACCTAGCTTGTTGGCGACACCTGGCAAATCCAGTGCAATTCGTGCAGGCTGCTCGATTGTGTATCCACGAGGCGCGCTAACGCTCTCATCAAAACCAAGTTTCAGCTCAATCTTATCGCCCGGAAGAGCAGCAACATCGAGCGACTGCAGATTGGCAGCCAGCAGTACCGGAGAGAACACGGCAAGCGCCAAGGAAACACTGAAGCGGTGTTTATTAAATTTCATCAGCTTGCTCCAACCAGCACGCCCATAGTTATTCTTCATCGCTTGGCCCGCCATCTTATGAACGCTCCTTAAGCATCAGTGTACGAGGACGCTCCAGCCACCCACCTTCGCCATCAGGAACAATTTCCACAACATCTATTTTGGACTCATCAACCGACATGATTCGCCCATGGTTTCGTCCCAAGTAGTCACCAACCTTTACCCTGTGGACACCACCCGCACCCTTGATCAGTCCAAACCTTGAGCCATCATTAGCCAAGGTTCCTACCATCTCAAAAGTTTCAATGTTAAAGCCTTCTAGAAACTGCTTAACCCTAGTTTCATCGGGCTTTACGTCTTTCGATCCCTTGCGCCCGCTATTCAAATCTATCTTTACAGGAGGCTGAAACGGAGAGCGAAGAGCAGCTGCGCTGTAGGTAAACGCCTCATAAGGCTGAAACTTTGGAAGAGGTTCGATAGAGCCTTTAGGCCGCGCTCTAACTTCATCCATATATGATTGCAAGTCCGCAAAACCACCACCGCCGCCGCAGCCATGCAGGACAGCACAAATAGACGACACAACAACCAGACGAAAAGCCTTCATTTCTTCAGCCCCTCATCATTGTATCGATAGGTCTTGGCCAGAATGCTCATACGAAGCTTCGAAGCACTATCTTGCTCGACAGGTTTAATTTCAAAGTCGTGCAGCGTCACAATTCGAGGAAGACTTGCAACACCACTCACAAATGTAGCGAGATCGTGGTACCCGCCTACAACCGATATCTGTATTGGCAATTCAATATAAAACTGCTGCACGACTTCCGGCTGCAGCTTGATTTCTTCGAACTCAAGACCACTCCCAAGCCCCGTGCGAGTAATATCCTCCAGGAGACCAGGAACCTCGGTATCACTTGGAAGTTGACGCAGCAAGGTACCAAAGGACTCCTCCATCTCCGTCATCTGAACCTTGTAGGCATCCAGATTCGCCGCCTGAAAGGCCTTCACGGAAAACTGTTCCTTTAGCGAAACTTCCTCAGCACGCTGCCGATCAAGCGAGCCCTGCAAGTCACTGAGGTAGAAGTTATATCCCAGCACAAGAGCAATAACGAGCAGCAAGACGCAGGTGATGAATTTAACCGCCGACGGCCACGAGCCTAAGTTATTCAGATCCAGCTCCGCCAGATCTACCTTTTTCAGAGATTCTATAGACTCAGCAAGACTCATGACTTCTTACCACCCTTACTCTTAGGCAATTCTTTGCCGGCATCAGCAGCCTCTTGCCCTGGCTGCACTTGCTGAACGGTCAACTGAAAGACATTGGCCTGATCCACAGTGCCAGCCGTTATCGCCTTAACCTCTGTCAAGTTAGGTGCCGTCAGCCACTCGGAGGCATCCAGATTTCGCATGAGACTGGAAACTCGGTTGTTAGACTCCGCCGAGCCAACTATGGCGATGCTCTTATCAGTACGCTTAAGCTCAGTGAAGAACACGCCATCTGGCAAAGTTCTCACCATCTGATCAAAGATGCGCCCACTGATCGGTCTATTACCCTGCAGATCCTGAATAATCTTCATACGCTCCAGGAGCTGGGCACGACGCTCCTTGAGTTCACTGATCTCCTTGATTCGCGCATCCAGCACAGCAATTTCCTTCTTAATGAAGTCATTCCGTGCATTCTGCTGCTCAATGGCGCCATCCAAGTACTGCCCTGCAAGAAACACCAAACCTGCAGCAATAACCAAGGTGCCGCCCATGGCAACCAAAAACCGCTGTTTACGCTCTTCGCGCAGCTGCTCCCGCCATGGAAGTAAGTTGATCCGCGCCATTAGTCGAAACTCCTCATCGCCAGGCCACAGGCAATCATCAACGAAGGGGCATCACTGGCGAGCGCCCCCGCATTGACCTTGCCACCCAGCGCCATGTCAGCGAAAGGATTGGCTACCAAGGTAGGAGTGCCGATTTTTTGCTGGATTAGACGATCCAGATCAGGAATGGATGCAGTGCCACCTGCCAACAGGATGTAATCAACATCATTGAACTGCCCTGCCGCAAAGAAAAACTGCAGGGAACGAGAGACCTGCTGTACTACAGCCTCCTTGAATGGCTGCAGCACCTCGCTCTCGTAGTCATCAGGAAGGCCGCCCTGTTTTTTGGCCAACCCAGCCTCTTCGACTGAAAGGCCATAGCGGCGCTGAATCTCTTCGGTCAGTTGACGACCGCCGAACAGCTGCTCTCGCGTATAAATGGTACGACCATTGTGCAGAACACTCAGCGTGGTCATGGTGGCGCCGATATCAACAACCGCCACAGTCAGCTCTTCGTCATTACCACCCAACTGAGCCTCCAACAGACCATAGGCTCTCTCCAGAGCATAAGCCTCGACATCGACCACCTTGGCGGTCAGTCCGGAGAGCCCAAGAGCCGCCTCGCGCACCTCTACGTTTTCCTTACGACAGGCCGCGAGCAGAACCTCAACGCGCTCAGGGTTTCGTGCAGAAACACCTTGAACCTCGAAGTCGATGGCGACTTCTTCCAAAGGGTATGGAATGTATTGATCCGCCTCGATCTTGAGCTGATTTTCCAGCTCATCATCGTTGAGGCCAGCTTCCATTTCGATGGATTTGGTGATGACTGCAGACCCGGCCACAGCCACAGCTGCAGTCCGAACGCCAGTCTTGGCCTTTGCCAGGACACGCGAGAGCGCCTGCCCGACGCCTTCCAGTTCGGCAATGTTCTTTTCGACCACAGCATTTGGCGGGAGCGGCTCAACGGCATAAGCCTCTACCTTGTAGCGGCTTCCCGAGCGACTCAATTCAAGGAGCTTGACCGAGGTCGAACTGATGTCGATCCCCAGAAGCGTGTTCGCTTTCTTATTGAAGAGCCCTAGCACGACCGATTTCCTATTGGCATCCGCGACTTACGGACTATTTATGTTTTTCCACATTAAATAACAGTCTTGACAGAAGCGCAAATGGCGACCCCGCAAAAAAACCGCTTATAATGTGAACAGTTTTCCCCTTTTCGCACTACGCAACTCTTAACCCATTCTTTTACTTGGAATTCCACAAGCCTTGATGCGTCTGCTGAAGTTTATCTGGTGGTCCCTCGTCGCCACTTTTTGTGGCTTGCTCCTCAGTTTCAGCGGAGCCTTCCTCTATCTTAGCCCCGGCCTGCCTTCCGTCGAATCGCTGCGCAGCATTCAGCTACAGATACCTCTGCGGGTGTATAGCAGCGACGGCAAGCTGATTGCCGAATTTGGCGAGATGCGCCGTTCCCCGATCGCCTTCGCGGACATCCCCCAGGACTTTATCCGCGCACTGCTCGCCGCCGAGGACGACAATTTCGCCAACCATTATGGCGTCGACTTCAGCAGCCTTATGCGTGCTGCCACACAGTTATTGTCGAGCGGCCACATTCAGAGCGGCGGCAGCACCATCACCATGCAGGTGGCGAAGAACTTCTTCCTCACCAACGAGCGCAGCTTCTCGCGCAAGATCAACGAAATCCTCCTGGCGCTGCAGATCGAACGAGAGCTGAGCAAGGACGAGATCCTTGAGCTCTATGTCAACAAGATCTACCTGGGCAACCGCGCCTACGGTATCGAGGCAGCAGCCCAGGTCTACTACGGCAAGTCCATCCACGATCTCAGCCTCGCCCAGATGGCAATGATCGCCGGCCTGCCCAAAGCTCCGTCGCGCTACAACCCTCTGGTCAACCCGCAGCGCAGCAAGGAGCGCCGCGACTGGATTCTCGGGCGCATGCTCAAGCTCGGCGCCATCGACCAGGCTCGCTACGATGCAGCGATGGCCGAACCCATTGACGCCCGCCACCACGTTCAGCCCATCGAACTTCACGCACCCTACATCGCAGAGATGGCCCGCGCCGAAATGGTTGGTCGCTACGGCAGCGAGGCCTACACCGAGGGCTTCCGCGTTACGACCAGCGTAACCAGCGGCCTGCAGCAAGCCGCCAACAAGGCACTCCACCAGGGCCTGATTGCCTATGATCAGCGCCACGGTTTCCGCGGCCCGGAAACGAGACTTCCGGGCCTGACCCGCGAAGCCTGGCAGGAAGAGCTGAGCAAATACCGCAGCATCGGAGGCCTTGAGCCGGCCATCGTCAGCCAGGTAGAGAAAAGCGGCATCATGGTACTGCTGCGTAACGGCGAAGAGCAGCCTGTCACCTGGGACAGCATGAAATGGGCCCGCCCCTTCCTGAACACCAACAGCCTGGGACCACGCCCACAGAAGCCAGCCGATGTCACCCAGATTGGCGACCTGATCCGCGTCGAGCGTGACGAGGAAGGCGCTCTGCACATGAGTCAGATCCCTGCCGCACAGAGCGCCCTTGTCTCCCTCGACCCGCAGGATGGCGCCATTCAGGCGCTGGTTGGCGGTTTCTCCTTCGAACAAAGCAACTACAACCGCGCCGCACAGGCCAAGCGCCAACCCGGCTCCAGCTTCAAACCCTTCGTTTATAGTGCCGCACTGGACAGCGGCTTCACCGCCGCCACACTGGTCAACGATTCCCCCATCGTCTTCCAGGAAGCCGGCATGGAAGAAGCCTGGCGCCCGAAGAACGACAACAACACCTTCCTAGGGCCGATTCGCCTGCGCGAAGCACTCTATAAATCGCGTAACCTGGTGTCGATCCGCCTCCTGCAAACCATCGGCATCGACTACACCATCAACTACATCAGCGCCTTTGGCTTCAACAAGCAGGATCTGCCACGAAACCTGTCACTAGCACTCGGCACCGCGGGACTCACACCCATGGAGATCGCCACTGGCTGGAGCACCTTCGCCAATGGCGGGCACAAGATTCAGCCCTACCTGATCCAGCGTATTGATAGCCGAGAGGGCAAACCGCTGTTCGTCGCCAATCCGGCGCGCACGCCCGAGAGAGCCAAGCTGGTCGAAGAGCAGAGCGCCGCCTTGCACAACGAAGAGCCCAATGCCGAGTTAGCAACGCCCGTACAGGCCGAGCAGATTATCGACGAGCGCACCGCCTACATCATGACCAGCATGCTGCAGGATGTGATCAAGCGCGGGACCGGCCGCAGGGCCCTGGCCATGGGCCGCGGCGACCTGGCTGGCAAGACCGGCACCACCAACGAATCCAAGGACAGCTGGTTCTCCGGCTACAACGCCGACTACATCACCACTGTCTGGGTCGGCTTCGACCAACCGGAAAGCCTGGGTCGCCATGAGTATGGCGGCACAGTGGCCCTGCCGATCTGGATGAGCTACATGGGCGCCGCACTCAAGGACAAACCCGAGCATCTGCCGCCAGAACCGCCCGGCATGCTCAGCCTGCGTGTCGACCCAGTCAGCGGCCGTGCCGCCTCACCTGACTCGCCGAATGCCTACTTCGAGCTGTTCAAGAGCGAAGACTCGCCGCCACCAATGAGCGAACTGGAGCCAGGCCTCGGCATTCCCGGCAGCCCGCTGCCCGCCGACGAAATGGCCCCCATCGATCTGTTCTGACAGACGACCAATAAAAAGCCCCGCCGAAGCGGGGCTTTTTATTGAGTCTTAGCCATCAGCCGTTGAACACCTCATCCACCGACTTCAGCGGATAGTGCTGCGGATATGGCAGCGTCGCCACGCCACTCTCGATAGCGGCCTTGGCCACGGCGTCGGCCACCACGGTGATCAGGCGCGCATCCATCGGCTTCGGAATGATGTACTCACGCCCAAAGGACAGCTCGATGCCGCCGTAGGCATCGCAGACTTCCTGCGGTACCGGCAGCTTGGCCAGATCGCGCAGGGCGTTGGCGGCGGCGATCTTCATCTCTTCGTTGATACGGGTAGCACGTACGTCCAGCGCGCCGCGGAAGATGAAGGGGAAGCCGAGGACGTTGTTGACCTGGTTCGGGTAGTCGGAACGGCCAGTCGCCATGATCACATCAGAGCGAGTTTCGTGAGCAAGTTCCGGCTTGATCTCCGGGTCCGGGTTGGAGCAGGCGAAGACGATCGGATTGGCCGCCATGCGCTTGAGGTCTTCCGGGCTCAGCAGGTTGGCACCGGACAGGCCTACAAACACATCCGCACCATCCAGCGCGTCGGACAGGCTGCGCTTGTCGGTCGCGTGGGCAAATACCGCCTTGTACTGGTTGAGGTCGTCACGACCGGCATGGATCACGCCTTTACGGTCGAGCATATAGATGTTCTCAACCTGGGCACCCATGCTCACCAGCAGCTTCATGCAGGAGATAGCGGCAGCACCAGCGCCGAGACAGACGATCCTGGCGTCAGCCAAAGTCTTGCCGGCGATTTCCAGGGCATTGAGCATGCCGGCCGCAGTAACGATGGCGGTACCGTGCTGGTCATCGTGGAATACCGGAATATCGCACTGCTCGATCAGCGCACGCTCGATCTCGAAGCACTCCGGAGCCTTGATGTCTTCGAGGTTGATGCCGCCGAAGGTGATGGAGATGCGCTTGACGGTATCGATGAACGCCTGCGGGCTCTCGGAGTCGACCTCGATGTCGAACACATCGATGCCAGCGAAGCGCTTGAACAGTACACCTTTACCTTCCATTACCGGCTTGGAGGCCAGTGGGCCGAGGTTGCCAAGGCCGAGAATCGCGGTGCCATCGGAAATCACTGCCACCAGGTTGCCTTTGCCGGTGTAGCGGTAGGCCAGCTCGGCATCGCGGGCAATCTCCCGCACCGGCTCGGCAACGCCCGGACTGTAGGCCAGGGACAGGTCACGCGCAGTGGCAGTTGGCTTGGTCAATTCGACGCTGAGTTTTCCCGGGCGGGGCTGAGCGTGATACTCAAGAGCGGCAGTTTTCAGATCGGACATTTCGGCGATTTCCGCTTTGCTATGAAGGCAGGCGGCCGAGGATACGCAAGAAGGCCGAGCCCCACAAGACTGGGGCTCTCGGCGTGTCAGCGGACAACCTTGAGCCAATCGCCAGGAAGTGGCTGACCAGTCGGATATAGACCATTCAACAAACGGAAACGACGCAAACGGTCACCCTCACCCTGCATTTGCTCGCTCAGCGGCTCCAGGCTCTGACCGGCCTTGAAGCGCACCAGCTGTATACGCCGCGCCTCAGCCAGAACTCGCTCGCCTTGCTGCAGGGGCCTGAAGCTACGCACGATCTCCATGAACCGCGCATCGGCACTCTGCAGAGAAGCACCGCCCTTGACCGCGCCGACGAAAAGAAATGCTTCACGCTCACGCATAATCACCGCCACGCGCTTGTCGGCACTACCCGGCACTATTCCGGTAACCACATCCATGCCCGCCTGACGGAAGCTCTGCTCCTGGTCCAGCGCCCGTCCACCGGTGCGCTGCCGGACAAAGGCCTGAGCAGTTTGCGACTGATGCAGCGACTCCATGCTGATGACCATGAACGCCTGCTGATCGGCGCTATGCACGATCAACGCGTCCGAGCGGTTGATCAGCTCCCAGCCCTGGGGAAAACCCAGGGTGAAGTCGAGATCACGATGATAGAAACGCTGCCCTCGGCGCACGCCCGCCTCGGTCGAATCGCCAAAGGGCATGCCTTCTATCTGCCGCAGATAAGCCTCACGCCCCACCTCGCCCTGGCCGACCGCCAGCGGCGTGGCAGCGGCCACCACCTGGCGCAGGCGGGTATCGTTATCCGGATGGGTATCGAACAGGCCGTGATAGCCACTGGGCTTGACCTCATTCCCTTTGGCCCGCGCCTCATCACGGGCGAAGTCCTCCTGGCTCTTGAGCACCTCGACCACCTCGATCATGGCCTGCGGGTCATAGCCGGCCCGCGCCAGATACTGAGCGCCGAAGCCATCGGCCTCCAGCTCCATGTCGCGGCCATAGCCGCTGACAATAGCGCCACCCAGGACGTTGGTAAGGTCGCCAACCGCACCGACACCCGTGCCGATTGCGACGGCCTGACCGAGGATATTCCAGGCCGTGGACTGGCTCTGCTGGCGCACTCCGTGCCGTGCCGTAACATGCCCGACCTCATGCCCGAGCACCGCCGCCAGCTGCGCCTCTGAATCCAGGTAGGCCATGAGGCCGCGATGGATATAAATGTGCCCACCGGGAATGGCGAAGGCGTTGACCTCCGGCGAATCGACAACCGTGAAGCTATAGCTCAAATGGCTGCGATGACCATGCCGGGCGACACGCTCGCCTATCCGCTGCACATAGGCCTGCAGCTTGTCATCGGCATAGCGCGGGTATTGCTTGGCGATCTCCTGGGCGTAGCTGCGCCCCAATTCGATCTCCTGCTGCTCGCTCATCATCACGAAGTCGGTACGACCGGTGGCCGGATTGACCGCGCAACCCGCTAGCGACAGCAACGCAAACACCACAAGCAAACGCAGCATCAGGGCAACACCTCCAGCATGGCCTCATGGGTCAACGGCAGCATCCAGCGCGCCTGCTGTACCGATGCGGCGCCCCGGCGCGCACGGTCGATCACCCAGCCACGCGCCTCGACACGGCGCCCGGCCAGACGCTGCAAGTCATCCACATCAAAATAGCGCAGCAGCTTGGGTTCGACGCGCAACACCAGCGGCCCATCCAGCTCCAGCCAGAGCCCGCCACGATTGCGCTGCACCTTCTCCACCTTGCCACGCACCAGGGCAAAGCCGCCGCTGCGCAGATCGAAAGGACTGCCGACCTTGGCCTGCTGCCAGAGCCCGGTGCGCTGCCGGCGGGCAGACGCCTCCGCCTCGCGCTGACAACCCTCCAGACCGGAGGCGGGCTCGAAAGCCACGCTATAGCCCATGCCCTCGACCAGCAATTGCGCCTCCAGGTTACGCCCCTGGCGATCATAGGCGTGGGCCAGGGTGCGGCCATAATGATCCCGCGCTCGCGGCCCCAGGCGCAGCCCCACCGCCCCGCCATTGGCCGCCACCAGCGCCTGCAAGCGCTTGGTTGCCGCCTCGGCGAACGGCTCGGCCGGGCGCCCGTCGCGAGCACGCTCCGGCGCATTGATACCGATCAGACGCACGCTGCGCCCATCCTGCAAACGCAACGTGTCGCCGTCCACCACTTTGGCCACAGGCCGCTGCGTCAGCCCATTGGCCAGTGGACAGAATGCCTGCGCCGGCAAAGCCAGACATGCAGAAACGAAAAAGGCGCCCACTAGGGACGCCTTTTTCAGCAGTGTGGAGCGAACCACGCTTCGGCTTACTTGCTGCCGAACACACCGAAACGCTGCTTGAAGCGATCGATACGGCCGCCAGTGTCCAGCACTTTCTGCTTACCGGTGTAGAACGGGTGGCACTCGGAGCACACGTCCAGGCTCAGCGGCTTGCACAGGGTGGAGCGGGTCTTGATGACGTTGCCACAGCTGCAGGTAGCAGTGACTTCTTCGTACTGCGGATGGATTTCGGCTTTCATCGCTTTTTCCTCGGTTGGGCGTGCCGCCACCCGGCCATTCGCCGAGCACCGCACATAAATAGGCCGCGCACTATACCAGACCCCCACCTTCACGCAAGCCACGGTGCAAACGTGGCGACGTGCGGCCGTGCTAGCATCGCGCCTTCGTTTCCGGAGCCCGCCGTGCCTGACACCATCCTGCGCCTAGCCCTGCCCTCACCCTTGCGCCGCCTGTTCGACTATCTGGCGCCAGCAGGCGTGCCGCGTGCCGCACTGCAGCCAGGCGCGCGCCTGCGCGTGCCATTCGGCAATCGCCAGGTGATCGGCGTACTGGTAGAGCTGGCGCAGACCACCGATGTGCCGCAAGACAAGCTCAAGCCGGCCCTGGAACTGCTTGACCGCAACCCGCCGCTGCCGGCAGCGCTGTTCAGGCTATGCCTGTGGACGGCGCAGTATTACCAGCACAGCCTCGGCGACACCTTGAGCTGGGCCCTACCGGTATTGTTGCGCCAGGGCGAGCCAGCCGAGCAGCGCCAGGAGCGCTATTGGCATGCCTGTGAGGGCGCCAGTCCGGATGATCCGCGCCTGGCCCGTGCACCACGCCAGCGCGAGGCCCTGCGCGCCCTGGCCCAGCACCAGCATGGCGTGGCACACAGCCTGCTGAGCAAGCTGCAGCTGAACAAGGACAGCCTCGACCTGCTGCTGGACAAAGGCCTGGCTCGCGTCGAGGTGCGCCGCAGCGCGCCACTGCAGCGCCATGGCGGATGGCTGGCACAGCCGGAACTGCCGCTCAACGCCGAACAGCGTGCCGCCTTCAATGCCGTGCAATCCGGCATGGGCGATTTCGGCGCCTACCTGCTCTATGGCGTGACCGGCAGTGGCAAGACCGAGGTTTACCTGCAACTGATCCGTCACTGTCTGGAGGCCGGCAAGCAGGCACTGGTGCTGATTCCCGAGATCAACCTGGGGCCGCAGACAGTCGAGCGCTTTGCCCGCCGCTTCAATGCGCGCATCGCCCTGCTGCATTCCGGGGTCAACGACCGCGAACGCCTGGACGCCTGGCTGGCGGCCCGCGACGGCGAGGCCGATATCATCATTGGCACCCGTTCGGCGCTGTTCACTCCGCTGAAAACCCCTGGCCTGATCATCGTCGACGAAGAGCACGATGCCTCCTATAAACAGCAGGAAGGCCTGCGCTATCACGCCCGCGATCTGGCCCTGGTACGCGCCCGCCAGGACAACCTGCCGATCGTGCTCGGCTCCGCCACGCCGTCGCTGGAAAGCCTGCACAACGCCCACGCCGGGCGCTACGCCCTGCTCAAGCTCGGCCAGCGCGCCGGCAACGCCCAGCCGCCGCGTTTCCTGCGCCTGGACGTGAAGAGCCTGCCGCTCGACTCCGGCATCTCCGGCCCGCTGCAACAGGCCATCCGCCAGACCCTGGAGGCCGGCCAGCAGGTGCTGGTGTTCCTCAACCGCCGTGGTTTCGCCCCCACACTGCTGTGCCACGACTGCGGCTGGATCAGCCAGTGCCCGCGCTGCGACGCGCGCATGACCCTGCACCAACGGCATAACGAACTACGCTGCCACCACTGCGGCCATGTCGAACGGCCGCCGCGTAACTGCCCGGATTGCCAGAAGGTCGACCTGCGCCCGGTCGGCGCCGGCACCGAGCGCGCCGAAGAGCGCCTGGCCATTCTCTTTCCGCAGTTCCCGGTGCTGCGCATCGACCGCGACACCACCGCGCGCAAGGGCGCCATGGACAAGCTGTTCGCCACCATCAACAAGGGCGAGCCGTGCATCCTGGTCGGCACCCAGATGCTCGCCAAGGGCCACCACTTCCCCCGCGTCACCCTGGTCGCCATCCTCGATGCCGACGGCGGGCTGTTTTCCGCCGACTTCCGCGCCAGCGAGCGCATGGCCCAGCTGATCGTGCAGGTCGCCGGGCGTGCCGGGCGCGCCGAGGAAGCCGGCAAGGTGGTGGTACAGAGCCATATGGCCGACCACCCGTTGCTGGTGCAACTGACCGAGCAGGGCTACCCGGCCTTCGCCGAACAGGCGCTGAGCGAGCGCCGCAGCGCGGGATTGCCGCCCTTCTCCCACCTGGCCCTGTTGCGCGGCGAAGCGCACAAACCGGGCCAGGCCGAGGCGTTTCTCGACCTGGCCTGCACCTACGCCGAACAGCTGCGCGATGAACAGAAGCTCGCCGGTATCGAATTGCTTGGCCCGGTTCCGGCGCCCATGGAACGTCGGGCTGGTCGCTTTCGCGCGCAGTTGCTGCTGCAAGGCAGCAGTCGCGCGGCGCTGCACAAGCTGCTGGCGCACTGGCTGCCGATACTCGAAGCCATGCCCGAAGGCCGCGCGGTGCGCTGGTCGCTGGATGTCGACCCCATCGATCTGTTCTGAGGCGTAGCCCGGATGCAATCCGGGATGACCTACCCCGGATTGCATCCGGGCTACGCAGGGAATGGCTCCCCATGCCGGTGGCTAGCCGTCGATGGC
>JAYQUJ010000014.1:0-68115 GCA_038147895.1 Pseudomonas sp.
CGATGTCGTAGTCGAAGCCGCTGATCTTGCCTTCCGGGGTTTTGAAGGCGAAGGGCGGATAGGCCGCTTCGATGCCGATGCGCAGCGGTTTCTCTTCTGCCTGAACCAGCGCACTGAAAGCGGTCAGCGCCAGCGCGCCGAGAAGTACGATCTTCTTCATCTGGTGACTCCTTGGAATGGGTATAGCGATGGGCAGAGTGCGTTCGCCATGGCCACGGGTAAATTGTAGAAAGTGTCGCCATCTTTGCCGCTGAGAAGCACAGGCAAGAGGCTCGGGCCAAGTGGGCGGCATTCTATCGGGCAGGGGTAGGTCGATATTTCCTGAAAGCGACAACAAATTACAGAAGCACAGGAAGGGCGCGGGATGCGCATTGACAGGCCATTCGGAATGTGACCATAGAGACAGAAAAACAAAACCTTAATAAAAAGCAATAATCAGGCCACATATTCAAACCTCCCACCCCGCAAGGCTTTGCGAGAAAAGCCGACTGCCGACGCTCGCTCGCCAGCCCGAAAACGGGGCGAACTGTTTCACTTCGCCCCGAATCAGCGCAACTGTTACCTCTGCGTTACAGCTCCATTCGCTGCCCCTGCAGCGGTACACAGACGGACCAGCCCAGCTCGCGCTGGATACGCTCACGCAGTGCTTCCGACGCATCCGCCTCGCCATGCACCACGAACACTCGCCGCGGCGCGCGGCGCAGAGCGGACAGCCAGCGCATCAGCTCATCGCTGTCGGCATGTGCCGACATCATCGGCAGCTCGCCAATCTCAGCGTTGATCGGCAGCCACTGGCCAAAGATCTTGGTTTCGCGTGCGCCCTCCAGCAGCTTGCGGCCGCGCGTGCCGGCAGCCTGGTAGCCGGAAAACAGCAGCGTATTGCGATGATCCGGACCGAAGGCGGCGATGTGGTGCAGCACCCGCCCGCCGGTGGCCATGCCGCTGGCCGAGATGATCACCTTGGGGTAACGGTTGGCGGACAGCGCCTTGGATTCTTCGACATCGCGCACATAGGTCACCGAGCCGCAGGCCGCCTCGCAATCCTCTCGCCCCAGACGGTGTTCACGCGGGTAGCGCTGTAGCAGCTCGCTGGCACTGGTGGCCATAGGGCTGTCGAGATAGACCGGCAGGTTATGCAGGCGCCCACTGCGCCGCAACTGCCAGAGGCTGTGGATCAGCGCCTGCGCCCGCCCGACGGCGAAGGCCGGGATCACCACCGTACCGCCGCGCTGCGCGGTGCGCTTGATCACCGTTTCGAGGGTATCCAGGGGGTCAGCGGCGTCGTGGCGGCGGTTGCCATAAGTGGATTCGATAACCACGTAATCGGCCTCCGCTACGCTTTCCGGATCGTGCATGACCGGGTCGTCGTAACGCCCCAGGTCACCGGAGAACAGGAAGCGCCGCCCGCCTATGTCGATCTGCGCGGTCGCCGCACCGAGAATATGCCCGGCGCCGCGTAGGAGCAGGCTGCCGTTACCCGGCAGCGTCACGCTTTCATGCAACGCTGCCGGCTTGAACAACGCCATGGTGCGGTCGATATCGGCAACGCGATACAACGGCAGCGCCGGCTTGTGCTTGGAAAAGCCCTTGCGGTTGGCCAGCTCGGCGTCCTTCTCCTGCAGAAAGGCACTGTCGCGCAGGATCAGCTCAGCGACATCGCGGGTGGCCGGGGTCGAGTGGATGCGCCCGGAAAAGCCATCGAGCACCAGACGCGGCAGATAACCGCAGTGATCCAGGTGAGCATGGGTGAGCACCAGCGCATCGATATCACCTGGGTTGAGCGGCAAGCGCTGCCAGTTCAGCTCGCGCAGATTCTTCAACCCCTGGAACAGACCGCAGTCGATCAGCAGGCGTGTATCGTCGCAGGTTAGTAAGTGCTTGGAGCCGGTTACCGTGCCGGCACCACCCAGGCAGGTCAGGGAAAGCTTGGCCATCGAATCACCCTTCGCCTCTCACGATCATTCATACACAGCCTAGTAGCTGGCTGCCCCTTCCCCGCAACTTAGCCAGGCACCCCGACCGAAGCACTGAGCCAGATCAACGGACGCCGAGAGTCTGCGCAGGCAGCCGCCTTGTCTGCGCAGACTGCGTCGCGGCCAAGGCCCCTCCTACAAGCCACTCCCACTGGATAGCGGGCGACCGGACAATAAAAAACCCCGGCTTGTGGCCGGGGTTGTGCACTGTAGCAGAGAGGCCCGATCAGGCGACTTGCATGGTGCGGTGAGTGTCGATGAGGTGCTGCACCACGCCAGGATCGGCCAGCGTGGAGATGTCGCCAAGGGAGTCGTACTCGGCAGTGGCGATCTTGCGCAGGATGCGGCGCATGATCTTGCCCGAGCGGGTCTTCGGCAGGCCCGGCGCCCACTGGATGACATCCGGCGTGGCAATCGGGCCGATTTCCTTGCGCACCCAGTTGCGCAGTTCCTGACGCAGCTGCTCGGAAGCCTCCTCGCCGGCGTTCAGGGTCACGTAGACGTAGATGCCCTGCCCCTTCAGGTCGTGCGGCACACCGACCACGGCCGCCTCGGCGACTTTCGGGTGGGCGACCATCGCGCTTTCCACCTCGGCAGTGCCCATGCGGTGGCCGGAGACGTTGAGCACGTCATCCACGCGGCCGGTGATCCACCAGTAGCCATCTTCGTCGCGACGGGCGCCGTCACCGGTGAAGTACATGCCGCGGAAGGTCTTGAAGTAAGTGTCAACGAAGCGGTCATGATCGCCGTACAGGCTGCGGGCCTGGCCCGGCCAGGAGTCGATGATCACCAGGTTACCCTCGGTGGCGCCTTCCAGGATGTTGCCCAGGTTGTCGACCAGCGCCGGCTGCACGCCGAAGAACGGCCGCGCGGCGGAGCCCGGCTTCATCGGGTGCGCGCCCGGCAGCGGGGTCATCAGGCAGGCACCGGTTTCGGTCTGCCACCAGGTATCGACGATCGGGCAGCGGCTCTGGCCGACGTTCTCGTAGTACCACTGCCAGGCTTCCGGGTTGATCGGCTCGCCGACCGAACCGAGCAGGCGCAGACTGGAGCCATCGGCGCCCTCTACCGCCGCCTTGCCTTCGGCCATCATGGCGCGAATGGCGGTCGGCGCGGTGTAGAGGATGTTGACCTTGTGCTTATCGATGATCTTGGCCACGCGGGTGACGTCCGGGTAGTTCGGCACGCCCTCGAACATCACAGTGGTGGCGCCATTGCTCAGCGGCCCATACACCAGATAGGTGTGGCCGGTGACCCAACCGATGTCGGCAGTGCACCAGAAGACTTCGCCCGGACGGTAGTCGAACACCCGCTCGTGGGTCAGCGAGGCATAGGCCAGATAGCCGCCGGTAGTGTGCAGCACGCCCTTGGGTTTACCGGTGGAGCCGGAGGTATAGAGGATGAACAGGGCCTCTTCGGCGCCCATCTCCTTCGGCGCACAGGTGCTGCCGGCCACCTTCATAAGGTCCTCGAACCACACGTCGCGGTGCTGGTTCCACTTGATCTCGGAACCGGTGCGCTTGGCCACGATGACCTTCTGGATGCTGCGGGTTTCCGGGTTGGTCAGCGCGTCGTCGACGTTGGCCTTGAGCGGGATCTTCTTGCCGCCGCGCAGGCCTTCGTCGGCGGTGATCACCACCTTCGACTGGCAGTCGATGATGCGCCCGGCCAGGGCCTCCGGCGAGAAACCGCCGAACACCACCGAATGGATGGCGCCGATGCGGGTACAGGCCAGCATGGCTACCACCGCTTCCGGGATCATCGGCATGTAGATGGTCACCACGTCGCCGCGGTGCACGTCCTGGCCACGCAGGGCGTTGGCGAACTTGCACACCTGCTCGTGCAGCTCGCGGTAGGTGATTTCCTTGTGCTCGGAAGGATCGTCGCCCTCCCAGATGATGGCGACCTGGTCGCCACGGGTTTCCAGATGACGATCCAGGCAGTTGGCGGAGACGTTGAGGGTGCCGTCGGCGAACCACTTGATATCGACGTGGTGGTCGTCGAACGAGGTCTGTTTGACCTTGGTGAACGGCTTGATCCAGTCCAGACGCTTGCCCTGCTCACGCCAGAAACCATCCGGGTTGACCACCGACTGCTGATACATGGCCTTGTAGGTGGCCTCGTCGGTCAGGGTGTTGGCGGCGGCCTCGGGGCGCACGGGGTAGATGGAAGCAGCGGTCATCGGGATACCTCAAGGGCGTTGTTTTTGTATGGCACCTTTTGTATCCCCCACCCTTTTGTGGGGCCATTCGACCATGGTCTTACCGGCATACGACCATGGTCGACCCCATGAAAAACAGGCAAAAAAAAGGCGACCCTCGGGGGCCGCCGCCAATTTCATTCCGGGGAGGAATGTCAGAAACGCAGTCCGGGTATCGCAGGAGCCGGACAATTGCAGTCTGGGCCAGCCTTGCCCTGACAGCCATTCAACCTTGGTCTTAGTCCGCCGCTCAGGCTTTGCTGAAGTAGCGCTCACGCACCTCATCCACCGCTGCCTCGCGTAGCAGGGCGATGAACAACTGCTCCACATCCGTCAGCAACTGGTTCTCCGGGGTCACCAGATAGACCTCGTTGACCGGCAGCTCGTCGTAGGGCGGCAGCTGGAACAGCAGGTTCTGCGCCACATAGGGCTTGGCGCCCTCCACCGTCAGCGCGCCGAAGCCGAGGCCGGCAAGCACCAGGCGACGTACTTCCTCTTCGTTGGGCGAGACCGCCACCAGCCGCCCCCAGAACTGCTGCTCGATGCGCACATTGCTCACTGCGCTGAGCCCTTCGCCGGGCTGGTCGCTTTCGAAGGAGATGTAGGCCAGCCCGCGCAGATCGGCGCTGGTCAGGTCCTTGCGGCCAAACAGCGGATGCGTCGGCCCGCAGAAGAAGGCCATCTGCTCGTAGCCGAGCAGGTCGAAGTGCAGCCCGGTCTGGGCGGTCTTCTTGTTGCTGATACCGATGTGCAGGCGATCCTGCGCCACGGCATCGACGATATGCGCGCTCGGCTCGGAGCTGAGGCTGATCAGCACATTGGGGTACTGCTGATGGAAGCGCACCAGCGCCGCATCGAACGGCCGGCAGCAGACATGGCTGGCCACCTGGATATGCAGCTCGCCAAGTACCGCACCGGCCTCGCCAGCGTACTGCTCGGCCATTTTCTCCAGGATGCTGCCGGCCGAGGAGATATATTCGTAGACCCGCAGGCCCTGCTCTGTGAGGGCGAACATGCCCTTGCGCCGCTGGATCAGACGCATGCCCAGGTGCTCTTCCAGGCGCTTGAGCGCATTGCTCACGCTCGGCTGGCTGAGCGAAAGGCGCCGGGCGGCACCGGTGATGCTGCTCTCCTCGACGATCACCAGAAAGGTGTACAGCAGGTTCCAGTCCAGATTGCGCAGCAGGCGCTCGCGCGGCGACAGCATGATCGGCATTTCTCCCAGGCAGGCCGTCATGCCGACGGCTCCGGGCAGACCTTAGCATTGCCGCCGCCCCGAAGGGCAGCGCGCGGCAGCCCTGCAGGCGACACGCCGTTGCGCTCAGTCGACATCATGCGCCAGCAGGTCGGCGTACTCGGCGCGCCGGCGGATCAGCCGGCTGCCCTGCTTGAGATCGACCATCACCGCCGCCGCAGCCTGGCGCCCGCAGTACTGGTTCATCATCTCCAGCGCGTAGGCACCGACATCCAGCAGTGCGATCACATCGCCCTGCTGGGTTGCCGCCGGCAGTTCGCGCAGGTTGGGCTGGTGTACCAGCACCTGCTCCAGCACCGCACGGTGTTCGGCCAGCGCCGGCTGTTCGCCGATCAGCTCGGCCACCGCGCCCTCGCCTTCGATGTCGTAGTAGGTGTCGCTGCTGTCGCACAGCGGGCCGGCCATGCGGAACAGGCCGGTCGTTGTGTCGTCGGCACGCGAGGCGTTGAGCATGTGGAAGTACCAGCCGATGTACAGGTCGAACAGCACGCTGTAGCCGGCATCCAGGTAGAACACCGGGGTCTGGCGCTGCTTGTGCGCCTCGATGCGGGTCAGCAGGATGGCGCTGTCGCTGACCATGCTGCGGCCCGGCTCGACGATGATCTGGATGTCCTTGCCCAGCGCCAGGCTGATCGGGCGGATCAGTTGCTCGCCGAGCATGGCGAAGTCGATATGGGTGCGGTAGCTGTCGCGGTAGTGCGGCGCCACCGGGGCGAAGTTCTCTTCGGCGCTGCTGTAGTTCTTGGCGAAACCGCCGCCGAGGTTCAGGTGCTCCAGCGGGTACGGCAGGCGCGCACTGACCTCGCGCACGTAGTCGATGAGGAAGGCCGCCTCGGCCTGGTACACGCCGATATCGGTGATCTGCGTGCCGATGTGCGCATGCACGCCAACCATCTTCACTGCCTGCGGGTGCTGCAGGATCAGCCCCACTGCCTCGGCCTGTTCCTCGGCGGTCATGCCGAACTTGGAGGTCGAAGTACCGGTCTGCCAGCCGGCGGCGGCGCCGCCACGGATTTCCGGAATGATGCGCAGCGCCACCCGCGCCTGCTGCCCCAACTCGCCGGCCACGGCGATGATGCGCTCCAGCTCGGACAGCGAATCGACGTTGATCGAACCTATGCCGGCGCCGATCACCTCATGCAGCTCGCGAACCTGCTTGGCCACGCCGTTGAACACCAGCTCTTCGGCAGCGAAGCCGGCGACCCTGGCCTTGTGGAATTCGCCGCCGGAGTTGACCTCCAGGGCCAGGCCGCAGTCCTTGAACACCTTGAGCACCGCCAGGTTGGCGCAGGCCTTGCTGGCAAAGCACACGCGGGTGTTGGCGTGCTCACGGCGGAAGTTGTCGAGGATATCGGCGGCGTTGCGGCGCAGGCGCGCCTCGGAATACACGTACAGCGGCGAGCCGTACTGCTCGACCAACTCGACGGCGTTGACGCCGTCGATCAGCAGTTGGTTGTTGGCACTGGTCAGGTGCGCGTCGCGTTTCCACGGGTGCAGCGATACGACTGAGGTCATGGCAGGATCTCTAGGCAGCATAAAGTAGGCAGTGAGTCAGAAATCGATCAGTGCTGGGTGGCCAGCAGGCGGCGCAGGTTGGGCGACTGCGGGTTGTCGAACAGCTGCTCGGGCGGCCCCTGCTCCTCGATGCGGCCCTGGTGCAGGTAGACCACCCGCGAGGACACCTCGCGGGCGAAGCGCATTTCGTGGGTGACCATGATCATGGTGCGGCCCTCCTCGCCCAGCTCGCGGATCACCTTGAGCACCTCGCCGACCAGCTCGGGATCGAGCGCCGAGGTCGGCTCGTCGAACAGCATCACTTCCGGGTCCATGGCCAGGGCCCGGGCGATGGCTACTCGCTGCTTCTGCCCACCGGACAGGCATTCGGGATAGACGTGACATTTTTCCAGCATGCCGACCCGTGCCAGCAGGCTGCGCGCCTTGTCTTCCACCTCCTCGCGCGGACGACCGAGGACAATGCACGGGCCCATCATCACGTTCTCCAGCACGCTCATGTGCGGCCACAGGTTGAACGACTGGAACACCATGCCCAGGTGCGTGCGCACCCGCTCAATCTGCCGCTGGCAACGCCGGGAGCGCTTGCCATGCTTGTCGGCGGTCAGTTCCAGCTCCTCGCCCTGCACGCGCAGGATGCCGCTGTCGGGAAATTCCAGCAGGTTCATGCAGCGCAGGAAGGTGCTCTTGCCCGAGCCGCTGGAGCCGATGATGCTGATCACATCGTGTTTGTGCGCGGTCAGCGAGACGCCCTTGAGCACCTCGATACCGGCGTAGGACTTGTGCAGGTGCTCCACTTCGAGGGCAGCCTGGGAACTCTGGATGGCGGTCATCGGGCCACTCCTGTGGAAAGTCGGTTGAACAGGCCGCGGCGCTTGCTGGGCTGCGCGCTGCGGTTATGCAGATGACGGGTCAGGCAGGCCTCAAGCCGACGCCAGAACAGCACGAACAGCGTGGTCATCAGCAGGTAGAGCACGGCGGCCCAGAAGTACACGGACAGGTCGAAGGTCTGCGAGAAGGCCCGGCGGGTCTGGCCCATCACATCCAGCACGGTGATCACGCTGACCACCGCACTGCCCTTGAGCAGCAGGATGATCTCGTTGCCCAGGGCCGGAAACGCGATGCGGTAGGCGTTGGGCAGGACGATCTTGCGGTACAGGTCGAAGCGGCGCATGCCCATGGCCACGCCCGCCTCGATCTGCCCGGTGGGCACCGCGCGCAAGCCGCCGCGCAGGATCTCCACCTGGTAGGCGGTGGAATTGAGCACGAAGGTCAGCAGCGCGCAGTAGTACGGGTCACGGAAGAACCACCACAGCCCGGCCTCGGTCAGCGGCACGCGGAACTGGCCCGAGCCGTAATAGACCAGAAACAGCTGCGCCAGCAGCGGCGTGCCACGGAAGAACGACACGTACAGGCGCACCGGCCAACGCCAGGCAATGCTCGGGCTGCGCCGCAGCAGGGCCAGCGGCAGCGACAGGCAGCTGGCCAGCAGCGCGGCGATCAGGGTGAGCTGCATGGTGAGCCCGGCGCCGGACAGCAGCTGCCCGGAGAAACGCTCGAGAATGTCGATCATGCCGTGCGCCCCTCACGTTCGAAGCCACGGTTGGCGCGGCGCTCCAGGCGGGCCAGGACCCACTCGCAGAGCAGGCAGATGGCCCAGTAGACCAGGCACACCACGGCGAAGAACAGGAAGGGCTTCTTGGTCACGCCGACAGCCACGTTGGCCATGCGCATCAGGTCGTTGAGCGCGATCACCGACACCAGCGCGGTGTCCTTGATCAGGCTCACCCACAGGTTGCCCAGCCCCGGCAGCGCCAGGCGCAGCAGCTGCGGCAGCTCAATCAGGCGGAAGATGGTCAAGCGGCGCACACCGATGGCCTGCGCGGCCTCCAGCTGGCCACGATCCAGCGCCTGCCAGGCGCCGCGCCAGACTTCGCTGGAATAACCGGCGAAGACCATGCCCAGGGCTACCACACCGGCCAGGAAGGGGCTCAGCTCGACCGGCGTTGCCCCCGGGTTGTGCCACTTGAGCAGGCTGTTAATCGCCAGCCCGACGCCGTGGTAGATGATGAACAGGGTCAGCAGCTCCGGCAGACCGCGGATGGTGGTGCTGAAACCGACAGACAGGGCACGCAGCAGTTTGCCGCCGAACAGTGCCATGGCCGCCACGGCCAGGCCCAGCGCCAGGCCCAGTGGCAGGGTCGCCGCCGCCAGGGCCAGGGTCACGCCCAGGCCGCGCAGCAGTTCGTCGCCCCAGCCGCCACCGGTGAAGCTCAGGTAGGAGAGCCACTCCATAGAACAGCCTCTTCTCGATCAGAAGGATGGAATCTCGATGAGTCGACGCCACCGACCGGAGCGGGCGCCTGTGCGCCGGCTCACTGGCCGGTGGGCGGGACTCACTTCTGCAGGGTCAGCAGGTTGACTGAGAAGTACTTGTCGTTGATCGCCTTGTAGGTACCGTCGGCGATGATCGCCGCCAGGGCCTCGTTCAGCTCGTCGCGCAGGGCCGCGTCTTCCTTGCGCAGGGCGATACCGACGCCCTCGCCGACGTACTTGGCCTCGCTGATCGGCGCACCGGCCAGGGTGCAGCAGGCGCCGTCCTCGGTCTTGGAGGTCCACTCCAGCATCGGGATCATGTCGCCGACCTGGGCATCGAGACGGCCCGAAGCCAGGTCGAGGTTCACCGCATCCTGGGTCGGGTACAGGCGCACGTCGGAGTCCGGGAACATCGCCGAGAGGTAGTCGCCCTGGGTGGTCGAGCCCTGCGCGCCGATGGTCTTGCCAGCCAGGCCCTTGGGCGAGAAATCATTGAGCTCGGAGTCCTTCGGCACCACGAAGGTCATCGCCGACTTCTGGTAGGGCGCGGTGAAGGCGACCTTCTGCTTGCGCTCCTCGGTGATGAACATGGAGGCGATGATCAGGTCGTACTTGTCCGCCAGCAGCGCCGGGATGATGCCGTCCCAGTCCTGGGCGACGAACTGGCACTTGGCTTTCATCTGTGCGCACAGGGCATTGCCGATCTCGATGTCGAAACCGCCCAGCTGGCCGTCTGCGGTGAAGAAGTTGAAGGGTGGGTAGGCACCCTCGGTGGCGATGCGCAGGGTCTGGCCTTCGCTGGCCAGCACGGCGGTGGTCGGCAGAATGGCCGAAGCGGCCAGCAACAGGGAGCATAGAGTCTTGTTCATGTTGTTTTCCTCTAGGGCAATGGACGGTGAGGTACAGGCCGGGCCGGTTGTTGGCGGGGGTTGCGGCCTGTCTGCGGGCTAGAATCCGTCCGCCCTTCGCATTGTTCAAATGTATCTTTGAAATCCAATGCATAGCTCTGCGCTATGTGAAAGCACTGCCCTGCGAGGTGGCAGAAAGCCCTTTAATGAAGCAGTGGCAAGGCTCCGACAAGACTGGCGCCGCGCCGCATACGCCCCATGCGAGTGCAGCGCTAGAAGTGATCGCGGGGAAAAAGCAGGCGCAAAAATGATCGGCAATGTCGCCATCCTCACGCTGCGTGCGGACGGCGCAGAGCCGCAAATGAACTAGTCAGCGAGCCCCGGCAGACTCACCGTCCGGCTAGTTGCTCAGTCCCGCCCCAAGCCGTACTGACGCAGCTTGTTGGCGATGGTGGTGTGCGAAACCCCCAGGCGCTTGCCCAACTGGCGGCTGCTCGGGTGCTCGGCGTACAGGCGCTCCAGCACCACCTTCTCGAAGCGGCCGAGGATGGCGTCCAGATCGCCTTCGGTGGAGAACTCCCCGAGTGGCTGCGGCGCGCCGTAGTCCGGCAGGCGGATATGCTCGGCCTTGACCAGCCCGCCGTCGCACAGCGACACAGCCTGGAACAGCACGTTCTCCAACTGGCGCACATTGCCCGGCCAGTGGTAGTGGGCCATGCGCTCGAAGGCCTGGGTTGCCAGCTTGGGCAGCGCGCAACCGATCTGCCGGCTGGCCGAGTCGAGAAAGTGCTCGACCAGCGGCGCCAGGCCATCCAGGCATTCGCGCAGCGGCGGAATGTGCAGGCTGAGCACGTTGAGGCGGTGATACAGGTCCTGGCGGAACTCGCCTTTGCCGCACAGCTCGGACAGGTCGACCTGGGTGGCGCAGATCACCCGCACGTCCAGGTACACCTCCTCGTCGCTGCCGACCCGGCGGAAGCAACCGTCCTGCAGGAAACGCAACAGCTTGGCCTGCAGGCGCGGACTCATCTCGCCGACACCATCGAGGAACAGTGTGCCGCCGGCGGTCAGCTCCAGCAGGCCGAGCTTGCCCTCCGGGCGCGCGCCCTCGAAGGCGCCGGGGCCGTAGCCGAATAGCTCGGTCTCGGCCATGGACTCCGGCAGACCGGCGCAATTCAGCGCCATGAAGGGTGATTGCCCGCGCGGGCTGGCCAGGTGGCAGGCGCGCGCCAGCAACTCCTTGCCGGTGCCGGTCTCGCCCTCGATCAGCAGCGGTGCATCCAGCGGCGCCATGCGCCGGGCCTCGCGCACCACCGCGGCCATCACTTTCGAGCTCTGGAAGATCGAATCAAAGCCGCGCAGCTCGTGCTTGCGCACGTTGTAGATGCGCTCGCCAACCCGGTCGGCGCGGTGCAGGGTGAGCACGGCGCCGGCCAGTGCCTCGCTCTCGTCGTGCTCGGCCTGCAGCGGGGCGATATCGGCGAGAAACACGTCGCCCTTGACCTTGACCCGCAGGCCGTTGACCCGCGACTTGTTGGCCCGCACCAGCTCGGGCAGGTCGAAGTCCTCGATATAGCGCGACAGGGCCATGCCCGGCACCTCGTCAACGCGCACGCCGAGCAGCTGCGCCGCGCTGCGATTGGCCGCGACGATGGCGCCAGCCATGTCGATGGACAGCACGGGAAAATCCAAGGCACCAAGCAGCGCGTTGAGTTCGAGGTGACGGCGCTCGCTGGGCATCAGGCCGACGCGCTTGACCCCGAATACCCCCGCAATCGCTTCCAGCTTCGGGCGCAGGGCCTGGAACTGCAGATTGATAAGGTTCGGGCAGTGCAGGTAGATGGCGTTGCCCTGCTCGCCCCCCACTTCGCCACGGGCGACGTTGATGCCGTAGTCGACCAGTAGTTCGAGAATATCGCGCAGGATGCCAACACGGTTCTGGCAGTGGACTTTGATGCGCACGCGGGATGCCCCTGATTCGTTGTTGTAGTGGGGGTGCGGATTTGCATCCGCCATTTTCGTAAAGAATATCTGACGAAAAGCAGAGCAACTATCGAGAAAGCGTCACCCACGGCGCCATTCGTAACTCTTTCATTACAGGTCTATGCCGAGCATGCAGGCTACGCTGCTAGAGCCGGCACATCGCTCACTTCGTGCAACCAGGGACGCCGCATGAGCACCTACGTCATCGACCGCCTGATCCATTTCGACAACGAAGCCTTCGTGCTGTACGCCGCCACCGCCCCGGAAGACAGCCTGCGCATCGGCGCCATCGCCAGCCGCTGCCTGACCCAGCTGCTGGACGCCAAGGGCGAGATCGTCAGCAAGCGCGACCTGATGAACGGGGCCTGGGGCGCCTTCGGCCTGGAGGTCACCGACAACAGCCTGGCCCAGGTGATTCGCCAGCTGCGCGTGGCCCTGGACAAGCTGCAGCCAGGCCTGGAGCTGATCGTTACCGTACCGCGTATCGGCTACAAGCTCGGTGAATCACTGGTCGAGCAGCTCGACCAGCCAGCGCCACCGGCTCCGCTATTGCCACAGACCGAGGCAGTCCCCACGCCTATTCCCGCGTCTGCCAACCAGGCTGCATCGCCACCACGCTGGCGGCCGCGCGAGCTGCTGCTGGGCCTGGCCGCCCTCGCCTGCTGGATACTGCTATTCCTGCTGCCGGGCCTGCTGCGCCCCACGGCGCTAGCCGAGCGCCCCTTCGCCGAGCAAAGTGTGGAAGACATCGATGGCGTGCGCGTCCATCAGGAAGACATGCCCGCCAGTGCGCTGCAACCAGGCAACCAGCAGCTGGCTGCCCGCGCCAGACAGCTCGCCCAGGCGCTGGGCATGAACGGGCATGACCTGCATATCTACCGCTTCGCCGACCAGTACCGCAGCCTCGATCTGCTGTGCCAGGGCGCCCTGCTGGAACCCGACAGCCAATGCCTGGGAGTACAGGCCCATGACTAACCGGCAGCGCCTGCAGCTCTGGGTA
This sequence comes from Pseudomonas sp., assembly GCA_038147895.1. GTDB lineage: Bacteria > Pseudomonadota > Gammaproteobacteria > Pseudomonadales > Pseudomonadaceae > Aquipseudomonas. The sequence continues at coordinate 13,088 of JAYQUJ010000014.1, forward strand.
TTCCTCACCATCGGCGCTCTGAGCCTGGCCGCCGGCCTGCTGGTGGAGCGCGACGATCCGCCGCTCGACCAGTTGTGCAGTGCCCGCACGGCGCAGGAGTTGGAAACAGCGGATGGCCGCCAGTGGTTGTTGCACCAGCATGCTCTCGACCTACGCGGCGACGGGCACGGCGATACCAAATCCAGCTCGCGTCTGCTGGAGGCGAGTGCCAGACAGACTCTGGGCTACCTGCATCGCACCACCAGCTTCACCCACCGTCGCGAAGGACAGCGCCTGCTCCTGCACGTACAGCGCAGCGACAAGAGCGAGACCGATAACCTTGAGAGCCAGCAACTGGCCAGCCTCGGCCTGTTTCTGTTTACCGAAGGTGTCGATCTGACCTTCAGCGTGCGCCGCCTGGGGCCGGACCGGATGCTGATCGGCAACGGCCTGGGTGTTGCCCTGCTCTGCGAGCAGAACCTGCCGCGCCACTGAGCGGTAAATCCCTCAACTGGCGACCTCGAACTGCAGGTCGCCTGCATCGAGGCTGGGCAAGGTCAGCAGCAGGCGGGTGGTGTTGCGCGCATCGTCCACCTGCAGTTCCAGGCTGCCGCCCTGGGCCAGCGCCAACTGCCGGGCCGAGTAGGTCCCCAGACCACTGCCATTCTTCTTGCCCAGGCTGCTGTACTTGTCGAAGAAGTGCGGACGAAAGTCCGGCGGCACGGCCGGCTGGTTCTCCATGAGTACGTTCAGTTGTTCGCCCGCCCGCAGCTGCACGCGCACGCGACTACCCTCGGGGGCGGCCTCGCAGGCGTTCTTCAACAAATTGTTGAGCAGCGAGTAGCACAACCGCCGCTCGCCCAGGGCGCTCAAGGATTCACTGCAGGTCGGGTCAGGCAGGTCCAGCTCGATCACCAGCACCTTGCTCTGATAAGTCATGCGCGCCGCTTCCACCATTCCGGCGAGCAGTGCTGGCAGTGCCACTGCGCTCGGCTGCAGTTCGAAGCTGCCTGTTTCGATGCGGTGCAGCACCGCCGACAGATCGATCATGCTCAGCACCTGCTGGCTGCTGTCCTCCAGCAAGCGCAGCATGTGCTCCTGTCCGGGCAGCAGGTTGCCGCCTTCGAGCAGGCTGCGGGCCAGACCGAGGATGCCGCTGAGCGGCGCCTTGAGGTCATGCCGAACGATCTGCTCGACGTCGTCGCGCAGACGCGCCAGGTCCAGCAAACCGTTGTATTCGGCCTGCACCTGGCAATGCCGTTCGACGTGGCGCAGCAGGTTGCTGACCTGCAGGCGCAGCAGAGCGGGCTCGATCGGCTTGCCAACGAACTCCACCGCGCCCAGTTCCATGGCCTTGCGCCGCGCATCGGGCTCGTCCATCGCGGTGATGAAGATCAGTGGAATCCGGCTGGCCTGCGGGTGGCTGCGCAACTGGCTGGCCAGTTCGAAACCGTCCATGTTGGGCATCATCACGTCGAGCAGGAGCAGGTCCGGCGGGTCGTCCGAGGTGCAGATCGCCAGGGCCGCGTTGCCGTCCTGCGCCACGCGTACCCGGTACTCTTCGCGAAACAGCCCGGCAATCAGGCTGAGGTTGTCCGGCATATCGTCCACCACCAGCAAAGTCGGGCGCCGCTGTGCCACCTTGGGCATCACCCTCGCCGCTTCGGACTTGGCCTGGACGGCGAGCTGCGGCTGTGGACGATGGCGCATGGCCCGGGCCAGGTGCTGAGCGAGATCCTGGGGGTTGTAGGGTTTGACCAGGATACTGCTCACCCCGCTGGTGATCAGTTGCTTGACCTGCTCGCGCTCGCATTCGGCGGTAATCATGATGAACGGCAGATGCGCCAGCTTCTGGTTCGCCCGCACCCACAGCAGCAGGTCGAGCCCCGACATCACCGGCATGTTCCAGTCGGAGACAATCACGTCGACCCGGCGCGCCTCGAGAATCTTGCGCGCCTCCAGGCCGTTGTTGGCCAGCAGTATCTGGCGCGCCCCGAGGCGGCTCAGCTGATTGCTGTTGATCCTGCGCATGGAGTCGGCGTCATCGACGACGAGAAACACACTCTGCTCGGTAATCATGCTGCGGCTCCGGGTCAGGCAGTGGCAGACGCGGCCACATGGCGCTGTGCGACAGCCAGCTGCTCGACCTTGACCTGCAGGGTTTCATCGGTATCGGCATAGCGCCGGCTGATGGCCTGGAATTCGTCCTGCAGGGCCAGGAAAGCGGCCACCACGTCAGGGTCGAAATGCGAGCCGCTGCCCTCGCGGATGATCGCCACGGCCTTCTCATGGGGCATTTCCGGCTTGTACACGCGGCGACTGATGATCGCGTCGTACACATCGGCCACCGCCATCAGGCGGGCGCACAGGGGTATCGCCTCGCCACTCAGGCCCTGCGGGTAGCCGCTGCCGTCCCACTTCTCGTGGTGGCACAGAGCAATGTCCTTGGCGATGCGCAGGAAGGGCACCGGCATGCCCAGCAGTTCCTCGGCGTGCACTAGGGCCTGGTAGCCCAGGCGCGGGTGGTTCTTCATCACCTCGAACTCGTGCGCTTCGAAACGCCCAGGCTTGAGCAGGATATGGTCGGGGATGCCGACCTTGCCGATATCGTGCAGCGGTGCCGACTTGTACAGCAGTTCGATGCTTTTCTCGTCCAGTTGCCCGGCGAAACGCGGCTGTTCGCTGAGTTTTTCCGCCAGCGTGCGCACATAGTGCTGGGTGCGGCGCAGGTGGTTGCCGGTCTCGTTGTCGCGGGTCTCGGCCAGCGAGGCCAGGGCCAGGATGGTGACATCGTGCACCGCCTGCAGCTCGCGGGTGCGTTGCGCCACTTCCTCGTCGAGATGGGCATTGCGTAGGCGCAGCTGGTCGGCGGCGGCCTTCAGGCGCAGCTGGCTGCGCACCCGCGCCAGCAGCACGCGGGGCTCGAAGGGTTTGCTCAGGTAATCGACAGCGCCTAGGTCCAGGCCATGCTGCTGATCCTCGGCCTGATCCTTGGCGCTCAGAAACAGCACCGGCACATCGCGGGTCAGCGGGTTGGCCTGCAACTGGCGACACACCTCGTAGCCGTCCATGTCCGGCATCATCACGTCCAGCAGCACCAGATCCGGCGGATTGCGCCAGGCCAGCTCCAGCGCCTTGGCGCCACTGGAGGCCACCCGCAACTGGTAGTGCGGGCGCAACAGTTCGCTCATCAGGTGCAGGTTGGCTGCCACATCGTCGACCACCAGCAGGGTGGCCTTGTGCTCGTTGGGGTTCATCCGGGTTACCTCGCAATCGACTGCGACCATTAGCCCACAGCCGTCATTGAGCTGCTCTGAATAGGGCTGAATCGCGCTGAATTTCTCTGAAAGCCTCAGGCGGCGGGGCTTAGCCGTTCGCCCAGCGCCTCGTGCAGATATGCCCCGGCCTCGTCGAAGTCGAAGCCATCGAGTGCCTGAGCCAGATGCGCGACATGGCTCGGGAAGGCTGCCCGCAACAGGGGCGCATGCTTGGCGAAGCAGAGCTGCGCATCGGCATCGTGATCGGCCAACAGCTCGCCCAGCTGGGTGCAAACCTGCTGCAGCTGCCGCTCATCGACCTCGCTGGCCACCTCCTGCACCTCGGCCGGCAATTGCCGCAGTTGCTCCAGCAGCGGTTCTAGGTGCGCAGCCAGAGCCGCCAGCAGCGGCTCGCATTGCGCTGCCGTGGCAGACACGCGCAACTGCTGCTCCAGCGCCGCAGCGGCCTGGGCCACAGCCTCCGCCCCCAGGGTGGCGGCCACGCCTTTGCAGCCGTGGGCCAGATGCCTGGCGGCGGCCAGATCCCCCGTCGCCAGCGCCTGCGCCAGGCGCTCCGGCAACGCTGCCTGGCCAACGAGAAACTGCCCCAGCAGTTGCCGATACAGCGCCTCGTTACCCAGCACCCGGCGCAGCCCGGCCGCCACATCCACCCCCGCCAGCTGCAGCACCTGGTCCGGCTGCGCCGCCTGCGGCAGTTCCCGGCGCTGGCCGAGCCAGCGCTGCAGCACGGCCTGCAGGGTCTGCGGCTCGAAAGGCTTGCTGATGAAGTCGTTCATCCCGGCAGCCAGGCAGGCCTCGCGGTCCTCGCGCAGAGCATTGGCGGTCATCGCCACCACCGGCAGCCCGGCCAGCTCCGGGCGCCGGCGCAGCTCGCGGGTGGCAGCCAGACCGTCCAGCACCGGCATCTGCATATCCATCAGCACCAGCTCGTAGCACTGTCGATCCAGGCACTCCAGCGCCTCGCGGCCGTTGCCGGCGATATCCACCTGGCAGCCCATGGCGCCCAGCAACTCGGCTGCTACCTGCTGATTCAGCTCGTTGTCCTCCACCAGCAACAGGCGAACGCCCAGCAGCTGCTCACCGATCAGCGGGGTAACGACCCGCGCCTCACCCTGCAGAGGCGCCCGCGCCGGCTGCAGCCAGGCACTGAAACTGAAGGTACTGCCCTGCCCCGGCACGCTGCGCACTGCCACCTCGCCGCCCATCAGCGTGGCCAGTTGCTTGGCGATGGCCAGACCAAGGCCGGTGCCACCGTAGCGCCGGGTCGTCGAGGCATCGGCCTGCTGGAAGCTGGTGAACAGCTGGGCGCACTGCTCGGCACTGAGGCCGATGCCGGTATCGCTGACCCGGAACTCCAGGCACAGCTCGCCCGCACGACTTGCCTGCAAGCCCACGGCAACTTCGATGCGCCCACGCTCGGTGAACTTCAGCGCATTGCTCAGGTAGTTGAGCAATATCTGGCGCAGGCGCAGGGGGTCGCCGTGCAGCTGGTCCGGCACCTGCGGCGCCACCTGCAGGCTCAATTCCAGGCCCTTGGCCAGGATCTTCGGCTGCAGCAGGCCGGTGACCTCGCGCAGCAACTGGTCGAGGCTGAAGTCCTGCAGATCCAGCCTGAGCTTGCCGGCCTCGATCTTGGAGAAGTCGAGGATATCGTCGAGGATGCCCAGCAGGTGATGACTGGAGCTCTGTACCTTGCTCAGGTAGTCGCGCTGGCGCTCATCCAGCGCGGTGGCCAGCACCAGGTGGGTCATGCCGATGATGGCGTTCATCGGTGTACGAATCTCGTGGCTCATGTTGGCCAGAAACTCTGCCTTGACCCGCGCCGCCTTCTCGGCAAGCTCGCGCGCCTCGCGCATTTCCGCGGCGGCGACCAGGCGCGGCGAAATGTCCTTGATGATCCAGATGGTGCCCTGGGTGAGATCACCGGGGCTGACCGCACGGGCGCTGACCGAAGCCCAGAACAGGCTGCCGTCCTTGCGCCGCACCTGCACTTCGCGGCGGAACGTCTGGCCATCGTGCAGTTGCCGGCGGATGTCCAGCACCTCCTCCTCGGTCAGCGCCTCGCTGGCCCAGATGAATGGCGACTGCTGTAACAGTTCACCCTCGGCATAGCCGAACACCTCATGCAGGCTGGAGTTGGCCTGCACGATATGTTCACCGCGGATAAAGGCGATGCCGTAAGGCGCCGCCATCAGGATCGCCCGCTGCTGCTCGCTGGCCTGCTGCAGGTGGCGCTCGTACTCGCGGCTCTGGCTGAGGTCGCGGATCACCACGCACAGGGACTGGCTTTCATCCGTGCGCCAGGGCAGCGCCGAGACGCGAACCTCGACGGGAAACTCGCTGCCATCGAAACGCCGGGCCATGCACTCGCCGATCTGAATCGTCTCGGGGTTGTCGTGCAACCCATGAAACAGCCTGTCGAACATCTGGCTCTGTTCGGCCGGCACCATCTCCTTGTAGTGCTGCAGCAGCAGATGCCCCTTGGGATAGCCGAAGATGCGCTCGCACTCGATGTTGGCCAGGATGATCTGACCGTGCTCGTTGCACACCAGCATGCCGTCTGGCGCGGCTTCGACTATGCCGCGGAACCAGCTCTCGGTAGCCGCCAGCGAAACCTGCTGACGCTCCAGTTGCTGGGTTTGCCGATGGGCCTGGGCCAGCAGGTTCTGGGTGTACTCACGCTGCAGCAGCAGCCCCCACCAGGCACACACCGGCTCGGGCAAACAGTCCAGCAGCTCCAGCTGGGCTTCGCTAGGGCGCTGCTCCAGATGAATATCGATGACACCCTGCTGCTGGCCGTCGTGGAGCAACGGCAGGTGGAAGTGGCGATAGCTACCTGCGCGCACCGCCTCGGGTTCCTGCTCGCTGAAACGGATACGGATGGCCGGCAACCAGCGCGCCAGGCGCTCGTTCAGGCAACCCACAAACTCTTCGCGGCTGGCGCTGGACTGCAGCGCCTGGGCCAACTCACCCAGGCGATCCTTGGCCCAGCGCTGGTGAATCATCTGCTGATTGACCCGTCGATAAGCCTCCAGAGCCCGCGCCAGAGCACCCAGTTCGTTGCGTGCCTGACAACCACTGATCCGCCCGAGCGACTTGCCCGCCTGCAGGCGCTGGGTCTGTGCAGTCAGGGCGCGCAACGGCATGAGCAACCCGCGGCGCACGAACAGCAGCATCGCCAACAACACATAGGCGACGGTCAGCCCCAGCATCACGGCCGCCAGTACCTGAGCTGTCTCGGCCTGGGCGTTGGACTCGGCAACCAGCCGGTTCTGCCGGGCGAAGACACTGCTGCGAATATCGTCCAGCAGCGCGGTGATCTGCCGCTCGCTGCTCACATAGTCCTGCTGTTCCAGGCGCATGCTAGCGCCCTGCGCCTGACGCTCGGCCATGGCCAGCTGCTCGATCTCGACCTGTCTGGCATTGAGCATCGCAGCACGGCGCAGCAGAGCCTGCTCCGATGGCAGCAACGCCTTGCCCTGCAACTGCTCCAACGCCTTGGCGAAAAGATTGCCCTGGCGCAGCTGGCGGTACTGCTGCAGATACGCCTCATCACCCGAGCCCAGGTACAGGCGGGCGGACTGGGTCAGGTGGCGTTTGTCGCTGAACAGCTGCGAGCTCAGGTCTGTCACCTCGAAGCGCTGCTGTGCCACCGCCTGGCTCTGCTGGTAATGCTGGCCGGCATACCAGACGCTGCCCAGGCACAGGGAGCCGATCAGCAGCATGCCGGCGGCCAGCCATTTACTGAGTGTGTCGAGGCTCATGGGGTCTTCCCTCACGTGATCGTGACCGAGTGTCGGGCTCGGTCATCCGGGTTGAGGGAATTGACGCATGGGTGGCGCAGGCGGCGCTGTGAAAAACCCTGAATGCCTCTGAAAGGCTATGAAATGGCGGCAGACAGCGTCTCACGGCGGCCGATGAAACAACTTCAGGCGCTGATTTATTCGCGAATACGCGCAATCACCCGTAAGCAATACGTTACAAGCCGCACTCATGAATCCTCGCAAACGCTTAACCCGCGCAGACTCGTAATTATTTATTTACAGCAAAACACGTCGACCCGACCCGAGCCCCCCACTCGCCCAGCTGAACCGCGGCCCCGTCTGCGGTACTCCTATGGGCATACAACAACACTCCACGCGCATGACGCAGATGAGGAGGCAGGTCGATGAAAACCACGCAGTACGTGGCCCGGCAACCGGACGAAAACGGCTTCATCCACTACTCGGACACCGAGCATCAGGTGTGGAACACCCTGATCACCCGGCAGATGAAAGTGCTGGAAGGCCGCGCCTGCCAGGAGTACTTCGACGGTATCGAGCAGCTTGCCCTGCCCCATGAGCGCATTCCCCAGCTCGGCGAGATCAACAAGGTGCTTGGCGCCACTACCGGCTGGAGCGTGGCCCAGGTGCCGGCGCTGATTCCCTTCCAGACCTTCTTCGAGCTACTGGCCAGCAAGCGCTTCCCGGTCGCCACTTTTATCCGCACCCCGGAAGAACTGGACTACCTGCAGGAGCCGGACATCTTCCACGAGATCTTCGGCCACTGCCCGCTGCTGACCAACCCCTGGTTCGCCGAATTCACCCACACCTACGGCAAGCTCGGCCTGGCCGCGAGCAAGGAGCAGCGCGTGTACCTGGCGCGGCTGTACTGGATGACCATCGAGTTCGGCCTGGTCGACACCCCGGCCGGCCGACGCATCTACGGCGGCGGCATCCTCTCCTCGCCCAAGGAGACGGTCTACTCGCTGTCCAACGAACCGGAACACCAGGCCTTCGACCCGATCGAAGCCATGCGCACTCCCTACCGCATCGACATTCTGCAGCCGCTGTACTTCGTCCTGCCGGATCTCAAGCGCCTGTTCGACCTGGCCCACGAGGACATCATGGGTATGGTGCAACAGGCCATGAACCTGGGCCTGCACGCGCCGAAATTCCCGCCGAAAGCGGCGTAGAACTATCCTCCCCTCTCCCATTTATGGGAGAGGGGCCGGGGGAGAGGGACGACGCCACCGCCCCTCTCCCCAGCCCTCTCCCGCAGCGGGAGAGGGAGCAGTCCGCATAAACCTATAGCTATCCACGACCACCTCAGGAGCCCGATATGACCAGCCTCGCCCAAGCCCAATGCGAAGCCTGCCGCGCCGATGCGCCCCACGTTTCGGAAGAAGAACTGGCCACGCTGATCCGCGAGATCCCCGACTGGAACATCGAGGTGCGTGACGGCCACATGGAGCTGGAGCGCCAGTACCTGTTCAAGAACTTCCGCCATGCCCTGGCCTTCACCAACGCAGTCGGCGCCATCGCCGAGGAAGTCGGCCACCACCCGGCCCTGCTCACCGAATGGGGCAAGGTCACCGTGACCTGGTGGAGCCACGAAATGAAGGGCCTGCACCGCAACGACTTCATTATGGCCGCGCGCACCGATGTGCTGGCTGCCGCAGCCGAGGGCCGCAAGTGAGCCACTTCGCCGCCATCGCCGGCGTCCCCGGCGACCCGATCCTCGGCCTGCTCGATGCCTACCGCGCCGATCCCAACCCGGCCAAGCTGGACCTGGGCGTCGGCGTGTACAAGGACGCCAGCGGCCTGACGCCGATTCCCCGCGCGGTGAAACTGGCCGAGCAGCGCCTGCTGGAAACCGAGCAGAGCAAGACCTATATCGGCGGCCACGGCGCCCCGGAGTTCGGCGAACGCCTGCTGCAGCTGGTACTGGGCGAGCACAATGCACTGCTCGGAGAGCGGTTGGCCGGCGCCACCCAGACACCCGGCGGCACCGGCGCCCTACGCCTGGCCGGCGAATTTATCGCCCGTAACCTGCCGGGCAGTGGCATCTGGCTCAGCAACCCGACCTGGCCGATCCACGAAACCCTGTTCGCCGCTTGCGGCCTGCGCGTCGAACACTACCCCTACGTCGGCGCCGACAACCGCCTGAACGTGGAGGCCATGCTCGATGCCCTCCAGCGCATTCCGGCTGGCGACGTGGTGCTGCTACACGCCTGCTGCCACAACCCCACCGGCTTCGATTTGAGCCCTGGCGACTGGCAGCGCGTGCTGGAGGTGGTCAAGGCGCGCGAGCTGCTACCGCTGATCGACTTCGCCTACCAGGGCTTCGGTGACGGTCTGGAGGACGACGCCTGGGCCGTACGCCTGTTCGCCGCCGCACTGCCAGAGCTGCTGATCACCAGTTCCTGCTCGAAGAACTTCGGCCTGTACCGCGAACGCACCGGCGCGCTGATCGTGCGCGCCGACAGCGCCGGCAAACTGGCCGATGTGCGCAGCCAACTGGCCTTACTGGCCCGCGGCCTGTGGTCGACGCCGCCGTCGCATGGCGCCGCCGTGGTTGCCGAGATTCTGGGGGATAAGGAGCTGAAGGCGCTGTGGGCCGCAGAAGTGGAAAGCATGCGCCAGCGCGTGGCCAATCTGCGCAGCGGCTTGGTCGAGGCCCTGCGCCCGCATGGCCTGGCCGAGCGTTTCGCCCATGTGGCGCAGCAGCGCGGTATGTTCTCCTACACCGGGCTGACGCCCGCGCAAGTTGAGCAGTTGCGCGCGGAGTTCAGCGTGTATCTGGTCAACAGCGGCCGCGCCAGCGTGGCCGGGATGAGCGAGCAGCGCCTGGACTACCTGGCCGGCGCCATCGCCAGAGTCTGCCAGGCCTGAACGAAAACGCCGCCCGAGGGCGGCGTTTTTTCTGAAACCGTAGCCCGGATGCAATCCGGGAAAGCGCGAGCCGAAGAAACCCCGGATTGCAACCGGGCTACCTGTCTGCGGGTACCTTTCGCGGCTGAAGCCGCTCCCACAAAAGCCACGGTATTTCCTGTGGGAGCGGCTTCAGCCGCGATCAAAAGCCCCCGACGAAAGCAGTTGTCGCTACCCGCAGCGGGTAGAAACTTAATCCAGCTGATCGTCGCGAATCAGCACATAGCTGGCGTCGGCACGGTCATACACGTAGTACATCTCCACCTTCATGCCGCGCATCACTGCCAGGTAGTCACCCGGCTCGGCAATGAAGAAGTCATTGCTGTCGGCCTTGGCCGGGCTCTCGATGCGAGCATTGAAGAACAGCGCCGGATCGCTGCCGTCGAAGTAGTCCTCGCGCTCGACCGCATCCCACTCGGCCGGCGCCTCGAAGGGGCCTTCGAACAGCACATGACCGTCGCCCAGTTCCAGTTCGTCGGCGTCCGGGTCGTTCTCATCCGGGCGGTACAGGGTGCAGTCCAGGGCCTCGGGGTGGTCTTTCAGCTTCATGCTTTGCTCCTCTCGCGCAGATAGGCCAGCACGGCATCGTGCTCGCCGGCGAATTCGATGCGCGAGGCCTTGCTCTCGCGCTGGTAGACGTACATCGGGTCGTAATACTCACGCAGCAGGCCCTCGATCCAGCCACGGTGGGTATCCACCACACCGCTGCGCTCCTGCTCTTCCAACCCCTGGGCGAGGATCGCGCGCAGACGCGCGTGGCGTTCGCCCCCCAGGCGCCTCTGGATATTGTCCATGCTCTGCAGCATGCGCTGGGCGAACAGGCTGAAACCACTCTCCTCGCCATGCTCGCCGATAAACTCGGCCGCCAGGTCGATCACATAGTCCTTGAGGATGCGCTCAACGCGGCCTTCAACGCTGTCCTCCAGCCACACCAGCGGGTACTGCTGCATGCCCTGGTGCAGGGGCAGCGGCAGCGAGCAGGTGCCGATCAGGCGGCTCTCGTCCTCCAGCACGAACTGTTGCTGGCCGCGATCGCGGCGTTTGAGCAGGTCGACGGCCAACTGGTTCTCGAAGTCAATTTGCGCCGGCTGGCCGGTGGCGCGCTTGCCGAAGCTGGAGCCGCGGTGATTGGCGTGGCCTTCCAGATCGATGCTGTTGTCCAGGGCAGCGATCACCTCGGTCTTGCCGGTGCCGGTCATGCCGCCGACGATGACGAAGTCGCACTCGGCCACCGCGCTGTCCAGCGTCTCGATGAGGAAAGTCCGCATGGCCTTGTAGCCACCGATCACCCGCGGGTAGTCGATGCCGGCGTCCTTGAGCCACTGCTGGACGATCTGCGAGCGCAGGCCGCCACGGAAGCAGTACAGGTAACCCTCTGGATTGGCCCTGGCGAAAGCGGCCCAAGCCTCGACGCGCTCGGCCTTGACCTTGCCCGAGACCAGCTGGTGGCCCAGGTCGATGGCCGCCTGCTGGCCCTGCTGTTTGTAGCAGGTACCAACCTTCTGCCGCTCGATATCGGTCATCAGCGGCAGGCTGACGCTGTGCGGGAAGGCGCCCTTGGTGAATTCCACCGGGGCACGCATATCCATCATCGGCACATCGCCCAGAAATATCTGGCGGTAGTCGGCAGTGTTGTCGCGCATCACAGCACCTCTACCGCGTGGCTCTGTCGCTCGACCAGGCGGCCGATGGGCGACAGATCAAGGCCCAGCTCGGCGGCCACGGCAAGGAACTCGGCCTCGCCCTCCGGCGCCACGGCTACCAGCAGGCCACCGCTGGTCTGCGGGTCGCACAGCAGGTTGCGCTGTTCCTCGGAAATCGCCGCGACCTTGTCGCCGTAGCTGTCGAAGTTGCGCAGGGTGCCACCGGGCACGCAGCCCTCGGCGAGGTAGTAGTCGACGCCGGGCAGACGCGGCACGGCGGCGTAGTCCAGCTGGGCGGTCAGGCCGGCGCCATCGGCCATTTCCAGCAGATGGCCGAGCAGGCCGAAACCGGTGACATCGGTCATCGCCTTAACGCCGGCCAGCTTGCCGAAGCGGCTGCCGGGCTTGTTCAGAGTGCACATCCAGTCACGGGCCAGGCCGACGTCCTGCTCGCGCAGCTTGGCCTTCTTCTCGGCGGTGGTGAGGATGCCGATACCCAACGGTTTGCTCAGGTACAGCTTGCAGCCGGCGGTGGCGCTGTCGTTGCGCTTCATATGTTTCTTGTCGACCACGCCGGTCACCGCCAGGCCGAAGATCGGCTCCGGCGCGTCGATGGAGTGGCCACCGGCCAGCGGGATGCCGGCGGCATCGCACACCGCGCGACCACCGCGAATCACCTCGCGGGCCACTTCCGGCGGCAGGACGTTGACCGGCCAGCCGAGGATGGCGATGGCCATCAGCGGGTCGCCGCCCATGGCGTAGATATCGCTGATCGCGTTGGTCGCGGCGATCCGTCCGAAGTCATACGGGTCATCGACGATGGGCATGAAGAAGTCGGTGGTGGAGACCACGCCGCGCTCCTCGTCCAGTGCATAGACGGCCGCATCGTCCTTGGAGGCATTGCCGACCCACAGCTTGGGGTCGAGGTTCTGCGCGCCGCTGCCGGCCAGGATCACTTCCAGCACCTTGGGCGAAATCTTGCAGCCACAGCCGGCACCATGGCTGTACTGGGTAAGGCGGATCGGCTCGCTCATCGAACTCACTCGGCAATTGCGGAAAACAGGCGGCGGATTCTAGCAAAGCTGGCCTTTCACACGACCGTCCCTATAATCGCTGCCGTTTCTACTACCCTCAGCAGGCGCGCCTTGTGGCGCCAGCTGCGAACCTTTTCCGCTATTGAACCGGAGAATCTTCATGCTCAAGCGTACTCTGGCGCTCGCCGCCGGCTTTGCCCTGTCCCTGTCCGCCACCCTGTCCCACGCCACCGACGTGCTGAAAGTCAGCGCCATTCCCGACGAGGCCCCTACCGAGCTGCTGCGCAAGTTCAAGCCGCTGGGTGCCTACCTGGAGAAAGAGCTGGGCATGAAGGTCGAGTTCGTTCCGGTCGCCGACTACCCGGCGGTGGTCGAGGCCCTGGCCACCGACCGTATCGACCTGGCCTGGCTGGGCGGCTTCACCTTCGTTCAGGTGCGCCTGAAGACCGGCAACGCCATCCCGCTGGTACAGCGCGAGCAGGACGCCCAGTTCACCAGCAAGTTCATCACCGCAGACGCCAACGTCAAGTCGCTGGCCGACCTGAAAGGCAAGAGCTTTGCCTTCGGTTCGGTGTCCTCCACTTCCGGCAGCCTGATGCCGCGCTACTTCATGCTGCAGGACGGCATCAAGCCGGAAGCCTTCTTCAGCCGCGTCGGCTACTCCGGCGCGCATGACGCCACCGCCGCCTGGGTGCAGGCCGGCAAGGTCGACGGCGGCGTGCTCAACGCCAGCGTGTGGGACAAGCTGGTCGCCGCCGGCAAGGTCGACACCGACAAGGTCAAGGTCTTCGCCACCACCCCGGCCTACTACGACTACAACTGGACCGTGCGCGGCACCCTCGATCCGGCCCTGACTGCCAAGATCAAGAGCGCTTTCCTCGCCCTCGACCCGGCCGACCCGGAGCACAAGGCGATTCTCGACCTGCAGGCTGCTTCGCGCTTCATCGAAACCGCACCTGAGAACTACAAGGGCATCGAGGACGCTGCGCGCGCCGCCGACCTGCTGAAATGAGCCTGCGCCTCACCGGCGCCAGCCTGCAGCACGGCAACGGAGTCCACGCCCTGCGCGGCGTGGACCTGGCCATCGAGTCCGGCGAGCGGGTCGCCATCATCGGCCCGTCCGGCGCCGGCAAGTCCAGCCTGCTGAATCTGCTGGCCACCGCCCTGCAACCCAGCGCCGGCAGTGTCGAACTGCTCGGCGAGCAGCCCTGGCAACTCGGCGCCCGCGCCCGCCAGCGCCTGCGCCCCCGTATCGGCCTGATCCACCAGGCACCGCCGCTGCCGCCACGGCAACGGGTGGTCACCGCCGTGCTGGCCGGCAAGCTCGGCCAGTGGGGCCTGGGCAAGAGCCTGCTCAATCTGCTGCACCCCATGGATATTCCCGGCGCCAGGGAGGTGCTGGCGCGCCTGGACCTGGCCGACAAGCTGTTCGCCCAGTGCCAGCAACTCTCCGGCGGCCAGCTGCAGCGAGTCGGTATCGCCCGCGCGCTGTACCAAGCGCCCGAGCTGCTGCTGGCCGACGAGCCGGTATCGGCAATGGACCCGGTGCTGGCCGACCACACCCTCTCGGTACTGTGCCGACATGCCGAAAGCCAGGGCGTAACCCTGGTCGCCAGCCTGCACGCGGTGGACCTGGCCCTGGCGCACTTCCCGCGCGTCGTCGGCGTGCGCGACGGGCAGATCGCCTTCGACCGCCCGGCCAGCGAGGTCGACCAGGCCCTGCTCGATGCGCTGTACGCCAACGAGCAGCTGGTCTCGCCGCCGGTGCCGGCGGTGACCCTGACGCTGCAGATTCCGCGATGCTGAACCCAATGCCGCAGATGTCGCTTGTAGGAGGGGCTGAGCGGCACTCCGTCTTGGCCGCGACGTTTTTGCGCTGCCTGGGTCGCGGCCAAGGCCCCTCCTACATAGATTGTGGGAGCGGCTGTGCGGCACTCCGCTTCAGCCGCGATGGGATCAGCGCAAGAGCATCGCGGCTAAAGCCGCTCCCACGACACACCCCGAGGCAGCCTCATGCTGCAACGTGACCGCCGCGACCCCGCCGCCCTGCCCCGGCTGCTGCTGAGCCTGCTGGCGATTGCCTTGCTATGGCCGGGCATCCAGCTCAGCGAGCTGGACCTCGGTGTGCTGCTGGCGGCCGACAGCCAGAGCGAGATGGGCCGTTTCGTCGCCGCCTTCTGGCCGCCGGCGCACAACGCCGAGTTTCTTGACCTGTTGCTGCAGGCCACCCTGCAGACCCTGGCCATCGCCACTGCCGGCATGGCCCTGGCGTTGCTGGTGGCGGTACCGGCGGCGCTGCTGGCCAGCCGCGCGCTGTCGCTGACCGCCGCCGCGCGTGGCGGTCGACCCAGCGCCCTGAGCCAGGCCCTGCGCTGGCCGGTGCGCGGCCTGCTGATTTTCCTGCGCAGCGTGCCGGAGATCGTCTGGGCCCTGCTGTTCGTCCGTGCAGTCGGCCTCGGCCCCACCGCCGGAGTGCTGGCCATCGCCATCACCTACGCCGGCATGCTCGGCAAGGTCTATGCGGAAATCTTCGAGTCGGTCGACCAGCGCCCCATGCACGCCCTGCTACAGGCCGGCAGCGGGCGCCTGAGCGCCTTCGTCTACGGCATCCTGCCGAACGCCGCCGCCGAGCTGACCTCCTACACCGTGTACCGCTGGGAATGCGCGATCCGCGCTTCGGTGGTGATGGGCTTCGTCGGCGCCGGCGGCCTGGGCCAGCAGATCGACCTGTCGCTGCGCATGTTCGCCGGCGGCGAGGTGGCCAGCATGCTGCTGACCTTCCTCCTGTTGGTGCTGCTGGCCGACGGTCTGAGCCGCCTGCTACGCGGGAGGCTGACATGAACCGGCTGATCAACCTGGCGCTGCTCGCCGCCATCCTCGTCGCAATCATCGCCTCTTTCGCCTACCTGGGCCTGGACTTGGGTGCGCTGTTCGGCAGCGACAGTCTCGGCCATATGGGCGCCTACGCCGCGCGCTTCCTGCAGCCTGACCTGAGCGCCTCACACCTGCAGGCCATCGGCCGCGGCGCCCTGGAAACCCTGGCCATGTCGGCACTTGGCACATTGCTCGCTGCCGTGTTCGGCCTGCTCCTGGCACTGCCGGCCGCCGGGCGTTTCGGCTGGCCGCTGCAGGGGCTGTCACGTCTGCTGCTCAATGGTCTGCGGGCCATTCCGGAACTGGTGTGGGCGGCGCTGATGGTGCTGGCCGCCGGCCTCGGCCCGAACGCCGGCACCCTGGCCCTGGCCCTACACACCGCCGGCGTATTGGGACGGCTATTCGCCGAGGCGCTGGAAAACACGCCGAAGGAGCCGGCCGAGGCCATCCGCCTGCAGGGCGGTAGCCAGGTCGCCGCGTTCTGCTATGGCGTGCTGCCCAACCTGTTCCCGCAGTTGCTGGCCTACAGCCTGTACCGCTGGGAGAACAACATCCGCATGGCCAGCGTGCTCGGCTTCGTCGGCGCCGGCGGCCTGGGGCAGATGCTCTACGTCAGCCTCAGCCTGTTCCAGGAGGCGCAGGCCAGCACGGTGATCCTGGCCATGCTGGCACTGGTGTTCGCCGTGGATGCCCTGAGCGGCTGGACGCGCCAGCGCTGGGTGCGTGCCTGACGGCATCATTCGCCTGCTCTATCGCGCTTATCGGCTGACCTGTCGGGCCTGCGGGGTTACCATGCCCGTCCGCATGAACTAGCCAATAATCGAGAAGCCTGATGTCCGCCTGGAGCCCCGAGAGCTGGAGAAGCAAGCCCATCCAGCAACAACCCGAATACCCCGATGCCGCCCACCTCGCCCGCGTGGAGCAAACCCTGGCCGGCTACCCACCGCTGGTGTTTGCCGGCGAGGCCCGTGAGCTGCGCCGCCAGTTTGCCGAGGTGACCCAGGGTCGCGCCTTCCTCCTGCAGGGCGGCGACTGCGCCGAGAGCTTCGCCGAGTTCAGCGCGGCGAAGATCCGCGACACCTTCAAGGTGATGCTGCAGATGGCCATCGTCATGACCTTCGCCGCCGGCTGCCCGGTAGTGAAAGTCGGGCGCATGGCCGGCCAGTTCGCCAAGCCGCGCTCCTCCGGCAGCGAGACCATCGATGGCGTGACCCTGCCGGCCTACCGCGGCGACATCGTCAACGGCATCGGCTTCGACGCCGCCAGTCGCGTGCCCGACCCGGACCGCTTGCTGCAGGCCTATCACCAGGCCACCGCCAGCCTCAACCTGCTGCGTGCCTTCGCCCAGGGCGGCTTCGCCGACGTGCACCAGGTGCACCAATGGAATCTGGACTTCATCGCCAACTCGGCGCTCTCCGAGAAGTACCACCAGCTGGCCAACCGCATCGACGAGACCCTGGCATTCATGCGCGCGGTCGGCATGGACAGTGCGCCGCAGCTGCGCGAAGTCAGCTTCTTCACCGCCCATGAGGCGCTGCTGCTCAATTACGAGCAGGCCTTCGTGCGCCAAGATAGCCTCACCGGGCGCTGGTACGACTGCTCCGCGCACATGCTGTGGATCGGCGACCGCACCCGCCAGCTGGACGGTGCCCACGTCGAATTCATGCGCGGCGTGGAGAACCCGATCGGCGTCAAGGTCGGCCCGAGCATGGACCCGGACGAGCTGATCCGTCTGATCGATGTGCTCAACCCGGACAACGATCCGGGCCGCCTCAACCTGATCGTGCGCATGGGCGCCGACAAGGTCGAGGCGCATTTCCCGCGCCTGCTGCGCAAGGTGAAGGAAGAGGGTCGCCAGGTGCTGTGGAGCTCCGACCCCATGCACGGCAACACCATCAAGGCGTCCAGCGGTTACAAGACCCGCGACTTCGCGCAGATCCTCTCCGAGGTGAAGCAGTTCTTCCAGGTGCACCGCGCCGAGGGCACCCACGCCGGCGGTATCCATATCGAAATGACCGGGCAGAACGTCACCGAGTGCATCGGCGGCTCGCGACCGATCACCGAGGACGGCCTGTCGGACCGCTACCACACCCACTGCGACCCACGGATGAACGCCGACCAGTCTCTGGAGCTGGCCTTCATGATCGCCGAAACGCTGAAGCAGGCACGCGGCTGAATCGCACACGAAAACGGGGCCACAAGGCCCCGTCTTTTTATATAGGCAAGGAGCAACACGTGGTCACCTGCTACCTGAAATACGTCATCGATCCCTACAAGCTCAAGGAGTTCGAGCACTACGGCAAACTGTGGATTCCGCTGGTGGAGAAGTTTGGCGGCCAGCACCACGGCTACTTCCTGCCGTCCGAGGGTGCCAACAACATCGCCCTGGCCATGTTCAGCTTCCCCAGCCTGGCCGAGTACGAGCGCTACC
This sequence comes from Pseudomonas sp., assembly GCA_038147895.1. GTDB lineage: Bacteria > Pseudomonadota > Gammaproteobacteria > Pseudomonadales > Pseudomonadaceae > Aquipseudomonas. The sequence goes on from JAYQUJ010000014.1 coordinate 31,019, forward strand.
GGCAGCAGTCGATGGAGGACGCCGAATGTCAGGCCGCCTTCCGCTACGCCGAAGACACCCGCTGCATCCTCAGCTACGAACGCTCGTTCTTCCGCCCGGTCCTCGGCTGACCGCTGCACCGGCCGGCACAGTACGCCAAGCTGTCTAGACTCCCTCGAAACCACTCGGGGGATTCACCATGAACTACCTGCATTCGTCCTGCCTGGGCCTGAGCCTCTGCCTGGCTGCCGGCACCCTGCACGCAGCAGAAGAACACTCGGCCGACGAACTGGCCAAACAGCTGGCCAACCCCGTCGCCTCGCTGATCAGCGTGCCGCTGCAATACAACTACGACGAGAACATCGGCCCCGACGACAAGGGCACGCGCCACACCACCAACCTCCAGCCAGTTGCGCCCTTCAGCATCGGTGAGGACTGGAACCTGATCTCGCGTACCATCCTGCCACTGATCGACCAGACCGACATCGCGCCCGGCACCGGTAATCAGACCGGCACTGGTGATGTGGTACAGAGCCTGTTCTTCTCACCCAAGGAGCCCAGCGAATCCGGCTGGATCTGGGGTGTGGGGCCGGTATTCCTGCTGCCGACCGCTTCCGATGATCTGCTCGGTAGCGACCAGTGGGGCATGGGCCCCACCGCCGTTGCGCTCAAACAGGTCGGTCCCTGGACCGTTGGCGCCCTGGTCAACCACATCGAACATGTCACCACGGATGGCGGTCATGACGACGTCAGCGCGACTTTCCTGCAGCCCTTCATCAACTACGGATTGCCCGGCGGCGTGACCCTCGCACTCAACACGGAGGCCACCTATGACTGGGAGCACGACGAAGCGGCAGTGCCGATCAATCTGATGATGAACAAAGTGACCAAGATCGGCAGCCAGATGATCCAGTTCGGTGGTGGCGTGCGCTACTGGGCGGAAAGTAGCGATTCCGGCCCGGAAGGCTGGGGCGCACGGGTCAATTTCGTCCTGCTGTTTCCGAAGTGATACGGCCCGCAGAGCTTAGATCCAGGCGCCAAAATACTGATATAAATCCGCAAATACCCATCCAATTCATTTTTTAATGATTTGGATGGTTTATTTAATCGATAAATATCGGCAAACTCTTGCCCGAGAGGTAGAATCGCCCCACCTGCAACAGGAGTTGGCAACATGATCGAAGTCACCGAAGTCTCCATTGCCGAATTGCGCGCCGCGCTCGAATCCGGCCGCACCACGGCAGTCGAACTGGTACAGGCCTACCTCGCCCGCATCGACGCCTACGATGGCCCCGACACCCCTACCCGCCTCAATGCCGTGGTGGTGCGCAACCCCGAAGCGCTCGCCGAAGCCCAGGCTTCGGACGCCCGCCGCGCCAGTGGCAAAACCCTCGGCCCGCTGGACGGCATTCCCTACACCGCCAAGGACAGCTACCTGGTCAAAGGCCTCACCGCCGCCTCCGGCAGCCCGGCGTTCAAGGACCTGGTCGCCCAGCGCGACGCCTTCACCGTCGAGCGCCTGCGCGCCGCCGGCGCCATCTGCCTGGGCAAGACCAACATGCCGCCCATGGCCAACGGCGGCATGCAGCGCGGCGTCTATGGCCGCGCCGAGAGCCCGTATAACGCCGACTACCTCACCGCGCCCTTCGCCTCCGGCTCCTCCAACGGCGCCGGCACCGCCACCGCCGCCAGCTTCGCCGCCTTCGGCCTGGCCGAAGAGACCTGGTCCAGCGGCCGAGGTCCGGCCTCCAACAACGGTCTGTGCGCCTACACCCCGTCGCGCGGGGTGATCTCGGTACGCGGCAACTGGCCGCTGACGCCGACCATGGACGTGGTGGTGCCCTACGCCCGCACCATGGCCGACCTGCTGCAAGTGCTGGAAGCCGTAGTCGCCGACGACCCGGATACCCGTGGCGACCTGTGGCGCCTGCAACCCTGGGTGCCTATCCCCAAGGCCTCGGAAGTACGCCCGGCGTCCTACCTGGATCTCGCCGCTCAGGCCGACGCCCTCAAGGGCAAGCGCCTGGGCGTGCCACGCATGTTCATCAACAAGGATGAACTGGCTGGCACCAGCGACAACCCCGGCATCGGCGGCCCGACCGGCCAGCGCATCCACACCCGCGCCTCGGTGATCGAGCTCTGGGAAGCGGCGCGCCAGGCCCTTGAAGCGGCTGGCGCCGAAGTGGTCGAGGTGGACTTCCCGCTGGTATCCAACTGCGAGGGCGACCGCCCCGGCGCGCCGACCGTGTTCAATCGCGGCATCGTCACCCCGGAGTTCCTCAATGACGAGTTGTGGGAACTGTCCGGCTGGGCCTTCGACGACTTCCTGCGCGCCAACGGCGATCCCAAGCTGAACAAGCTGGCCGACGTCGACGGCCCGCAGATCTTCCCCCACGACCCGGGCACCCTGCCCAACCGCGAGGGCGACCTGGCCGCCGGCATGGACGAATACGTCAACATGGCCAAGCGCGGCATCAAGGCCTGGGATCAGATCGCCACCGTACCGGATGGCCTGCGCGGCCTGGAAAAGACCCGCAAGCTGGATCTGGAGGACTGGATGGACGAGCTCAAGCTCGACGCCGTGCTGTTCCCCACCGTCGCCGACGTCGGCCCGGCGGATGCCGATATCAATCCGGCTTCGGCCGATATCGCCTGGAGCAACGGCATCTGGGTCGCCAACGGCAACCTGGCCATCCGCCACCTGGGCGTGCCCACCGTCACCGTACCTATGGGCGTGATGGCCGACATCGGCATGCCGGCAGGCCTGACTTTCGCCAGCCGCGCCTACGACGACAACAACCTGCTGCGCCTCGCCGCTGCCTACGAGGCAACCGGCAGCAAACGTCAGGTGCCGCCACGCACTCCACCGCTGTCGCGCGGTTGAAGTTGGTAAAAACAACGGGGCTGGCATGTGAATGTCAGCCCCGTTTTGTTTTGGGACAGCGAGAGAACCGGATGACTCTTAACCATCAAGAGCAACCATTGGCGATTGCTGTCGATCAGCCCAGCAGCGCTCGCTTTTCTACAAGAAAGTCAATCAGCGCCCGCACCTTGGCCGGCATCTGCGCCCGTGTCGGAGCGTAGAGATAGAAGCCCGGAAACGACGGGCACCAAGGCTGCAGCACCCTGACCAGTTCGCCCGATGCCAGCTGCTCGCGCACACAGATATCGAGGTACTTGATCAGGCCGACGCCCTGGATAGCCGCCTTGAGCATGCTTTCGTCATCGTTGAATACGACGCTGCCGCGCGGCTCGAACACCTGGGTGTGGCCCTCCTCGTCGGGCTCGGTGAACGACCAGCGATCCAGCGTGCCGCTGCTGGTGAAGCGATAGGCCAGGCAGTTGTGGCGGATCAGCTCGGCCGGGGTCTGCGGCACACCATGACGCTCGAAATACGCAGGCGAGCCGACCACTGCCATCTCGATGCGCGGGGTGATCGGCACCGCCACCATGTGCTCATCCAGGCTCTCACCCAGGCGAATGCCCACATCGGCGCCGTCGGCGATGATGTTGGCGAAGCCGTCGTTGAGCACCAGTTCCAGGCGCAATCCAGGGTAGCGGGCGAGGAATTCGCCGAGATGCGGCTCCAGCAGGGTTCGCGCGGCGATGCGCGAGGTGTTCACCCGGATCAGGCCGGTGGGCGCGGACGGCACCTCGCCCAGCTCGGCCACCGCCGTGTCGATCATCTTCAGTGCCGGGGCCAGCGCATCGAACAGTCGCTGGCCTTCCTCGGTCAGCGACATGTCGCGCGTGGTGCGGTGCAGCAGGCGCACGTTGAGCTGCTGCTCCAGGCTCTTGAGGTGCTGCGACAGCGCCGCGCGGGACATCTCCATCTCGGTCGCGGCCTTGGTGAAGCTGCGATGACGGGCGATATGGACGAACCAGGCCAGGGCCGGAAGCAGCGACGGATTGATCGACATATTGTTCAACCTAACTAACAAGTCATGTCGATTCTTGCATATTTTTCCAGAACAAACCCGGGACTAGTATTAATCCATCGAGCGGCACACAGCCCCTCAGCACTGGAGCCAAGAACATGCAGAAAGTCAGCATCCCCACCCTCAACGGCCAGAGCGTCACCATCGCCGCCGTGATCCATCAGCCGGCCAACTTCGATGCCAACAAAAAGTACCCGGTCATTGTCGTTGCCCATCCGGGCGGCGGTGTAAAAGAGCAGGCTTCCGGCCTGTACGCCCAGAAGCTGGCGGAGCAAGGTCTGCTGGCCATCGCCTTCGATGCCTCCTTCCAGGGTGAGAGCAGCGGCGAGCCGCGTCAGCTGGAGAACCCCTATATCCGCACCGAAGACGTCAGCGCAGTGGTCGACTACCTGACCACCCTGCCCTACGTCGACAGCGAGCGCATCGGCGCCATGGGCATCTGCGCCGGTGGCGGCTACACCGCCAACGCCGCCATCAATGATCGCCGCATCAAGGCCGTCGCCACCGTCAGCGCGGTGAACATCGGCCAGATGTTCCGCAACGGCTGGGAGAACACCGTCAAGGATGCCGACGCTCTGCCCTACATCGCCCACGGCTCGCAGGCGCGCAGTAGCGATGCCAGCGGCGCGGCACTGGCCACTCTGCCGTTGGCACCGATGCGCGAGGAAGATGCACCCAACGAAGAGCTGCGCGAAGCCTGGGAGTACTACCACACCCCGCGCGCCCAGCACCCCAACGCTCCGGGCTTCATGACCGCACGCAGCCTGCCGCAGATCATCACCTACGACGCCTACCACAAGGCCGAGGCCTTCCTCACCCAGCCGATCCTCACCGTGGCCGGAAGCGTGGCCGGCAGCAAGTGGATGAGCGATGACCTGCTCGCCCGCGCCGCCAGCACGGACAAGCAGATGCACGTGATCGACGGTGCCAACCATATGTCGCTGTACGACAAGCAACCCTACGTGAACGAGGCCGTCACGGTTCTGGCCCAGTTCTTCCAGACCCGCCTGTAATCCACCCACACAGTGAGAGCAGCCGAGCGCCTTGCGCCGGCTGCCCAGGAGAGCATCCCATGAGCACCATCCAGCACGTCAGCTACCGCAACCTCGGCTGGGACAGCGCCGCCGACCTGTATCTGCCGGCAGGCTTTGACCCGAGCATGACCTATCCCGCCATCGTCAGCACCCACCCGATCGGCAGCTGCAAGGAACAGACTTCAGGCAACATCTACGCTCGCCACCTGGCCGACGCAGGCTTCGTCGTCCTCGCCTTCGATGCCAGCTTCCAGGGCGCCAGCGGTGGTGAGCCACGCTTCATGGAAGACCCGGCGATTCGCGTCTCCGACATCCGCTACGCCATCGATTACCTGGTCAGCCTGCCCTACGTAGATGCCCAGCGCATTGGCGCCATCGGCGTGTGCGGCGGTGGTGCCTATACCGTCAGCGCCGCCATGACCGACCGCCGGATCAAGGCGCTCACCTCGATCACTGGGGTCAACTTCGGCCGCCTGATGCGCGAAGGCTTCAGCCAGTTCAACCCGCTCGCCGCGCTCGATGCCATGGCGGCGCAGCGCACGGCGGAAGCCCAGGGCGCGGCGCGCCACGTCATCAACTACCTGCCGGATTCGGTTGAAGCGGGCAAACAGGCCGGCCTGACCGATATCGATGTGCTGGAGGCCACCGACTACTACAAATCGGCGCGCGGCCAGCAGCCCAACGGCGCCACCAGCGGGCTGTTTTCCTTCAACAGCGCCGCCATGGCCTGGGACGCCTTCGCCCATGCCGAAACCCTGCTGACCCAACCGCTGCTGGTGGTGATCGGCGACAAGCCCGGCGCCTTCGGGGCCTACCGCGATGGCTGGGAGATCTACGGCCGCGCCGCGTCGCAAGCCAAGCAGATCTTCGTCGCCGAAGGCTGGTCGCACTACGACCTGTACGACCTGCCGGAGCCGGTCGCCCTGGCCATGGCGCAGGTCGTGCCGTTCTTCAAGCAGCACCTTTGAGGCAGCTAAGCATCATGAAACAGGTACTCATCCTCGGCGCCAGCGGGCAGATCGCCCAGTGGGTGGCCCGGGGCCTGGGGCAGCGCGATGACGTGCAGCAGACCCTGCTGCTGCGCAACCCCAGGAAGCTCAGCGGCCAGGAGCCGAGCAACGCGCAAGTGGTGATCGGCGATGTGCTCGACCGCAAGCTGCTGCGCCAGGTGATGGCCGGGCAGGACGTCGTCTACGCCAACCTGGCCGGCGAGGACCTGGACAAGCAGGCCGTGGCCGTCATCGACGCCATGCACAAAGCCGGGGTAAAGCGCCTGGTGTTCGTGCTGTCACTGGGCATCTACGACGAAGTGCCCGGCCGGTTCGGCGAGTGGAACCGCGCCACCATCGGCGAGGACCTCAAGCCCTACCGCCGCGCAGCGGATGCCATCGAAGCCGCCGGCCTGGACCTCACCCTCCTGCGCCCGGCCTGGCTGACCGACGAGGACGAGGTGGACTACGAGATCACCGCCAGGAGTGAGCCGTTCAGGGGCACCGTGGTCTCACGCCGCAGCGTGGCCGAGTTGATCGTGCAGATCATCGTCTCGCCCGAACTGCATGTCGGCGCCAACCTGGGGCTGAACAAACCGAACAGTGACGGCGACAAACCCTACTTCATGTAAAGCGAGGCCGACGATGCTCAAGTGGATTGTCCTGTTGCTGGGTTTGCCGGTCGCGCTGGCGGTGCTGGTGCTGCTGACCGTTACCTGGATCGAAAGCCGCCAGGCGCGCAAGCTGGAAAGCGAGCAGCCCTACAGCGGCCCGGCGGGCTCGTCGCGCACGGCGGTGGTGTATTTCTCGCGTTCGGGCAATACCGCCCTGGCGGCGCGTCATGTAGCTCAGCGACTCGATGCACAGCTGATTGCGCTGCAGGCACCGGCCTACCCGCTCGGCGTGGGCGGCCTGGCGCATGCGCTCAAGGACGCCAACGCACTCAAGGAGCAGCCCGAAGCGCTGCCCGAGATCGTGCCAAACACTATCGACCTCACCGCGTTCGACAGCGTCTGGCTCGGCTCGCCCGTATGGCTCTACAGCCCGGCGCCGCCGATCTGGGCCTTCGTCGAGCACAACCGCTTCGATGGCCAGCACGTCGTGCTGTTCAACACCTTCAACAGCCACTTCGGCGACGATCACATCGCCCGGTTGCAGGCCAAGGTGATGGCCCGTGGTGCGCGCTCCTTCGAGCACCGCCACATCCTGCGCGGGCGCATGACCCAGCAGCTGACCTCCGAACAGATGCTCCAGGCTATCGATGCCGAGTGGTTTGGCTCATCCAGCAAACCTTGAGTCGTCAGCCATGTGAGCACCCTGCGCCCGCATAAACAGGGCAAACAACTCCGACTGCGACTTGATCGCCAGCTTGGCGTACAGGTGCCGCCGATGCACCTTCACCGTCTCGGCGGAGATATCCAGCTTGCGCGCCACCTCCTTGTTCGAGCAGCCGGCGAGCATCAGGCGCACCACATCCACCTCACGCGAGGTCAGCGCCGCGCCCAGGCGCTGCATGGCCGCTTCCAGCCCGCCGTCCGCCGCCTGCGTCTCGATCGAGGGCTCGGCCGGCGCCGCCTCGAAGGCCATGCGCTGGCGCATCAAGGCGATCACCCAGGGACGAATCAGCTCCAGCACAGCGATCTGCTCCGGGGTGAAGCGACACTTGCTGCCCAGCGACAGGCATAGGGTGCGCTCCTCATCCAGCTGGACGTTGAACTGCACCTCGTCGGCGACCACGTTGTGGGTGAAATACAGGCGGTAGTAGTCGGTCTGCTCGAAGCATTCGGGAGCCACGTCGGCCAGGCGCACCAGGCCGCTGCCGGGGTGCTCGCGGCTGGCGATGTAGAAGGGATCGAGCAGATACAGCCCCTGGAGATAGTCGCCATACAGCGGGTCGCTGCCGCCACCCTCGTAGACACTCTCGGCAAACACCCGCGGGCGGCCCTGGCCGAACAGCAGGACCACCCAACTGTCGGCCGGCACGTAGTCCTGCAACAGGCGGCTCAGCGCCAGCCAGAAACCGGGCTGGTCGAGGCGCTCGATCAGTTGGCCGACGGCGCGGTGCCACGCCAGGTCCTGCAGGGTCAGCCCCATCTCCACTACTCCCAGGGTTAGCTAATCGGGGTGATATGAAATCCGGAATGAAAACACATACTTACACCGCCCCTTCGGAAAGTCATGGTGTTTCCGGAGCCCTCCTACAACAACAGGGTTGGTTGATGAAGCTCGAACTCGTACAGATGGCCGGCCGCGACGGCGACACCGCCTACAACCTACAACGCACCCTGGAGGCCATCGCCGCCTGCCAGGCCGACACCGATATCCTGGTCTTCCCCGAATCGCTGATCACCGGCTTCCCCAGCCCGGACAACCTCGCCAGCCTGGCCGAGCCGCTGGACGGCCCGAGCCTGCGCGCCATCCAGCAGGCAGCGCGCGAGCGCGATGTCGGCGTGGTGGTCGGCCTGACCGAACACGACCAGGGCCGCGACTACAACACCAGCGTGCTGGTAACGCCGGAGGGCATCGCCCTGAGCTACCGCAAGACCCATCTGTGGGTTGGCGAAGGCGAGCTGGTGCAGGCCGGTGATCGCTACAGCACGGTTGAGTGGCGCGGCGTGCGCATCGGTCTGCTGATCTGCTACGACTGCGAGTTCCCGGAGAGCGCCCGCGCCCTGGCTGAACTCGGCGCCGAGCTGCTGCTGATCACCGACGGCAACATGCACCCCTACGGCCCGGTTCACCGCACCGCGGTGACCGCCCGCGCCCAGGAAAACCAGTGCTTCGTCGCCATGGTCAACCGGGTCGGTACAGGCATCGACGAGCTGACCTTTGCCGGCAGCAGCATCGTGGTCGACCCCTTCGGCCAGACGCTGTTCGAGGCCGGTCATGAGGAGTGCCGGCACAGCCTGCGCCTGGACCTGACACGTATCGCCAGCGCCCGCCGCCTCTACGACTACCACGCCGACCGGCGCTTCAGCCTGCCCGGCGAGCGCATTGAGCATGCCGATGGCCGCCGCGAGCTGCTTATCCCGCCACGCGCCTGACAAACAACAAAGACCTAGGAGCCACCATGCAGCGCAAGTCTCTACTCGCCCTCAGCCTCGCCGGACTACTTGCCGGGCTGGGCAACGCGCAAGCCGATTCGCCGACGGTACATCTGTACAACTGGTCCGACTTCCTCGCCCCGGACACACCCAAGGAGTTTCAGCAGGAAACCGGCATCGCCCCCGTGCTGGATGTGTTCGACGACGCCGAGGTGATGCAGAGCAAGCTCATGGCCGGGCGCAGCGGTTATGACGTGGTGGTAGTGCCCAACGACCTGCTGCCCAACTTCGCCAAGGCCGGGCTGCTGCAGGAGCTGGATCGTTCCAAGCTGCCCAACTGGTCGCACCTGGCCCCGGACATCATGGGCAAGCTGGAGGCGAGTGACCCCGGCAACCGCTACGCCATTCCCTACATGTGGGGCACCACCGGCATCGGCTACAACGTCGACAAGGTGCGCGAGCTGCTCGGCGACGATGCGCCGGTCGATAGCTGGGAGCTGATCTTCAACAAAGACAACATCGCCAAACTCAGCCAGTGCGGCGTGGCCATGCTCGATGCGCCGGTGGAGATACTGCCCATCGCCCTGCACTATCTGGGCCTGCCCGCCAACAGCAAGACCCCCGGCGATTACCGGAAGGCCGAGGCGCTGATGCGCGAGATCCGACCCTACATTCGCTACTTCAACTCGGCGAAGTTCACCACCGACCTCGCCAACGGCGACATCTGCGTGGTGGTCGGCTGGGGCGGCTCGGTCTACAGCGCCAAGCTCAACGCCGAGAACGCCGACAACGGCGTCAAACTGGCCTACAGCATCCCGCGCGAAGGCGCCCCACTGTGGGTCAACACCCTGGTCGCCCTCAAGGACGCGCCCAATCCGCAGCAGGCCTACCAGTTCCTCGACTACATGCTGCGCCCCGAGATCATCGCCAAGAACTCTGACTACGTTGGCTACCCCAACGGCAACAAGGACGCCACAGCGCTGGTCGATGACCACCTGCGCAACGACCCCATGCTGTACCCGCCGGCGTCGGTCATGGACAGCCTGTTCCCCCTGGAGACCTTGCCACTGAAGCTGGAGCGCGTGCGTACCCGCACCTGGAACAAGATCAAGAACGGCACTTGAGGCTCTAAGAGCCGAAAACGAATGAACGCATATTTATGGCCGGATGAAGCCCGTTGTTAACCAACGACAAAGCACCCGCCATACATCACCCCAGGTAGCTCAACACCCCACCCACAACTCCACTGCCAAGCACCACCAGCCAAGGTGGTAGTCGCCAGAACATCAGCGCCACCAATGCCACCAGGGCCAGGGCAAAGTCTTGCGGGGCATGAATCGCGCTCGTCCACACGGGTTGGTAAAGGGCTGCCAGCAGCAGGCCGACTACCGCGGCGTTGACACCCATCAGGGCGGCCTGGGTTCGGGTGTTGCGGCGCAGGTGTTCCCAGAACGGCAAGGCACCGATCACCAGGAGAAAGGACGGCGTGAATATCGCCAGCAGGCAGATCAGCCCGCCAAGCCAGCCCGTCGGCGCCTGATTCATCGAGGCACCGAGAAATGCCGAGAAGGTGAACAGCGGCCCGGGTACCGCCTGGGCCGCGCCGTAGCCAGCCAAGAATGCGTCGTTGTCGACCCAGCCAGCGGGCACGACTTCCGCCTGCAGTAGCGGCAGCACCACATGCCCACCACCGAACACCAGCGAACCGGCGCGGTAGAAGGCGTCCACCATTGACAACGTCTGGCTCGGGAACAGCGTGGTGAGCAGAGGCAGACCAAGCAACAGGGCAAAGAACAGCGCCAACCAGAACAGGCCCACGCGGCGGCGTACGGTAATCGGCAGTGGATCATGCGCTTCGCCCTGCGGCGGATTGAACAGCCACAGGCCGATGAGCGCGGCCATGACGATAACGCCAATCTGTCCCCAGGCAGAGGGAATCAACAATACGCAGCAGGTGGCAGCCGCCATGATGGAGATACGCGGCGCATCAGGGCATAGGTTGCGTGCCATCCCCCATACCGCCTGGGCGACCACCGCCACGGCCACCACCTTTAAGCCATGCAGCACGCCAGCAGGCATTGCATCGCCATAACTGGCGATGCCCAGCGCGAACAGAATCAGAGCAACCGCAGATGGCAGGGTGAAGCCCAACCACGCCGCCAGGGCGCCGGCATAGCCCGAGCGCGAGAGGCCGAGGGCGATGCCGACCTGGCTGCTGGCCGGCCCAGGCAGGAACTGGCAAAGGGCAACCAGATCGGCATAGCTGCGCTCGCTCAGCCATTGCCGGCGCACCACGAACTCATCCCGAAAGTAACCCAGGTGTGCGATCGGGCCGCCGAAGGAGGTCAGCCCAAGGCGCAGAAAGATCAGGAAAACGGCCCAGGGGCTGCGTGTGCGTTCGAGAGTGTCCGTCATGGCTGTCCTTGGCTTATCGACAACATCTATGCCCTGCTTCTGCTCAATTAACCGGCCCGGCAACACTGTGCCTGGGCAAGGTGATGGAAATAAGCGCGGCCGCCAGCACGAAGAGGCTGGAGATCCACAGGCAGGCCTCAAGCCCATGGGCCTGGTAGACCCAGCCCGAGAGCAGCGTGCCGACCAGCCGTCCCAGCGCGTTGGACATGTAGTAGAACCCCACGTCCAGCGACACGCCATCTTCCTTGGCGTAGCTGACAATCAGATAACTGTGCAGCGACGAATTCACGGCAAACAGCACGCCGAAGAGCATCAACCCACCCAGCAGCACCGCCTGGGCCGGCCACCCCAGCAGCAGCCCCAGCACGATCAGAGTTGGCAATCCGGCCAGCGCCAGTGCCCAGCCGAATGCAGCGCGGCCATCCGGCACGCGGCCTTTTTTCTTGCCGGTGATACTGGGAGCCAGGGACTGCACGATGCCGTAGCCGATCACCCAGGCGGCCAGAAAGCCCCCCACCAGCCAGAAATCCCAGCCAAACACGCTGCTCAGGTACACCGGCAACGCCACCACGAACCACACATCGCGCGCGCCAAACAGGAACAGCCGCGCCGCAGAGAGAACGTTGATCGCTCGGCTCTTGGACAGCAGGTCGCGAAACTTCGGTTTGGCCTTGGCCTTACCCAGATCCTTCTGCAGCACCAGCAGACTGCCAACCCAGACAACGGCCAGCACGGCCGCCATGCCAAGTACCGCACCAGTGAAACCAAACAGTGCGAGCAGCGCGCCACCGAGGAAGAAACCGACGCCCTTGAGCGCGTTCTTCGAGCCGGTGAGGATGGCTACCCACTGGTATAGCGTGCCCTGCTGATTGTCCGGCACCAGCAACTTGATTGAGCTCTTGGCGCTCATCTTGTTGAGGTCCTTGGCGATGCCAGACAGCGCCTGCGCCCCCATCACCCAGGGCACCGTGAGCCAGGCGGCCGGCACCGTGAGCATCAGCAGCGCCAGCACCTGCAGGCCGAGGCCGAGATTCATGGTGCGGTTGAGGCCAAGGCGCGCCCCAAGGTAGCCACCGAGCAGGTTGGTGATGACGCCGAAGACTTCGTAGAACAGAAACAGCGCAGCGATCTGCAGCGGCGTGTAGCCCAGCGCATGGAAGTGCAGCACCACCAGCATGCGCAACGCGCCGTCGGTGAGGGTGAAGGCCCAGTAGTTGCCGGTAACCAGCAGGTACTGGCGCACTTCGCTGGGTAGCTGCGAGAGTCGGTACATGAGTGCTTCCTTTTCCTGGGTGGCATCCGGGTTACAGGGCTTGTGCAGGTGTTTCTGTCGCATCTGTGGTGCTTGCGCCCCTCTCCCCAGCCCTCTCCCCACAGGGGAGAGGGGGAAGGCCGCGCTGGTTGTGTTCCCCTTTCCCGTTCACGGGGGCAGAGAGGCCCGTGTTAATGCAGGCCGCCTGGTTGCTGTAGCCCGGATGCAATCCGGGGCACGGGTGCCCCTGCACTCACCCCGCCGCGCCTACCAACCGCGCCAACTCCACCGCGCGGTTGGCATAGCCCCACTCGTTGTCATACCAGGCGTAGATTTTCACCTGGGTGCCGGCCACCACCAGGGTCGACAGCGCATCGACGATGGAAGAGCGCGGGTCGGTGCGGTAGTCGATCGACACCAGCGGACGTTTCTCATAGCCGAGGATGCCCTTGAGCGGCCCCTCTGCGGCGGCCTTGAGCAGCGCATTGACCTCCTCGGCCGTGGTCGCTCGCTCGACCTCGAACACACAGTCGGTCAGCGAGGCATTGGCCAGCGGCACACGCACCGCGTGGCCGTTCAGCTTGCCGCGCAGCTCGGGAAAAATCTCGGCGATGGCCGTGGCCGAGCCGGTGGTGGTGGGGATCAGGCTCATGCCGCTGGCGCGGGCGCGGCGCAGGTCCTTGTGCGGGGTATCGAGGATGCTCTGGGTGTTGGTCAGGTCGTGGATGGTGGTGATCGAGCCGTGGCGGATGCCGAGCGCCTCATGGATCACCTTGACCACCGGTGCCAGGCAGTTGGTGGTGCAGGAAGCGGCGGTGACGATGCGGTGCTGTGCCGGGTCGAACAGCTGATCGTTAACCCCCATCACCACGTTCAGCGCGCCCTTTTCCTTGACCGGCGCACAGACCACCACGCGCTTCACGCCCTGCTGCAGATACCCTTGCAGGACGTCGACCGATTTCATCTTGCCGCTGGCTTCAAGCACCAGGTCGCAGCCGCTCCAGTCGGTGTCGGCGATGAGCTTGTTGGTGGTCACACGAATGCGTTTGCCGTCGATCACCACACAATCGCCATCACTGTCGGCCTCGTGCTGCCAGCGCCCGTGTACCGAGTCGAAATTGAGCAGGTGGGCGTGGGTGGCAGCATCGCCAGCCGGGTCATTGATCTGCACGAACTCCAGTTCCGGCCAGCCCCAGGCCGCGCGCAGGGCCAGGCGACCGATGCGGCCGAATCCATTGATACCAACTTTGATGGTCATGCTGCTGCCTCGCAGGAAAGAGTCAGTGGGTAGTGTCGAACTGGCTGATCCAGCTGACGTGTGCCGGGTGTTGAATGGCCTTGGGGCGTAGTGCCTGAACCAGAGCGATGGCTTCGGCGCGCACAATGCCCGCTTCGATAAGAATGCGCGCAGCGATCAGACCGGTACGCCCTGAGCCGCCCTTGCAGTGAATGGCCAGCGATTGGCCGCCACGTAGCTGATCGAGAATCGCCTGGCGTGACGCCTTCCAGCCTGCGTCAAAGTCTTGCTGCGGCACCTGCTCGTCGGCCACCGGCAGGTGATACCAGCCAAGGCCCAGGGCTTGGCACTGTTTAGCGATCTGCTCGGCGCCATTGGTGGTCAGTTCGTGATGCGGCATCAGGCTGATGACGGCATCAGCACCAGCCTCTTTGAGCACAGACAGTGCTTGCTCCAGCGAGCTTTCCTTGGTACCAGGGCACGGCGTGAAGATCAGCTTTCCGGCAAGGCCCGGGATGCTGAGCAGGTCATACGGATGACTCATTAATGTGTTTCCTTCGATCAGATAGCACGCTGATTGACGCGCTGGGAGAGCTCGTGCGCCGACTCCTTGCGCTCGGAGTAACGGTCGACCAGATAGTCGGATCGATCACGCAGCAGCAAGGTGAACTTGACCAGTTCCTCCATCACATCCACGACCCGGTCGTAATAGGAGGACGGCCTCATGCGACCCTGCGCATCGAACTCCATGAAGGCCTTGGGCACCGAGGACTGGTTGGGGATGGTGAACATGCGCATCCAGCGGCCGAGCACGCGCAGCTGGTTGACCACGTTGAACGACTGCGAGCCACCACAGACCTGCATCACTGCCAGGGTCTTGCCCTGGGTCGGGCGAACTGCACCCACTGCCAGCGGCACCCAGTCGATCTGCGCCTTGAATACCGCGCTCATGGCGCCGTGGCGCTCGGGCGAGCACCACACCTGGCCTTCCGACCACAGCATCAGCTCTCGCAATTCCTGCACCTTGGGATGGCTCTCCGGAGCATCGTCCGGCAACGGCAAGCCACTCGGATCGAAGATGCGCGTCTCGGCGCCGAAACGTTCTAGCAGTCGTGCGGCCTCTTCGGTCAGCAGGCGGCTGAAGGACAGCTCTCGGTTCGAACCATAGAGCAGCAGGATACGCGGCGGGTGGGTCGAGGCCGTCCCATCGGCCAGCCTGCTCAGCTCCGGCAGACCGGACAGATCCGGGTCAAGGTTAGGCATCGAATCGTCTTGCATGGTCACTCCTGAGTGGCAGTGGTCGCGCGGTCGAACCAGCGGCGCTTGAGCCACCAGGCGACGCCAACCAGGGAGATCAGCACTGGCACTTCCACCAGTGGGCCGATCACAGTGGCGAAGGCAACCGGAGACGCCAGGCCGAAGGTGGCGATTGCCACGGCAATCGCCAATTCGAAGTTGTTGCTGGCAGCGGTGAAGGCCAGTGCCGTGGTGCGTGGGTAATCGGCCTCCAGCAATTTGCCCATCCAGAAACTGATGAAGAACATCACCACGAAGTAGATGCTCAGCGGGATGGCAATACGCAGCACATCCAGCGGCAACCGCAGCACCATGTCGCCCTTGAGGCTGAACATCGCGACTATGGTCAGCAGCAGCGCTACCAGCGTCAGCGGGCTGATGCGCGATATAAAGCGCTCGCTGTACCAGGCCTCGCCCTTACGGGCGGTCAGCAGCTTGCGGGTGAGGAAGCCGGCCAGAAAAGGAATGCCCAGGTAGATCAGCACCGATTCGGCGATAGCGAGGAAGCTGATGTCGATCACGCTGCCCTGCAAGCCGAACAACGGCGGCAGCAGACCGAGGAAAACCCAGGCGTAGAGACTGAAGAACAGGATCTGGAAGATGCTGTTGAAGGCCACCAGACCGGCGACGTACTGGTTGTCGCCGCCAGCGATCTGGTTCCACACCAGCACCATGGCTATGCAGCGCGCAAGGCCGATCAAAATCAGACCGGTCATGTATTCGGGCTGGTCGCGCAGGAAGATCACTGCCAAGGCGAACATCAGCACCGGACCAATCAGCCAGTTCTGTACCAGAGACAAGATCAGAATGCGCTTGTCGCTGAATACCTGCGGCAGCTGCTCATATTTCACCTTGGCCAGTGGCGGGTACATCATCACGATCAGGCCGACAGCGATGGGAATATTGGTCGAGCCCACGGACAGGCTGTTCAGCCAGACCGGAAAGCCCTCGAACAGGCTGCCCAGACCTACGCCCAGCGCCATGGCGAGGAAGATCCACAAAGTCAGGTAGCGATCCAGGAAGGACAAACGACTCTTGCTCATGCTCAGGCTCCCAGGGCGCCGATCAGTGCCAGCTCGGCCTTGAGCTGCCCGGGGCTGAGGCGCTCGAACGGCAGGGCAAGAAACCTCTGAATGCGGGTACGGATGATTGCCAGGGTGTGGTCAAAGGCGGCCTCGACTTGCTCTGCGCTACCGACCAGCTCGGACGGGTCGGCCAGCCCCCAGTGCGACTTGACCGCTGGGCCGAAGAACACAGGGCAGGCCTCGCCAGCCGCCTTGTCACAGACCGTTATCACCACATCCGGAGCAAGGTGCTCATGGGCAGCGCTGGATTTGCTGAACAGGCCCTCGGTGGCGACTCCGGTCCGTTCCAGCGCTCTCAGGCTGAGCGGATGCACTTCTCCCTTGGGCTGACTGCCGCCGCTAAAGGCACTGAACCCAGCTGGTGCCATGTCATTGAAAACGGCCTCCGAGAGGATGCTGCGGCAGCTGTTGGCGGTGCAGAGAAAGAGAATCTTCATCGGCTACTCCTCGGCGAGAATCAGCAGCAAGAAGCCGCGCGTTCCGGGCGATCACCCATCTGCCCCAGACGCTTGGCATCAGGGCTGAGCCAGTGGCGATTGGCCGCGAGCGTGGCCTGCAGCACCTGAACCACCCAGCCCGGCAGATTCGGGTGCAGGCGGTAGTAAACCCACTGTCCCTGGCGACGATCCGCCAGCAGGCCACAGGTACGCAGCTGGGCCAGGTGTCGGGAGATCTTCGGCTGGCTCTCTTCAAGGGCACAGGTCAACTCGCATACACACAGCTCGCCCTCTTCGGTGATGAGCAGCATGGTGCGGATGCGGGTTTCATCCGCCAGGCATTTGAAAACTGTGGTGGGCGTCAGATGGTCGGTCATTGCAGCCTCGGACATCAGCACGGATCTCCTGCAGAGGTTTGTGTACCTGGTCTATGCCACGGAAGGTCCCCCACCCATTGCTGGCAGGCAGCATTTGCGTAGCAAATCAATGGCAGATGGACCTTGAGGATCATGGAAAGAGCTCCATGCTTATACGGAAAAACGAATATATGTTTTTCCGTATAAGTAGTAAACAGCTTTATCCATCCACCCAAAGAACAGCGCACTCGATCTCAGCTCGCAGGCAATGTTCAGGAGCACAGAACAACTCCGGAAGGGCTCAGCTGACGTGAGACTGTCGCAATGCCTGCGGCGTCTTGCCGAACCAGCGGCGGCAGGCGCGGGTCAGTGAGCTGGGGTCGCCGTAGCCAAGCAGGAAGGCCACTTCGGTGAGCGGGATATGCGCATGGGGCAGCAGGCTCTCGGCCCGCTCGCGGCGCAGTTGGTCGATGATGTCCTCGAAGTGCAGACCCAGGGCCTTCAGTCGGCGTTGCAGCATGTGTGGAGGGATGTGCAGCTGCTCGGCGATCACCGGCAAGGTGCAGTTGCCGCTGGGCAGATAACGCTCGGCCACGCTGCTCACCTGGCGGCCGAGGTCGAGCGGGTGGCGCTGGATCAGCCGGCGCACCGAGCGCTCGCCGGCCTCGCGCAGCACGGGGTTGGCCGACTCCATCGAGACGTCGAGCAACCGCGCCGGGAACAGCAGGCGATCCGCCGTCTGGCGCAGCAACACCTGGCAGCCGAGCAGGCGCCGATAACGAGCAGGGCGCAGCGGCGAGTCATGCTGGAATTCCAGACGCCAATCCTGCCCCTGGCTGCGGGTGATCAAGCGCAGAAACGCCAAGGCCACACTGAACGAGAGTTCGGTCAGATGGCGGCGAGTTTCGCCCTGCACATCCAGGTCGTGTTCCAACCGCAGCACGGCAGTGTCGCCCTCCTGCTCCACGCTCAGCGTCAGCCCCGGTGAGTGGTAGGGCATGTAGCGCCCTACTCGCTCCAGCACCTCGTTCACGCTACTGGCGTGCTGCACGATCAGGGCGATGGGGCCGAGGATCGATTGATCCTGGCGGGCCGCCAGCAGAATGCCGAAGTCATCCTGCTGCAAGGCTGCAGCCGCCTCGCTGATCAGCTCGGCGAACAGGCTGAGCGGCAAGGTGAAGTCTTCATCCTCGATCTGCTCCGGAGTCAGCCCGTGGCGCGCCAGCAGCGTGCGCGCATCGCCGCCGAGCTGCGCCAGCAGCGGCAGGTAACCGGTGAGGCCGCGTGCGCGAACGTAGAGATCGGAGCCAGTCATGTCGTTATGAAATGCCAAGTGATCGTTATCAAATGCCAAGTGATTAGAGCGCCTGCATGCAACCATGGCAACAAACAAAAAAGCATCAACCGAGGTTTTCAAGATGATTGGCCGTTACTCGGACATCCTTGCCATCGAGCAGGCAGCGCTGCCCAACGCCGACGTGGCAAGCACCTACGCCCTGCTGCAACGTAGCGCTGAGCGCTTTGCCAACGAGCCGGCGCTGAGCTTCTTCTTTCAGGTCGACCAACACCAACAACCACACCGCTGGACCTACGCCGAGCTGTTCACCGACATCACCCGCGCCGCCAACCTGTTCCGCCGCCTCGGCGTAGAGCGTGGCGACGTGGTAGCGCTGATCCTGCCCAACCTGCCGGAAACCCACATCGCCATGTGGGGCGCGGAAACCGCGGGCATCGCTTTCGCCGTGAACAACCAGCTGGAAGGCGCGCAGATGGGCGAACTGCTGCGCGCCGCCAAGACCCGCTGGGTGGTGACGGTCGGCGCCGAGCTGGATGCACAGATTCACCAGCGCGTAATCGCCGCCTGTGCCGACCTGCCTGGGCTGCAGGGCATCATCCAAGTACGCGGCGAGCGCTATCTGCCCAGCGTGCCGGCCGTAGTCGAGCACGACTTCGACCAGTTGCTGGCCGCCGAGCCAGCCGCTCACCTGCAGTTCGCACCGCCGTCTGCCGAGGATGTCGCCGCCTATTTCTGCACAGGCGGCACCACTGGCCTGCCGAAAATCGCCCGCCACAGCCAGCGCAATGAGGTCACCCTGTGCGGCCAGCTCAATGCCGTGATCGGCGAGCCGGTGCTGCGCCACGGCCGTACCGTGCTCACCGCCCTGCCGCTGTTCCACGTCAACGCCCTGCTAGGCACCGGCTTGGCGGTATTCGCCGAAGGCGGCCACGTTCTGCTCGCCACGCCTGTAGGCTTCCGTGCGCCGGGGCTGATTGCGCGGTTCTGGGAAGTCGTCGAGACCCACAAGGTCAACAGCTTCTCCGGCGTCCCCACCATCTACGCCGGCCTGCTTCAGGTGCCGGTCGGCGAGCGTGATACCAGCTCACTGACCGTGGCGATCTGTGGCGCCGCGCCCATGCCGGCAGAGCTGATCCGCCGCTTCGAGCAGCAAACCGGCCTGCGTATCCTCGAAGGCTACGGCCTGACCGAGGGCACCTGCGCCTCGTCGATCAGCCCGGCGCTGGCTGCCCCGCTCGCCGGCTCCATCGGCATGCGTCTGCCCTGGCAGGACATGCGCGCGATGATCCTCGACGAGCACGGCCAATGGTTGCGCGATGCCGAGGTGGATGAAGTCGGAGTCCTCTGCCTCAGCGGCCCTAATGTTTTCATGGGCTACCTAGACGAAGCGCACAACCGCGGCGCCTGGTTTTACGGACCGAATTGGCAGCGCTGGTTCAACACCGGCGACCTCGCTCGCCAGGATGCCGAAGGCAACTTCTGGCTCACCGGGCGCAAGAAGGAGCTGATCATCCGCGGCGGTCACAACATCGACCCGCGCAGCATCGAAGACGCGATGGCCGCACACCCGGCAGTCGCCATGTGCGCCGCCGTGGGCCGCCCGGACAGCTACGCCGGCGAGCTGCCGGTGGCCTATGTGCAGCTGCGCCAGGGCAGCACGGTGAGCGTGCAGGAGCTGATGTTCCACGCCGAGCAGCACATCAGCGAACGCGCCGCCGTGCCCAAGGAGCTGATCCTGGTCGACGCCCTGCCGCTGACGGCCGTGGGCAAGACCTTCAAACCGGCGCTGGTGATGCGCGAAGTCGAGCAGACCGTGCGTCGTGAGGCCGGCGCCCTGGGTATTGCGCTGGATACGCTGGAAGTCGAGCAATGCACCCGTCTGGGCCTGGTTGCTCGCTACCGCTGCCAGGGTGATCACGCCCCACTGGCCAACGTGCTGGCCGGATATGCCTTTACCAGTCAGGCGCTCTGAGAACCTGCTCAAAGTCTGCTGCGCGTCGGCTAAACGGCGTTGAAAACGGCCTCGGGTTGCTCATTTACAACTCGTAAACTCCGCACCCTCGGCCATTTTCGCCACCGTTTAGCTCTAGCTCGCAAGACTTTGTACAGGTTCTAAGCGCCTTCATTCCTCCGACAAGAGACTGCCATGAACGCCCAAGTCGAGATCCCTGCCGAGTTCGTCCGGTGCCTGGAGGGCCAGCGTGCCCACTTCGAGGCCAACCGCTTCCCCGACCACGCCCAGCGCGTGGCCGACCTGAAGGCGCTGGTGCGCCTGGTGGCCGACAACCGTGACGCCCTGGTCGAGGCGGTCAACCGCGACTACGGCTGCCGTTCGCGCTTCGAGACCACCTTCGCCGAAATCGCGGTGACCCTCGATGGCCTGCAGGATGCGATCAAGCAGCTGAAGAAGTGGATGAAGCCGCAAAAGCGCCACACCGACCCGATGCAGCTGCCGCTGACCAAGGCGCGCCTGATTCCGCAGCCGATCGGCGTGGTGGGCGTGGTGGTGCCGTGGAACTTCCCGATCGCCATGGCCATGCACCCGCTGACCTGCATCTTCGCCGCCGGCAACACGGCGATGGTGAAGATGTCGGAGAACTCCAACCACCTGGCCCAGCTGCTGCGTGAACTGACCCCGCGCTACTTCCCGGCCAGCAAGCTGGCCTTCTTCGAGGACGGCGGCGGCCGCGGCCCGGCGTTCACCGCACTGCCGTTCGACCACATCTTCTTCACCGGCTCGCCGGCCACCGGCAAGGCGGTGATGGCCAACGCCGCACGCAACCTGACCCCGGTGACCCTGGAGCTGGGTGGCAAGTCGCCGGCGGTAGTGGCACCGGACTTCGCCATCGAGACGGCCGCGCAGCGCATCCTCTGGGCCAAGATGTTCAACGCCGGGCAGATCTGCACCAACGTCGACTACCTGTTCGTGCCGGAAGGCCAGGTCGAGGCCTTCATCTCGGCGGCCAAGGGCTATGCGGCCAAGCACTACCCTGACATCAACAGCGGCGACTATACGGCGATCATCGACCAGCGCTCCTACGACCGCCTGCAGGCGACCCTGGCCGACGCCAGGGACAAGGGCGCGCGCATCGTGCCGCTGCTGGAGAACCAGAAGCCGGACGCCGCCCGCCGCATCATGGCGCCGCACATCGTGCTCAACCCGAGCGAAGAGATGGATGTGATGCAGCGCGAGATCTTCGGCCCGATCCTGCCGATCAAGACCTACAAGAGCCGCGAGGAAGTGGTCGCCTACATCAACAGCCACCCGCGCCCGCTGGCCTTCTACGCCTACACCAACGACCGCAGCCTGGCCGACTGGTACATCTACAACACCCTGTCCGGCGGCGTGACCATCAACGACAGCCTGCTGCACGTCAGCGTGCACAGCCTGCCGTTCGGCGGCATCGGTAACAGCGGCATGGGCCACTACCACGGCCTTGAAGGCTTCCTGACCTTCTCCAAGCTGCGCCCGGTGCTGTACCAGGGCCCGGTGCGCGGCCTCAATCTGCTGCTGCCGCCCTACGGCAAGTTTGCCGAGCGCATGCTCAACATGATGATCAAAATGAAGAGCTGATCAGCACCTCTCCCCATAACAACAACATCCGGCCCGCGTGACGGGCCGGCAACCGAGATTCCTGCCATGACCAATCAAGCGTTCGATTTCGACCAGATCATCATCGGCTCTGGCTTCGGCGGCAGCGTCAGCGCGCTGCGCCTGACCGAGAAGGGCTACCGCGTGCTGGTACTGGAAAAAGGCCCGCGTCGCGCCGACCACGAATACCCCGAGACCAGCTGGCGCGTGCGCGACTACCTGTGGGCCCCGCGCCTGGGGCTGCGTGGGCCGCTGCAGATGAGCTTCACCAGCAAGGTCACCGTGGTGCATGGCGCCGGTGTCGGCGGCGGCTCGCAGATCTATGCCAACGTCAACCTGGTGCCGGACGACGTGGTGTTCAACTCGCCGTCCTGGACCCGCATCCGCAGCGACTGGAAAGAGCGCCTGGCGCCGTTCTACGCCCTCGGCATGCGCATGCTCGGTACCGCGCGCAACCCCTACACCAACCTGGCCGACAGAGCGCTGCGCGAAGTCGGCGAGGAAATCGGTCGCGGCGACAGCTACGCCGCCATGCCGCTGTCGATCCTCTTCCCGCAAAAGGACAACGTGCGCGGCAAGAACGTCGGCGACCCCTACTTCGCCGGCGACGGCCCGGCGCGTAATACCTGCCAGTACTGCGCCGGCTGCTCGCTGGGCTGCCGCCACAACGCCAAGAACAGCCTGTTGAAGAACTACCTGTTCTTCGCCGAACGCAATGGCGCCGAAATCCGTGCCGACAGCCGTGTCGAACGCATCGAACCGCTGGCCAACGAAGCGGGCGTGAAGGATGGCAGCGCCGGCTATCGGATCAGCGTGGTCGAGGATGCACGCGGCAAACCGATCCGCCGCTACAGCCTGACCACCCGCGGCGTGGTGGTTTCGGCCGGGGTGATGGGCAGCATCCCGCTGCTGCTGGAAATGCGCGACAAGTACAAGACCCTGCCCAACCTGTCGCCCCTGCTCGGCCAACAGGTACGCACCAACTCGGAAACCCTGCTGACCGTCACCGATGCCAAGGAAGACCTGCACGAAGGGCCGATGATCTCCACCGGTATCGCCGCCGACGACGAAACCAACGTCGAGATCAACCGTTTCCCCAAAGGCTCGGACGCCACCTGGCTGTACATGCCCTACGTGCCGATGGTCGATGGCACCGGCCTGCCGCGCCTGCTGCGCTTCCTCGGCAACAGCCTGCTGCATCCGCTGCGCACGCTGAAGATGCTCAACCCGGTGGGCAAGGCGCGCAGTTCGATCATCTTCCTGGTGATGAAAACCAGCGAGTCGTACATCCACCTGGAATGGCGCCGGCCGATCTGGCGCCTGTTCCGCCACAGCATCAGTGCCGTGCAGAAAGCCGGCGACACCAAGCTGGAAGTGTTCTTCCCCTCGGCGCACCGGGTGGCGCGCAGCTTCGCCAAGAAGGTCCAGGGCGAACCGGGCAATGCCCTGACCGAGATTCTCACCGGCGCGCCGATGACCGCCCACATCATGAGCGGCGTGGCCATCGGCAGCAGCCCGCAGAACGGTGTGGTCGACGAGACCGGCGAGACCTTCGGCTACCGCAACCTGCGTGTGCTGGACGGCTCGATCATCCCCGGCAACTTGGGGGTCAACCCGTCGCTGACCATCACCGCACTGAGCGAATACGCCATGAGCCAGCTGCCAGTGTTCGATGCCGCACGGGCGGCACAGATCAAGCCGATCCACTTCTCCGCACCACTGGCCGAGCAGGTCTCGCCGCTGCGCGCCAAGGGCGATCTGCTGCGCCAGATCACCACGCCGGAAGAAGCCTGAAGCCCTGCTGAAGAGAAAGGTAAGACGTGTCTACATTTCACAAGATAGTGATCACCGGCGGCTCCTCCGGGCTGGGCCTGGCGCTGGCTCGCCACTATGCCCGCCAGGGTGCCGCCATTGCCCTGGTCGCGCGTGATGAGCGCAAGCTGGCTCAGGCTGCCGCCGAGCTGAGCCTGCTCGGTGCCGGCCTGGTGCTGCACCGCTCGATCGACGTGACCAACGCCGACGCCGCCCAGCGCGACATTCCGGCGCTGATCGAGGAACTCGGCGGCATCGACCTGCTGATCAACAGCGCCGGCATTCTCAAGGAAGGCTACTTCCACGACCTGCCGGCCAGCGCCTTCGAGCAGGTCATGGCGGTCAACGTGTTCGGCCTGATCAACACCGTTCGCGCCGCGCTGCCGGCCATCGAAGCCAGTCGCGGGCAGATCACCAACGTCGCTTCGCTCGGCGGCTTTGCCGGTGCCTTCGGCTACACGCCCTACTGCACCTCGAAATTCGCCGTGGTCGGTTTCACCGAGTGTTTGCGCGCGGAGCTGAAGCCGCGCGGGGTGAAAGTGCAGCTGCTGTGCCCACCGGAATTCGACTCGCCGATGGTCGACACCCTGGACGCCTACCGCACCCCGGAAAACCGCGCCTGCGTGCTGAGCATCCCCAAGATGTCGATCGAAGCCGTCACCGCGGCCTCGGCCAAGTGCATCGCCTCCAATCAGTTCACCTGCTTCCCCGGCAGCAATACCAGGGCGGCTGCCTGGGCCTTCCGTCACCTGCCTAGCCTGGCGCGGCGGATGATCGACCGCACCATCGCCAAGGTCTATGTCGGACCCAAAGCCCGTGCCTGACTGCTCGCTTCGGCCAGGGAAGCCCCGGCGATCAGGCAGTCGACCAGCTCCGCAGCAAAGCCCGACAGCAGCTCGCGCTTGCGCACGCACACCTTGAGATCCCGCTGCGCCCAAGGCTCGTCCAGTTCGATCAGCGCCAGCGGCAAGCGCGAGCTGCTGGTGGCGATGGCGCTGTGCGGCACCATGCCGATGCCCACGCCAGCACTCACCATGCGGCACACCGCCTCGAAACTGCGCACCTGGATGCGCACTTCCAGGTGCCGGCCGAGCGCCGCGGCAGCATTCATGGTGAAGGTGTGGATGGCCGAACCGGCGTGCAGCATCACGAAAGGCTGTGCCAGCACTGCCGCGAACGGCGCACTGTCGAGTGTCGCCAGGGGATGTTCCGGCGGGGCGATCAGCACCAGGCGGTCGGCCCGGTAGGGAAGCAGCTCGACTTCCGCCCCCTCGACCAGGTCCGCCACCACGCCGACCTCCACCTCGCCCCGGGCCACGGCCATCACCACTTCCGGGCTGGTATGTTCCTCCAGCGAGATGCTGACCTGCGGGTAGCGCTGCAGAAAAGCCGACAGGCTGTCCGGCAGAAAAGTATGAGTGGCGTGGGTATTGGCCCACAGGCTGACATGACCACGCACGCCGTGGGCGAACGGCGCCAGGTCGGCATGCATTTGCTCCAGTTGGGCAAATACCTGGCGGGCATGGCGCAACAGGGCGTCACCGGCGCGGGTCAGGCTGACGCCACGCGGCTCGCGCACCAGCAAGGCCGTGCCCATCGACTCCTCCAGCAGGCGCATGCGATGGCTGGCCGAAGATGCCGCCAGATGCACACGCTCGGCGCCACGGGTCAGGTTGCGCGCCTCGGCGATGGCCACGAAGAGGCGTAGATCCGTCAGGTCATAATGCATAGTGTTCGCCACAGCCGAACGATAGGTTGCGAAAAAGCCAATTCCACAGGGAGTCTACACCCGGGATCATTCGTCTCGACATAATCCTCTTGAGATATCCCACCATGCCCTGGAAAAACCTCTCCGCCGAACGCATGGGCATTTTGCTGGCCGTGCTGGCCGCCTTCGGTTTTTCCTTCAAGGCCATCTTCGTCAAGCTGGCCTACGAGGCCGCCGCGGTAGACCCGGTCACCCTGTTGGCACTGCGCATGAGCTTCGCCCTGCCCTTCGCCCTGTTTGCCGCGCTCTGGCTGTGCCGCAGCGCCCCGCCGCTGAGCCGCAAGGACTGGGGCCTGCTCGTCGCCCTCGGTCTGCTCGGCTACTACGGCGCCAGCATCCTCGACTTCATCGGCCTGCAATACATCTCCGCCGCGCTGGAACGCCTGATCCTGTTCACTTACCCGACCCTCACCGTACTGATCGGCGTGATGTTCATGGGCAAGCGCCTGGAGCCACGGCAGATCGGCGCGCTGTTGCTGTCGTATGCAGGTATCGGCCTGGCCTTCGCCCACGACCTGGAAGTGGCCGGCGACAGCCGTACCGTGCTGATCGGCGCCGCCTTCGTCTTCGCCTCCGCGCTGTCCTACGCGCTGTACAGCGCCGGGGCGGAAGTCTCCATTCGCAACCTCGGCACCCTGCGCTTCGCCGCCCTGGCCATCATCATCTCCACCCTCGCCTCGCAGCTGCACTTCGTGATCAGCCAGCCGCTCTCGGCCCTGCAGCAGCCGGCATCGGTCTACTGGTACAGCGCGGCGATGGCCCTGTTCTCCACGGTGCTGCCGGTGCTCTGGCAATCCGCCGCGGTGCAGCGCATCGGCGCGGCGCGCACCGTGCTGATCGGCACCCTGGGCCCGATCCTGACCATCTTCTTCGGCTGGCTGCTGCTGTCCGAGCCACTGTCACTGGAGCAGATGCTGGGCGCCGGCCTGGTGCTGGCCGGCGTGCTGCTGGTATCCCGGCGCAGGATTCGCCCCCTGCCGGGCGCGGCAGTACCTGCGCGCTAAGCCTTGCCCAGCGGGCCGCCAGCTGCGACCCGCTTCACATTTTGCACCGCCCTTATCACCGACAATGCCGCGCCGGCCAGGACGCCGACGCGGCTTGGCCATTTCCGCCGACCCACCTTCAAGGACGATCTCAATGAAACTGCAGCACTCCCTTTCCGCCCTCGCTCTCGCCACCCTGCTCGCCGGCTGCCAGAACATGAGCGCCGACAGCATGCTCAACAGTGGGCTGCAGGCCATGCAGGCCGCTACCCTCAGCGACGCCGACGTGAAGACCATGGCCGACGAGGCCTGCGTACAGATGGATGCCGAGTCGCCCATCGCCCCGGCCGACAGCGAGTACAGCAAGCGCCTGAGCAAGATCGCCGCCAACCTCGGCAGCCAGGCCGGCAGCACCCCGGTCAACTACAAGGTCTACCTCACCGACGAGGTCAACGCCTGGGCAATGGCCAACGGCTGCGTGCGCGTGTACAGCGGCCTGATGGACCTGATGAACGACAACGAAGTGGAAGGCGTACTCGGCCACGAGATGGGCCACGTCGCCCTCGGTCACACCAAGAAGGCCATGCAAACCGCCTACGCCACCTCGGTGGCCCGCGGCGCCATCGCCTCCTCCGGCAACAGCGCGGCCATGGCCCTGTCCAGCTCGCAGCTGGGCGACCTGGGCGAAGCACTGATCAACGCGCAGTTCTCCCAATCCCAGGAAAGCGCCGCCGACGACTTTTCCTTCGACCTACTGAAGCAACGCGGCATCCCGCTGCAAGGCCTGGCCAGCGCCTTCGACAAACTGGCCGAACAAGGCGGCGGCGAGAGCAGCATGTTCGACTCGCACCCGGGTTCGGCTGATCGCGCTGCACATATTCGTCAGCGCATCGCAGCTGAGTAACAACGGAGCAATAACCACATGGAGGTACACATGAAAATCAAAGCCACGCTGATAGCAACCCTGGCCATCTTGTTGATGGGCTGCGGCAACGACCACGACAAGGCTATCGGCCTGTACAAGTACGAAAACAAGTTCACAGGCTCGGAGAAAATTGCCGAAATCAAGAAGGACGGCGATACCTACCTCTTTATCGAGAACGTTTTGAACAACACCGACGCCATGGCCCTGAGCCAATCAGGCGAGGGGCTGACATACCGAAACATGGCACTCAAACTGTCCGAAGACGGCAATACCCTCTACTTCGGCCCCATCAATGGCACCAGGATCAGTAGCAACGACCTCAAGGCCAAGCTGGCAGCCATCGAGAAGGACGAGAATATCTGCAAGGAATTGCGAGAGCAGGTAATTGCCAATAAGTCGTTAGAAAAAAATGAATGGAATGCTTATGTAAAAGACGTCAGGGAAAAAATGCCCAAAGGTTGCCGCATAAGTGAAGCCTATGAGCGCTGGCTCTAAACCTCCTACCCCATCGCGGCTGAAGCCGCTCACCCGCTAAGGCTAGGGCCGCTGCTCAAGCAGCGGCCCTAGCAGCACAGCCACCGGCGAACAACAGTTCAACGCCACCCGCGCCAGCCCCAGCCACTGCGCCAACCCACGCAGCTCCCCAGCCAGGGCATGCAGCGCCTCCTCACTCAACACTGCCTCCTCCAGATGCACGGCATGCACCGCCAGGCGCCCCTGTGCGCGCTCGCTGCGCAGATCAACTCGGGCCAGCAGACGGTCGTGATGCAAGAAAGGCAGCACGTAGTAGCCATACACGCGCTTGGCCGGCGGGGTGTAGATCTCCAGGCGGTAGCGGAAGCCGAACAGCCGCTCGGTGCGCTCGCGTTCCCAGATCAGCGAATCGAAGGGCGACAGCAGCGCGCTGGCCTTGATCCGCCGTGGGATACGCGGCTCGCCGTGGCAGTAACCTGGCTGCGTCCAACCCTGCACGGTGACCGGCTGCAAGTCACCGTTCTCCACCAACTCGGCGATACGAGCCTTGGCATCGCCCGCGTCCAGCCGGTAGTAGTCGCGCAGATCGCGGGCGCTGGCCACGCCCAGCGCAGCGGCCGAACGCAGCAGCAACTGGCGCTGGGCCTCGGCCTCGTCGATTTCGGGATGGTCGAGCTGAGCCGCCGGGATCACCCGCTCCGGCAGGTCGTACAGACGCTCGAAACCGCGTCGGCCAGCCACGCTCACCTCACCGGCGGCAAACAGCCACTCCAGCGCATGCTTCTCCGCGCTCCAGTCCCACCAAGGGCCAGCCTTCTCCGTACGCGTATTGAGACTGCCGGCGCCCAGGGCGCCCTGCTCGCGCACGGTGCCCAGTACCCGTTGGATCACGTCCTGTTGCTGGCGGCCGAACTCGGCCAGTTGACGATAGATGCCCTGCCCGTTCGCCGCCCGGCGCATGCGCCAGCGCAACAGCGGATACAGCTCCAGCGGCAATAACGAAGCTTCGTGCCCCCAGTATTCGAACAGGCGCCGCTGCCGTGTTCCGCCCCAGGCCAGGCGGTCCAGCAGAGCGGGCTCGTAATGGCCCAACCGGGAAAACGCGGGTAAGTAGTGCGAACGCACCAGTGCATTGACCGAGTCGATCTGCAGCACACCAAGACGTTCAATCTGGGCATGCAATTGGCGCGAGCCAACCGCCCCGCGCGGCGTACGGCCAAAGCCCTGGGCTGCCAGGGCCAGGCGGCGGGCGTCGATATGGGAAAGTGACAGGCTCATGGCGGCCAAGCCTAGCAGGCTGGCTCGATCAGCCCATCCGGCGCGACAAAGCTGTGGCGGAAGGTGAAGGCATGCGCCGTGGCACCATGTTCACGCAGATGCGCCAGTCGCTCGGCCGCTTCCCTCACATCCGGGCAATGCCCGGTCGGCACCCACCAGAGCACCTGGTGCGCCTGCTCGACCTTGTCGAACCACTCGCGGCGGCGCTTGAGCATCTCGGTATGTGCACCCTTGTACACGTAGTCGCTGAGCGACTGCACGTCCCGCCATACGGACATGTTGACCAGTACCTCGTCGCCGAAAGGACGAATGGCGGTGGCGTCACCAGCCTCGTCCTGCAGGCGCCAGATGAACCCCGGCGATGCTTCGGCCAGGGCGTTGATCCGCTCCAGGTTGGCGACGAAGCCGGCCAACTGCGGAGAATCCAGCGGCGCCAGCAAGGTGGCGATATTCAACTGAGCCAGGTGATAAGCCGGCATATGGACTCCGTCATCAGGATTGCTCGCTGACACCACGCCAGCTGCCCAGGCGCCGACGCAACCAGGCATGGCTGCTGACCAGGCTGATGCCCAGCAACACCAGCACGGCACCGGCTACAAAGTTGAGCGTCAGCGGTTCGTCCAGCACCAGCACACCGAACGTCACGCCGAACAGCGGGGTCATGAAAGAGAACACTGCCGTGTTCGACGCCAGGTAACGGCGCAGCAGCCAGAACCAGGCCAGGTAGCTGAAAAACGATACGACGACGCCCTGCAGCAACACGCTGGCAATGGCTGTCGGCGTCCAGCGTAGCGGGCTCAGGGCGCCACTGTAGACGGCGAAGGCCAGCAGCAGAACGAAGGCAACCGCCAGCTGGTAGAACAACGTCAACGCCGGCGGCGCCTCGGACAGTCGCGAGCCACGCACCACCACAGTCGTCGCGCCCCAGGCCATACCGGCGCACAGCCCGAGGGCATCACCAAGCAGCATGCGTGAGTCGAACTGCCCCCAGTCGCCACCGCCGAACGCCAGCGTGACACCGGCAAAGCACAGGCCGATCCCCAGCCACTGCAGGGCACGCAAGCGCTCGCTGGGCAGCAGTAAATGCAAGCCCAGCGCAGAAAAGATCGGCGCCGTGTAGAGAAACACGGCCATGTGCGAGGCCGAGGTGTACTGCAGGCCGCGGGCAATAAAGAAGAACTCCAGGGCAAACAATGCACCGGCCAACACACCGGCAGCCCAGGTGCTGCGCAGCCAGCCCCGCCAGGCCTGCTGCCAAAGCAGCAACAAGCCAACCAGAGCTGCGGCGATGCCAGAACGCAAGGCGACCTGCAGCAGCGGCGAGATATCCTCGGCCGCCAGCTTGATCGCCACCTGCTGACTGCCCCATATGGCGCACAGCAACATCATCAGTTGAAAGAGAAACGCATCAGCGCCCTTGCGCATGGCGACACCACTCATCATCACTCCTCATGGCCCCGACCTGAATATTGACCGGTCCCTCAACGTTGCAGCGGATCATCCCAGAACGGCCGCTCACTTTCCTGCAACACATCACCGCGGCTCAGTCCCAGATCCTTGAGCGCCGCCTCATCGAGCATCGCCAGTTGCCGCCGCTCACGCGCCAACTGCCACCAGCGCTGCAACTGCAGCCATAACCGCTGCGGACGCGGCCAGTGGATGCGGCCCAGCGAAACGGAATGTGCGATGGCAAAACCTTTTTGACCTTTCATCATCACGCCCTCCCTGTGGGGTTGGCGCCAGTTTCCATTCACGCTTAAGATCAATCCAACGAATGTTTCTTATGCTAAGCATCTTGGAGATTGATGAATGGCCCATTATCCCAGCATCGATACCGAACTGCTGCGCAGCTTTGTCGCCATCGCCGATAACGGCGGTTTCACCCGCGCAGCGGAAGCGGTCAACCGCACCCAGTCGGCGGTGAGCATGCAGATGAAGCGCCTGGAGGACGACGTGGTACAGCGCACCCTGTTCGAGCGCGAAGGCCGCCAGGTGCGCCTGACGCCCGAAGGCCAGGTGCTGCTTGGCTATGCGCGGCGCATCCTCAAGCTGCACGGCGAAGTGCTCAACACCCTGCGCGAGCCACACATGGTCGGCGCCGTACGCATCGGCACGCCGGATGACTACGTGATGCGCTTTCTGCCGGACATCCTCTCGCGCTTCGCCCAGGCCTATCCGCTGGTGCAAGTGGAAGTGCACTGCGAACCCTCGGGGCAATTGCTGCAACGCCAGGATCTCGACCTGACCATCGTCACCCGCGAGCCGGGCAAGGAAATCGGCCAACTGCTGCGCCAGGAGCGCTTCGTCTGGGCCGTCGCCCAGGGCTTCAGCCCGCATGAGCAGAACCCGATGCCGCTGGCCATGTTCAATGCCGACTGCTTCTGCCGCGCCTGGGCCTGCAACGCGCTGGACGCCATGGAGCGCCCCTACCGCATCGCCTACACCAGCCCCAGCCTGTCGGCGATCTTCGCCGTGGTCGGCGCCGGCCTCGCCGTCACCGCCCAATTGCAGAGCCTGATCACCCCGGACTTGCGCATTCTCGGTGAAGCCGAAGGCCTGCCTACCCTGCCGCAGACCAGCATCGTCCTGCTGCGCCACCCGCAGCGCCAGTCGCAGGTCATCGACACCCTGGCCGAGCATATAGTCGAAGGCTTTCGCCTCTAGCCCCCGAAGCCTCCGTGGGAGCGGCTTCAGCCGCGATGGGCGTCGGATCGAGGCTGCAGCTACTTGAATACACGCCCGCACGTAGTCCGGAGCATCACGAAGCCCAACGCCCCCTACCGGGCTGCCACACAATCGATTCCACCTGCGCCAACCTACTTCAGCGCCAGCAACACCGCACAGAGCACCAGAAACCCGCAGAACAGCCCGCGCAGCACCTTCTCCGGCAGCGCATGAGCCAGCTTCACGCCCCAACTGATGCTGAGCAGCCCACCCACGGCCAGGGGCACGCCCATGGCCCAGTCGACATGATCATGCAGCGCGTAGGTCAGCAGCGTCACGCCAGTGCTCGGCAACGCCAGGGCCAGCGACAACCCCTGGGCCATCAGCTGCCCGGCCCCGAAAATATTGGTCAGCACCGGCACCGCCAGCACCGCGCCACCGACGCCGAACAGCCCACCCAGCGCACCCGCCGCGCCGCCCACCACGCCCAGCCAGGGCCAGGGATAGCGCAGCTCCTGAGAAGCCGATGGAGTGCGCATGAACAGCCGCGCCAGGTTGTACAGCGCCAGCGCCACGAGAAAACCGACGAAAGCCAGGCGCATGCGCTCGGCCTGCAGCTCGACGGCGTACAGCGACGCCAGCCAGGCACAGACGATCCCCGAACCCGCCAGCAACAGCGCATACCTGGGTTCGATACGGTTGCGCTGGTTATAGCGCCACAGGGCCAACACCACGTTGGGCACCACCATCACCAGTGCCGTGCCCTGAGCCAGTTGCTGGTCGAGGCCGAACAGCACACCCAGCGCCGGAATGGCCACCAGGCCACCACCAATACCAAACAGGCCACCTACCGTGCCCATCGCCAGGCCCAGTAGAAGATTCAACAACAGATCGATCAGGCTCATGCCACCTCCAGAGTCTGGCCGGCATGCTAGCCAACCGGAGATAGCCAGGAAACGCATAGCCGCGCACAATGGCTTTGCGCAATACGCAAAGGCAGGCCATGAATACCGATCAGCTCACCGACCAGTTCACTCTCTATCTGGATGTGCTGGAGAGCGGCAGTTTCTCCGCTGCGGCACGCCGCCAGCAGCTCACCCCATCGGCCGTATCGCGGCGAGTCGATGCTCTGGAGCGTGCACTCGGCTGTGCGCTGTTCATTCGCAGCACCCATGCCGTCAAGCCGACCCCCGCCGGTCAGGCCTTTGCCGAGCGGGCCCGGCGCATCCTCGCCGAACTGCATCAGGCCCGGGCCGAAGCGGTATCGCTGAGCAGCGCGCCGGAGGGTCTGATCCGCATCGACGCGCCCTCACCCTTCGGTCGCTGTCATCTGGCGCCGGCCATCGCCGAATTCCTCACCCTTTATCCCGGCCTGGACGTACAGCTACGGCTGATCGACAGCTTCATCGACCTGCAGGGCGAGCACCTGGGGGAAGTGGATCTGGTTCTGCGTATCGGCCCGCTGGCCGACACCCGCCTGGTCGCCACACCGCTGGCACCGATGGTACGGGTACTCTGCGCCAGCCCCGAATACATCAAGCGCCGTGGCCTGCTGCGCGATGCGCGCGAGATTCCCGAGCATGACGGTCTGGACTGGGATGCCCTGGCGCCGCCACATGCCTGGCGCTTCGAGGTAGACGGCCGTTTGCAACTGCTACGCCCTGGCCGCCTGCGCATGACCGCCAACAACGCCGAAACCCTGCTGTTCAGCGCCGTCGCCGGCCTCGGCATCGCCCACCTGCCCACTTGGCTGATCAGCGAGCACCTGCTACGCGGTGAGCTGGTGCCACTGCTGTGCGACGGCGGCCTGCCGGCAGCCGAACCCAGCGGCATCTACGCCCTGCGCCTGGCCAGCGAAGCCAGCTCACGCACGCGCCTGCTGCTGGAATTCCTCAAGCAGCGCTTCAGCCCCATTCCGCCCTGGGACCTGGCGCTGCAACGTGGCCTGAAGATGGACTGAACCCTGTAGAAACGACAGTCGCGATGGACGCAACGCCAAGCGCAGTGCCGCCCAGCCGCTCCCGCGCAAGCGCAGCCAACCACCAAAACTCGGGCAATAAAAAACCCGGCACTGGGCCGGGCTTTTCATGCGAGGCGCAGGCCTTAGGCCGGTGCCTGGGTACGGCTCTTGTAGGAACCGTCACGGGTGTCGATCTCGATCCAGTCGTCGATGTTGCAGAAGTCTGCAACCTTGACTTCGGTACCGTTGCGCAGCTTGGCAGGCTTCATCACCTTGCCGGAAGTGTCGCCACGGGCGGAGTTCTCGGTGTAGGTGATCTGGCGAACGATGGTGGTCGGCAGGTCTACGGAGATCACTTTGCCTTCGAAGAACACGGCTTCGCAGATATCGGTCATGCCTTCTTCGATGAACGGCAGAACGCTTTCCAGATCTTCGGCGCGCAGCTCGTAGGAGTTGTACTCCGGATCCATGAAGACGTAGTCCTCACCGCTGATGTAGGACAGGGTCACTTCCTTGCGCTCAAGGATGACCGGCTCCATCTTGTCGTCGGCCTTGTAAACGGTCTCGGTCTTGGAGCCGTTGATCAGGTTCTTCAGCTTCATCTTGACGATGGCGCTGTTACGGCCGGACTTGGTGAATTCGGCTTTCTGAATCAGCCACGGGTGGCCGTCGATCAGAGCCACGCTGTTGGGCTTCATTTCTTGTGCGGTTTTCATACGAGTATCCGGATTTGGATGGAGGTACAGATTTCTAGGCCGCGCATGATAGCCAATTTCGGTAAAACTGCACCAGTGCCGAGGCAAGATCAGGACGAGAGGCCTGCTGCCGGCTCCAGCCCTCGGCCTGGCTGAGCAACGCCTGTCCTTGCTCCTGCCAGGCCAGCCATGCCTGCCGCATATCACCAGCTCCATTCCAGGCTCGATACAGGCCACGCGTAACACTCGCCTGCACAGGCGTCAGAGCAGCGCAATAAAGGTCGAGGAAGGCCTCCAGCTTGTCCCAGTGCGCGCCCTCTTCCTGCTGGTAGATGTGCCAGAGCATCGGCCGTCCCGCCCATTGCGCGCGCACGAACGAATCCTCGCCGCGCACCGCATTGAAGTCGCAGCTCCACAGCAACCGGTCATAGTCGGCCTGACTGAGAAACGGCAGCAGCTGTACCTGCAGGCTGCCACGTTGCCAGACACACGCCTGCGCCTCCCCGCACCAGCGTCGCAGGTCGCCCTCGATACGCCCCTGCGGCACCAATAGCAGGGTCTGCTGAGCCCCCGCCGCCAGTGCGTCCAACCAGCCGGCCAGGGCTGGGTTCTCGTAGGCGAACAGAGATACCAGCTGCGTATCGTCCGCCAGCGTCACCCCAAGCCGCGCCAGGAAATCCCGCCGCGCTTGAGCATCGGCCTGAAACTCCCGACGTTGCATCAACAGGTCGCCCTCGCGCAACAGGCCGCCGGTGCCTTCGGCAAATCCCGGAAAGAAGAAGAACTTCTGCAGACCACCCGGCTGGGGCGATGGCAGACCATGGCAACCGGCCACCCAGCCCTCGGCGCTGAGGTATTCCAGGTTCAGCCACAGTGCTTTTTGGGCCCTCGCGACCATGGCCTCGATGTAGTTTGCCGGCAGCGTGCAGGCAAAAGCCTCGATGACTACATCAGCCGCTTCGACTCTGGGAAAGTCCTTGGGCCAGTGACAGACCTCCACGCCATCAATGCGCTGCATGCTCAGCTGCGCGTCAGCCTGCGGACACAACCGTACAAATGCGGCGGGTTCGTCCACCCAGAGACGCACCTGCAGCCCTTGCTCGTCAGCCAACTGCCGCGCCAGGCGCCAGGTCACGCCGATATCGCCGTAGTTGTCTACCACGCAGCAAAAGATGTCCCAACGCTCGCCCATCGATACCCCCGATTCACTGGGCGTGCACCTTAGTCGCTGGCGTCACGACTGCCCAGCTCTAATAGATGGCCGAAAGGTCAGCTTTACTGGCCAACTGCCACACCGCCACTCATCCGAAAGCCCGTAGTTAGAGGGCTCTAGCCGTTACAACGAATTTCTATATAGCAACTATATTTATTCGCGGGTTGTTCGCGCCAAAGGAGATTGGCCATGTCCGAATTCTCGCCACGCTCGATGTTCCGGCCGCAGAGCCATACGCTCGCGCTCGAACCGCGGATCCTGTTTGACGGCGCCGCAGCCGTTGCCGCTGACCAGCAGCAGGACGCCGACCACGGCACAGACGCGGAACATACCCCCGCCACCCAGGTCGAGTCTGCGGCGAGTGCCCCCGCCCAGGCCGGTGCGAAGCACTTGCTGGTAATAGATAGCCGAGTCGAAAACCGCGACAAGCTGGTCAGCCAGTTGCCAGAAGGCGTCCAGGCGCTGGTGGTCAACCTGAATCAGGATGGTATAGCCGCCATCGAGCAAGCGCTGGAAGCTCTCGGGCAAGTCGACTCGATCCAGATCCTCTCCCACGGCGCGGCCGGCCAGTTCACCATTGGCAATACCACTATCTCCGCCGACAACGTCGATCAGCTCGGCGAGCGTCTGCAGCAATGGAGCAACAACCTCAATGCCGGCGCCGACATCCAGCTTTTTGGCTGCCGTGTGGGGGCAGGCAATGCCGGACAAACCCTGGTGGCGCAACTGGCCTACTGGACCGGTGCGGATGTCGCAGCGTCAAGTGACGATACAGGCAGCCTGGCTGCAGGGGGCGACTGGGAACTGGAAACCCACACCGGCGACATCGATCAACCCATCGCCCTCGATAGCTTGACCCTGGCGTCCTATGACGGCCTGCTCGCCGACGCCAGTCCAACCAGCAGCCTGCCCGTCACCAGCACCAATGCATTGCTGGGTGAAAACTTCACCTTCACCGTCAACTTCACCAACAACTCCAGCCAGACCGGCTTTGCCCCCTTCCTCGATCTGTTCTTACCGGCCACGGGCAAGGACGGTGCAGGCGCTGAGATCGATGACGGCATCACCTTCGTCTCCGCCAGCTACCTAGGGCAAAACCTGGTCACCCATGTCATTACCTTCGATGCCAACGGCCAGGCCACCCACCCGCTAGCCGTGGATAGCAGTGGCAATGCTCTGGTGATAAACGCCGCCAGCTATGGCATGCAGGCCGGCGATCAATTGGTGGTGGTGGAACTGCCCTTCGCCAGCGTGACCAATGGCCAACCCACCATCGCCATCCAGATTACGGCAGCCCTTAGCGAGCTTGCCGATACCAGCTTCTCGAATGGCTCACCGGAGCTGACCATTCGCACTCGCGGTGGATTCCAGTAC